>NZ_JBFNQD010000002.1:0-773645 GCF_040797145.1 Labrys neptuniae | reverse complement strand
CCTCGTCACTCTCAATGCCATCGTGCGAGATCAGACCCCCTTCAAGGCATGACACTCGCTCAACTACAGTTGCCGGAATCTCCCTCAGGCCTCGACCTTCGTCGCGATGTTCAGCTTGGGAACGCGGAAGCCCATGGCGATCCATGCCCCCAGCAGCTTGGCGTAGAATGAGATCGTATGGGTCTTCAGATTGGGAATGTCATCGGGAAGGCCGGAGGCGTCGTTGAGGTCGCCGACCATGGTGCGCATCTCCACTTTCGGCCGCGCCTGCTCGGGCCATAGATGCAGATAGAGGCTGAGCCAATGCGCGCCCTTCATTTCCAGGAAGACGGGTGTGTTGCAGCAGGTGGCGACCACGCGGCGTGACCCTGCCTTGTCGGAAAGCCGGAATTCGCTCAGATGTTCGGCTCCGGAAAGGATGGCAATGCGATCCTTGCGATATTCGGCGCTGGGCGTGGCCTCGTGGCAGGTCAGCATGGGCCTGGCGCCGGGCAGCTTCGCCAGCCGCCCCGCTGCGGCCCGGCAAGAATTGCACAGGCATTCGGATACCAGGATCGGCGCACCCCTGACCTCCAGGCGTGTCCGTCCGCAGTTGCAGCCGATCGTCATGGTCCCGCTCATTGCGTGCGCTCCCCGCTGAGATGAAACAAATGCCGGATATATCGGTCGAGATGATCGAGGCTTTCCCGCGCCAGTCCAGGATCGTTGCCGGCCTTGGCCAGCACGAAGCCGCCCTGGATGACGGCCTGGGTGTGCCGCGCCAGGCTTGCGGCCGTCCAGTCGCCAGCCATGCCGCGCTCGCGTCGTGCCGCCTCGATATCAGCCTCCAGCGTGGCGGCATGGCCGAAGATGCTGTGCCCGCAGGCATCGCGGATGTCAGGGGCGGTCGCATAGACTTCCTGCACCATGGTGCCGACCAGGCAGGTGAACTCGGGCAATTCGCCCACGATGATCGCCTTGCGAAAGGCGACATAGGCCAGAACGCGTTCCAGGGGATCGGCCGGGGCGTGATAGGGCGCCACCTGGAAGAAGCCGGTGGTCGTCTCCTCCCAATATTCGGCGGCGGCGACGCCCAGCGCTTCCTTGCTGCCGAAATGATGGAAGAACGCCCCCTTGGTGACATCGGCCGCGCGGCAGATGTCGTCGACGGAGGTGGCCGCGAAGCCCTTGGCGCGGATGACGTCCCGCGCCGCCTCCAGCAGGCGGTTTCGGGCATGGCCGCGTTCGGGCGATTGCTTGGTGGGTCTTGACATGCGATACACATACCAAATGGTTGGTATGTGTCAAGCGTGAAGTCAGAATGACATTCCGGGAGGCCGGCCTTTCCCTGCCGGTCTCTCCTCCTGAGCAAACGCAACATTGCAAACCGATAGTGCCAGGCTGGTCTGGAGACCAGCCCCCCGATCACCGGCCCTTCCAGACCGGAGCGCGCTTTTCGACGAAGGCCTTGGCGCCTTCGCGCGAATCCTCGGAAAGCTGCATGGCGCGGTGCTCGGGCACCTTGCCGGCATAGACATGCTCATAGGCCTCGCGCACGCCCATGCCTTCGGTGGCGGCGAGGATAGCCTTGACTGCGGCGATGGACAGCGGCGCGTTGGCCGCGATGGTATCAGCCAGTTCCCGCGCCGTGGCCATCAGGTCGGCCATCGGCACGACGCGGTTGGCAAGGCCCCAGCCATGGGCCTCCTGCGCCGTGAAACGGCGGCCGGTGAGCAGCAATTCGCTGGCGATGGCGAGCGGAATACGGCGCGGCAGGCGCTGGATGCCGCCGGCATCGGCGACGAGGCCAACCGTCACCTCGGAGAGGGCGAATTCGGCGTGATCGGCCACCACCATGAGATCGGCGGCCAGCGCCAGCTCGCAGCCCCCGGCGATGGCGACGCCGTTGACCGCCGCGATCACCGGCTTTGTCAGCTCCCAGAAGGCGGTCAGGCCGGCAAAGCCGCCCGGTCCGAAATCGGTGTCCGGCTCTTCGGCACCGGAGGCGGCCGCCTTCAGGTCCCAACCGGCCGAGAAGATGCGCTCGCCGCCCCCCGTGAGGATGGCGACGCGCAGCTCCGGATCGTCCTGCAGGGTGCGGAAGGCGGCATGCAGCGCCTTGGAGGTGGCGAGGTTGATGGCATTCGCCTTCGGACGATCCAGCGTGACCTCCAGCACCGCGCCGCGGCGTTCGAGCTTGACGGATTCAGACATGGCAATCTCCTGAAAATGCTAGCGCAACGATCGGCATGCGCAACTTTCACCCTCCCCTGGATGTCCGCAACTCTCTTGAGTTGCGTAGGGAGGGTCGGCCTGAAAGGCCGGGGTGGGGTGAGGAGGCACCGGCGGAAATGGCCAAAACGACTTCGCCTGCTGACGTCGTCACTCCACCCCGACACTGCGTGTCGACCCTCCCCCTCCAGGGGAGGGTGAAGGCTGTTCTGGCGCCCTTGGTCTCAATCCAGCATGCGAACGAGTGCATCGGCAGCGATGGCTCCGCGCCCCTCGGGCAACACAAAGAGCGGATTGACGTCGAGTTCGACCAACCGGTCGGCATGGCGTTCGGCAAAATCGGCGATCGCCAGGATGGCCTTGATGGTGCCACGGATGTCGCCGCGCGGCTTGCCGCGGAAGCCTTCGAGCAGGCGTGCGACGCGCAGGCTCATCAGCTTTTCGCGGATCTCCTCGGCGGTGACCGGCAGCAGCATCACGGCCGCGTCCTTGAGCATCTCGACCAGCACGCCGCCGGCGCCGACGGTGAGCGTCGGGCCGAACTGGGGATCGCGCACCACCCCGACGATGAGTTCGGCGACGGCGCCTTCCACCATGCGCTCGACCAGGAAGCGGTCGCCCAGATGCGACATCGAGGCGACGGCGTCGGTCACGTCGGCCCGCGAACGCAGGCCGAGCTTGACGCCGCCGACATCCGATTTATGGGCAATCTTGTCGCTGTGGATCTTGATCGCCACCGGAAAGCCGAGGGCAGCCGCTGTGGACGGGGCCTCGACCGTGCCGGCGATACGGCTCGGCGGCAGCTCGAGGCCGTGGCGGCCGAGCAGATGCTTGGATTCATATTCGCTGAGCAGGCGTGCCTTGCCGACATCGATGCGCGCGACCTTGCGCAACGGGACGAGCTTCTCCCAGCCGGCACGCGCCATTGTGAAGTCGACGCCATGGGTGATGGCGGTCAGCGCATCGCCCATGCCCTGCATCGGCAGCACACCGTCGGCAAGCAGTGCCTTGGCATCGTCCTCCTGCATGTTCTCCGGCAGCGAGGACACCACGGCGGCGCGGGCGCCCGAGGCTGCGGCAGCACGGGTGATCGCAGCGCGAGCGGCGGCAAAGCCGCCATCCGGCACCAGGCCGCGATCGGTGCGCGGCTGATCCAGCACCAGGAGGTTGAGGTCGAAGCCCGAGTTCAGCATCTCGGTGAAGACAGCCTCGTTGGCCGGCTCGTTGCCCCAGATATAGGTGTGGTAGTCGAGCGGGTTGGAGACATGCACCTTGTCGGTGAGCAACTCCTGCAGGCGAGCGGCGTTTTCCGGCGGGATCGGCGCGAACTCGAGGTCGCGATCGGCCGCGAGGTCGGCGATCAGCGCCGCCTCGCCGCCCGAACAGCTCATCGAAGAGATGCGCTTGCCCGGCAGACCGCCGAACAGGTGCATGAGCTTGAGCGTCTCGACGAAGGCCGGGACGTCGACAACACGCGCCACGCCGTAGCGGGCGAACAGGGCGTTGTAGAGCGCATCGGCGCCGGCGAGCGAGGAAGTATGGCTCATGGCGATCTCTGAGCCGATCTCCGAGCGCCCGGTCTTCAGCACGACCAGGGGCACGCCCTTTTCGAGTGCCTTGATCGCTGCCTGAGAAAACAAAGCGACATCGTCGATCGATTCCACATGCAGGCCGATGGCCGTAACGCGCTCGTCCGCCAGCAGCGCCTCGATATAGTCACCATGGTCGCCGATCGCCTTGTTGCCGACGGCAATGACATAGGCGATGGGCAGCGCACGCCGCTGCATCGTCATGTTGAGGGCGATGTTGCCGGACTGGGTGATGATGGCGACGCCCTTCTCCACCCGCTCGGCGCCATGGGTATCGGGCCAGAGCACGCAGCCGTCGAGCAGGTTGAGCACGCCGTAGCAATTGGGGCCGACGATCGGCATGCCCTTGGCGAGCTCGACGAGCTTCTTCTGCAGCGCCGCCCCCTCCTCGCCGACCTCGGCGAAACCGGCGGCATAGCAGACGGCCGCACCGGCGCCCCGCTCGGCCAGGGCCGCGACGATGTCGACCGTGGGTTCGCGCGGCGTCGCCACGAAAACGGCATCGGGCGCCTCCGGCAGATCGGCGACGGTCCTGTAGGCCTTGTGTCCCGCGATTTCGGTCTTGTCGGGATGAATGGGCCAGATCGGACCGGCATAGCCGATGCGGTCGCATTCACGGATGATCACGGAGGCCAATCGCCCCCCCGCGACGGCAATGTGGCGGGGTTTGAGCAGGCGGCGGAGGCCATCGACGACGGACATGCGGTGGGACCTATGGAGACAAAGCAGGCGGGAAACCTCGCACCCTAGGGAGGAGGCGTTGCTACAAGGTTGACGAGCACGGGACCGGCGTCAATCTGCTCATGTAGATTGATACCGCTTCGTGTAAAAATTCTGTCATGGACCGCCATCATCGACGACGATCTCAAAGATGCGGGTTGCGCGGCCGATACCGCGCAACCAGCCCGGCATTGATCTCCTTGGCGCCCGGCATGTTGGCGCTGCGATAGATCGGGGCATTGCCGCCCTCGGCCTGCAGGCGCGCCGCCGCTTCCGCGAAGACCGCGTTGAGCAGGGCCGCACCGATCGAGGTCGAGACCGGGCCCGTGCGCAATTCGCTGTCCGGCAGCGCCATCACGGCATCGCCGGGCGGTGCGCCATTGTCGAGCACGACATCGGCCAGATCGGCAAGCCGGGGCCGGCCCTGTGCTGCCTGGCTCGAATAAGCGAGCGAGGTGATGGCGACGATGGTGGCACCGGCCGCCCTGCCGATCTCCGCCGCCTCGATGATGGCGGCATTGACGCCGCTGTTGGAGGCGATGATCAGCATGTCCTTGGCCCCGATCGGATAGCGCGCCAGCACGGGCGCCACCATGCCCGGGATGCGCTCGAAAGCCGTGCTGGCCACCGAGCCGTCATGCAGCATGGTCACCGCCGACAGGATCGGCACGGTCAGGGCCAGGCCGCCGGCGCGATAATGCGCCTCCTCGGCCAGAATGTGGCTGTGGCCGGTGCCGAAGACATAGACCAGGCCGTCCTGCCGGGCCGTGCGCTCGACGGCTACAGCCGCTGCTGCGATGGCCTCGGCATTGGCCCAGAACAGAGCCCCGATGCGCCGGGTGAGATCGGCGAGATAGGCGGCGGCGGTCGGTATGTCGGTCATGGCAATCTTCCGGGAACTGGCTGCTGCATGCGGGAGAGGTGTTCCTTCCTGCACGATCATGATGCTCCCGCCAAGCGTCGCCATTCTGGGCTCATCCGTCACGAAACGAATCGAGATGGTTCGACCTCTGTCATTGCCGGGCTTGACCCGGCAATCCAGTTCCTCCCTCCGGATCTCGGCGACGGGGCCTCTGGATGCCCGGGTCGAACCCGGGCATCACAAAGGTGGCGCCTCAATCGTTACGGGACATCGCCTCAACGCCCCTCGTGCGGGCGCAGCATCTGCCGCGCGATGATAAGGCGCTGGATCTCGCTGGTGCCGTCCCAGATGCGCTCGACCCTGGCGTCCTTCCACCAGCCGGCGATTGGCAGGGTGTCCATCAGGCCCATGCCGCCGAAGGTCTGGATCGCCCTGTCGGTCAGCTTGCCCAGCATCTCGGACGCCGCCAGCTTGGCCATGGCGAAATCGGCATCGGTGGCCTTGCCCTGGTCGAGCAGCCAGGCGGCCCGGAGCGTCAGGAGGTCGGCGGCCTCCAGCTCGACCGCGAGATCGGCGAGCGGGAAGGAGACGCCCTGGAACTGGGAGATCGACTGGCCGAACTGCTTGCGCTGGCCGGCCCAGGCCAAGGTCTCGTCCATCACCCGGCGCGCCCGGCCGACCGAGGTGGCCGCCACGGTGAGGCGGGTGGCACCGAGCCATTCGCTCATCAGGTCGAAGCCCTTGCCTTCCTCGCCGAGAAGCTGGTCGGCCGGGATGACGCAATCGTCGAAATAGAGCTCGCAATTGTGGTAGCCGCGATGCGACAGCGCATGCGGGCCGGGGCGCACAGTCAGGCCGGGCGTGTCCTTGTCGACCAGGAAGCCGGAGATCTGGTTGCGCGGGCCGCGCTTGGTTTCCTCGGTGCCGGTAACGGCGAACAGGATGATGAAATCGGCCTTGTCGGCATGGCTGATGAAGTGCTTCTGGCCGTTGATGACATAGCTGTCGCCCAATTTAGCGTCATGTCGGCGGACTGCCTTGGTCTTCATCGAGCGCACGTCGGAACCGGCACCCGGCTCGGTCATCGCCAAACAGTCGACGCGCTCGCCGCGGATCGCCGGCAGCAACCAGCGCTCGCGCTGGGCGCCCTGGCAGCCCTGGAGGATGTTGGAGGGGCGGGCCACCACCATCTGCAGGCCGTAATTGGCCCGGCCGAGCTCGCGCTCCAGCAAGGCGATGCCGACGGCATCGAGGCCGCCGCCCCCCAGTTCCACCGGCATGTTGGCGGCATAGAGCCCGAGCTCCATCGCCTTCTTCTTGATTTCGGCGGCGAGGTCGTCAGGCACTTCGTCGGTGCGCTCGACCAGCGCCTCATGCGGATAGAGCTCCTCCTCGACGAAACGGCGCACCGTTTCGACCAGCATGTCCTGCTCTTCGGTCAATGCGAACTGCATCGGCGTTTCCCCTCGGTACAACGGAAATTCGATCGGCGCCCTTTCTAGTCTTTTCATGGCGCCGATCATGCCGATCGCGACATGGATCAAGCGTATTGCGACGCATCCATCTCGACGATGGTGGTCACCGGCGCACCCGCGGCCGCGAGCAGGGCTTCCTTGACCTCGCCGAGGGAGCGGGCGGCGACATGCCTGGCGCCAAAGGCCTTGGCGGCGGCACTGAAATCGGTCGCCTGCAGGCGCACGCCGAGCGGGGCGATCTGGTTGCGGACCATGTATTCCTCGATCTCGCCATAGCGCTGGTCGTTCCAGAGCAGCACGATGATCGGGGCGCCGGCGTCGGCCGCGCTGGCGAGTTCGGGCAAGGTAAACTGGAAGCCGCCATCGCCGATGATGCAGACCACGGGCACCTTGGGACGGCCGACCTTGGCACCGATGGCCGCCGGCAAGGCATAACCGAGCGTGCCGAAGCCGGTGGCCGCACTCATCCAGCGTCGGGCCGCCGGCGGTTCGGCCATGAAGTTGCCGCCATAGCTGGCCGCGGTGGAATCGGCCGCGACGACGGCCTCGGGCAGTACCTGCCAGATCGCGTCGAGCAGCGGGCGATGCCGGACATAGCGTGGATCGGCCCCCTCGAGACGCGCGGCCTGCAACTGCCGGGCATAGGCGGCCCCCCCCTCGATCGTCTTCACGAGCGGCGCCAGGGCGGCGGCAAAGCGCCCGGCATCGCCCACCACCGGCAGGGTTGGGCGGGCATTGCGATGCAGCTGGCGCGGATCGATGTCGACGCGGATCACCGCACCGTTGAGCTTCAGCCCATCGAGCTCATACCAGAACTCGGTTTCGCCCAACTCGGTACCGAGGGCCAGCACGAGATCGGCCTCGCCGATCGCGCGGTGCAACGCAGGGGTAAGCATGCAGCCGCCGGCCAGCAGCTTATGCCCAGCCGGCAGGATGCCCTTGGCATTGGCAGTGAGCAGGGTGGCGGCGCCCAGCTTCTCGATCAGTTCACGAACGGCATCGGCCCCGGCAACCGCACCGCCGCCGGCGATCACCAGCGGCTTCTTCGCCCTGGCGATCAAGGCTGCAGCCGCTTCGACATCGTCGGCGCGTGGTACCGGCGGGCCGGCCGGCTTGCGCATAGCGGTCACGGGCCCCGGGAAGGGCTCGGACAACAGGTCGATCGGGATTTCGATCAGCACCGGGCCAGGACGCGCGGAGGCCATGAAGGCGAAGGCTTCGTCGAAGGCGGGAATGAGCTGGCCTGCGGTCCAGATCGTCAAGGCGAGGGCGGACACCTCGCGGCCGACCACGGACTGGCCGCGCAATTCGTGGAGATGCCCCTCGCCGCGGCCGAGGGTCTGGCGCGGATTGAGCGTGGTGATCACCAGCATGGGCACGCTGTCGGCCAAAGCCTGCCCCATGGCGGTGGCAATGTTGAGAAGCCCGGGGCCGGTGACGATGAAGCAAGCGGCAGGCTTGCCGGTCGCCCTGGCATAGCCGTCCGCCATGAAGCCGGCGCCCTGCTCGTGGCGCGGCGTGATATGGGTGAGGCCCGAGCCCGGAATGCCGCGATAAAGCTCGACCGTGTGCACGCCGGGAATGCCGAACACCGTATCGATGCCGCGTTCGACCAGCAATTGCGGAATGAGCGTGCCGAGATGAGGATGGTCGGCCATGGTTCCCCCGTGGATGCGGTTATTATCTTGCAGGACACGTCTCCCTTCTCCCCTTGCGGGAGAAGGTCCCGGCAGGGGGATGAGGGGTGGCACGCCATATACGGCTGGCGTTGCAAGACCCCTCATCCGTCCCTTCGGGGCACCTTCTCCCGCAAGGGGAGAAGGAAAATCTTGCCTCAGGCGGCCTTGCCCTGGCTCAGCCGGATCGCCAGGCTGACCATGCGGCTGGCGGCTTCGCGCAACTGCGAGGCATCGGAACTGAGGGCGACGCGCACATGGCCCGCTGCCTGCTGGCCGAAGGAGGCGCCGGGCATGACGGCGACCTTCTCCTCTTCGAGCAGGCGCCAGGCAAAGGCCTCGCCGTCAATGCCGGTGCCGGAGACGTCGACCATGGCGAACATGCCGCCTTCCGGCTTCGGGCAACGCAGGCCCGGCGCATTGGCGAGCATTTCCGGCAGGATCTCGGCCCGCACGCGGAAGCTCTCGGCGCTCTCGGCGCATTCGGCGAAGGTCTCGCTGAGCGCATAGGCCGCCATGTCCTGGATGAAGGGCTGGCCGCCGAACAGCATCATTTCCGACAGCGGCAGCAGGCGTTCGATGAACTCCACCGGCCCGACGCACCAGCCGGCGCGCATGCCCGGCAGCATATGCGACTTGGAGAGCGAGGATACCACCACGGTACGCTCGGCCCCCTCGGCCAAGTCGAAAGGCGAGGCGAAGGGGGCGCCATAGGACAGCATCTCATAGACTTCGTCGGAGACGATCCACAGATCGTGCCGCCGGCAGACATCGACGATGGCAGCGATTTCCTCGCGCGACAGGGTGGCACCGGTCGGATTGTGCGGGGAGTTGAGCAGCAGGACGCGCGAACGCGGCGTGATGCGGGCTTCCAGGTCCTCGGCGCGCAGATGGAAGCCATTGGCCGGGTCGAGCGGCACCAGCACGATATCGGCACCGCTGGCACGGATCACGCCTTCATAGGTAGCATAGAGCGGATCGCCCACCAGGACCTCGTTGCCGGCTTCGGCCAGGGCGGCGAGCGCCGCATAGAGGGCGGTCTGGGTGCCTGGCATATAGGCGGTGTTGTCGGTGGTGATGGTGCGGCCGGTGCGCTTGGAATATTTGGCAGCGATGGCCTGCAGCACGGATGGCTCGCCGCGCCCGCCCGAATAGCGGATGCGGCGTGCCTGCAGGCTGGCGATGGCGGTATCGATCAGGGCCTGCGGCGCCGGCGTGTCAGGCTCGCCGATGGTGAGCTCGATGATCGGCTCGCCAGCCGCGACACGGCGGCGCGCTTCGAAATGCACGGCCCATTTCGCCGCACCCAAATCGGCCAAACGATCGGTCACGGAAGCAAAGCGCACGGTACACTCCTAAGAACTGTCCTCCCGGGATGTCGGTGTTTCGGGGAGGAGACGCATCAAGACCAACCTGATGAATGGTTGATGACACCGAATGAGATGAGCAAGCCGATACCATGGCGCGCGATCCGGCGTAACCCCCGCGACGTCTTGCCCCAAGGACCGGCCCCAAGGCTCACGGCACCGCCAGCCTCAGCCGCCTCGCCGAGGGCGCGATCTCGACACGGCGGCCCCAGTCGAAGGCGAGATGGTCGCTTTCGATGCCATCGGCGAAGATGGTGCCGCCATCCATTTCGGAGGTCACGACGACAGGTGCCTCCTCCACCAGCCCCCGTACCAGCTCGGTGCCGGTGGCGGGGCTCGGCCAGGCCTCGCGCACCAGGAAGCCGAGGCGCGGCTGCACCGGCGAGAGGTCCAGGCTGGCATGGGTGGCGTTGAGGATCGAGGCCGCCCAGCCGGTGGCGCCGGTCCCGGTGGCGACGATCAGGCCGGAAGAGGACTGGCGTTCGCTTTGCCCGCCGCAGGACAATGTGTAGCGCGCCGACTGGTGGCTGGCATGGCCCACGAAGATCTCGTTGAGGGCGAGCAATCGCTCGCCCTGGTCGAGACGCGCTTCCGCCATCACGCGCTCCTCGACGCGGATACTGCCCTTCACGGCCTCCTGCAACGCGTCGCCGGTATCGCTCACCCCGAACCGCACCAGGATGCCAGCGTTCTGCCCCGGAAAGGGATCGATGCCGATGACGACCTGACCATCGAGATATTTGGCGACATTGGCGACCAGCCCATCCTGGCCGATCGCCAGCACGACATCCTCCGGACCGAAGACGAAACGTTCGACATCGGCCCGCAGGATGGTGGCCTGGCGCCAGTCGGCCGGGATGGCGGCCCTGATGCGATGCAGAGCCTCGGTAAAGCGCCGATGCGTGTCCTCCACCGCTTCCAGCGTCAGGCCCTTGCGCTCCAGTACGAAGCGTGCAGCGGCAGCGCTGGTGTAGCTTGCCCGGATGCGGTCGAGATCGGTCTCGCGCCGGACCAGGATGACACGGGGGGCGAGAAGGGACATGGCGGGCTCCGGGGTTCGAGGGATAGTTTCCTTCTCCCCTTGCGGGTGTCGTCAACTCTCTTGAGTTGACTAGAGGTCCCGGCGGGGGATGAGGGGGAGAAACGTGACCTTGTCGGCTAAGCGCCTCCCCCCTCATCCGCCCCTTCGGGGCACCTTCTCCCACAAGGGGAGAAGGCAAAAATGCCACTCATCCTGCCTGCTCCTCGCCCTTGGCCAGGGCCGCGCCGAGCACGGTACCGAGCTGGGCCAGCACGTCGGGGCCGAGATTGAGCGTGCCGATCCTGGCATTGGCGAAGGCTTCCTTGAGGGCTTCGGCCACCGGGATCAGCACCGGCAGGGTGTTGGCGATCTCGGCTCGGACACGCTCGCCGACGAGCTTGGCCTCGTCGAGCCGGCGGATCGCTTCGGCTTCGGCCTCCGAGGCGACGCCGCGTGTCACCGCCTGGCTGCGCGCCGTCAGCTCGCGAGCCGTCGCCTCGCCCTCGGCCGCCACCATGTTCTTGTCGACAGCCGTGCGTGCCTGGGCGAGCTCGTTTTCGCGCTCGCGCTCAAACAAGCGCCCACGCTCTTCCTCCAGCCGGATCTTGGCCTTGGTCTCGTTCTCGGCGATCGCGGCCTCCTTCTCGACAGCGGCGGCGCGGCGGGCAAAGGTCGCCTCGTCGGCGGCCTGCTGCAGCTTTTCCGCCGTCGGCTGGCGCAGGGCCCTCACCAGTTCCGGTGCCGGCGTGAGATCGGACAAATGAATACCGGTGAGGGCAATGCCGATCGCCGACAGCGCGGCGGTAGCGGCAAGATCCCGCTCCACCTCGGCCAGCAATGTGCCGACGCCTTCGGCCAGCACAGCACCGATGCTGCGGCTGGAAAGGAAACGCTCGACCGCCGTCTTCACCAGACCGTCGATCAGGTTCTCGACCTGGCTCAAGGGATCGGCGCGATAGGCGCCGGTGCGCAGGTCGACGGAGAAGTCGATGCGCTCGGCCAGCAATGCAGGCTCCTGGGCGCGCCAGCTTGCCAGCCCCTGCACGCTCACCGCCTGGAAATCGGCGGTGCGACCGGTGACGGCGACGATGTGGTTGCGGTCGTCGGCCGGTACCTCGACCAGCGAGGTGCTGCCCTGGGGCGAGAACCACACGGCCTGGCCCCGGCCCGACCGGGCGAGGCGGCCGCGACGGTAGACGCCGAGGAAGGAGGAGGCCTCGACGCGGGCGTGGCTGAAGAAGGGATAGCGGCGAATGGTGGCCATGGCTGGCTCCTGCGTTGTCGAGATCGATTGAACTCGTTTTAATTTATTAAATTACAAAGTGCAAATTGTATTTTGTATATTTATGCCATGCTCACATCGACCCTGTGTCGAACAGCACATGCAGGTGGTCGGAGCGCACCAGCTTCGACCGGGAATGAGGGAGGCAGACGTCCCTACCGCCTATCCTTGGTCGGGTAGCCGTGCTTGTTGCACCAGCGATAGGAACTATGCGTGGGCGTGACGACCCCGGCACAATAATTTTCGTCAACCGAGTTCCCTGTCTGATCGAAGGAACTACTCGAGGAAGAAGGTGGTGCCGGCTCCGGCCGCGGAGGTTCGGGCAATCGGGCCGCCGCTTCGTAGTTGCCGGGTATCCTCGGCACATGGCCGGTGAAGGGCTTGACGATGACCGTGGATTGCGGCGCCGCGCAGCCGGCGACGAGGGTGGCCAGCAAGGCAGACGACAGAAACGAGCGCATGTCTTCCTCTGCTCCGGATCGGATGCCGTTTCACCACGGATCGCACCATCGGTCAGTTCCCAAGCGAACAGGCGGCGACGGGAAGGCGTCTGCGCCAGCCAATAAAATCACAAATTGCATTTTGCGCCTTGATCTCGCTGCCGCTTCCGGCTGTGCTAGGACGATTTGACGGAATTGGCACCGCGGGCAGGGAGCGCCCTGGGTTCCACCGTTGCCCCTGTTTATGGATGTCGAAATGCCTGTCGTTTCCTATGCCGGGCCTGAACAGCGCCCGATCGCCACGGTCGACATCGTTCTCGTCACCTTGAACGAAGACGGCCTGCGGCTCTGCCTGCAACGGCGCGAATACGATCCCCATGCCGGTGAACTCGCCCTGATCGGCGGCTATGTCAGGCCGGAGGAGGATGCCGACATCGAGGCGTCGGCGCGGCGCATCCTGGCCAGCAAGGCCAGGCTCGATGGCCTCTATCTCGAACAGGTGCGCAGCTTTGGCGGCCCGGATCGCGACCCGCGCGGCTGGTCGATCGCCATCGTCTATCTGGCTTTGGTGCCGGACGAGCGCCTTGCCGCCGCCGAGGCAGCCGGCGCTCCCCGTTTCGAGCGCATCGATCCCGACCATTGCCCGCCTCTGCCCTTCGACCATGGTAGGCTGATCGCCGCCGCCCTGGTGCGGCTGCGCTCGAAAGCGAGTTATTCCACCCTGCCGGCCTTCCTGCTCGGCGAGCAATTCACCCTGCCCGAGCTCAAGGCCGTCTATGAGAGGGCCATGGGCACGCCGCTCAACGACAGCGCCTTCCGCCGCAAGCTGATGGAAATGCAGATTCTCGAGGAGATCGATGCCAAGGCGAGCGCCACCGCCGAACGCAAGCGCCCGGCGCAGCTCTACCGGCTGGCCAGTCGGGCGCTGACGGAATTCGACAGGACGGTGTGATCCAACCTTTCTCCTTCCTTCATGCTTAGCCAAGAACCCTGCCAGCCTTCCTGGATAATGCTCCAGTCGAGACAGCGTCATCATCGCCTGCGAAAACAGACCGACAGAGTAAGGAGACCATCATGCTGCGCCCGATCAATCCGCCCGGCTCCGCCATTCCCGGCATTTCCCAGGCCATGCTGGTCGAAAGCGGGCGGCTGCTGCTGCTTTCCGGCCACGTGCCCTTCGACGAAACGGGCAAGGTCGTCGGCGATGACCTCGCCTCCCAGCTCGAAAAGGTCTTCGCCAACCTGCTCGCCACCCTGCAGGCGGCCGGCGGCGATTTCAGCGCGCTGGCCCGGGTGACCATCTATGTACGGGACTACGATCCCAGCCAGCTGCCTGTGATCCGGGCGGTGCGTGATCGCTGGATCGGCAAGGAGCGGCCGCCGGCCAGTTCCCTCGTCGGCGTCGCCTCGCTGTTCCTCCCCGACGTCCTGGTGGAGATCGACGCCATCGCCGTGCTGCCGGAGCAGAAGGGAAGCATGGATACGGGCCGATAACGGGCGGGTCACGCGTCCCCCCTATTCAGTGGATACTCAAAACGCCGGACACCGCTAGTGTCGGCAAACCGAGAACATCCATCGCGAGACGACAGTGCCGATCGCGAGAAGGAGGATCGCATGCCCCTCCGTGCGCGCGTAGGTCGCCACGCCTCGACCGGCGCCCAGTGCCAGAACTGGGCCGAAGACCAGCAGATCGTCATCGCACTCCTCAATCTCATTCCCAAGATTGACGGCGGAGCCCAAGCCGGTATTGCAGGCCGCGTCGTTGGCGGCATCGCCAGCGACGCGCTGTGCAGTGCCATCCTCACGTTCCAGAAGAAATACTTCCCGGCGCACCAGACAGGTTTCATCGAGCCCACCGGCGCAGCCATCGCCAAATTGGAGGAACTCGCCTCACGCCCCTCGCCGACGCCGGCTGCCACCCCGACCGGGCCTTGGGGCGTGTTCCAGAGCAACTCGGTACCGAAAGCCCTGCGCGCGGCCTTGGCCGACGATCGCCATCTCAACCATGTCGAGGTCGTCGAGATCCTGCGCGCCACCCTGCAGGACGGCCGGGTAACGCAGAGCGAACTCGCCGACCTGAAGATGATCGCAGAGAAGTCCAACACCATCATGCCGCGTTCGAAGACGATGCTGGAGCGCTTCGTCGACCTGGCCGGCACGATGATGGCAAAATGGCCGTTCGACGTCTCATCGGTCCAGCGCAGCTATGCCGTCGGCCGTGCCTGCGACTTCATGCGCAAGCTCGGTCGCGGCCAATGGCCCAATCTCGACCGGGACGAAGTCGGCATCGGCATCATCATCCGCGTCGCCTATCCGGGCACGCTCGACCAGAACCAGACGAATTTGTGCGGACCAGCGGCTCTGGTCTTCAATGTCCTGCGCGACCGTCCGGGAACCTATGCCGCCTACGCCTGCGACATGTACGACAAGGGCGAGGGCGTGCTCTACAGACTTCCGATCAAGCCGAAAGCCGATCTGCGCCATGCCGCCCCCTCGTCCTCCGATATTGCCCCGGTCGACTGGCTGACGCTGGCGAGCATCCGCAACTCCAACGACTGGGCCATCCATTACGATTCGACCGACGGCGGATTCTCGGGCATGACGACCCCGATGGAGCTGGCCTACTGGTTCGACCAGGCCGGCTACACGGATGTGCGGGAGGATGCGAACTTCTTCCGCCACCAGCGCGACACCGACAACATGAAGGAAGCGAACCGCCTGCTCGCGGCGGGCTACCATGTCGTCCTGCTCATCGGCTCCAACATGGTCGATGGCCATCAGACCCAGAGCTCCGACATTCGCGACGATCACTGGGTCGTGCTGCAATCGCAGATGAAGGTGGAGAATGGCGAAGTCACGTTCCACATCTATACCTGGGGCGACGGCTATCGCGAGGTGCCCTTGAGCGGAACGCTCACGCTGGATGACTTCCTGATGAACTATTATGGCTATGTGGCTGCCAAGCCCTATTAGCCAGCATCAGGGTCGCGGGCAGCCGTGCTCGGCCTTGGAAACGAGGCGCCAGGCCAACCTCGTGAAGAACCCGGATAGAGGCTCCCGCGGCCGAAACTCCAGCTTTCCGGACCGCCGCATTTTCAAGCGCGGACGAGACGTCCGTTTCCCAGGCATAGCTCGGCCCCGAGCCATGCCGAAATGCAGACGTAAACCGATTTACATTTTCCCCTTCGGAAGCAATATTGCAGTGCAATACATCGTTCCCAAATCGCTGATTCAAGCCATTGCCAGCCTGCGGCCTCTCGCCGTGAGGTTTCTCATCTTGTTTGTTTCGCGCCATTCGCCCTGAAAGCCCTCCCGTGACCCATCCGGCCACCGCCTCCCTCGCCGATCTCAACGCCGACAGCCCGTCCCATCGTCATCGCGCCGCCTGGATCGAGTTTGCCCTTGCCGTCGGCGCTTTCGGCGTCGGCGCCGGTGAATTCGCCTCGATGGGCATCCTGCCCAACGTCGCCAACGGTCTCCTGGTCACCGAGCCGCAAGCCGGCCACATGATCAGCGCCTATGCGCTCGGCGTGGTCGTCGGTGCGCCGGTCATCGCCGTGCTTTCGGCCCGTATGGCGCGCCGCACCTTGCTGCTCTGGCTGATGGTGGTGTTCGCCGCGGCCAATGCCGCCAGCGCCCTGGCGGGCGGCTATTACCAGCTGATCGGCTTCCGCTTCCTGGCGGGCCTGCCGCATGGCGCCTATTTCGGCGTCTCCTTCCTGGTCGCCGCCGGCATGGCCGAGCCCAATCGGCGCGCCCAGGCGGTCGGGCGCGTGATGATGGGAATCACGCTCGCGACGCTGGTCGGCTCCCCCCTCGCCACCTGGCTCGGCCAGACCCTGGGCTGGCGCCTCGCCTTTGCGACCGTCGGCGCCATCGGCGCTCTTACCGCCGCGCTGATCCTGGCCTTCATGCCGCTCGACAAGGTCAAGCCCGGCGCCAGCCCGCTGCGTGAACTCGGCGCCCTCAAGCGCAAGCAGGTCTGGCTGACCTTGGCGATCCCGGCCATCGGCCTGGGCGGCATGTTCGCCGTCTACACCTATGTCGCCTCCACCCTCACCCAGCTCAGCGGCTTCTCGCCCGCTTTCGTGCCGGTGGCGCTGGTGCTGTTCGGCATCGGCATGAATGTCGGCAACATCGCCGGTTCCTGGCTGGCCGACCGCGCCCTGATGGCCACCATCGGCGGCATGCTGGTCTGGGTGATCGTGGTGATGGCGCTCTATGGCCTCACCGCATCCAATCCCTGGATGATCTCGCTCTGCATCTTCCTGATCGGCTGCAATTTCGCCATCTGCCCGGCGATCCAGACCCGCCTGATGGACGTGGCCGGCGATGCCCAGACGCTCGCGGCCGCGCTCAACCATTCGGCCTTCAACATCGCCAATGCCCTCGGCGCCTGGCTCGGCGGCGTCGCCGTCGCGGCCGGCTTCGGCTGGGCCTCGACAGGCTGGGTGGGCGCCCTCCTAGCCGTGGCCGGCCTCGTGGTCTTCCTGGTGTCCTGGGGCCTGGAGCGGGCCGATAGGCGCGAGCCCGAAGCCGCCGCCGTCGCGGGTTAGGAGCGACGGGTTGGAGCTGCGGCGAGCCCGTTTAGGCCGCTGCCCCGATCGCTTGCCCGGCTCCGAAACGACGCCGGTAGTCGCGCGGCGACAGCCCCATCAGCTTGGCGAACACCTTGCGGAAGGCCGCCGGATCCTCATAGCCGACCGACCAGGCGATCTGGTCGACATTGCGATTGGTGGTTTCCAGCAGGGAACGGGCCCTGCTGACACGGATATGCTGGAAATACTCGGTCGGCTTCAGGCCCGTCGCTTTGTGGAAGCGGCGCAGGAAGGTGCGTTCCTCCAGGCCGGCCCTGTCAGCCATGGCTGCCAGAGAAACCGGACGCATGTCCTCCACCGCCTCCTCCTGGTCCTGCAGCCAGCGCTGCACCTTGAGCACGGCCTCGTCGCCATGGCGCAGATTGGGCGTGAAATTCGAATAATAGCGCTGCTCCCGCCCCGGTGGGTCGACGAGCAGGAAACGCGCCGTCTCCAGCATGACCTCCTGCCCCAGGACCCTGTCCACCAGCGTCAGGCCAAGGTCCGTCCAGGCCATGATGCCGCCGGCTGTAATGATATCGCCATCGTCGACGATCATCTTGGCGGTATCGATCAGGATATCGGGAAAGCGCTGGGAAAGGGCCTGGGCGAAGCTCCAATGCGTGGTGACCAGCCGTCCGGTCAGCAGGCCGGTTTCCGCGAGCAGGAAGGCGCCGGCGCAGACCGAGCACAGCATGGCCCCCTCGTCATGGCGCTGGCGCAGCCAGGCGGCGAAAGGAGCGGAGACCGCATGGGACGGCAGATCGCCGAGCCCCGGCAGGGCAACGATCGCCACGGGCTTGTGGGGGGCTGGACCATGGCTGTCCGCCACGCAATCGATGCCGCCGCCCTCGGCGATCTTCCACTGGGAGATCCGAATGCCGATACCCGCATCGCCGGCCCGGCGGCGCGCGATGTCATTGGCTGCGTCGAAGAGATCGACCATGCCGTAGACGGCGGCCGTGCGCACGCCAGGATACAGCAGCAGGCCAATCTCAGGTAGAGTGCTACCCATTGCCATTTGTCAGTTTTGCCCCGAACAATGTCAGTTTCGCCAATCCGTATCACGCCCATGGCGCGGTATTCAATGTCTCACCAGGCCGCCACGTTCCGAGGCGCCCCGCATTTCAACCCAGCAGGAGACCGACGATGAGCACGATCACCACCGAAGACGGCACCCAGATCTTCTACCGCGATTTCGGCAGCGGGCAGCCCGTGGTCTTCTCCCATGGCTGGCCTCTGAGCGCCGATGCCTGGGACGCCCAGATGGTGTTCCTCGGGCAGCATGGCTACCGGGTGATTGCGCATGATCGCCGCAGCCATGGCCGCTCGACCCAGACCTGGGACGGCAACCATATGGACCAGTATGCCGATGACCTCGCCGAACTGATCGAGGAACTGAACCTGAAGGATGCCGTGCTCGTCGGCCACTCCACCGGCGGCGGTGAAGTCACCCGCTATCTCGGACGCCACGGCACCAAGCATGTCGCCAAGGCTGTCCTGGTCGGCGCCGTGCCGCCCTTGATGCTGAAGACCGACGCCAATCCCGGAGGCCTGCCGCTCGAAGTCTTCGACGGCATCCGCAAGGGCACCTTCGACGACCGCTCGCAGTTCTACAAGGACCTGACCCTGCCCTTCTACGGCTACAACCGCCCAGGCGCGAAGGTTTCCGAAGGCGCGCGCGAATCCTTCTGGCTGCAAGGCATGCTGGGGGGCCTCAAGGGCCAGCTCGACTGCATCAAGCAATTCTCGGAGACCGACTTCACCGAGGATCTGAAGAAGATCGACGTACCGACCCTGATCATCCATGGCGACGACGACCAGATCGTGCCGATCGGCGCTTCCGCCCATCAGTCGGTCAAGCTCATCCCCAACGCCACCCTCAAGGTCTATCCGGGCGGTTCGCATGGCCTGACCTTGACGCAGCAGGACCAGTTCAACGCCGACCTGCTTGCCTTCATCAGGGGCTGAAGTCAGTAGGAAAAGACGCAGCAATCCTTCTCCCCAGGTGGGAGAGGGATTGTCGCGCTTCACCCGTCTTGGTCGGAACAGCCGGCCTCAGCCTCGCGCCTTCTCGGCCAGATGTACCAGCGTCAGCCGCAGGGCGGTGGCGTCCAGGACCGGCTTGTCGAAGACGAGGCGCAGCGTGTCGTCGGCAAAGGCCAGATCCAGGCCTTCGGGATCAATGCCGCTGATGCGCCAGGGGCCGTCGCGGCCGCCGAGCAATTTGGTGGCGTAGAGCCTGACGGCATCGGCATGATCAGCGTTCATATGCTCGATCGCCCCGGCCTCCGCGGCGCGCAGGGCCTCCGCGCCCTTGACGTCGGTAAGGAGTTCCTCCGCCGACAGCAGGGCGGCGCGTGCAAAGCCGCCATTGAGATGTCCGCCGCTTACCGCCACGCGGAAAAAGCTGAAATCCGGGAAATCGGCGTAAAGCGCCGATTTGGGATGCCGGGCCAGAAAGCGCGCCTTGCAGAGAGCCCTGGCATCTTCATCCTCGACGATCTTAGCCAGGCCCTTCACGGTCAGGCGGGCATGGGCCAGCGGATCGCCCTTGCCGCCCTCGCTCAGCAGCAGGGAAATGCGCGCATCCTTCTCGATATTGCTGCGATGGGCTGCCAGCCGGGAGAGTAGCAGCAGCGGCGCACCATCGAAATCGGTGGCTGTATTGACGAGGCTGGCAAAGGGAGAGCCATCGCTCGAATCAAGTGTCGCCAGCGCGCCGGCGCGGATGCGCCTGAGCAGGGCCTTGCCCTCCGCAACGGGCTCGAAATCGGCAGGCTGGTTCGCCGGAACCGGCTGGCCGGGCAGACGCGTGGTATCGCTCGAAGACATCGCTCTGGAAGACTCGTTTGGATGGAAACAGTTTGAAAATGCCGTTTTGCCGGCGATTGGCAACAAGAAGTACCGTTTTGAACCGATAATTGTCACACTTCCGCCGGTTTAGGCGTAGAATGCGAAGGCAAGTATGGTGATTTGCCGCGCAAACCATCATAATAGCCTTTGGCGGTTACACCGCGTCATGAAAGGATTGCAATGCCGACGATTGCGCTGGTCGATGACGACCGCAACATTCTGACCTCGGTTTCCATCGCGCTGGAGGCGGAAGGCTATCGCATCCAGACCTACAATGACGGCATGTCGGCCCTGGACGGTCTGAAGGCCAATCCGCCGGATCTCGCCATCTTCGACATCAAGATGCCCCGCATGGACGGCATGGAGCTGCTGCGCCGCCTGCGCCAGAAATCCGAGCTGCCGGTGATCTTCCTCACCTCCAAGGACGAGGAGATCGACGAATTGTTCGGCCTGAAGATGGGCGCCGACGATTTCATCCGCAAACCCTTCTCGCAGCGCCTGCTGGTGGAGCGCGTGAAGGCGGTGCTGCGCCGTTTCCAGCCCAAGGATGCCGCCGCTGCCAAGGCTTCGGACGCCAAGATCCTGGAACGCGGCCTGTTGCGCATGGATCCCGAACGCCACACCTGCACCTGGAAGGGCGAGGCGGTGGTGCTCACCGTCACCGAGTTCCTCATCCTGCACGCCCTCGCCCAGCGCCCGGGCGTGGTCAAGAGCCGCAATGCCCTGATGGATGCGGCCTATGACGACCAGGTCTATGTCGACGATCGCACCATCGACAGCCACATCAAGCGCCTGCGCAAGAAGTTCAAGCAGGCCGACGACGATTTCGAGATGATCGAAACGCTCTATGGTGTCGGCTATCGCTTCAAGGAAGCGTGAGGGTTTCCTCCCGCCTCAACCTGGAGACCTTCTCCGCGCAGCGGGGAAGGCCATCCCCTGGAATGACGCCTTCTTCATGCCCTGAAGCAGGCTCTCGCGCTCCTCTCGATAGAATTTCGTACCAGACCCGATGAGCCCCGAGCGCGCGACCCCATCCGAGCACCCAAGGTCGAGATCGATCATCCGGCGGCGCCTGCGGCTGGCCCTGCGCGCGATCACCGTGCAGACCTTCTCCAGCCTGACACGGCGCATCGTCGTGCTGAACCTGGCCGGCCTGGTCGCCCTGGTCGTCGGTATCTTCTACCTCAACCAGTTCCGCGAAGGCCTGATCGACGCGCGTGTGCAGGCCCTGCTCACCCAGGGCGAAATCATGGCGAGCGCCGTGGCCGCTTCGGCTTCCGTCGAGACCGGCTCGATCCGCATCGATCCGGAAAAACTCCTGGAACAGCAGGCGGCGGGCGAGGACGAGAGCGACGACGCAAGTTCGCTCGACTTTCCGATCAATCCGGAAAAGGTCGCGCCGCTGATGCGGCGCCTGATCTCGCCGACGAAATTGCGCGCCCGGGTCTATGATCGCGACGGCAATCTGGTGATCGATTCCAGGGCTCTGTTCATCTATTCCGATATCGTCCGCACTGACCTGCCGCAGCCCAAGCAGGAACAGAACCTGGCGGAACGGGTCTGGAACACGGTCAAGCGCTATCTCTTCCGTTCCGACGCGCCGCTCTACAAGGAGCTCGGCAACCAGAACGGCAAGGGCTATCCGGAAGTGATAACGGCGCTCAGCGGCGCTCCCTCCACCCAGGTGAGCATCAACGAGCAGAACGAATCCATCGTCTCGGTTGCCGTGCCGATCCAGCGCTTCAAGTCGGTGCTGGGCGTGCTGCTGCTGTCGACCCGCCCAGGCGAGATCGATGAGATCGTGACGGCCGAGCGCCTCGCCATCCTCCGGGTCTTTGCCGTCGCCGCGGTGGTGATGGTGATCCTGTCGATCCTGTTGGCAAGCACCATCGCCGGCCCGATCCGCCAGCTGGCGCGAGCGGCAGAGCGGGTGCGCTACGGCGTGAAATCGCGCCAGGAAATCCCCGATTTCACCGAGCGCTCCGACGAGATCGGCCATCTTTCCGGCGCCCTGCGCGACATGACCAATGCATTGTTCAAGCGGATCGAGGCGATCGAGAGCTTCGCGGCCGATGTCGCCCATGAGCTCAAGAACCCACTGACATCGCTGCGCTCGGCCGTCGAGACCCTGCCGCTCGCCCGCAACGACACCTCGCGCAACCGGCTGCTCGAAGTGATCCAGCACGATGTCCGCCGGCTCGACCGGCTGATCTCGGACATTTCCGATGCCTCGCGCCTGGATGCCGAACTGTTGCGGTCCGGCGCCGAGCCCGTCGATCTCGCCAGGCTGCTCACCGCCCTCACCGGCGTGTTCAACTCGGTCGAGCGCGAGGACGGGGTCAAGGTGCGCCTGTCGATGCCCACGGGCCTGCCGCCGCAAGCCCTTTTCATCAATGGCCATGATTCCAGGCTCGGCCAGGTCATCAACAATCTCGTCGACAATGCCCGCTCCTTCTCGCCCCGGGACGGCGAGGTGCGGGTCGAATTGCGGCGGAACAAGAACGACGTCGAGATCGCGGTGGAGGATGATGGTCCGGGCGTGCCGGACCATGCCATCGAGCGGATCTTCGAGCGCTTCTACACCGACCGTCCCGAGGAACAGGGTTTCGGCCAGAATTCGGGCCTCGGCCTGTCCATCTCCAAGCAGATCATCGAGGCCCATGGCGGCAAGCTCTGGGTCGAGAACCGCAAGGATGGCGACAAGGTGCTCGGCGCCCGTTTCGTCGCCCGCCTGCCGGCCGCGCAGGCCTAAGCCATGCCAACCTCGCCCACCGTACATGCCACCTGCATCGTCATCGACGGGCGGGGCATTCTGCTGCGTGGCGCCTCCGGCGCCGGCAAGAGCCGGCTGGCCCTGCATTTCATCGAGACCGCGCCGGCCCAGGGCCGCCTGGCCCGCCTGGTAGGAGATGACCGCGTCTATCTCGAAGCCGTCGAGGGCAGGCTGATCGCCTCCGTGCCATCAACCATCGCCGGCCTGATCGAGCGACGCAGCAGCGGCCTGCGGGATGCCGGCATCGAACGGATCGACTGGCAGCCCTCGGCACCTGTCGGCCTGGTTGTGGATATTCTCGACGATGACGCAGAGATCGTCATCCCCAGCAAAAATATTCGGCACATCAGGCTGGAAGGCGTGGACCTGCCCTATTTGCCGGTTCCTCGCGATTTTCAGGCAGCTGTCGCCCTGATTGAGGCCATCTTGCCGCAATTGCCGCCGGTTTGACCGGATTCCAGGCCCGGTCCGCGCCAGTCTGCGTTAACGAAACGTTGATGCCTATGGCCTTCATGTGACGAGACTGCGACAATGTGAGCCGGAGAGAGGCTTGTTTTTGTGCAGCGCGGGAATAATATCAGGCCTCGGAGCTACGGGTTGCAGGTTGTCCGAAGGGCATCCTGGCCGTGCGTTGCGGAGGCGTCGTCTCATTTTGCTCAACACCGGGTGGCGCGAAAGCGAAACGGACCTGGATTGTTGTCGCGATCGCGACGGCGACCGGAAAGATTCAATGCGGATCATCCTATGATCGGCATGGTGCTTGTCACGCATGGTCATCTGGCGACCGAGTTCCTGTCGGCTCTCGAGCACGTCGTAGGGCCGCAACGTAATGTCGAGGCCATCGATATCGGCCCCGAAGACGATGTCGAGCAGCGCCGCCGCGACATCATCGATGCCATCGGCCGGGTCGAAGACGGCTCCGGCGTGGCGGTTCTCACGGATATGTTCGGAGGAACACCTTCAAATCTGGCGATTTCCGTGATGAGCGGCCCCTCCATCGAGGTCGTGGCCGGCATCAACCTTCCCATGCTCGTCAAACTGGCGCGGCTGCGCAGCGAGGTTCCCCTCGCCGAGGCAGTCACGCGCGCCCAAGAGGCTGGCAGGAAATATATCAATATTGCCAGTCGTGTGTTGTCAGGCCAATGATTCGACGTTCATTCAACTATGCTGGTCACGGCCAGAAACTTGCCGAGGCGGCTCTTGCGGTACCGCTCGCATTCAGCAATCCTTGGGCCAAATGTTGGGGCAGCAGTGCCCCAAGCGGGTGCACCCCGGTGCAGATGCAGGCGGAGACCTCCTCGATGCACAAGCAGCAGATGCAAACCGGCAGCACCGACGAGCAAGCCTGCGAAGAACCGGAAGCGGCTCCCATCCCCACCATGGACGGCGGTATCGTACGCATCCTCCCCATCATCAATCTCAAGGGCCTGCACGCCCGCGCCTCGGCGAAATTCGTGCAGACGGCCGAAGGCTTCGATGCCACCGTCAAGGTGACGCGGTGCGGCGAAACGGTCGGTGGCCAGTCGATCATGGGCCTGATGATGCTGGCCGCAGCCCGTGGCACCACCATCGTGGTCGAGACTGCCGGCCATGATGCCCAGGCTTGCATGGACGCCCTGGAAGCCCTGTTGGCCGACAAGTTCGGCGAGGAAGCCTGAAGGCAAACGACGCCCAGCCTGCGGCGTCGAAGCAGCAGCGGCGATAACAGGCGACATCCGCCCCCCCTTCCCCAATCCCCATTTCGTCAGGCCCCGCTGGCCCTGCAGCGGCGGCATTTTCGTGCGTGGATTGCAGGCCTCCCGGCAGGTTGTTTGCTGCAGCGCACACCGGAAATATAACTTCACCAAAAGTCACGACTTTGCCGCAATCCAGCCAAGGGGCCGCCCCAGCCCAGCGCGACTTTTCTTCTCGTTACCTCGGCACCCGGTCCGGCGTAAGCCGGAAACCTCAGCCCCCCAGCCCCCCGACTTTGTCGGACCGGGTCCGCCGAGGTGGCGTTAGATGACCCAAGAAGTGCAGGCCGGCTCCTCTGGAACCGGCCTTTCTTTTTGCGCCGATCTCCGGGTGCGCGGACGTGGCCGCGCAATCGGCTTTGCCGATCGTCGCGACGGCGGTTCTTCCTCTCCCGTGAGCGCCGCGTTTCCGGGAGCGGACGAGACGTCCGCGCCCCCGCAGATGCAAGCCTGCTCTTGAATCCCTCGCCGAGATTGTCCATCTGTGCAGCGGCGTTCCCGCCACCCTGTCCCAAGACGATCATCAAGCAAGAGTGAGTTTTCATGAGCGCTGAAGCCGCAAGCGCCGGCCCGGATAGTGCCGCGCCGCAGAGCCATACCTTCGAGGCCGACGTCGCCAAGCTGCTGCATCTGATGGTGCACTCGGTCTATTCCGACAAGGATGTCTTCCTGCGCGAATTGATCTCCAACGCCGCCGATGCCTGCGAGAAGCTGCGCTATGAGTCCCTGTCCGAACCCGCTTTGCTCGGAGAAGACCAGAAGGGGGTGATCCGCATCACCCTCGATGCCGAGGCCAGGCGCATCACGGTCGCCGACAACGGCATCGGCATGAGCGCGGAGGAGATGATCGAGGCGCTCGGCACCATCGCGCGCTCCGGCACCAAGGCCTTCGTCGAGCGACTGGAAACGGCCCAGCAGGCCGAAGGCAGCCAGTTGATCGGCCAGTTCGGCGTCGGCTTCTACTCGACCTTCATGGTCGCCGACAAGGTGGAGGTGTTCTCCCGCCGCGCCGGCAGCGATATCGCCAATGTCTGGAGTTCGGACGGCAAGGGCTCCTACTCGGTGGCGCCGGCCAGCCTCGACGAGGCTCCGGCCCGCGGCACCCGGGTGGTGCTGCATCTGATGGAGGACGCCAAGTCCTACGCCGAAACCTATACGATCGAAAACCTGATCAAGACCCATTCCGGCCATGTGCCGGTGCCGATCCTGCTCGCCGACAAGCCGGATGCCGAGCCGCAGCAGATCGGGGATGGGGCAGCCCTGTGGACTCGCCCGAAGTCGGATATTTCCGAGGCCGATTACACCGATTTCTACCGCAGCGTCGCCGGCCAGTTCGACGATCCAGCGCTTACCATCCACTTCCGCGCCGAAGGCCGGCAGGAATACACGATGCTGGCCTTCGTGCCGGGCTCGCGTCCCTTCGACCTGTTCGACCCCCAGCGCAAGGGCCGCATGAAGCTCTATGTGCGGCGTGTGCTGATCACCGACGAGGCCGACCTGCTTCCCGGCTATCTGCGCTTCGTGCGCGGCCTGATCGATTCCGCCGACCTGCCGCTCAACGTCTCACGCGAAATGATCCAGGAAAGCCCGCTGCTGACGGCGATCCGCAAGGCGGCAACCGGCCGCGTGCTGGGAGACCTCGAGAAGCTGGCCACCTCGGACGCCGCAGCCTATGCGAAGGTCTGGGAGAACTTCGGCTCTGTCCTGAAGGAAGGCCTTTACGAGGACTTCGAGCGCCGCGACGCCCTGCTCGGCCTCGCCCGCTTCAAGAGCACGGTTTCGGGCGGCGAATGGCGTTCGCTCAAGGACTACATCGCCAGCCTCAAGGACAACCAGACGGCGATCTATTATCTCGCCGGCGACGATGCCAAGCGCCTGGAGAACTCGCCCCACATCGAGGGCTTCCGCGCTCGTGGCATCGAGGTGCTGCTGCTCTCCGATCCGGTCGACAGCTTCTGGGTGACCTCGGCACTCGGCTTCGAAGGCAAGCCCTTCAAGTCGGTGACGCAGGGCGCCGCCGACCTCGACCTGATCCCGCTCGCCGAAAAGCCGGAGGAGCAGACCCCGGAAGTGAGCGCGGCGATCGCCTCCTACATCGCCTATCTCAAGACCACGCTGGGCGATGACGTTTCCGACGTGCGCGCCTCCGAGCGCCTGACCTCCAGCGCAGTCTGCCTGGTGGCGCCCGATAACGGCATGGACAAGCGCATGGAGCAGATCCTGGCCAGCGCCGGCAAGCTCGACGGCGCCCTGCAGAAGCCGATCCTGGAGATCAATCCGCGCCACGCCCTGGTGACGCGCCTCGCCACCGCGCGCGAGGCCGGCGGCGATACCGCCTTCATCGAGAGCGCCACGCGACTGCTGCTCGACGAGGCCCGTATCCTCGACGGCACGGTGCCCACCGATCCGGCCGGCTTTGCCGAGCGCCTGTCGCAGGTGCTGGCCAAGAGCCTCGGTTAAGTTTGGGGGGCGGGTCTTCGGACCCGCTTCTCTCGTTCAAGCACGGCGCTTTGAGGCGCCTCTGAGGAGGTTGATGGAAGAGTCCCAGCAAGCCGAGAAATGCTCAATTTTGTCATGCCCGGACTTCGTCCTGGGCACCCAGATACCCAACGTATCAAGCTTGTGGCCGCTGGATCACCGGGCCAAAGCCCGGTGATGACAAAGGTCGAGGTTCTCTCGATTCTCAAGCCAGGCTCTCAAGTCCCCTCACCGTCCCGCCCGTTGCCCGATCAGGCGCTCGAACAGCAGCGCCACGATGATGATGGTGCCGATGGCCGAGCCCTGCCAGAAGGGCGAGACGCCCATCAGATTGAGGCCGTTGCGGATCATCACCATGATCAGGACGCCGATCAGCGTGCCGATGATCGAGCCCCGCCCGCCGAACAGGCTGGCACCGCCGATCACCACGGCGGCAATGGCGTCGAGCTCCCAGGCATTGCCCATCAGCGGATCGGCCGAGAGGATCTGGCCGATCGAGAAGGTGATCGCCACGGCCGAAAGCGCCCCCGAAATCACATAGGGCAGGATGGAATAGAACATCACGCTGAGGCCCGCTGCCCGCGCCGCCTCCTTGTTGGAGCCGACGGCATAGATGGTGCGCCCGCCCTTGGTATAGGTCAGATAGGCCCAGGCGACGAGATAGAGCAGCGCCAGGAACAGCACGTTGGAGGGAATGCCCAGGACATCGGTATAGACGATGGCCTGCATGGAATCGGGGATCGAGGCGATGGCCGTCTGGCCCGAGAGGATATAGGCGAGGCTGCGGCCGATCGCCATCACGCCCAGCGTCACCACGAAGGCCGCGAGCCCGAAATAGGCGATCAAGACGCCCGAAATCAGGCCGATGCCGGCTCCACTGAGGATGGCGAGCGCCACGGCCAGGGCCGGCGGATAGTGCTGCACGGCCAGGCCCAGGACAATGCCGGTCAGGCCGGCGACAGACCCGACCGAAAGATCGATGCCGCCGGTCAGGATGACGAAGGTCATGCCGACGGCAACGATGCCGATCACCACCGACTGGTCGAGGATGTTGAAGATGTTCGACCGTGTCAGGAAATAGGGCGACAGCAGCGACAGGCAGACCGCCAGCACGATGGCAAGGCCGAGCATGCGCACTTCGAGCCGCCCCGTCAGCCAGCCGAGACGCCGTCGCGTGGGATCGGGAGAGGTGGTTGAGGTCATATGGCGATCCCGGAACTTGTGGTGAAGGACGGACGAATGGAACGGCTGAGCGAGATGAACCCTTGAAGGACAAAGCACCACGCCGAAGTCCCCTCGCCCCGCTTGCGGGGAGAGGATAGAGGTGAGGGGCTACGCTTAGCCCTATCTGCACGCACCACGCCGCCCCTCACCCTTACCCTCTCCCCGTAAGTACGGGGCGAGGGAGCGGTAAGCGTCGTGGTTTCAAAACACGATCGTCGCATCGGCCGCCTACAGTGTTGCAGCGAGTTCGGCGACACGGCTGCGGACGATTTCGGGGGATGGCAGGGCGGCGCCCTGCGGCAGCGTGAGGCCGACCCAGCCGAGATCGTGCCCGCGGGGGCTGACGATCGGCAGGAGCAAAGTCGAGCGCGAGCCGTCCGGCTCCGGCATGAAGACGGGTTCGCGCCCGGCCAGCGCCGCGGCGATGCGGGTCGCGGAGAGCGGCTTCACCTCACCGGCTGCAAAGCCCGGCTCGGCCGCCTTGTCGGCGGTGACGAGGTTGAGGCAGATTAGGCGGTCCTGGTCGATCAGGGCCCAGAAGCCGGCGCCGCCGCATTCGCCCGTCAGGCCGCGCAGGACTTCGGTATTGCGGGCCATCGAGGTGCGCGGCGCCGCCAGCAAGGTGAGCTTCTCCTCGTCGAGCAGGTCGGCAGGCAGGTCGGCCACGCTGGTGCCGTCGCTGATGACGACGATACGGTGCGACAACCCCAGCAATTCCTCGAAATCGGACGACACCACCACGACGGCGACACCCTTGGCGGCAATGTCGCGCAGGATCGCATAGATCGAGGCGCGGGTGCCGATATCGACGCCCTTGGTGGGTTCGTCGAGAATCAGCACGCGCGGTTCGAGCAGCAGCCAGCGCGCGATGATGATCTTCTGCTGCATGCCGCCCGAGAAGTTGAGCATGTTGGCGTCGAGCAGGCGGTCGGGCGGCAGGCCAAGGCTCTTGAGCAGTGCATCGACCGCCTTTTCGCGGCTGCGATAGCCGACGCCGAAGCCCCGATGTGCGCCGAGATGGGCGAGCAGCAGATTCTCCTTCACCGACAGGTCGGGCACGATGTTCTGCGAGCGCCGGTCCTCGGCCACGAAGCCGATGCCGGCCCTCACCGCCTGCGCCGGCTTGCGCGGATCGATCGGCTTGCCGTCGACGAGGATGGTGCCGGCGCTGCGAGGCCTCAGGCCGAAAATGGCCTCCACGGTTTCCGAGCGCCCGGCGCCGACCAGGCCGCCCAGCCCCAGGATCTCGCCGCGGCGGACCTGGAAGGAAACGTTGCGGACCAGGGGCGGCGTCGCCAATCCCTTGACCTCCAGGGCAATCGGCGCGTCCTTGGCCGTCCCGTCCACATCCCGCGCATAGATGGCGCCGACATCCTGGCCGACCATGTGGCGGATGAGTTCGGCCTGGCTCAGGCTGGCGGTCGCGAGCGAAGCCGCCACCGTGCGCCCCTCGCGCATGATGGTGACGCGATCGGTGATGGCGAAGACTTCCTCGAGCCGATGCGAGACGAAGACGAGCCCGCGCCCATCCGCCCTGAGCCGCGCCATGATGTCGAACAGGCGCTCGACCTCGCTCGGGCTCAGTGACGAGGTGGGTTCGTCGAAAATGATCAGCTTGGCGTTGACGCCGAGTGCCTTGGCGATCTCGACGAGCTGGCGCTGGGCCGCCGACAGGCGTCGCACCTCGACGTCGAGGGGCAGGGCATCGCCCTGGCCGAGCACCGAGAGCAATTCGGCCCCGCGTCGATGCAGCGCCGAATAGGACAAGCGCCCCGGCCGGCCGAGTTCGGGCAGGAAGATGTTCTCGGCGACGCTGAGGTCCGGCACCAGGCTCGTCTCCTGCATCACGATGGCGATGCCGATATCGAGCGCGTCACGGGTGGAACGCAGCCGCACGGAGCGGCCGCGATAGACGAGATCGCCCTCGTCCGGCCTGACATGGCCTGAAATCACCTTGGACAGGGTCGACTTGCCGGCGCCATTGGCACCAAGCAGGCCATGGACTTCGCCGGCGCGCAGCTCGAAGCCGGCCCCCGCCAGAGCGCGGGTGCGGTCGAAGGTCTTGGCGACGCCGGTGGCGACCAGCAGGGGTTCGATAGCAGGCAAGAAAGGCTCCTGGATGGCGTTGGTTCCTGGGACCGCTGGCTTCCAAGCCGGCTCTTGGAAACACCGCATTTAACGGTGAGGAAGTGCCGGCTGGAAGCCGGCGGTCCCAGCATGCTCACTTCATCTCGTTGGCGAACACCGTCTCCTTCACGATGGGCAGCTCCTTGTCGATATTCTCGCTGGTCACCACCAGGATCGGCACCGAGACTTCCTTCTCCACCGTGCCGCCGGCGAGCTTAGCCAGCAGGGCCTCGCCCGACTTCTGGCCCATCAGATAGGGCTGCTGCATGCCGGAGGCGACGATCTGCTTGGACTTGAGGAGATCGACGAATTCCGGGATGCCGTCGAAGGCCGCGACCAGCAGGTCCGAACCGCGACGTGCCGCCTTGATGGCGCGCAGGGCGCCCAGGGCCGGCTGGTCGGTCTGGATGAACAGGCCGCGCATGTCCGGATTGGCGGTCAGCATGTCCTGGGTGAACTTGAAGGTCTCGTCCGTCGTATAGGATTGCATTTGCTGCAGCCCCGCCTCCTTGCCGGTCCAGCCGCCGGCTGCAAGGCCGTCCCGGAAACCCTTGGTGCGGGCCTGGCCGTTCTTGCGGGCCTGCGAGATGGTGATGAGGCCGACCGAGCCGCCCTCCCACCCCTTGGCCTTGAGCGCGGCAGCCAGCGCCTCGCCCACGCCCTTGGCGCCGTCATAATTGTTGGAGATGATGAAGGAGGCGTAGTCGCCGCTATTGGTGCCGATATCGCCGATCACCACCGGGATCCCCGCCTTGGCGGCCAGCGCCAGCACGCTCGGCGCGGTGGAGGAATCGGTCGGCGAGATCACGATGCCCGCCACGCCCTTGGCGATCGAATCCTGGGCGTTCTGCAACTGCGTCTGCGGGCTGTTGTGGGAATCGAGCGCCTGGAAACCGTAGCCCTTGGCCTTGGCGGCGGATTCGACGCCCTTGGCGAGATAGCGCCAGAACGGCAGGTCGAGGCCCGGCGTCAGATAGACGATATCCTTGCCGGCGGCCCTTGCCGGTTGGAAGCCGAGGCTGCCGGTACCGGCCAAGGCGGCGCCGGCCGCAAGCTGCAGGAACGTTCTTCTCTTCATAGTATCCTCCCTCCCGCCCTCGGGCGGCTCCAACGGTTCTTTTCCGGCCATTACAGGCTCTTTGTCTTGGAAAGCGGGCCTTCTTTCTCAGGCCCGTTTCACGTATGCGGCAACACAGCCTCCTCCTCGAGGATGGAGCGCGTGCTGGCATAGATCCTGTCGAGATGAATGCCGAAGGCCTCGACGACGGCCCGGGGATCCCGGGCATGCAACCCTGCCAGGATGGCGGCATGGTCCTGGCAGCTCTGGGCGATCGCACCCGGCCGCGACACGGCCTTGCGTCGATGCGCCATGGCATAGAAATAGAGATCGACGACGAAGTCGGCGAGGAGGTCGTTGCCGCAGGACCGGTAGATCGCGGCATGGAACTCGCGATCGCAGATCAGGAAGCGGACGGGATCGTCGAGGGCCTCGCGCTGCGTTTGCAGCGAGGCGTCGAGCATGGCGAGCGTCTCGTCATCGATGCGCCGCGCCGCCTCCTCGACCACCGGGCGCTCGACCAGCAGGCGGGCGGCATGGATGGCCTCGATGTCGTAGCTGTTGATCAGTTTCGGCTCGCGCGCGCCGATCGCCAGCGAACCGACCTCGGCGCTGAGCACGCGGGTGCGGGCCCCTTGCGAAATGGCAATGATGTCGCGCGCGGCCAGAATCTGCAGGGCCCCACGCACCGTCTCGCGGCTGACCTGCAGGGCCACGGCAAGATCGCGCTCGCTCGGCAAGGCCTCGCCGACCTGCAGCATGCCCGCCGCGATCAGGGAGGCGAGCTTGTCGGCGACGAGTTCACGCACATTGCGCCTGACAACGCCGTGGCGCAGCTCGGGCACGCGTTCGAACACCGAAAGGGCAGTGGGCAGGTTCATCGGAGTGGCGCTTGGAAACGACGCTCGGCATCTGATCTACTGGACCAGCCAGCAGACCAGTTAGGCCAAGTTTTCGGCGGGGTGTCAAGCGGTAGATGAGTAATGGTCTGACGAGTGGGAGGACGGCGAGGTGAGCCTGGGACCGCCAGCATCCTGCCGGCTGTTGGAACCATCGCGCCTGAAGGTAGAAAGAGCCAGCAGGATGCTGGCGGTCCCAGGAATATTCAAGGTTTTACCGGGCCCCGCCGAGATAGAAGGCCTTCACATCCTCGCGTGCCGCGAGGTCGGCGGCCGGCCCCGCAGCGGCGACACGGCCGTTTTCGAGAATATAGCCGTAATCGGCATGGCGCAGCGCCAGTGCGGCATTCTGTTCGGCCACCAGGAAGCTCACGCCCTGTTCGCGATTGAGGGTGCGGATGATCTCGAAGATCTCCTGCACCACGATCGGTGCGAGGCCCATCGAAGGCTCGTCGAGCAGTACCAGCCTGGGCTTGGTCATCAAGGCCCGCCCGATGGCGGCCATCTGCTGCTCGCCGCCCGAGGTCAGGCCCGCCTTGGTGCGGCGCTTATGCTTCAGGCGCGGGAACCAGGCATAGATCTGCTCGAGATCCTGCGCGATCTGCCGCCGGCCTGGGCGACGCAGGAAGGCGCCGGAGAGAAGATTCTCCTCGATGGTGAGCTGGGCAAAGCAATGGCGCCCCTCCAGCACCTGCACCACGCCCCGCGCCACCAGGACGGCGGGGGTCAGGCGGCTGATCGGCTCGCCCCGCCAGGAGATACTGCCGCGCGTGACGGTACCCCGCTCCGGGCCGAGCAGGTTGGAGATCGCCTTCAGCGTGGTCGATTTGCCCGCGCCATTGGCACCGAGCAGCGCGACCACAGCGCCATCATCGACGGAGAGGGACACGTCCCTGACAGCCAGGATCGCCTGGTAATGCACCTCGATGCCGGCGACATCGAGGAAGGCGTTCGTGCGCGGCACGGCCGATGGTTCGCTCATCGGACCACCTCCAAGAGCGTTTTGCCGGAGAATGTGCTCTCTAGCCGGAGTTCGCCAGGAAGCACGGCCCAGTGGCGAAGAGCGCAACGCCGACCGCCCCTTCGCCCCGTTCTCACGGGGAGAAGGTAAGGATGAGGGGCAGCACGCCGGGTACAAAATTGAGAAGCACGCTGCCCCTCACCTCTATCCTCTCCCCGCAAGCGGGGCGAGGGGGCGCGAGCGTCGCGCTCCTTCGTCAACCTCACCATCTCGCACATCCCTCCTCATTGCGCTTCAGCTAGCTGCTCCGGCCCCGCTCAGTTGGTCTGGGCCACCGGCGTGATGCCCTTCTCCTGGGCATAGGCGGCCGCCTTGGCGCGGATGGTCTCGGCAAAGAGCGAGGCATCGGCCTTGATCCAGTCGGTCAGCGTGGTCCACGACTTGCCGTCCCACTGGATGATCTTGGCCGCGACGGTCTCGCCCTTGTGGTTCGCCGGCGAGGTCTTCAACGGCGAGATCAGGCCCTGGGCGCCCAGTTCGGCGATGCGCTTGTCATCGATGTTGAGGTTTTCCAGGGCCCAGCGGCCTTCCTCGGCGGTGAGGGGGCGGTTGCCGAACTTCTTGTGCCCGACGCGCAGGGCTTCCACGAAGGTGATCGCCTCGATCACCCCGTAATTGTAGTAGACCGTGCCGAACTTGCTCTTGTCCTTGAGATCGCTCTTGCCGGCGTCGACGATCTTCTCCTTCAGCGTCTTGATGATGCCGTAGTCAGTTCCGGGCGGAAACACCGAGACGGCGAGATAGCCCTTGGCGGCGCTGCCGGCCGGGCGGGCATCGTCCTCCGAGCCGCTCCAGATGTCGCCGATGATGCGATCGGCCGGAAAGCCCACGCGCGCCGCCGTCTTGATGCCCACCGGCGTCATCACGCCCCAGCCGCGCAGGAACACCCAGTCGGCGCCCGCACTGCGGATCTGCTGCCATTGCGCCTGCTGCTGCTCGCCGGGATGGGGCACCGGGATCTGGATGTCGGTGAAGCCGTATTTCTTGGCGAGAATGCCGAGCGGCTCGATCGTGTCACGGCCATAGCCGGAGTCATGATAGAGCGTGGCGATCTTGACGCCCTTGAGCTTGTCGTAGCCGCCGGATTTTTGGGCGATGTAGTCGACGATGATCTGGGCTTCGCTCCAATAGTCGAAGATCAGCGGATATTGATAGGGGAAGACCCGCCCGTCGGTGGCGATGTTCTGGCCGCCGCCCGGCGAGACGATCGGCACCTTGTCGATGCGCGCCTTGTCGGTGAGCGCCACGTCCAGGCCGCTGGAATGGGGATAGATCGCCGCCGTCGGCGCGCCGTCATAGCCGTTCTTGTAGCGTTCGTAGCATTCGATGCCCCGCTCGATCGTATAGGCCGTCTCGCATTCCTGGATCAGGATCTTGACGCCGTCGACCCCGCCTTCGACCTCGTTGATATAGGTCAGATAGTCCCGGTTGCCGGCGCCGAAGGGGATGAAGGAGGGCGCGTAGGGGCCGGTACGATAGGTGAAGAGCGGATAGAGCTGCTCGTTCTTGTGGTCCTGGGCCATGGCCGGGCCGGCGGCCGCAAGAGCGGCCAGGCCAACGCCTGCAAAGCCGAGCCCGGTCGCCAGTGCGAGGGCCTTGATGAGGGAGGGTGACATCCGGTTCGTCTCCATTCGGTTGGGATGTTCGAGGGCGCAGCTCTCCCGTCGGCGGAAATGACGTCCGCTTTTCGGGATGCAGAGGGTGGGAGGTTTGTTCAGTCCCCGGTAGCGGCGGCTGCCGGCCGCCGCCGCGGCAGGCGGATCCGCCTCACTAGGCGTGCGAGACCGTCGGGCTCCTTGATCAGCAGCGCGATGATGATCACGCCAAAGATGATGTGCTGGATATTGGCGAGCGCCCCCTGGTCGGCCAGGAACTGCAGGCCGGTGAGCGGGGCGAGGCGGTCGAGCAGGATCGGCATCAGCACGATGAAGGCCGCGCCGAGGAAATTGCCGGCCAGGGTGGCGGTGCCGCCGATCAGCACGATGAACAGCACCTGGAAGGACTTGTCCAGGTTGAAGGCATGGGCATCTGCGGTGCCGAGATAGCCGAAGGCCCAGAGCGCGCCGGCAATGCCGCAGACGAAGGAACTGATGGCAAAGGCGAGGAGCTTGCGACTGGCGACATGGATGCCGATCACGGAGGCGGCCGTGTCCATGTCGCGGATCGCCATCCACTCGCGTCCGACGCGGCTTTTGACCACCGCGTAGGCAAAGGCGATCAGCGCGGCCGCCGTCACCGCCACCAGGAGATAGCGCCCCGTCGCCGAGGTGAGGTCATGGCCGAGGAATTGCAGCCGCGGCGCCGAGATGGTGAGGGACTGGCTACCGTTCGAAAACCAGTTGTAATTGGTGAACAGCCATTCGAAGAAGAACTGGGCGCCGAGCGTCGAGGCCCCGAGATAGAAACCCTTGATGCGCAGGCTCGGCAGGCCGAAGACGATGCCCGCCGCCGCCGCGATCAGGCCTGCCAGCACCAGCACCACCGGCAGCGGCAGGAACGGCGCGCGAAGCAGGAGATTGTAGCTCGCAAAGGCGCCGACCGACATGAAGGCGGCCGAGCCGAGCGACACCAGCCCGGTATAGCCCATCAGGAGGTTGAGGCCGAGGCCGGCCACGCCCATCACCAGGGTGGGGATGATGATGGAGGAAAGCCAGTAGTCGCTGGCGATGAGGGGCACGACCACCAAACTTACCGCCAGCGAGGCGGCGACGGCGAAGAAGCGGGGATTGAGGCTGCGGCCCTGCGACAGGACGAGGCCTTCGCCGGATTGCGATAGGAGGGACATCGCTAGACCCTTTCGATGGCGCGGTCACCGAACAGCCCGGCCGGACGCACCAGCAGGAAGGCCACGGCGAGGATATAGGCGAACCAGGTCGACACGCTGCCCTGCAGCAGCGGCCCCAGATAGATGTCCACCAGGGCTTCTGCGGCGCCGACCAGGAGGCCGCCGACGATGGCGCCCGGCACGGAGGAGAAACCACCGATGATCAGCACCGGCAGGGCCTTCAACGTCACCAGCGACAGCGAATATTGCACACCCTGGCGGGCACCCCAGACCAGGCCGGCAACCAGAGCGACGATGCCGGCCACGCTCCAGACGATGCGCCAGATCGTCGGCAGGCGGATGCCGATCGACTGGGCGGCGAGCGTGTCGTCGGCGACGGCCCGGAGCGAAATGCCCATGCGGGTGCGGTCGAACAGGATGGAAAGCACCACCACCAGGACGAGGGCGCCGCCGGAGACGAAGAGATCGAACTGGCTGATCGAGAGGCCCGCGACCGAGATCGGCACGTCGTCGATGCCGAGATCGAGCATGTGCACGTCCGAGCCCATCAGCAATTGCGCCAGCCCCTCGATCACGAAGGTGAGGCCGAGGGTCGCCATGAACAGGGTCAGCGCATCGCGATTGACCAGGGGGCGCAGGACGAGGCGCTCGATCAGGACCGCACCGAAAACCATCACCGCGACGGTCAGTAGGATCGCGGCCCAGAACGGCACCTCGCGCTCGACCAGCGTCACGAAAGTGAGGGTAGCGAACAGCAGCATGGCGCCCTGAGCAAAATTGAAGACGCCGGAAGCCTTGTAGATCAGCACGAAGCCGATGGCGACCAGGCCGTACATCACACCGGCGAGGAGGCCACCGATCAGGGTTTCGAGGAAAAAGGCCATGACGATCCCTCAGTGAACCGTGCCGAGATAGGCGGCGATGACATCGGGATTCTCGCGTACGGCATCGGGCGTGCCGTCGCCGACCTTGCGGCCGTAATCGAGCACGACGACGTGGTGGGCGAGGCCCATCACGATGCCGATATCGTGTTCGATCAGCACGATGGTGGTGCCCAGCTTGCCGTTCACATCGGCGATGAGGCGGCTCATCGCCTGCTTTTCCTCCTGGTTCATGCCGGCCATGGGCTCGTCCAGGAGCAGCAGTTTCGGCCAGGCCGCCAATGCACGAGCGAGGTCGACGCGTTTCTGCAGGCCATAGGGCAGCGTGGACACGACCGTGTTGGCATGGCGCTCCAGGCCGAGAAAGCCGAGAATCTCGTGCGTGCGCGCTTCGAAGCGCCAGCGTTCCGCGGCATCCCGCCCCACCCGGAAGATGTTCTCCACGAAACTCGCGCGGCCCCAGCGCGCCAACCCCGCCTTGACGTTCTCGACGACGCTCAACCTGTCGAAGAGGGCGTTGTGCTGGAAGGTCCTGCCGATGCCGAGATGGGCTGCCTTGTAGGGATGGATCGCCTCGAACCTGGCGCCGTCGAAGACGACATCGCCGTCGTCGGCCCGGTAGACGCCATTGATCACATTGAGAAGGGAGCTCTTGCCGGCGCCGTTGGGTCCGATCAGCGCGCAAATCTCCCCCTGCTCGACCGAAAAGCTCAGCCGGCTCAAGGCGCTGACGCCCTTGAAGGACAAGGAGACGTCGTGAAGCTGCAGGAGAGGCGCCGGCATCGGTATCACCGTCCGGCGGCGAGGCGCGAGACACCGGCCTCGCGTTCGGCCGCCTCGCGGCGCTTCACCGCCTCGATGTCGCGATAGGCGTGGGCGGGATGGCTCGCCGGCAGATAGGGGCCTTCGCCGAACAGTTTTTCGCGCAGCGTGCCCGGCTTGTAGGCGGTGGGATAGGCCCCGCGCTTCTGCAATTCCGGCACGAGATAGCCGACGGCGTCCTCGAAGCTCTCGGGCGTTACCGCATAGGCGAGGTTGAAGCCGTCGACATCGGTCTCCTCGACCCATTCCTGCAGCGTGTCGGCGATATGGGAAGCCGAGCCGACGAAAACCGGGCCGAGGCCACCAATGCCGCCCCAGCGTGCCAGTTCCTCCATGGTCCAGGTCTTGTCCTCGCCGGCGAAATGCTCGACCACCGAGATGATGGCATTGGTCTCGACCTTCTTGATCGGATCGCTGGGCGCATATTGGCCGAAATCGATGCCGCTCCAGCCGGAGAGGAAGACCAGCGAGCCGTCATAGGAGGTATAGGACTGATAGTCCTTGAACTTGGCCTGCGCCTTGGCCTCGGTCTCGTCGACGATCACCGTGGTGAGGTTGTAGATCAGGATCTTGCGCGGATCACGGCCGGCGGCGGCGGCCTGGCGGCGGATATCGGCGACATAGGCCTTCAGCAGCGACTTGGTCGGTGCCGCTACGAAGACGCATTCGGCGTGACCGGCGGCAAAGGCCTTGCCCGGCCCGGAGGCACCGGCCTGGTAGAGCACCGGCGTGCGCTGCGGCGAGGGTTCGGTAAGCTGGTAGCCGGGCACCTCGAAATATTTGCCCTTGTGGCCGATCTCATGGACCTTGTCGGGATCGGTGAAGATGCGGTTCTCGCGGTCTCGCCGCACCGCCCCTTCCTCCCAGGAGCCTTCCAGGAGCTTGTAGAGCACCTCGACATATTCGCTGGCGACTTCGTAGCGGTTGTTGTGCTGGCGCAGGCCGCCCTGGCTGATGTTCTTGGCGCCGCTCTCCAGATAGGAGGTGACGATGTTCCAGCCGACGCGGCCCTTGCTGTGATGATCGGCCGTGGCGAGGCGCCGGGCGAAGGTATAGGGATGCTCGAAGGAGGTCGATGCGGTGATGCCGATGCCCAGATGCTCGGTGGCCAGCGCGATCGGGGCCGCCAGCTGCAGGGGGTCGTTGACCGGGATCTGCGCGGCCTGTTGGATGGCGTGGTAGTTCGAGCCCTTGTAGACGTCGTAATAGCCGATGACATCGGCGATGAAGATGCCGTCGAAGATGCCCTTCTCCAGCGTCCGCGCCAGATCCTGCCAGTAGTCGAGATCCTTGTATTTCCACGATTTGTCGCGCGGATGCGCCCACAGGCCCGGCGATTGATGGCCCACGCAATTCATATCGAAGGCGTTGAAGCGTATTTGGCGGGGCATTCCAATCTCCACATCTGAAACAGCGTCGGTGCCGCGGCTCTGAAACAGCGGCGAGGCCGCACCCGGCTACCGCGTCGGACTGTTCCTATGAAAACGTTCTGCAAACTAAATGTCTAGTATTTTTATAGAGAATATATACAAAATGAATGGAATCGACGCCGCTGCGGGCCGGAAAGGCCGTCGTCCAGGCGTCGAGTCACTCGATAAAACCCAAGAGAATCAGATAGATGACACAGAAGGCATCGACAGTGGCGGCAGGCTGGGGCAGCGGGCCGGGACATAATTACAACGACCTCGCCGCCACCTTCCGCCCCGTCTTCGATCGCATCCGCGCGGGTGCCGTCGAACGGGAGCTCAATCGCACCTTGCCGCATGAGCCGATCGGCTGGCTCAAGGATGCCCGCTTCGGCGCCTTGCGCGTGCCGGAAAAGGACGGCGGCTTCGGTGCCAGCCTGCCGCAGCTCTTCGCCCTCCTGATCGAATTGTCCCACGCCGATTCCAACGTCACGCAGGCCCTGCGCGCCCATTTCGGTTTCGCCGAGGACATCGTCAATGCCCGCGCGCAGGATCGCCGCGACCGTTGGCTGCCGCGCCTCTCCCGGGGCGAGATCACCGGCAGCGCCTGGACGGAGATCGGTGAAGCAAGGCAGGCCGCCTTCTCCACCATCGTGAAGCTTGGGGACGGCAAGGCCGCCTCCGTCACGGGCGCCAAATATTACACGACCGGTTCCCTCTTCGCCGACTGGATCGACATCGGCGCCAGCGGCGAGGAGGGCCAGTCGCTTTCGGCGACGGTCGCCCGCCATGCGCCGGGCGTCGACGTGATCGACGACTGGGACGGCTTCGGCCAGATCCTCACCGCCAGCGGCACCACCACCTTCACCGATACACCTGTCGACCCCGCCGATGTCGTCATCGATGACGACCGCTTCAAATATTCGGCCGCCTTCTACCAGCTGGTGCATCTGGCAACGCTCGCCGGCATCGGGCGCGCCGCCAGCGACGACGTCGCCAAGGCGGTGAAGGCCCGCCGCCGCAGCTATTCCAACGCCCCCTCCCCGCGCCCCAGCGAGGATGCCCAGGTGCTGCAGGTGGTCGGCCGGATCCGCGGCGCAGCCTATTGCGCCAGTGCCATCGTGCTCAAGGCCGCCGAGGCCGTGCAGCACGCCTTCGACACCCGCTTTGCCGGCGACGCGGCGGCGGAGGAAGCGGCCAATGCCGTCGCCGAGCTCGAGGTGGCGCAGGCCCAGACCGTGGTCACCACCCTGATCCTCGAAGCTTCCACCATCGTGTTCGACGCCCTCGGCGCTTCCGCCACGCAGCGCTCCGCCGCCCTCGACCGCCACTGGCGCAATGCGCGTACCCTCTCCTCGCACAATCCCCGCATCTACAAGGATCGCATCATCGGGGACTTCGCCGTCAACGGCACGCCGCCGCCCTATCAATGGCGCATCGGGCAGGTGTGAGGGCATGCTCCTTACCCTCCCCTGGAGGGGGAGGGTAGAGTTCGCCGCCGCTTCCTGTCACGAGGAGACCCCCACGACATCTCCCATTTGACGGAATCACCAGGCATTGCGAGATCTTGGGGCATAAGGAGGCAGCACAAGCGGCCTGCCCGAACGCCCCAAGGAGCCGATGTCACCTCTGGTCGAAACCGTGCTGTTCGTCTTCGGCCTGGTCGCGCTCGGTTATGGTGCGGGGGCAAGCGGCTATCTCAAGGCAGCGACCGGCGACGCCCTTTCCGATTTCGCCGTCCGCGTGGCCCTGCCGCTGCTGCTGTTCCGCACCATGGTCACCTCCAGTTTCCACGGCTCGGCGCCCTGGCAGTTATGGGCCACCTATTTCACCGCCGTCATCGTGGCCTGGATCGCCGGCCACCTGGCGATCACCCGCCTGTTCCAGCGTGACGGACAGGCCGGTGTGATCGGCGGGGTCTCTTCCGCCTTCTCCAATCTGGTGCTGCTCGGCATTCCCTTCATGCTCGGCGTCTTCGGCAATGAAGGCTTCGAAATCCTGTCGCTGATCATCTCGGTGCATCTGCCCACCATGCTGATGGCCTCGATCCTGCTGTTCCACTGGTTCGGGCCACGGCGCCAGGAGCCGCTGCATCCCCTGGCGGTCATTCACGACTTCCTGCGCAGGCTGCTCACCAATCCCCTGATCATCGGCATCTTTGCCGGCCTCGCCTGGCGGGCAAGCGGCATTGCCCTGCCTGCTATCGCCAATCGCTTCGTCGACGCCCTCGCCGACGTGGCCGGGCCGATCGCCCTGTTCGCCATGGGCCTCGGCCTGAAGAAGTTCGGGCTGACAGGCAATCTCAAGCCGGCTCTGCTCCTGTCCGGCCTGAAACTGCTGCTGATGCCGGCCGTCGCCCTCGCCGCCGCCTGGCTGTTCGGCCTGCCGCCTTTCCCGGCCAAGGTGGCCGTGGCCGCAGCGAGCCTGCCGTCGGGCGTAAACTCCTATCTGATCGCGATCCAGCTCAAGACGGAGCAATCCCTGGCTTCCAACCAGATCACCATCGCCACCGCCTTTTCCGTGGTGACGACCGCTTTCTGGCTCGAGATCGCCACCATGCTGCTGGGCTGAAGGGTGTCCTTCAGACCGCCTCTTCGTCCGGATCCCGCGTCCAGGGCGCGAAGATCTCGGCCGCGAATTCCACGAAGGCCCGGATCTTGCGATCACGCGTGGCGCGCTTGGAGTAGAGCGCCCAGACCTCGGCATCCTCGGCCCGGTGCCAGTCCGGCAGGACGATCTCGAAGGGCTGGTCTCCAGCCCGGTTGGCCATCAGCCGGGTGGACACCAGGGCAATGCCGGCTCCCTTGAGCATCTGGCGGATGATGGTGTCGGATTCGTTCGACATCAGGATCGGGCGGACGGCGACCTCGACTTCGGCCCCGGCCTTGCTTCTCAGCCGCCAGGTGGTCAGGAACTCTCCCGGCCCATGCGCCAACACGGCATGATTGGAAAGCTCCTGCGGCGAGGCAGGGCGCCCGGCGCGCTCGAGATAAGAGGGGCTCGCAAGCAGGCGCGCCCGCGATCGCCCCAGGCGCCGGGCCACATAGCTGGAATCGGGCAGCACGCCCGTCCGCAGCGCCACGTCGAAGCCATGCTCCACCAGATCGAGCGGATGGTTGTCGAAGGTCAGCGCCAGCCTGATCCTGGGATAGCGGCGGCGGAACTCCTCCAGAGCCGGTTCCAGCGCGATCAGGCCGAGGGCATAGGGAACCAGGAGGCGCAGCGTGCCCTCCGGCTCTGTCCTCAAGGCGCGGACCGACAGATCGGCTTCCTCCAGGATCTCCTCGGCGAGGCTGCAGCGTTCGTAAAAATCGCGCCCGGCTTCGGTGAGCGACACGCGCCTCGTCGTCCGGTTGAGCAGGCGCACGCCGAGATCCTCCTCGAGCGCCGTGACGCGCCGGCTCACCGTGCTCAGCGGCAGGCCGAGCTGGCTCGCCGCGGCGGTGAAACCGCCCCTTTCGACCACGCGCAGGAAGATCCAAAGACTCTGGAGATTGTGCAATCGGCACTCCGATGGAATCATGCCAAGCCTCGAAAATGCTTACGCATTCCCGGCTTGGACACCTGGCGTTTTTCGACACCAAATCAAAGAGTTGGCGAAAACCACCAGAAGGAACCGAGAGACGTTGAAAATGACTCTCGGTATTATTCCATATTCAGCAATAGTTTTTGCCAAATAGCCATAGTTATTCCATTCCCGTCCTGGCGCTATAAGCGCCTGCATGACCGCCCTGTCCACGTCCACGCATGGGCCGACGCCCTTCTGGACTCGGCTGACCCAGGCGCCGCCCGGCACCAGCTGGAGAGGCATCGCCTTCGCCTTGCGGACGACAGCCGCCTCGCTGATCGCGCTCTACATCGCCTTCCTGATCAATCTGGACAGCCCGAAATGGGCGGCGATGACGGTTTGGATCGTCGCCCAGGGCAACCGTGGCATGACGCTGTCGAAGGCGCGTTATCGCGTTATCGGCACCTTCGCGGGAACGGGTATCGCCGTCACCCTCACGGCCTTGTTCGCCCAGGCGCCGGAATTGCTGCTCTGCGCCCTCGCTATCTGGATCGGGCTATGCACCGGCGTCGCCACGGCGCTGCGGAATTTCCGGGCCTATGGCGCGGTGCTCGCCGGCTATACCGCGGCGATCATCACCCTGGATGCGGCGGCCACCCCCTCGCAGATCTTCGACGTCGCCGAGGCGCGTCTCATCTATATCCTGCTCGGTATCGGGGTGGAGGCAACGCTGAGCGCCATCCTTGCCCCCTCCCGCCCCCTGGACGATGTCCGCGCCGGCCTGGGCGCCTATATCCGGCAAGCCGCCGGCATCTGCGCCCGTGCCCTCGGCGGAGAAGCGGCGGCGACCCCGGCGCTGCAGCGCCTGTTCGCCAAGGCCCTCGCCCTGGACACCACGGCCGAATATGCCGCGTCCGCCTCCACCGTCGCGCGCGGCGCCCTCGGACATGTCCGCGCCGCCGCGAGCGCAACCCTGGCCCAGCTCGCCGCCGCGCACAGCCTGCGTGACTATCTGGCCCGACGGGACAGCGGGGAAGATGCGTTGCTGGCCGAGAGCGCGGGAGTGCTGCAAGCTGTCGCCAATGGCAACACCAACGAGCAGGCGACAATCGTCGCCTTGCGTGAGCGCCTGGATGCGGCCTGCCCTGGTGACCATGGCGAACACGGGAACGAGCGGTCGTTCCTGCATGACCGGCTCGACGCGCTGCTCTCTTCCCTGCAGACGGCCTTGATGCGCCAGGCTCTCCTGGCGCGGCCAACGCCACCGCCCTCGCGCCTAGACTTCGCCTTCCACATCGACTTGACGGCCGCGCTGCATAACGGCATCCGCGCCATCGCTGCCGTCCTGCTGGCCTCCGCCGCCTGGATCCTGACGGCAGCGCCGACGGGCTCGGGCTTCGTCACCATCGTCAGCGTGGTCTGCGCCCTGTTCGCCACGCGGGACAATCCCGTCGCCGCCGGCCTCGGTTTCCTGAAAGGCACCGGCTGGGCCTTTGCCGCGAGCGCCATCTGCAATTTCGCGCTGATCCCGATGATCTCCGGCTTCCCTCTGCTCGCCGTCGTGATCAGCCTGTTCATGCTTCCTGCCGGGATCGCCATGCGCCATCCACGCACCGCGGCCCCCGCCGCTAGCTTTGCCATCTTCTTCTGGGACCTGGTGGGGCCGAGCAACGACGTGCGCACCGAGGCTGCCGGCTTCTTCAATGGCAGCCTGACGCTGCTGGCCGGCATCGCCTGCGGCACGCTCGCCTTCGCCTTGCTGTTCCCGCCGAATGTCCAGGCGACGCGACGCCGCCTGCACCGGGCCATACGGCGCGATCTCGCCTTGATCGGCAGCACCCCGGGGATCTGGACCTCGGTGGAATGGTTCAGCCGGACCGCGGACCGCTTCGGCCGGCAGCTTGCCGCTGAAAAAGCCCTGCCCGCCGCCGTGATGGACCAGGACATGGCCGGCATGCTGGCGGCGCTGACCATCGGCGCGGCCGCCATGGACCTCGACAGTCTGGCCAAGACCCAGAAGGCCGCCATGCGACCAATTCGCTCCGTACTGCGCCGTCTGGCTTCAGCCGATCCGCAGGCCCTGGCCCGGGCTGCCCGGCAGGCAGCAGCGCGTCTGCTTCGGCAGGCTCGGCGGGCGGACAACCACGCCTCGCGCGAGCTGTATCGGGCCGGGGTGCTGCTGCAGGAAATTGCGCGCGAAGCCACGGAACAGGCCGCGTTTCTGCAGGGGTGAGAACACCGTTCGGAAGAGGGCGGTGGTGGCACCGCCATGGGCTTATGCGGTGGCACTGCCCCTCACCCTCACCCTTACCCTCTCCCCGCAAGGAGCGGGGCGAGGGTAAGGGTGAGGGGCAGCACAAGCCTCTGTGGGCGATTCCAAAAAAGAAAGGCGCCGGATGGCTCCGGCGCCCCTTGATCTTTCTGGCCTGTCCGCAGCGATCAGATGTCGAGCGTGTGGTCACGTTCCCACTGGGTCAGATGGCTGGCGTAGCTGTTCCATTCCTGACGCTTGAGCTTGAGATAGGCAGCCGAAAAGTCATTGCCCAAAGCGGCCTTCAGTGACTCGTCCGCGTCGAAGTTGCGCAGGGCATCGAGCAGGTTCAGCGGCAGCTTGGGCGCGTCCGTCACAGTATGGCCCATCTGATACATGTCGATGTCGTAGCGCTTGCCGGGATCGGCCTTGGAATGGATGCCGTCGAGGCCGGCGGCGACGATCACGGCCTGCATCAGATAGGGGTTGGCGGCGCCGTCGGGCAGGCGCAGCTCGAAGCGGCCCTTGCCGGGCACGCGCACCATGTGGGTGCGGTTGTTGCCGGTCCAGGTCACCGAATTCGGGGCCCAGGTCGCGCCCGAGATGGTGCGGGGGGCGTTGATGCGCTTGTAGGAATTCACCGTCGGATTGGTGATCGCCGACAGGCTTTCGGCATGCTTCATGATGCCGCCGAGGAAGTGATAGCCCTGCCGCGACAGGCCCATCTCGTCCTTGTTGTCGTAGAACATGTTGACCTTGCCGGTCTCGTCCCACACCGAGATATGGGCATGGCAGCCCGAGCCGGTCAGCCCCATGAAGGGCTTGGGCATGAAGGTGGCGCGCAGGCCGTGCTTCTCGGCGACCGAGCGCACCATGAACTTGAAGAAGGAGTGCCGATCGGCCGTGATGAGGCAGTCGTCGAAGTTCCAGTTCATCTCGAACTGGCCGTTGGCGTCCTCGTGGTCGTTCTGGTAGGGGCCCCAGCCCAGTTCCAGCATGTAGTCGCAGATCTCGGCAATGACATCATAGCGGCGCATCAGGGCCTGCTGGTCGTAGCAGGGCTTGGCGGCGCAATCCATGGCATCGGAGATGGCCGTGCCGTCGGCATCGATCAGGAAGAACTCGGCCTCGACGCCGGTCTTCACATAGAGCCCTTCCTTGGCCGCATTGGCCATGACGTTCTTGAGCACCACGCGCGGCGCCTGGCCGACATGCTTGTCTTCCATGACGCAATCGGCGGGGACCCAGGCAACCTCCTTCTTCCAGGGCAGCTGGATCACCGCGCTGGGATCGGGCAGGCCGAAAAGATCGGGATGGGCCGGTGTCAGGTCCAGAAAGGTGGCAAAGCCGGCGAAACCGGCACCGTCCTTCTGCATGTCGGCGATCGCTGCTGCCGGAACCAGCTTGGCACGCTGGGCGCCGAACAGGTCCGTATAGGAAATCATAAAATAGCGAATGCCTTTTTCCCTAGCGAGCGTCGCCAGATCCTGGGTCATGGTCAAAGTTCCTGGTTCGGGATGTCTATCGTTTTGATTTATAAGGTATTCTGTCATTCCCGTTGGCTTCGGCCCTGATACCTTCCTATCCCGGGGGATCGGAAGGCCTACTCGGCTCTTTGAAGCCCACTGCGAAATCCGACGTCCGGAGAACCGAATTTCACCTGGGGATGGCAGTACGCAAAGGGCGCCCGCCTGCTGGCGAGCGCCCTTTCATGATGTCAGAAACCCTGCCCGGGAATCCAGCTCGTACCGGCCAGCGGTACGCGGGCCATGGCCGCAGCCTCGATGGTGAGGGCGCACAGATCTTCCGGCTCGAGATTATGCACGTGGTTCTTGCCGCAGGCACGGGCGATGGTCTGGGCCTCCAGCGTCATCACCTTGAGATAGTTGGCCAGGCGACGGCCAGCCTTGACCGGATCGAGCCTTTCCATCAACTCGGGATCCTGGGTGGTGATGCCGGCAGGGTCCTTGCCCTCGTGCCAATCGTCATAGGCGCCGGCAGTGGTGCCGAGCTTGCGGTATTCGTCCTCAAGCGCGGGATCATTGTCGCCGAGGGCGATCAGGGCGGCCGAACCAACGGAAACCGCATCCGCGCCGAGCGCCAGGGCCTTGGCGACATCGGCCCCGTTGCGGATACCGCCGGAGACGATCAACTGCACCTTGCGATGCATGTTAAGATCCTGCAGCGCCTGCACGGCGGGACGGATACAGGCAAGGGTGGGCTGACCGACATTCTCGATGAAGACTTCCTGGGTGGCGGCCGTGCCGCCCTGCATGCCGTCGAGCACCACCACGTCGGCACCGGCCTTCACCGCCAGCGCCACGTCGTAATAGGGCCTGGCGCCGCCGACCTTCACATAGATTGGCTTTTCCCAATCGGTGATTTCGCGCAGCTCCAGGATCTTGATCTCGAGATCGTCCGGCCCGGTCCAGTCGGGGTGGCGGCAGGCGGAGCGCTGGTCGATACCCTTGGGCAGCGTACGCATCTGGGCGACGCGGTCGGAGATCTTCTGGCCGAGCAGCATGCCGCCGCCGCCGGGCTTGGCGCCCTGGCCGACCACGACCTCGATGGCGTCGGCCTTGCGCAGATCATCCGGATTCATGCCGTAGCGCGACGGCAGATATTGGTAGACCAGGGTCTTGGACTGGCCGCGCTCTTCCGGCGTCATGCCGCCGTCGCCGGTGGTGGTCGAGGTGCCGGCCAGCGAGGCGCCGCGTCCGAGGGCTTCCTTGGCACGGCCCGACAGCGAGCCGAAGCTCATGCCGGCGACGGTGATCGGGATCTTCAATTCGATCGGCTTCTTGGCGAAGCGCGAGCCGAGCACGACATTGGTGGCGCAGCGCTCGCGATAGCCTTCGAGCGGATAGCGCGAGATCGAGGCGCCGAGGAAGAGCAGGTCGTCGAAATGCGGGACCTTGCGCTTGGCGCCGCCGCCGCGGATGTCATAGATGCCGGTGGTGGCGGCGCGGCGGATCTCGGACAGGGTGTAATCGTCGAAGGTCGCGGACTTGCGCGGAACGGTCGGCGGATTGTGATAGCTCATGAAAGGATCCCTGGGATCGCAGGCGTCTCTGCCTGCTCTTGAAAACGGCGACGCTTCGGGAAGAGGCAGGCTAGAAGCCTGCGATCCCAGGCATCAATACGCATCCGCATTGTCGATGTTGAAGTTGTAGAGCGTACGGGCCGAGCCGTAGCGCTTGAACTCCTCGGGCTTGACGTCGGTGAAGCCGGCCTTGGCCAGCAACCCACCGAGGATTTCCAGATGCTCGGGACGCATCTCCTTCTCGATGCAGTCGGCCCCCAGGCTCTTCACCTTGCCGCGCACGAACAAGCGAGCCTCGTAGATCGAGTCGCCCAGGGCGTCACCGGCATCGCCGCAGACCACCAGATTGCCCGACTGCGCCATGAAGGCGGACATGTGGCCGATATTGCCCTTCACCACGATGTCGATGCCCTTCATCGAGATGCCGCAGCGCGAGGAGGCATTGCCTTCGATCACCAGGATACCGCCCTTGCCGGTGGCGCCGGCATATTGGCTGGCATCGCCCTTGATGCGGACTTCGCCCGACATCATGTTCTCGGCCACGCCCGGGCCGGCGGAGCCGTGCACGACGACAGTGGCTTCCTTGTTCATGCCGGCACAGTAATAGCCGACACTGCCCTTGACATCGATGCGTACGGGCGCGTCGACACCCACGGCCAGGGCATGCGAGCCCTTGGGATTGCTCACCTCCCAGGACGTGGCGTTGGTGCCGGCCTTGAGGGCGTGCAGGGCCTGGTTGAGCTCGCGCAGCGGCGTCTTGGCCAGATCGATTTTTTCAACGTCCGTGCTCACGCTCGCGACTTTCTTCGCAAGTTGATCCATGCCTCAGCGCTCCCAGAAATAGACGGTGGCGGGCTCGGGCTCCCACACCTTGGCATCCTCGATGCCGGGCAGGTTGACCAGAGCGCGATATTCGGACCCGAAGGCGACATATTGATCGGTCTCGGCGAGCACGGCCGGCTTGCACGCGACAGGATCGCGCACGACCCCGAAGCCGTCCTTGGTGCCGACCACGAAGGTGAAGAAGCCGTCGAGATCGTCGAGACCCTTCTCCATGGCCTCGCCGAGATTGAGGCCCTGATTCATGCGCCAGGTCAGATAGGCGGCCGCGACCTCGGAGTCGTTCTCGGTCTCGAAGCTCATGCCGTCATGCCTGAGTTCGCGGCGCAGATTGTTGTGGTTGGACAGCGAACCGTTGTGCACGAGGCACTCGTCGGCGCCGGTCGAAAAGGGATGGGCGCCGAGCGTGGTCACCGCCGATTCCGTCGCCATGCGGGTATGGCCAATGCCATGGCTGCCCGTCATCTCGGCGAGACCGAAGCGCTTGGCGACCTCGGTGGGGTAGCCCACTTCCTTGTAGATCTCGATCGCTTCACCCGCGCCCATGATGCGGATCGAAGGGCGCTCCGCCTTGATGGCCTGGCGAGCCGCCTCGGCCTTGTCGGCATCGAGGACGAGAACGGCGTGGGTGTCCTTCGGCGAGATGGAGACCTTGGCACCCACGGCCTTTTCGACCAGGGCAGCGAGGCCCTCGAAATCCTTGGCTGGATCGGCCGACTGGACGGTGATCTTGGCCTTGCCGGCTTGCGGCGCGCCATAGATCGCGAACCCGGCCGAGTCCGGGCCGCGGTCGCACATGGTGGCGAGCATACCCGACAGGAGCGTACCCAATTGGGGCTCCAGGCTCTTATCCTTCAGAAACAGGCCGACAATGCCACACATAGCACGGGTCCCTCATGCGATTGATTTCAGGGAGGCTAGCAATTTCCTGAGGCGCCAGCAATATCCACCTGAACATTTTTTTCCTGTGAGGAATATTTTTTTGGAAACGGATTTTCCTCACAGGAAACAGCCAAAAAATGAAGCTCTCAGGCCTGCTGGCGCCAGCGTTCCCAGCGCAGGCGCGCCACCCGGTAGGCATCCGGGATCGAAAGCGCCCAGACGAACAGGCCTCCCGCCATGCGGCCGATCGGAGACGTCTCCGGTGTCGACAAATGCCAACTCAGAAAGGCGAACAGGAGCGTGAAGAACGCAAATCCCAACCCGCGCATCTGGCGGCCGAGAGCGACATGGCCGACCCCTGGAAGCGCAACGGCGAGGGCGAGGATGAGATAGGGATGAAAGGGTTTCGCGAGCATGGCTGCGGCCATGGCGCCCTCCTGACGGTGATTCATGCATTGCGATTCTGGTTCAATCGCCATTGCGGGAGCGGCGAAGCAATCCAGACGTCCATTCATAACAGCCTCTAGGCCCGCTGGCCGCGCGTCTGCGCCAACTGCGCTGGCGTCGGTGCGGGCGACAGCCTGCGGGCGATCTCCTCCAGGCCGTCATAAAGCCGCATGAACAAAGCGGGATCGAAACCTGCGTCGCCGAAATCGCATTGGCGCAGCAGCAGATGCTGGCCTCGCTGCCCTTCGGCGGCCTGAAAGATCACCCTCAAGCCGGCCGGCATCACCAGCACTTCCTTGACCCTGGGGTCGGCCATCAGGTCTGCGATCGCCCGCTCCGCCTGGGCCAGGAAGGCTGCACCGCGCCGCCGGCCTCGTACCATCACGTCCTCGGGCAGGCTGGCGGGCGGCTCGAGACGCGCCGGCAAATCGGGCGTGCGGGCGTAGAACTCGCTGCCGGAAGGGCGCGCCAACACGCCGAAGGCAGCTCCCCCCGGCAGCGGCGTCATGACCGTCAGCGAAAGCCAAAGCTGCGGCAAGCGCCGCAGCGTCATCGTATCGGGCATCAATTCGACGATGACGCGACGGCCGGCGATCTCACCGGACAACCGGGGAAATCCCCCGACGCCATCCGCCTGCTCCACCCGCTCGAACAGCGGGTGGCAATCGGCCAGCAGGGCCCTCCGCCGGCGCCAAAGCGCCGACCTCTCGCGATTCAACAGCCAGCCCAGGCCGGCAAAGCCCGCCGCCAGGACTGCGAGAAATGCGAACAAGGTCATGCTGGCCGCCTCCTCATCGCCTCAATATCCCCTGGGCCGAGGCCAGGGCATGGTGAACTGGTCGCCGCGCCGCACATATTTGTAGCGGTGGAAGGCAAACCACATCGAGACCACGATATAGAACACCATCATGGCGATGAGCTGGGTGCCATAGCCCAGGAACACCGCGAAATAGGCGGTCGAGCACAGCAGGAACAGCACGATCGCCGGCAGCGGATGCAGGGGATGCACATAGCCGCGCTTGATGCTGCCCACCGGCCATTTCCAGCGGAACATCATCACGTTGAACGTCATGTAGGAGTAGCCGAGCAGGCCCGACAGGATCGAGAAGGTCACCACCTGGTCGAGCGGCGCTCCCAGGGCGAAGATCAGCGCGATCGGCACCAGGAAGAAGATCGACCGGAAGGGCGTGCGGTATTTCGGATGCACGGCGCCGAACCAGGCCGGCATGTAGCGATCACGCCCCATGGAGAACCAGGCACGCGAGGCATCGTTGATGCAGCCATTGGCCGAAGCCAGCGTGGCGAAGATGGTGCCCACGAACAACAGGACCATCAGCCCGGTCGAGCCGGTCATGCGGGCCGCGTCGAACAAGGGCGTTGTGGCCTGGCCGAGATATTCCCAGGGCATCAGGCTGACGCAGACATACCAGGTCATGGCGGCGGCGATCAGCAGGGTGATCATGCCGAGCATGGTGCCGAACGGCAGCGAGCGCGCGGGCGAACGCACCTCCTCGGCCGCCTGGCAGGTGCCCTCGATGCCGAGATAGAACCACAGGCCGAAATGCAGCGAAGCAACCACGCCGAGCCAGCCATAGGGCAGGCCCGTCAGCAATTCGGCAGGCTTGAGCAGGTCCTCCGACCACGGCTTGGCGCCGACGAACAGGAAGACGATGGCGAGGAAGGCGATGGCGGTGATCACCAGGTTGAAGGTGAGCGTGGCATAGACGCCGCGATAGTTCAGCAGGGCCAGGCCCATGATGGTGAGCACGATGAAGGGCTTGTCATGCACCGCATCGAAACCGGCCATGCCGCCCACCGTCTGGATCAGATAGCCGGCGGTGATCGCATTGGCCGCTTCGAGCATGGTGTAGGCCATCACCAGATAGAGGCCGACATTGAAGGCCATCAACGGGCCGACGATGTGCTTGGCCTGGGCATATTGGCCACCGGCCGCAGCGACGGTCGAGGTCACCTCGGAATCGATCATGGCCACGCAGGTATAGAGCAGGCCCGCCGTCCAGCACGCGATCAGGGCCGCGAGCGCCCCGCCCTTGCCGACGGCGAAGTTCCAGCCCATGAACTCGCCGACCAGCACGATGCCGACCCCGAGCGCCCAGACATGGGCGGGGCCGAGCACGCGCAGCAGCGAGATCTTCTCGCCATGGATGACGGTCTGCTGGACATGCGCCGAAGCCCCCGCATTGGAGGTGATCTCACTCATTTTGCACCTCTATGCGTTGGGTCGATGATCAGCTCATCTTCGATTTCGCCTTCGCGGGAGGACATCAGCATGTCCTCCGAATAGGTCGCGTTGGTCTTGATCAGGTCGTAGAGCATCCAGGCGCCGATCAGGATCGAGATCGCCCAGGCCGCATATTCGAGAAGATGGAACGTATTCACGGCAGCGCCCTCACTTGTCGCCGAAGCGTTCGGCGATCACATCCCGGTATTCCTTTTCCGAGAAGTAGATCAGGAAGCCGAAATAGATCACGATGATCGCCGCAGTGAGCAGGAAGGCCAGCAGCGAGAAGGAATAATCGAAGCGCGAGGCGATGATCGGCGCTGCCGTTTCGGCGGTATAGCCGAGCTTTTCCCACAGCGACTGGGCGAACGACGATTGTCCCATGCCGGCCCAGCTCTTGTCCGAAAAGGTCAGATCCACCTTGCCCCCCCCGGCAAGCCCAAGGGCGATGGGCGCGAACAGGCTGGCGATCACTAGGGCGAGTAGCACGATGGAATCGATGACCTGGCCGAGCGCCGATTGTTCGGGCGGCTGATAGGGTGTCTTGCCTGAAGGTGTCTTGGCCATGTCAGCTCCTCACCGCTTGCTCTTCTTCATTTCATCGATGTAGTGGAGGTCGAGCCCGTAGAGATGCAGCTTGTCCTCGTGATAGTGGCGCAGCAGCGCGATGATCGCGGCCGTGTTGAACAGCAGCACCAGGCCCCCGGCGATGAGCAGGGCAATGGTGATGCCCGTCGAGCCGCTGTCGGGCGCTATCTTGAAGAAGACGAAAAGCAGGATGAGCCAGAGGGCGCCGATGGCGCCGAAAGCCCAGGCGCGGTCGCGGCGATACATCACCTCGATCCGCGGATCTTCCGATCCCGGTGTCATTGATATTTCCTCCCCGAATATCGCCTCTGGCGGGTTCGCTTTTGTTACTGAGAGGCAATTTGTTTTTATGCCAGGAAAGTCTGCGCCCGTTGCGCGGCCCCTGTCAAGCGCTTGTCTGACAAGAAACTTCGCATTCGCGACATTCTTTGGCAGATTCACGCCATTTTTCTGAACGTTTAATGCTCGGAAAATTTCTTGCACTTCAGGAAGACCCGCAGCAAGATCACCGGGAGCAGGAGGCGGGCATGAGGGTCCACTGCAGTTTGCGCGTGCGCAGACGATGCCGGAAGACGGGCGGCGATTCGCCCATCGATCCTGCGCGGCTGGCCGGGGACGCGGCGCTGCCGGGCGAAAAATGCCCTTCGATCGCCTCTCCCTTCAAAAATCGCAGCTTCTTGTCTGGAATCCCGGCCTGTGGTCGCCATATTGGCGGGATAACGAGCGGCATCCAGCTTGTCGCTCGGTGGGTCGCACGATATTTTTTCAAGCGTCAGCCCAATGCAGCCGAGGAGTTGGCTGTCGCACAGCTGGGCAACCGCAACAGGGTTGCCTTCATACGAGCGGGAACGACTCTCCTCTCGTTACGAGAGAGCGTGTTTTTTCTGAAGCCGGCCGCGGTCTTGGAATTCAGAACGTCCGGCTGCGAGGCAAATGGGAATGAGCGGGGAGGAAGCGCCGAACGCGCCATGCTCTCTGCAGGGACGTGAAAGGAACGAGCATGACGAAGCGGGTGGTTACACCGGCTGTCAGGACAGTGCCGACGCCCACCGCCGGGCGTGGAGGCCAGACGGTCATTGCCCCGACATTGGGCCCCCGTTATGCCGATCCAATCGATCCGGACGATGGCGAAGGCCTGTTCTCGGATGCCTTTCCCACCCGCGAACTGCCGCCCGCCTCCGCCTTTCCGGGCCAGGACCCGCATGCGCTCGGCGGCGCCCGCGACAATATTCTGGAAGTGGCGATCGGACGCGAGGTTCGCTCCTTCCGCAACAAGCTCGGCATCACCGTCGCCGACCTGGCCGCCGCGACGGGCCTGTCGCTCGGCATGCTCTCCAAGATCGAGAATGGCGTGACCTCGCCCTCGCTCACCACGCTGCAGACCCTGTCGCGTGCCCTCGGCGTGCCGGTGACCGCCTTCTTCCGGCGCTTCGAGGAACGGCGCGAGGCGGTGTTCGTCAAGGCCGGCGAAGGCCTCCTGATCGAGCGGCGCGGCACGCGCGCCGGCCATCAATATCGCCTGCTCGGCCACAATGCCGGCAATACCGGCCGCGTGGTGGTCGAACCCTATGTCATCACGCTGACGGAAGAGTCCGACGTCTTCCCGCTGTTCCAGCATTCGGGCCTGGAGTTCATCTACATGCTGGAAGGCGAGGTGGTCTACCGCCACGCCGACAAGCTCTACCACCTCACGCCCGGCGACAGCCTGTTCTTCGACGCCGATGCCCCGCACGGCCCCGACGAGATGCGGCAATTGCCGATCCGCTTCCTATCGATCATCTCCTACGCGAAGGATGAGGTGTAGGGAGCAAGCGGCTCGCTATCCGCGGCCCGCAGCCGTCTTCGGCGCGTCTGAGAAAGAACCGAGCGGCAGGGCCCGCAGGAAGCTCATCGCCACCGTGGTGCAGAGAATGAGCGAGGCTCCATGAAGGCTGAAAGGCAATTTCAGCTGACGCTCGAGCCATTCCCCTCCCAGGCAACTGGTGATCTGAAACGCGCAAAGCATCCAGAAAACAAGTCTGGAGCGCGTCACGAACCCCGCCTGTGCGCCATTGCGAAGCCAAGTTCGCATATAGGCAAAACAAAAGAGCGGAAGCAGCAAGGCAAGCAAGAGCAGCCGAAGCGGGCGACCATAGCCCAGCCAAGCATAAGCGGTATCGAGCGATGGACCGAACGCCAGAAGCAGTGACATGACATGGCCCAGAACGATATCGGCCAGCAGCGGCGGCCAGATCAATGCCAGGCTCGCCGTCCTTCCGGCAAGGACCGCTTCGTGGTTTGGAACCGCCTGAGGTGCGATATCGAGCCAAGTCTGGTCAACGAGCAGCAAGTTCACGATGACGGCCGCAACGCATACCACCAGCAGGAAACCGGCCAAAATCAACCAGATATCGGTTCCGACCCAGCCCGTCTGCGTCAGGTCCGCAAGCTGAGCCACATTCTTCGGAAAGCTTGAGACGATGCTGGCCACCCAGACCAGCCAGAAACCGTTGCCAAATCCCAGCAGAGTGATGCGATCGACGAGCCACCACAGCAGGACGGCGCCCCCGAGCAAGGTGGCAATCGTTACCGGGACGAAACCGCCTTGCTCTTCGGCGACAAGATTGGGTCCCTGTTGCAACGCCAGGGCCACGCCATAGGCTTGAAAGACTGCGATCGCGATGGCGGCGAGACGCGCATAATCGCTCAGCTTGAACATGTTTTCGGCAGAAGCCTTCTGCCATCGTGCCAGGCTGGGAACCAGCAGCTTTGCCATTTCCAGATAGGCCAACGCAGTGAAGAGCGAAGTGAGACCGAGCGCGAAGATGGAGATCTGCTTCAGCATTCCATGGCTGAAGGGACCGAACAGCGACTCCATCGCTTCCTGGCTCAACCCCGGCAGCGGAATGACGTTACCCAGCCGGCATAGCGCCAGGAGCAACACCAGCAAAGCCAGGCGAAACAATAATCGTCTGCCGCCTGCCGCAGCCATGCCAGTTTCCTTCCAGCTCTTGAGCGCATCCTGCTCCAGCGTGCCATCCTCGGCAAGGCGCCGCCCTCGGCCGCTCGAGCATTCGACTTGACAACGGCAACCTTCGCAGCGGAAACTCGTTTGCATACGAACGATTTTCCGCCGTTTCAGCCTGCCTGCGGCGGTTTGCGCCCTCTCCCAGCAGCCATGAGGCTGGACCGGGAGGACGCGAGCCGACACAGTCCAAGAATCATAAAGCCTCCAACATCCAGAGCGGAGACCCTGAATGCGGATCTTGTCTCGACTGGCCCTCGCGGGCACCGTCGCCGTAACCTTGTTCACGGCCCTTCCTTCCCTTGCGGCCGACAGCATCAAGATCGGCGAGATCAATTCCTATTCCGGCCTTCCCGCCTTCACCGAGCCCTACCGCAAGGGCTGGCAGCTCGCGCTGGAGGAAATCAACGCCGCCGGCGGCGTCAACGGCAAGCCGATCGAGGTGATCTCCAAGGATGATGGCGGCAAGCCGGCCAGCGCCATCACCGCTGCCAACGAGCTCACTTCGAGCGATGGCGCGGTCATGCTGATGGGCACCTTCTTCTCCAATGTCGGTCTGGCCGTCTCCGACTTCGCCAAGCAGAAGGACGTGATGTTCCTGGCAGCCGAGCCGCTGACGGACGCCATCACCTGGTCGAAGGGCAATGCCCAGACCTTCCGCCTGCGCCCCTCCAACTACATGCAGGCGGCGATGCTGGCGGAAGAAGCCGCCAAGCTGCCGGCGAAGAACTGGGCCACGGTGGCGCCCAATTACGAGTATGGCCAGTCGGCCGTCGCCGTGTTCAAGCAGATCCTCAGCGCCAAGCGCCCCGACGTGAAATGGGTGGGCGAGCAGTGGCCGACGCAGGGCAAGATCGATGCCGGCCCGGTGGTGGAGGCCCTCATCGCCACCAAGCCTGACGCCATCCTAAACGTCACCTTCGGCGGCGATCTCGTAAAATTCGTGCGCGAGGGCTCGACCCGCGGCCTGTTCAAGGACCGCGCCGTGGTGAGTTTCCTCACCGGCGAGCCCGAATATCTCGCCCCCCTGAAGGATGAGGCGCCGACTGGCTGGATCGTCACCGGCTATCCCTGGAATGCGGTGAAGACCCCGGCGCACGAGGCCTTTCTCAAGGCCTACCAGGCCAAGTACAACGATTATCCGCGTCTTGGTTCGATCGTCGGCTACGTCACCATGAAGGCTGCCGCCGCGATCCTCGCCAAGGCCGGTTCGACGGAGACCGCCGCGCTGATCAAGGCGGCCGAGGGCCTGCCGCTGGACACCCCTTTCGGGCCGATCCGCTTCCGCGCCATCGACCATCAATCCACCATGGGCGCCTTCGTCGGCAAGACGGGGGTCGCGGACGGCAATGGCGTGATGACCGATTTCGTCTATCGCGATGGCAAGGACTATCTGCCGGATGACGCCACAGTGAAGGGCATGCGGCCGGCGCCGTGAAGGGCAGGCCAGGCCGGGAAGGGCGGAACAAGCGCCCAAGAAGCCCAGAACGCCGCGGGGCCCCTCCCCCTACCCTCTCCCCGCAAGTGGCGGGGCGAGGGGGACTCCGACCGGGCGTCTCGAACTGAAAGCATCCAATCTCGCCCGACCATTGGGCGCGAGGAGCGATCAAAGGATCAATCGCAACGCCTGCGCCCCCCTCGCCCCGTCCTTACGGGGAGAGGGTAGGGGTGAGGGGCTGCACCACCGATCAGACAAGCCACCTGATCTCCGACGCTCCCCAATTTGAGGTCTTCGTGGGAACCATCATCGCCCAATTCCTGAGCGGCCTTGCCGGGGCTGCCTCCCTGTTCCTGGTCGCATCGGGCCTGTCGCTGATCTTCGGCGTGACCCGCATCGTCAATTTCGCCCATGGCGCCTTCTACATGCTGGGCGCCTATGTCGCCTGCACGCTTGCCAATGCCTGGTCCGGTCCGCTCGGCTTCTGGCTGGCTCTGCCGGCCGCCGTGGCGATCGTGGCGGTCATGGGCGGCCTGCTGGAGATGACGCTGCTTCGACGGATCTATCGGGCGCCGGAACTGTTCCAACTGCTCGCCACCTTCGGCGTCACCCTGGTGGTACAGGACCTCGTGGTGATCGTCTTCGGCGCCGACGACCTGCTGGGGCCACGCGCGCCGGGCTTGAAGGGCGCGGTCGAGATCGCCGGCAAGGCGATCCCCGCCTATGACCTCTTCCTCATCGCCATGTCGCCTTTGGTGCTCGGCCTGATCTGGCTGCTGCTCAACCGCACCCGCTGGGGCATCCTGGTGCGGGCCGCCACGCAGGACCGCGACATGGTCGCCGCCCTCGGCGTCAACCAGAAATGGCTGTTCACCGGCGTGTTCATGCTGGGCGTCGGCCTCGCCGCGCTCGGCGGGGCCCTGCAGATCCCGCGCGACGCCGTCACCCACCAGATGGACCTCGCCATCATCGTCGAGGCCTTCATCATCGTGGTCACCGGCGGGCTCGGCTCCATCGTGGGCGCGCTCGTCGCCGCCATCCTGATCTCCGAGCTCAACGCCTTCGGCATCCTCGCCTTTCCCAAGATTTCGATCGTGCTGATCTTCCTGGTGATGGCGGTGGTGCTGGTGGTCAGGCCCTGGGGCCTGTTCGGCAAGCCGACGAGCCCGCAGCGCCCGGCCCTGGGCCTCACTACACAGCCCTGGCAGCCCATGCGAACGTCCGGACGGCTGCTCATAGCCGCAGCCATCGCCCTTGCCGCATTGCTTCCGCTCGGCGCCAGCCCCTATGTGCTGTCGGTGGGCAGCGAGATCCTGATCTTCGTGCTCTTTGCGGCCAGCCTGCAGTTCCTGGTTTCGGTCGGCGGCCTCGTCTCCTTCGGCCATGCCGCCTTTTTCGGCCTGGGCAGCTATGGCGCCGCTCTGCTGACGACGATGCTGGGCTGGCCAATGGAAGCCGTGCTGCTGGCCGCGCCCCTGCTCGCGCTGGCAGGAGCCGTGCTGTTCGCCGGCTTCGCCGTTCGGCTTTCGGGCGTGTATCTCGCCATGCTCAGCCTCGCCTTCGCGCAGATCTGCTGGTCGATCGCCTCGCAATGGGTCGACTTCACCGGCGGCGACAATGGCATCTTGAGCGTATGGCCAGCGAAATGGGCTGCCAAGCCCTGGGCCTTCTACGAGTTGACCTTGGTTCTGGCCATGCTGGGGGTCGGCCTGCTCAGGCTCGCCACCTTCGCCCCTTTCGGCTTCATGCTGCGGGCCGTGCGCGATTCCGACCTGCGTGCCGAGGCGGTCGGCATCGCCAAGGCGCCGGTGCAATGGGCCGCTTTCGTGCTGGCGGGCCTGCTGGCCGGCGTTTCCGGCGCTCTGTTCGCCTTCCTCAAGGGCAGCGTGTTTCCCGATGCCTTCGGCGTCACGACCTCGGTGGACGGGCTGGTGATGGTGCTGCTCGGCGGCATGGGCAGTGTCTCCGGCGCCATGCTCGGCGCCGGCGTGTTCAAGACCCTGTCGATCTGGCTGATGAGCGCGACCGATTATTCCAAGCTTGCCATCGGCCTGTTCATCATCGCAGTCGTGGTGGTGCTGCCGCGCGGACTGGCGGGCCTGCGCGATCTCCTGCCGTCTCGAAATCTCTCACGGACCAAGGAGAACCGGCCATGACGGTGCTGCTGGAGGTCCAGGGGCTCGCCAAGACCTATGGCGGCGTCGAGGCGGTGAAGGACGTTTCGCTCACCGTCGCAGCCGGCGAGATGGTGGCGCTGATCGGCCCCAACGGCGCCGGCAAGAGCACCTGCTTCAACATGATCCACGGCCAGATCAAGCCCGATCGCGGCTCCATCCGCCTGTTCGGCCGCGAGACGGCCGGCATGCGGCCCGCCGCGATCTGCCGCCTCGGCGTCGGGCGCACCTTCCAGATCACCGCCACCTTCGCCTCGATGCGGGTGATCGAGAACCTCCAGGTCGCCCTGGCAAGCCATGACGGCATCATCTGGCGCCGCTTTGCCCGCCTCGACCGCTACAAGCGGACAGAAGCCCAGGCCCTGCTCGACCTCGTCGGCATCGGCGCCCTGGCCGACCATCCCTGCGGCGAGCTCGCCTATGGCGATCTCAAGCGGCTGGAACTGGCAGTGGCGCTCTCCAATGAGCCACGCCTCCTCTTGATGGACGAGCCGACAGCCGGCATGGCGCCGGGCGCGCGCATCGCCATGATGGCCCTGGCGGCCGGCATCGCTCGCCAGCGCGGCATCGGCATCCTGTTCACCGAGCATGACATGGACGTGGTGTTCGAGCATGCCGACAGGCTCCTCGTGCTCGATCGCGGCCGCCTGATCGCCGCCGGCGATGCCGACACCGTGCGCAACGACCCGCAGGTGCGCGCCGTCTATCTCGGCGACGGCACGGTCTTCGCGTCCGCCGCAATCCACGCGCAGGAGCCTGCCCGATGAAGCTGGAAATCGCCGCCCTCGACAGTTTCTACGGCCCAGCCCACATCCTGCACCAGGTCTGCCTCGAGATCGGGCCGGGCGAGGTCGTCGCCCTGCTCGGCCGCAACGGCGCCGGCAAATCCACCACCTTCCGCTCGATCATCGGGCTGGTCGCCGACCGGCGCGGCGCCATCCGCCTCGACGGTGCCGACATCATCCGCCTGCCCGTCTATGAGATCGCCCGCCGCGGCATCGGCTATGTGCCCGAGGATCGCCGCGTCTTCACCGACCTGACGGTCAGGGAGAACCTGGAAGTCGGCCGCCGCCCCCCACGCCAGAACCTGAAGCCCTGGACGCCGGAACGGCTCTACGAGCTCTTCCCCAATCTCGCTGCCATGCCGGGCCGGCTCGGCGGGCGGATGAGCGGCGGCGAGCAGCAGATGCTCACCATCGCCCGCACCTTGATGGGCAATCCCGCCATCGTGCTGCTGGACGAGCCTTCCGAGGGCCTCGCACCCAAGATCGTCGAGGACATGGCCCGCGCCATCCTGCGCCTCAAGCAGGAAGGGCTGTCGATCCTGCTCTCCGAGCAGAACCTGCATTTTGCCCACCTGATCGCCGACCGCGCCTACGTCATCGAGAGCGGCATGATCCGCTATTCCGGTACGATGGCGGCGCTGGAAGCCGACAGTGCCGTGCAGACGGAATATCTGGCGTTGTAGCCGGCCCAAGCCGGCAGCACGCAAAGCTCTTCTTCAAAAAAATCTTTGTCTTCGGGAATAAAACGCCGATTGCCGCGATCTGGATCGGCATGGGCTGCCGGCAGCCCCTTCCGTATCCGGAGCGCGAGATGACCCATTCCGACGAACCTCCTTCACCGGATGAGAACGGTGCCGGCCGTCGCTGGCGTAAGAGTCTTGTGGAGATGCCCGCGGTCCCCCGTTACTATCGCCCTGCCCTCGCGCGGCTCGTCCTGCAATTGGCCCTGCTGTCCCTGCCCGCCCTGATCGGGGCTCGGTGCCCGTTTGAAGTCATCGCCGACAACTTCGCCTTCGCGCAGCCCCGGGATTTCAGCTATTCCTGTTCTCGGCCCATGCCTTCTCAGTCCACGCCGATCACCGGCAAGGTCGCGATGCGGTGGGCTGCGCATTGATCGAACTCGGGCTGGGACGGGAAGGACGAGCGGCCATGACGGCCCATGCCGGCACGAATCCCGACATTCCCTGGCTGCTGCCGGCGATCCGGCGGCTGGCCGCGTGGTGGCATGGCGTCTGGACCATGGCCGCAAACGGGCAGCCTTCCGCCAGGACGGCAGGGAACGCCGACGCGCTCGCCCGGTTCCAGGCCGTAATGCTGCCGCATCTCGACGCGGCGCATAATCTGGCGCGTTATCTCTGCCGCGATGCCGACACGGCAGAGGACATCGTGCAGGAGGCTTTCCTGCGCGCCTTTCGCGGCTTTGCAGACTATCGGGGCGGCAGCGCGCGCGCCTGGCTCCTGACCATCGTGCGCAATTGCCATCGCTCCTGGTGGCAGGCACGCCAGCGCAGCGTCCGCACAGAGCCGCTCGACGCCGGTGAAGGCGAGGAGGAGAGGACCGACCTGCCGCATGAGGAGGCGAGTCCCGAAACCGCCTTGCTGCAGCAGGCCGAAGCAAGCGAGATCCGCGCGGTTCTCGACCGCCTGCCCGAAGCCTTCCGCGAAGTCCTGGTCCTCAGGGAAATGGAGGAGCTTTCCTATCGGGAGATCGCCGAAACGATTGCGGCCCCCATGGGCACGGTGATGTCGCGGCTCGCCCGCGCACGCACCCTGTTCGCTGCTGCCTGGAAGAACCGGCAGGCAACGCCGGGAGGAGAGGCATGAGCATGGCCGAGACACCGCACCAGGACTGGGACCGGCTGCTGCAGCTCTATGCCGATGGCGAACTCGACGCTGCCAATGCCCTGCGGGTGGAGGACCATCTCGCCGGTTGCCCCGATTGCACGGCGCGGCTGGCCGAAATCGAGGCGATCCGTGCGATCATTACCCAGGACGGCGTGCGCTGGCCGGCCTCAGCAGCCTTGCATGGCCGAGTGGCGGCGGCCCTGCGCCGCGAAGCCGGCGCTTCCCGGGCTTCCACCCTCGCTGGCCTCGACTGGCGCCTGCTCGTCGACCGCTTCACGCGCTGGAGCCTGCTGCCTTCGCTGGCCATCCTGGCGGCTTGTGTGCTGTTCGTGACGATGCGCCCCGAACCAGGTCCCTCGCTGGAGGACGAGCTGATTTCCAGCCATGTCCACTCCCTGCTCGCCAATCACCTGACCGACGTCGCTACCTCCGACCAGCACACCGTCAAGCCCTGGTTCAACGGCAAGATCGACTTCTCGCCGCCGGTGGTGGACCTCAAGGCGCGCGGCTTTCCGCTGGTCGGCGGGCGTGTGGACTATCTCAAGGGACGCGTCGTCGCCACGCTGATCTATCGGCGCAGCGGCCATGTCATCAATCTCTTCATCTGGCCTGCCGCGGGCGCCTCTGCCCCAGTCGGGGAGCGCGATGGCTATACGCTCCTGAACTGGACCCAGGCAGGGCTGAATTTCTGGGCTGTCTCCGACTTGAACGAGCCGGAACTGAAGCAATTCCAGCAGGATTTCGCCGAAGCGACACCGAAATGACGCCGGTATTTCGGCCCATCGAAGCCAATTGCCTCACACCTCGCATTGCCGGGCTCGTCCCGGCCGGTGCTTCGGGATCGCGTAAATGCCGGCATGCCCGGCTCAAGCCCGGGCATGCCGAGAACCAGTAACCACTACCCCACCGCCCGGCGGTAGAGGTGCCAGGTCGCGTGGCCGAGCACCGGCATGGCCACGATCAAGCCGAGCAATGCGGGGAGCGAGCCGAGCACCAGGGCGCAAGCGACGATGAAGCCCCAGGCCAGCATCGGGCCGGGATTGGCGCGCACCACATCCACCGAAGTCCTGACGGCGGTGCCGATCCTCACCTTGCGGTCGAGCAGCATCGGGAACGACACCACGCTGATCGCCAGCACCACCAGGGCGAACAGGAAGCCGGCTCCGACGCCGAGCACGATCATCGCCCAGCCGGCAGGCGTGGTGAAGACATCCGAGACGAAGGCGGAGACCGAGACCGGCAGGGCCGGGCCGAGCGTATAGCGATAGATCAGGGCGGCGACGCCGAGCCAGAGCGCGAAGATCACCGCCAGGATCAGGCTGAGCCCGAGAATGGCACCGAAATTGGGCGAGCGCGCCACGTCGAGCGTATGGGCCCAGGTGGCCTCGAGGCCCTGCTCGCGGCGGCGGCTCATTTCATAGAGGCCGATCGCGGCAACCGGGCCGACGAGCGCGAAGCCCGATACCAGCGGGAAGAGCATCGGCAGCATGCCGTTGCCGAAGGCGAACTGGGCCAGGACCAGGCCGGCGAGCGGATAGATCAAGCCGATGAAGATGACGTCGGTGCGATAGGCGCCGAAATCCTGGAAGCCCTTGGCCAGGACCTCGCGCAGATCGGCAAAACCGATCTGGCGGACGATGGGCGTCGAGGTTTCGAACTGGGCAGCGGGGCGATGCAGGGTGGTGCCGAGGGCGCCCACGCCATTGGCGGCACCGCGGACGGCATCGATACCCCATTCGACGGGATTTCTGATCGTCATGGTCCTACTCCCGAAAGGAATGAAGGCCGCGACCGAAGTGGAACGCCGGCGGGGTGCCGACGCCGAAACAGCCACGACGAGCGCGACCTGTAGATCCGCGACAATACGCCTCATGCGCGCGGATGTCAGCCGTCTATCTCGTCTCGATCCAGTCACTTGCGCGTGTGCTTGCCGCCCGTCCGGCCATCGGCAAGAGTGTTCTTTTGGGAGCGCTGCGGATTCGCCAATGATCACACTTCTCGCGCTATCCGGCAGCCTCCGCCTCGGCTCTTCGAATACGGTGCTGCTCGAAGCCGCCGCCTTGCTGGCGCCGGCCGGCATGCGCATTGCGGCCTATGACGGCATCGGTTCGCTGCCACATTTCAATCCGGATCTCGATGGCGACAATCCGCCTCGAAGCGTCATGGCGCTGCGCCATCTGGTCGGCGCCGCCGACGGGCTGATCATTTCCTGCCCCGAATATGCCCGCGGCATTCCCGGTTCCTTCAAGAACGCCCTGGACTGGCTGGTCGGCAGCTCCGAATTCCCCGGCAAGCCCATCGCCCTTTTCAATGCTTCGCCGCGCGCCAGTGACGCGCAGGCAGCCCTGCGCCTGGTGCTGACCACGATGTCGGCGCGCATCGTCGAGGAGGCCTCGATCACCCTGCCCTTGCTGGCGACGCGGATGGATGCCGCCGGCATGGCCGGAAATGTCGAAATTGCCGCTTCGGTCACCGCGGCACTGGCGGCCTTCGCGCGAGCCATCGAGACCTTCGCACAGGCAGAGCCGGGAGGCTCGGGCTAGATCAAAATGGCTTTTCTTCGAATCGCCATTTCGATCTAACTCTTTGTTTTAACGCATTTTCTTAATCGAAAAGTCTATCAACTTTTCTGGAAAACGCTTTAACTCGCCCGCACCAGCCTGCGGACATCCGCCTCGAGCTGACGGGTCAGGGTCTTGCGATCGGTGGCGGCATCGCAGGCCAGGGCCTCACCCCAGGTCACCACGGCATCGATCGGCGGGCCGGAGAGAATGCCGACGAGATGCGGTGCCAGATCCATGTCGCCGATCCAGGCGACTTCCTTCATGGCGCCGCGGCCGATCGGCAGCCCACCGCGCTTGGCATAGCGCAGGGCGAGCGGCTGGACATAGGCCGCCGCCTCGCCGCCATCCAGCGCCTCGCGCGCGGCCCCCACCAAGGCGGAACGGAAGGGCAGGACGTGCACGCCGTCTCCAGTGGTGCCTTCGCCGAACAGCACCATGGCATCCCCGGCCTTCAGCCTGGCACCGATGGCGGCAGTGGCATGGCCGGTCTTGTGGCGGCGTTCGCGCTCGATGAAGACCGAGCGCTGCAGCCGGGCGAACAGGCCGATCACCGGCCAGCCGCGCACCTCGCTCTTGGCGATAAAGGACAAGGGCGCCAGGGCGCCCAGCACCACGATGTCGAGCCAGGAGACATGGTTGGCGACGATCAGCAGCGGCCGTTGCCGGGCCTGGGTGCCGTTGACGGCAACCCGGACGCCGATGATGGCAAGCACGCTGCGATGGAAGAACACCGGCAGGCGGCGGGCCAGCGCCCAGTCGCGCCTCACCGCCAGCCATTGCAGCGGGATCAGGGGCATGGCCAGCAGGGCGACGGCGGCAATACGGCAGATCGCCTTGAGGCGCATGGGAAGACATCCGGGGAAATCGGGGCCTTCATAGGCGAAAGCGGGGGCAGAGGGCAAATGAGGCTTCTGGGATCGCAGGCATCCTTGCCTGCTCTTGGAAGCATCCCGCGTGGGGAAGAGGAAGAGCCGGCAGAGATGCCGGCGATCCCAGAAGAGTCCCCCTACTCCGCCGCGGTCATCAGGCCGGGCTTCTTCTCGGCAGCGATGGCGGGCTCGCCCGGCGCGGGCGGCCTGACGTCGTGCTGCTCGGGCTCGGGCAGGACGTCGTCGGTGCGCGCCGGCAGGTCCTCCGGCTTGCGTGCGAACCAGCTGGCGACGCGGTCGAGGGAGAGATAGACCACCGGCGTGATGTAGAGGGTGAGCAGCTGCGAGACGATCAGGCCACCCACCACGGTGACGCCGAGCGGCCGGCGCAGCTCGGCGCCGGCGCCATGGCCGAGGGCGATCGGCAGCGCGCCGAGAATGGCGGCGAGCGAGGTCATCATGATCGGGCGGAAACGCAGCACCGCCGCCTCGACGATGGCCTCCTTGGCCGGCAGGCCGGCGGCCCGGCGCTGCACGGCGAAATCCACCATCATGATGGCGTTCTTCTTGACGATGCCGATCAGCATGATCAGGCCGATCATGGCGATGATGGAGAGGTCCATCGAGAACAGCTGCAGCGTCAGCAGGGCGCCGATACCGGCCGTCGGCAGGCCCGACAGGATGGTGATCGGGTGGATGAAGCTCTCATAGAGGATGCCGAGCAGGATATAGACCACCAGTACCGCCGCAAAGAGCAGCAGCGGCATGCTGGCGAGCGAATCCTGGAACTGCTGGGCGGTACCCTGGAACTGGGTGGCGATCGTCTTGGGAATGTCGAGCTCCGCCGTCGCCTGCTGGATGGCGTCCACCGCCTGGCTGAGCGCGACGCCGGGCTGGAGGTTGAAGGAGATCGTCACCGAGGGCAGCTGGCCGATATGGGAGAGCGAGACCGCCGACGGCTTCTGCTCGATGCGCGCCACGCTGTCGAGCGGGATCAGCACCCCCGAACTCGAGCGGACATTGAGCTTGCGCATCAGGTCCTGGGGCGAGCTATAGGCCTGGCTCGCCTCCAGGATCACTTCATAGGTATTTTCCGGCGCATAGATGGTCGAGACCTGGCTGGTGCCATAGGCCGAGTAGAGCGCAGAGCGGATCTGGTCGACGGTAACGCCAAGCTTGGCGGCATTGTCGCGATCGATCGAGACGACGGCATCGCGCGCCTTGATCTGCAGGTCGGAGTTGACGCCGGTGATACCCGGAATCTGGGCCATGCGGGCTTGCAGCTTCTGGGCATTGGCGCGCAGTTCGTCGACGTCGGGCGACATCAGGGCGTATTGATACTGGCTGCGCGAACGGGTGGCGCCGATATTGATCGACTGCACCGCCTGGAAATAGGTGTTGATGCCAGGCACCTTCGCCGCTTCCTGGGCGAGGCGCTTGATCACCACGTCGATCGGATCCGTGCGGGCCGGCTTGTCGCGCAGCTGGATGTTCATGCTGCCGGAGCTGATCTGGCTGGTCGCCCCGCCGCCGATGCTCGACAGGATGGCGACGACATCGGGATCCTTGCGCAATTCGGTGACGACGGCCTGCTGGCGCGCCATCATCGCCTCGAAGGAAACGTCGTCGGGTCCCACGGTCGAGACGGAAACGAAGCCCATATCCTCCTGCGGGAAGAAGCCCTTGGGGATATTGACGAAGAGGATCGCGGTCACGACGAAGGTCGCCGCCGTGACGGTGAGCATGAAGCCAGGTGAATTGACGGCCCAGCGCACCGTGAGGGCATAGCCCCTGGTCAGCCAGTTGAAACCGGCTTCGAACAGCCGCAGCAGCAGCCCCGGGCGCTTTTCCTCGGAATGCTCCTTGATCAGGCGCGAGCACAGCATCGGCGTCAGCGTCAGCGAAACCACGCCGGAGATCAGGATGGCGATGGCCATCACATAGCCGAACTCGGAGAACATCCGCCCGATGATGCCGCCCATGAAGATCACCGGGATGAACACGGCGATCAGCGACAGCGTCATCGACAGAATGGTGAAGCCGACCTCGCGCGAGCCGATCAGGGCCGCCGCAAAGGGTTTCTGCCCCAGTTCGACATGGCGGACGATGTTCTCCAGCATGACGATGGCATCGTCGACCACGAAGCCGACGCACAGCGTCAAGGCGAGCAGCGAGATGTTGTCGATCGAAAAACCGAGCACATACATGCCCGCGAAGGTGCCGATCAGCGAGATCGGCAGTGCGATGGCCGGGATCAGCGTTGCCCGCGCGCTGCGCAGGAAGAAGTAGATCACGATCACGACCAGCAGGATCGACAGGCCCAGCGTGAACTCGACATCCTCCACTGCCGCGCGGATCGGCACGGAACGGTCCATCAGCGTGTCGAGGCTGACGCCGACCGGCAGGCTTTCCCGAATCTTGGGCAGCGTGTTCTTGACCGCGTCGACCACGGCGACGGTATTGGCGTCGGGCTGGCGCTGGATGGCGATGATGATGCCGCGGGTGTCGTTGCGCCAAGCCGCGGTCTTGTCGTTCTCGACGCTGTCGATGGCGCGGGCGACGTCCTGCAGCAGCACCGGGGCGCCGTTCTTGGAAGACACCACGATCGGCATGTAGCCCTTGGCATAGCGGATCGGACCAGTGGCATCGAGGATGAGGTTGCGGCCGTTATTGCTGGTCGAACCGACGGGCGTATTGGAATTGGCGGCGGCGACGGCCTTCTGCAGGTCGTCGAGGGTGAGGCCACGCGCGGTGAGCTGGTCGAGATCGGCCTCCACCCGCACGGCATATTGCTGCGATCCCCAGATATTGACCTGGGCGACGCCTGGCAGCGTCGCCAGCAACGGCTGGATGTTGGACTGCGCGAAGCGGTCGATGTCGGATGTGCGCGCCTGGTCCGAGGTCAGCGCCATGAAAATCACCGGCTGGTCGGCCGGATTGACCTTCCTGAAGCTCGGCGGCGTGGTCATCTCGGTGGGCAGCTGGCGCTGCGCCGTGGCGATGGCGGCCTGCACGTCCAGCGCCGCACCGTCGACATTGCGATTGAGATCGAACTGCAGGACGATCTGCGTCGAGCCCAGATAGGAGGTCGACGACATCGTGGAGATGCCGGAAATCGCCGAGAACTGCTTCTCGAGAATGGCGGCCACCGAGGAAGCCATGGTTTCCGGGCTCGCGCCCGGCAGGGTGGCGGTCACCGAAATCGTCGGATAGTCGACGCGCGGCACGGCCGCCACCGGCAATTGCCGGTAGCCGAACCAGCCGGCCGCAATGAAGGAGACCATCAACAGGATGGTCATGACCGGGCGGCGGATGCACAATTCCGAAAGCAACGGCTTGTCTCCCGGCTTCAGCTTTTGGCACTGGTATTGGCGGCGGTGCTCTCCTTGGCCCCCGCATTGATGGCGACCGGCGCACCGTCGACCAGGCGCAAAACCCCGTCGACCACCACCTGTTCGCCGCTCTCGACGCCCTTGGTGATCACGGCATCGGCGCCGGCGACGCGCGCAACGGTCACGGACCGAAGCTCAGCCGTTTTACCATCTTTCACCACGAAGACGTAGCTTCCCTTTTGGCCGAGCTGGACGGCGGCATCGGGAACCACCACTTGCGGGCTGGCATTGGGCAGGACGACCTGCACGTTGACGAAGGCGCCGCCCCACAGGATTTCGTGCGGATTGGGGATGTCGGCCTTGACCATGATGGTGCCCGTGGCGGCATCGATGGCGTTCTCGACGAAGGACACCTGGCCGGTGAGCGTATTGCCGCCGGTAATGGCGTCGACGCGTACCGGTCCCTTCGCCATCGCCTCGCGCAGTTCGGCCAGGCGCGACTGCGGGATCGAGAAGGCCACCACGGCCGGGTCGAGTTGGTTCACGGTGGCGAGCGGCGCGGTGTCGGAGGTGCGCACCGTCGAGCCGGGCTTGACCGGGATCGAGCCGATGCGCCCGGGCACGGGTGCGCGGATCACGGTATAATCGAGCGTCACCTCGGCCGCTTCCAGCGAGGCCTGGTCTGCCTGAAGCTGCGCCTGCCCGACCTTGAGGGCGGTCGCGGCCGTATCGCGCGTGGTCGCCGCACCGGCATTGCGGGCGAGCAGGTCATTGGCGCGGGACAGGTCGATCTGGGCCTGGGCGATCTGGGCCTGGTCGCGCGCGATCTGGGCCTGGATCTGGGCGATCTGCGCCTTGATGGCGCGATCATCCAGGGTGAAGAGAATATCGTCCTGCTTGACCTCTGACCCCTCGGCGACACGGACGCTGGTGACCGCGGTGTTGTCGATCCGGGTGCGGATCTGGATAGAGGCATAGGGAGTGGCGGTACCGACGGCATCGATCACCATCGGCATCTGCTTGGCGACCGCCTGGACGAGCACCACGGGCACCGGCGCGACGTTGCGCTGCGAAGACTTGCCTGCCCCGGCCGCCTGCGGCGCTTCGGGAGCATGCAGCGCATCGGAGAAGCCGGGAAGAGCGGCAATGAGAGTCTTGGAGGAAGGCACCGTCTGCACCAGCCACGGCACCAGTGTGGCACGCTGCCACCAGGCCAGGCCGACGACCAGGACGAGAACAAGCACGAAATTGAGAAGACGCTTCATCGAGCCGCCATCAGATCTTCATTAGGTCCGGGCAGGCGAGGCCTCCCCCTTTTTCACGACGATACCCCCCGCTGCCGATCATATCCGGAAACGGGTGTTGCGATGTATCAATGCGTACAAATTGCAGCGAGTATGTGAACGCATTGTTTCTCATCCGGCACAACGAGCCTCCGCGCGCACACGTTTTCGTGTATAGGAACCGAAATTTCGTGATCACGGTTCAGGCTGGCTCGGGCCCGCAACCAATAGTCTACAAGATTGATAGAAAGATATTGACCATAGCAATCAGCTTGCCTAATCGTCGCGGCTGAAAGGCCGGGAACCGGGCATTCCCCAAAGGTTTCGGCTGTCATGAGGTGTGAAATGGGTAAGTTCTGGAACAGGGCCGGCATCGCCATGATGGCCGCCGGCCTGTCGACCATGCTGGTGGTCGCGGCGCAGGCCGAAACGCCACCCGGCCTGCTGGTGGTCGGCCAGTCGATCGACGATGCCGTCAGCTTCGACCCGGCCGAGGGCTTCGAATTGACGACGGTGCAGGCCTTCAATGCCCTTTACCAGCGCCTGGTGCAGTCGAACCGCCAGGACGGCACTCGCATCGAGCCGGCGCTCGCCACTTCCTGGGAAGCCGGCAGCGACGGCAAGAGCCTGGTCTTCACCCTGGCCAAGGACGCCAAATTCGCCTCGGGCAACCCCGTGCGTCCTGAGGACGTGATCTTCTCCTTTTCACGGGCGGTGAAGCTCAACAAGGCGCCCTCTTTTATCCTGGGCGAACTCGGCTGGACCGCGGAGAATGTCGACAAGTCCGTGACGAAGGCCGATGACGGCAAGGTCAAGCTGAGCTGGCAGGCCGATGTCGGCCCGGCCTTCGTGCTCGCCATCCTGACCGCGCCGATCGCCTCTATCGTCGACGAAGCCACGGTCTCTCCCCAGGCCGCCAATGGCGATTTCGGCAATGGCTGGCTGAAGTCGCACTCGGCCGGCAGCGGCGCCTTCAAGATCAACACCTATACCGCTCATGAAGCGCTGGTACTGGATGCCAACCCGACCTCGCCGGGTGGCGCCCCCAAGCTGCAGGGCGTGATCCTGCGTAACGTGCCTGATGCGGCCGCCCGCCGTCTGCTGATCGAGCAGGGCGACATCGACATCGCCCGTGGCCTGGGCGCCGACCAGATCGATGCGCTCAAGAAGGAGGGCAAGCTCAACGTGCTCGCCATCCCCTCGGCCCGCTCGGACTATCTCCTGATCAACAGCAAAGCCAATGCCGCCCTCGGCAATCCCGCCTTCTGGGAGGCAGCCCGCTATCTCGTCGACTATGAGGGCATCGCCAAGAACCTGCTGCGTGGCCAGTCGCAGGTGCACCAGGCCTTCCTGCCCACCGGCTTCCCCGGCGCGCTGAACGACAATCCCTACAAGCTCGATGTCGAGAAGGCCAAGAAGATCCTGGCCGATGCCGGCATCGGCCCGACCAAGATCGCCTTCCCCGTCTTCAACGAAGAGCCCTATCTGCAGATCGCGCAGTCCCTGCAGCAGACTTTCGGCCAGGCCGGCCTCACGCTCGACATCCAGCCGGGCGTCGCCAGCGACATCTACAACAAGGGCCGCTCGGGCCAGTATGAATTCACGCTGCGCTACTGGATCCCCGACTATTTCGACCCGCACTCCAATGCCAGCGCCTTCGCCGTCAACCGCGACAACAAGTACAACACCATCGCCAAGCAGGCGGGCTGGGTGATCCCGGAACTCAGCGACGAGACGGCCGCCGCCGTGAAAGAACAGGATCCGGCCAAGCGCGCCGCCCTCTATGAGGACCTGCAGCGCAAGATCCAGAAGAGCGCTCCCTATGTGCTGATGTTCCAGGGCAGCGACCAGGTGGTGCTCGGCAAGGCCGTCAAGGGCTATGCCCAGGGCCTCAACGCAGACCAGGTTTATTACGACCAGGTCGAGAAGTGACTTGATGTCTCGTTCCAATCGTCGAGATTGGAGCGAGACGGCCTTCTTCCTCGTGGCGCCGGGACTTCGCATTCGCGCCACTTCCAGGACTGACGATGCAAGCTGATGAAACGCCGGGCGCCAGGCCCTTCTTCCGCCCGGTGCTCAGGGTACTGCGCTGGCTGCTGTCCGTCGTTCTGACGCTGTTCGGCCTGATCGTCGTCACCTTCATCCTGACCAGGCTCTCCAGCATCGATCCCGCCCTGCAGCAGGTCGGCGATCACGCCAGCCAGTCGAGCTACGAGGCCGCGCGCCGCGAACTCGGGCTCGACCAGCCGCTGGTGATGCAATTCCTGCGCTATCTCGGCCATGTCGTCCAAGGCGATCTCGGCATGGCCACTTCGACGGGCCAGCCGGTCCGCTCCGACATCCTGCGTACCTTCACCGCGACGCTCGAACTGGCCACCGCCGCGGCGCTGATCGGCGCCGTACTCGGCCTGGCGCTCGGCATCCTGGCCGCGCTGCGGCCGCGCGGCCTGGTCGACAACCTCGCTCGATTGTTATCGCTGATTGGCTATTCGACCCCGATCTTCTGGCTCGGGCTGATCTTTCTGCTGCTGTTCTACGCCCGGCTGCACTGGGCGCCGGGACCGGGGCGCCTCGACATCGTGTTCCAATACACCATGAAGCCCATCACCGGCTTCGCGCTGATCGACGCCTGGCTCTCGGGAACACCTGGCGCCTTGCGCAGCGCCCTCGCCCATCTCGTCCTGCCGACGGCGGTGCTGGCCCTCTATGCCATGGCCGGCATTTCGAGGCTGACGCGCGCCGCCATTCTCGAACAGCTTTCCAAGGAATATGTGCTCACCGCCCGCGCCAAGGGAGCCAGCCCCCTGCGGGTGGTGCTGGTCCATATCCTGCCCAATGTGGCCGGCACGCTGATCACCGTGATCGCCCTCGCCTATGCCAGCCTGCTCGAGGGTGCGGTGCTCACCGAGACGGTGTTCGCCTGGCCCGGCATCGGACGCTATCTCACCGTCGCCATGTTCGCCGGCGACACCGCCGCCATCCTCGGCTCGACGCTGGCGATCGGCATGGCCTTCGTTTTGCTCAACAGCCTCACCGACCTGATCGTCACCCGCGTCGATCCGACTGCCCTGGCGGAGCGCGGATGATGGCATCCCCTGCAATCTCTTTCTCGGCATTGCGCCGTTCGCCATCCGCCCTGATCGGGGCGAGTGTGCTCGTCCTGCTCGTCTTCATGGCGCTGGCGGCCCCGCTGATCGCCCCCTACGATCCCAACCTGCAGGACAGCGCCATCCGTCTCGCCGCCCCGTCCTGGCAGCACTGGCTCGGCACGGACGGCTTCGGGCGCGACCTGCTTTCGCGCCTGATCTACGGCGCGCAGCCGACCCTGCTGCTGATCGTCCTGGTCACCGTGCTGATGGCTCCGCTCGGCGTGGCGGTCGGGCTGCTCGCCGGCTTCTTCGGCGGCCTCACCGAGCGGGTGCTGATGCGCCTGACCGACATCGTGATGTCCTTCCCGCGCCTGGTGCTGGCCTTCGCCTTCGTCGCCATCCTCGGCCCCGGCCTGGTCAATGGCGCCCTCGCTCTGGCCCTGACGAGCTGGCCGGCCTATGCCCGGCTCGCCAGAGTGGAAACATCGGCGCTCGCCCGCAGCGATTATCTCGCCGCCGCGTCCATGGTCGGCATCAGGGGACCGCGCCTGCTTCTCGGCCATGTGCTGCCGCTCGTGCTGCCCTCGGCCATCATCCGACTGGCGCTCGACCTCGCCGGCATCATCCTGGCCGCGGCAGGCCTGGGTTTCCTCGGCCTCGGCGTGCGTCCGCCCATGGCCGAATGGGGCTCGATGGTGGCTGATGGTACCAAGGTGATCTTCGACCAGTGGTGGATCGCCGCCGCGCCGGGCCTTGCCATCTTCGTCACCAGCCTCGCTTTGAACCTGCTGGGGGATGGGCTGCGCGACATCTTGGATCCGCGCCATGACTGATACCCTGCTGCAGGTCGAGGATCTGGTGGTCGAGACCAAGGACAAGACAGTCGAGGGCAAGGAAGGCCGCAAAGCGGCGCCTCGCCAGCTCGTGCACGGCATCTCTTTCACGGTCGGGCGCGAGAAAGTGGCGATCGTCGGCGAATCCGGCTCAGGCAAGTCGCTGACCGCACGGGCGATCATGGGTCTGCTGCCGACCGGCCTCGCGGCGCGGGCAGCCGGCCTGTGGCTGGGCGAGACCGACCTCGCCGGTCTCGACGCCCGGGGTTGGCAGCGCCTGCGCGGCCGGCGCATCGGCCTGGTGCTGCAGGATCCGAAATTCTCGCTCAATCCGGCTCACCGTGTCGGTCGCCAGGTGGAAGAGGCCCTGCTGCTGCATCATCGCCTGCCCAAGGCCGAGCGGCGGCGAAAGGCTCTCGCCATGCTCGCCCAGGTCGGGCTCGACGATCCCGAGCGGGTCTATGCCAGCCTGCCGGCCGAACTCTCCGGCGGCATGGGCCAGCGCGTGATGATCGCCGCCATGCTGATCGGTGAACCGGAGCTGCTGATCGCCGACGAACCGACTTCCGCGCTCGACCATGTCGTGCGCGATCAGATCCTCGGATTGCTGGAACGCCTGGCGCGCGAACGCGGCATGGGCCTGCTGCTGATCAGCCATGATCTGCAGCAGGTTTCCCGCTTCGCCGACCGCGTCCTGGTGATGCGCCAGGGCTCGATCGTCGACGCCCTCCCGGCCAGTGAACTCGCCCAGGCAAGCCACCCCTATACGCGCGGCCTGTGGCAGGCGCGGCCCTCGGCGGCGACCTACGGTACCCGCCTGCCGACTCCCGACACGCCGCAAGCGCCTTACCCGGGGGATGCACGCCCATGACGGCGTTGTCGATCGACAATCTGGAGGTCAGCTTCCAGCGTCGCGGCCGCAGCTTTGCCGCCGTGCGCGGCGTGAGCTTTGCCGTGGAGCCCGGCGAGACCTTCGGGCTGGTCGGCCCGTCGGGCTGCGGCAAAAGCACGGTGCTGCGCGTCCTTGCCGGCCTGAACCTGAACTGGCAGGGCACGATCTCGGTATTCGGGCATTCCCTGCAGCCGGGACGCGCCATCGAGGGCGCCCTGAGGCGCGACATCCAGATGGTGTTCCAGGATCCCTATGCCTCGCTGCATCCGCGTCACGCCATTGCGCGCGTGCTCGGCGAACCGCTGGAGATACGAGGAGAGACCGATATTGCCGGCCGTGTCAGGGCCAGCCTCGCCGATGTCGGCCTCGCCGCCGAGATCGCCGGGCGCTACCCGCACCAGCTGTCCGGCGGCCAGCGCCAGCGCGTGGCGATCGCCCGGGCCCTGCTGCTCGAGCCTCGCCTGCTGCTGCTCGACGAGCCTACCTCGGCACTCGACATTTCGGTGCAGGCCGGCATCCTCAATCTGCTCAACGACCTCAAGCGGCGCCATGGCATGACACTGGTGCTGGTGAGCCACGACCCCGACGTGATCGGCCATATGTGCGACAGGGCAGCGCGCATGGCGGGCGGCCGGATCGAGGCGCTGCTCGACCGCCGCGATCTCGCACGCGGCTGAAGTCCCCGGCCTGGAATCAATGCGGCTGTTGGCATGAAATCTACTTCTTGTCTTCGAGGATCCTGAAATCATCGAGGCAGGCTTTGCGTTCGATGTCCGGCTTCGACAGACAAGCCGTGAGCTGCTTCCCGCGCAGTTCGAAAGCGGAACGCACGCAAGCACGCCCCAGCACCGGCGGAATGCCGCCGACTGCGCCGAGCGGACAGGTTCCCTGCACGAAGGCGAGCCATCGACGCTGGCTTTCGACCAGAAGCTTCCTGTCCGGCTCGCCTGCCACGGTCTTCCTTGCATTTTCGTAGATGGCGGCGAGCCTGATGTCCGCCTGCCCGAGGTCCGTATCGGCGCAGATGGCGATTTCCAGCGGCGTGGAGGGTTTGTCGCAATCGAAACTCGCCCGCAGGCCCGGATCGGCCGCATCGGCTGCGCCGTCGGCCGTCTCGGCAAGGCAGTCGATGCTGATGCCCGCCTCACCGCAACCGTCGAGCAGAGCAAAGCGCTTCTCGAAGGCGCCACGGGCACAGGCAAGGCTCTTGGCGGAAACAAGGCTCTTGGCGGAAAACGGCCTGCTGCCATCAACAAGATCGCATTTTCGGGCGACGCGATCGAGCCAGCGACGCTGGTCGGCAATGAGGGCGCCGCGCGTCTCCGGATCGGCCTTCAGGCTAGCGACTGCCTCGCGATAGCTCTGGGCCAGGACGAGATCGGCTTGCCCCAATTTCCGGTCGGAACAAATCGCCTTCTCCAGCGCCGTTACCGCCTCGCCGCAGTTGAAGCTGGCGCGGCCGAGCGGCTCGCGGGCGGTGTTCGGATCGGCAAAGCGCGCCGCGACCTCGCTCTGGCAGGTCGCGGCCATCGACATATAGAGCGTACCCTGCTGGCCGGCATAGCGGTAGGCGCAGAGCTGCATGCGATCGCCATAGTCGATCTGATCCGCCTTGGAGAGTTGCGGGTAAAACTCCTTTTCGCAGATGGAGACGACGATGGCGCTGAAGCTGGTATCGGCGCTGGAGCCCCACCGGCATTCGCGCAGCAGCGCCGTCGCCGCCTTGCAGCTCTTCTGCTCCCGCAGCAGATTTTCGAGGCCCTCTATACCGGATTCCCCTGGTTTGGCGCAGGAATTGTCCTGCCCCAAGGCCGGTTGCGCGGCCACAAGCAGGATCGAAAGGATCAGAAAACCAAAATAGCGCATCGCGCACCCTCTCAAAGGGGAATAGCGAGAGGCTATAGGAGGCCGGGCCTGTCCGGCCATCGCCTTTGACCGGCGTTATCGGCACAAAACCGGCGGGTCCATGCCGAAATGTACGGATGATTCGAGGCTGAAGCTCAGCCCAGGATCGGATGGCCCTTGAGGGTGTTGCTGACGGTGCAGATCCGTTCCGCGTCGGCAATGATCGCCGCCTTCGTCGCCTCGTCGAAATCGCCCGTCACCTCGATCGCGACATGGAAACGTTCGATGCGCGAGGGTTCGTCCGCCGCCTTCTCGCCCTTGACCTCGGCCCGCACCTCGCCGAGCCGGTCGAGCACGCCGAGATTGCTGGCGGCGATGCGGGCGCTGAGCACGAGGCAGGCCGACAGCGAGGCATAGAGCAGGTCGAGCGGATTGAAGCCGGCCTCCGAGGGACGGGTGACCACGCCGATCTCCCCGCCCGTGGCCGACGTCACCAGAGGGTGTCCCAGGCGGGACAGCACGGCCGTTGCCCCCGTCTGCCTCGGTTTCACTTTTGCAACCGACATGCCGTTCTCCCTTATGGCCCAAGCAGGTAAATTCCCGCTTTCGGCAGGAAGATCCGGCCCGCTCCGGCCGCTTCCTGTCCACGGCGCCGGCAGCGCGTGTCCGCCTTTCGGTCACGGTGCCACCAAATTACCACTCTAGCCTGGGCGACGCCCGTAGCGCGTGGCCACAGGCACCCACCCCATTGCTCATGCTTCTTCATCCAACAGGCCGGAGACGTTTTCAATGACCATGACCATGCTGAACCGTCGCACCCTCCTCGCCTCCGCGACAGGCATTGCCCTGGCTGCCAGCGCTGGAGCCGCGCCCGCCCGCGCGGCCGCCTCGGAATCTGCAGGCCCGAAAGGCCCCGCCAAACTGCCGCCCCTGCCCTATGAAGCCGCGGCACTGGCACCGACCATCGATGCCGAGACCATGACGCTGCATCACGACAAGCACCACCAGGCCTATGTCAGCAATTTCAACGCGGCCCTGAAACAGGAACCCTCGCTGGCGGACCTGTCCTATCCCGATATCCTGGCCGGCCTGGACAAGGTGCCGCAGAGCGTCCGCCAGGCGGTGCGCAACAATCTCGGCGGCCATGTCAACCACACCATGTTCTGGCAGATCATGGGCGCCAAGGGCGGCGAGCCCGCAGGCGAAGTCCTCGCCGCCATCGAGCGTGATTTCGGTGGTGTCGCCAAGCTGCAGGAAGCCTTCGGTGCCGCCGGGGCCAAGGTCTTCGGTTCGGGCTGGGTGTTCGTCACCGTGACGAGCGAGGGCAAGCTCGCCCTCGACAGCAAACCCAACCAGGATACGCCGCTGATGGACGGCAAGCGCGTGCTGTTCGGCAACGACGTCTGGGAGCATGCCTATTACCTGACCTACCGCAACCGCCGGCCCGATTATCTCAAGGCGTGGTGGAAGGTGGTCGACTGGCGCAAGATCGGCGAACGCTATGCGCTCGCCAAGCAGGGCAAGCTGGTGATCTGACGTCCGTGGCGGGCACGGGACGGCCGGCAACAAAAAGCCCTCCCCGCACCGGCGGGAAGGGCTGAAACGCGAACGCGTTGCGCGAACTCAGTAGCGGTAGAGTTCCGGCTTGAACGGGCCGTTCTGGTCCACGCCGATATAGGCCGACTGCTTTTCCGAAAGCTTGGTCAGGGTGGCGCCGACCTTCGCGAGATGGAGCGAGGCGACCTTCTCGTCCAGGTGCTTGGGCAGCGTGTAGACCTGCTTGCCGTATTGGCCGGGGTTGGTCCACAGCTCGATCTGCGCCAGCGTCTGGTTGGTGAAGGAGGCCGACATCACGAAGGAGGGATGGCCGGTGGCATTGCCCAGATTGACCAGGCGGCCTTCCGACAGGAGGATGATGCGGTGGCCGTCGGCGAACTGGATCTCGTCGACCTGCGGCTTCACATTGGTCCACTTCAGGTTGCGCAGGCCGGCGACCTGGATCTCCGAGTCGAAGTGACCGATGTTGCAGACGATGGCGCGGTCCTTCATGGCGCGCATATGGTCGAGCGTGATGACGTCGACATTGCCGGTGGCGGTCACGAAGATGTCGGCGCGGGGAGCAGCCTGCTCCATGGTGACGACTTCATAGCCTTCCATCGCGGCCTGCAGGGCGCAGATCGGATCGACTTCCGAAACCAGCACGCGGCAGCCGGCATTGCGCAGCGAGGCCGCCGAACCCTTGCCGACGTCGCCGAAGCCGGCGACCATGGCGATCTTGCCGGCCATCATCACGTCGGTGCCGCGGCGGATGCCGTCCACCAGCGATTCGCGGCAGCCATAGAGGTTGTCGAACTTCGACTTGGTCACCGAATCGTTCACGTTGATGGCGGGGAAGAGCAGCGTGCCCTTCTTGGCCATCTCGTAGAGGCGATGCACGCCCGTGGTGGTCTCCTCGGTCACACCGCCGATGGCGAGCGCATTCTTGGTGTACCAGCCCGGATGCGTGGTGAGGCGCTTCTTGATGGCGGCGAAGAGGACTTCTTCTTCCTCATTGGTGGCGCCATCGAGGAAGGCGGTGTCGCCCTTCTCGGCGCGCAGGCCCAGATGCATCAGCATGGTGGCGTCGCCGCCATCGTCGAGGATCAGGTTCGGCGTGCCGCCATCGGCCCATTCGAAGATCTTGTGGGTGTATTCCCAGTAGTCTTCCAGGCTCTCGCCCTTGATGGCGAAGACGGGCGTGCCGGCGGCGGCGATGGCGGCGGCAGCATGGTCCTGGGTGGAGTAGATGTTGCAGGATGCCCAGCGCACATCGGCGCCGAGAGCCTGCAGGGTCTCGATCAGCACGGCCGTCTGGATGGTCATGTGCAGCGAGCCGGCGATGCGGGCGCCCTTGAGCACCTGGCGCGGGCCATATTCGGCGCGCGTGGCCATCAGGCCCGGCATTTCGCTCTCGGCGATCTCGATTTCCTTACGGCCCCAGGCGGCCAGACCCATATCCTTGACGATATAATCTTGCGTGCTCATTCGATGCTTCCCGCATTTGACATGGCGGGCGTCTAGCACAGTCGGCCTTTGCCGGCAATAAGGATATAAGGATTTCTTTATGTGACGAAGGTGCCGGCGCCTCGCTCCCAGCCCGGCACGACGCCAAAAGGGCGGGCCAATCCGCCCGCCCTTCTGTTTCGATCCGACGCCGAGGCTCGGCGAATAGCGGCCTTACTGGCCGAGTTCGTCCCGCGTGGGAATGCGCCCGTTCGGCGTCAGCTTGTTGATGATCTCAGGCAAATGCTGCGCGAGCTGGCCGAGCAGGTCGTTGGGATTGACGCCCGCCTTCTGGGCAAGGTTGTTCAGCGTATCCTGGCCGAGGACTTGGCCGAGTTGGCCCGGCTGGATCGGTTGGTTCTGCCCGCCGCCGATCCAGGAATTGATCACGTCGCCCTGGCCCGACTGCTGGAATTTCTCCAGGAGGCCGCCGAGGCCGCCGAGCAGGCCGCCATCGTTGGAGGCGTCCGCCTGCGGTGCGGACGGCGCGGGAGCCGGTGCCGGTGCAGGCGCAGGGATGGAGGCTTGCGTCTCCGGCTGGGCATCGTCGCTACCCCCCTTCAGCCATTTCGCGAGCAGAAGCGCACCGGCGGCGATGATCAGCGGCTTGGTGAAATTGTTCTGTGGCACGGCATCGTTCACGGCAGTGTCGAAAAGGCCCATGTCTGCGTCTCCTCGTGAAGGAATGGGGTGCCGCGATAACCGCGGTCGCCTCCAATGTTGTGTATCCTGTCTCTAACGACAAGCATTTTACAACAGTGAATGCGGCAAAATTTTTTCCGAAATTGACTTTGCCTTACGGCAGGTTGCCCCTTGCCAAAAGAATTTGTCCCCCTACGATCATTTAATGGTAAGATTCGTATCTGTCATCCGCCACGAGGGAAAGGCGACTCCATGGGTATCTTGTCTTGGATTATTCTGGGCTTGATCGCGGGCTTTGTCGGCAGCAAGGTCGTCAACAAATCGGGTTCCGGTTTGCTGATGGATATCGTGATCGGCATCATCGGCGCGCTCGTCGGCGGCTTCATCGCCAAGGCAATGGGCATCGGCACCGTCGATGGCATCAATATCGGCAGCATCCTCATTGCCATTGCCGGCTCGATCATCGTGCTGGTGGGTTACAACGCCCTGGCCCGGCGCTGACCCTGCCGAGATCACGATGCGCTGAGAGGCCGGCTGCGTAACCGGCCTTTTTCTTTGGAACCAAGGACGTTCCGGCGAGGCCCGCTTCACCGCCTTGCCTGGGCGCATGCTCCCATTCGGAGGCGATCCCACCCAGTCGCAAAATGTTTCAGCGATGCAGCACGAAGTCCGGATCGTAGGGCACGCTGAATTCGCCGACATCGGACAGCACTGCCAGCCGGTTTCCGCGGGCCTCCACCTCCGTCACCCGGTCCCAGCCCGCCGGCACCGGCATGATGCCGATGGCCTGCCGCAAGTCGATCTCACCCGACGGCGTCAGGCTGATCGAGGTCGGGATGCCCTGTTCGCTATAGTCGTTGGGCTCGATCGATGCCTTGTGGCCCGCCAGCAGATAGGTCCGCACTTCCTCCATGCCGAGCACACCCCGATGGCGGCTGTTCCAGGGGCTGTAATAGCGGCCGCCATTGCTCATCCACAACAGGGTGGAGGGGAAGTCTTCCGTCCGCTTCAGGCTGAGCACCAGATCCGCCTCGCGATGCCGTAGCGCGGCGCCCCAGGCGAGTTCCCGGCCAGGCGCCTCGGGCATCATCACGCAATCCTCGTGGTTGCGGTCGAAGGGGTAGCAGCTGAGATTGGCCGTGCCGCCATCGGCTAGTGGGGCCTTCTTGAGATCATTGAAGCGCGCGGGATAGGCCAGTGCCGAGCGCCCCTTGAGCGGATCGGCCTCCAGCGGATCGGTCGACGTCTCGATGAAACGCTTGGGCGAAAAGCTCAGATGGCCGCCCTGTGGCAGCGACACCATCATGTGCAGGCCCACGGATACCGCTCCCTCGCCCCCCTGGAACAGATGGCGCTGATAGAGGAAGGGATGGTCGTCACGCAGGGTGAGTTCCTTGACGACGCGCGCGCCCATCACCCGCTTTTCCAGTTCGAAACGGGCCTGGCGCCCGCCATCGACCGTGCGGGTCTCCAGGTGCCTCCAGGCCGAATTGGCCGGCCAGCCATGGGCCGGTGAGCCATCGACATCGCTCAGGCCGAAAGGAGCGCAGAGGAAATCACCCGACAGGCGCTGCAGATGGGCCGGCGTGTCGGCGGTATGCGCCTCCTCCAGCCAGGGGGCACTATGCAGCGGCGCGACCTGGCGGCCGTCCCGCTCCACCATGAGTTCCCGGATATGCCCGACCGCAAGATCCAGAGTCGCGCGGATGCCGTGCGCCTCGATCGTGACAAACTCCCCATCGGCGGCCATCGACTGCATCTCCCCTGAATCGTCTAATTTTATTCGTGTCAAAACAATAGGATAGGCTTCCTGCGGCTCCAGTATGATCCAAAAGCGGGCGGACGCAACAGGGCGGCGAGCACCGCACGCAGCCGCTCCGGTCACCTCGTCTTCTTCGCCGACGGACCTCGAGCCAAGCGAAGAAGGTGCTTGCAACAATATAAATGCACTAATATATTAATCGACACCGCACAGGGCGCGATTATCGGAGCCACCCGCCATGCTGGACACGCTGCGACATGCGAATGTGAGGCCGCGCTCCACGGCGACCAATGTCTATGAGATGTTGCGCAGCGACATCGTGCTCGGCGTGCTCAGGCCACAGCAGCCGATCCGCGAGGCCGATATCGCCGCCAGCCTCTCCGTGTCGCGCACGCCGGTGCGCGAAGCCTTGCTGCGCCTCGCCAATCTCGGCCTGGTCGAGATCTTCCCGCAGAGCGGCACGGTGGTTGCGCCGATCCGGGTGGAGAAAGTCAAGGCCGCCCAGCTGATCCGCGAGGTCGTGGAGGTGGAAATCAGCCGCAGGGCGTGCCAGGCGGTGAACCAGGCCGATCTCGACGCACTGGCGGGCATCGTCGACGAACAGGAATTCGCGGCGGGCCGCAAGGATGTGCGCCGCTTCTACGAATTGGACGAAGCCTTCCATCGCCGTATTTTCGCAACGGTCGACTGCCTGGCCGCCGCAGACGAGCTGGAGGACATGAAGGCCCACCTCAATCGCCTGCGCTTCGTCACCGTGAACTGGCCGAACCGCTCGGAAGCCATCATCGCCGAACATCGCGACATCCTTGCCGGCCTCGCCGCCGGTGACGAGGACGCCACCGCCATCGCCATGCGCAACCATCTGCGCACGATTCTGCAGGCGCTCGACAATTTCGTCACACGCACGCCGTGAACCAGAGCCGCCGCAAAGGCGGCCTTCACAACGACCAAACCAAGGCTGCGGCAACGACCGCAGGCAGGAGGGAACCCCATGATCTTGACGAAGTTACGTGCAGCGGCCGTTGCCGGCCTGCTCGCCGCGGGCTTGTCGGCCCCGATGGCCCACGCCGCCGACAAGCCGCAACTGACGGTGTCGCACGACAAGGCCGGCTGGCAGGCCAATTTCGAGGCCTATGGCAAGGACGACCCCACCGCGAGCTGGCAGGTCACGCCCTTCGGCGACACCACCAACTACCAGGCGGCGGTCCGGGCAGCCCTGCCCACCTCCTCGGCGCCCGGCATGTTCACCTGGTGGTCCGGCTACCGCATGAAGGACCTGGTGGAGGCAGGCCAGCTAGAAGATCTCACCGCGATCTGGAAGCCCCTGCTGGCCGACGGCAAGGTCAAGCAGGAAGTCGCCGATGCCTTCTCCTTCGACGGCAAGATCTATGCCGTGCCCAACAACGTCGCCTATTGGGCGATGTTCTACAACAAGAACGTCTACAAGGAGCTCGGCCTCGAAGTCCCCAAGACCTGGGCAGAGCTGGAAGGCAACCTCGCCAAGATCAAGGCCGCCAACAAGATACCGATCGGCCAGACCATCGAGGGACGCTGGCCGGCCTTCATCTGGTTCTCCGAATTCCTGGTGCGGTCCGATCCGGATTTCTACGTGAAGCTGATGGCCGGCAAGGCCAAATATACCGATCCGCAGGTCGCGGCGGCCTTCGCCACCTGGAAGGACTGGATGGCCAAGGGCTGGATGGACGACGGCACTTCGCCCTTCGGCTTCACCACCGGCGACAGCATGAACAACTCCTTCGCCCAGGGAAAGGTCGTCCACATGCTGGTCGGCACCTGGTTCGCCGACACCGTCACCAAGGCCGGCACCATCGAGGGGCGCGACTGGGGCCTGTTCGTGCTGCCCAACAAGAATGCCAGCCTGCCGCCGAGCGTGATCTTCGAGGCTGGACCGCTGCTGGTGTCGAAGAACTCCGACACGCATGACACCGCGGTGAAGGCGGCTACCTATTGGATGAGCAAGGAAGGCGAGCAGCGCTGGGCCGACCTCACCGGCTTCCTCGTCGCCAATAGCGATGCCAAGCTGCCTGATGACAAGGAAGTCGCCAAGCTCAACGATGTGGTGGCCAAGGACCACTACAAGCTGCTCGGCCGCTACTGGGAAACCACGCCTTCTCCGATCGCCGAGGCGGCCGTCGACGAGATCTCCAAATTCGTGCTCGACCCGAATTCCGCTCCGGAGGTGATGCAGAACCTGCAGAAGATCGCGGACGATTACTGGGCGGCGCACCCCAAGCCGTGAGGTCGCTCGCAGCATCTGCTCAACAGTAAGACGAAGCACAACTTGCCTTCTCCGCGAAGCGGGGAAGGTGGCCCGGCGAAGCCGGGTCGGATGGGGTGCAGCGGGCAATGCGCCGATCGCAACCCGATTGCACAACCATCCTGCCAGCCTTCCGGGGTTTCGAGCTGCCCACCACACCCCATCCGTCATTTCTTCGAAATGACACCTTCCCCACTACGTGGAGAAGGCTTTCTGAAGCACTTCCGGAGCCCGACGCAGCGATCATGTCTCCCCTGTCCGACCCCAAGCAGCGCGAAGCCTATCTCTATGTCGCCCCGGCGGCGTTGATGGTCGGCGTCTTCCTGATCCTGCCGATGCTCTACACCACCATGCTGGCCTTCACCGACTGGAACGGCATGACGGCGCCGACCTTCATCGGCTTCGCCAACTTCTTCAAGCTGGTGACGGACACCAATTTCACCCGCCCCTTCGTCAACACGCTGAAATGGATGGTGCTGGGCGTGGTACTGCCGGTCGGGCTCGGCTTCTTCTTCGCCTACGCCATTTCGGGGCTGAGGGGGGCGAAGCTGATGCAGATCTGCATCTACATTCCCGCAACCATCTCGGCCTCCGCCGCCGGCATCGTCTTCGGCTTCGTGCTGCGCGACCAGGGCGCCCTCAACATCCTGCTGGATGCCATCGGCCTCGGAGCCCTCAAGGTGAACTGGCTCTATGTCCAGCCCTACAACACCTATGCGATGATCGGCGCCTATACTTGGCAGGCAACCGGAATCAATGTGATGATCTTCCTGGTGGGCCTGCAGAACCTGCCGAAGGAGCCGGTGGAAGCGGCCACGCTCGACGGCGCAGGCGGCTTCGTGCTCGCCACCAGGATCATCATCCCCATGCTGATGCCCTATGTGGTGATCGCCTCGCTGCTGGCGGTGATCAACTCCTTCAAGGTGTTCGACACCATCTGGGTGATGACCGGCGGTGGCCCGGCCCGCATGTCCGAAACCCTGGCGGTGACCATGTACAAGGAGGGCTTCGCCAATTTCAAGATGGGCTACGCCTCGGCCGTCGCCGTGGTGATCTCGGCGCTCTCGCTGGTGTTTTCCTATCTCTATCTGCGCAACATGCTCGCACGGGAAAACCAGGTATGAGCCGGCAGCGCGCGATCGCCGCGGAACCCCGCAACCTCAGGAAGAGCGTGCTTTCGGGTGCCATGCTGGCGGTGACGCTGGTCTGGCTTTCGCCGATGGCCTTCCTCTTGATGAACACGCTGAAGACGGCCACCGACTACACACGCGGCCCGCTCAAGCTGCCGACCAGCTTCAATCTCTTCCACAATATCGCCAATGCCTGGGCGCAGGGGATCCAGAGCGGCTTCATCAACTCGCTGCTCTATGGCGCGGCGAGTTCCCTCACGGCGGTGCTGCTCGCCGCCTTCGCTGCCTATGGCATCGTCCGGCTGAAGCTGCCGCGGGGCCTCGGCTGGTTCCTGTTCATCTATTCGGGCACGATCTTTCCGCTGCAGATGTATCTGATCCCTTTGTTCAAGAGCTACATCGCCCTCGGCCTCTATGACACCAAGCTAGGCCTGTTCGCCTTCTACACCGCGATCTGCATCCCCTTCGCCACCTTCGTGATGCGCGGCTTCTTCCTCACAGTGCCCTGGGACATCCAGGAGGCGGCCGAGATGGATGGCGCCTCGAGCTGGGAAGTGTTCTGGAAGATCATGATGCCGCTCGCCAAGGCGCCCTTCCTGATGCTCACTTTGGTGCAGTTCACCTGGGTATGGAACGACCTCCTCTTCGGCATGATCCTGGTGCGCTCGCCCGATGCCCGCCCGGTCCAGGTCGCCCTGCTCGGCATGCAGAGCCTCTATGGCCAGGCCGACGCGCCGACCATCATCACCGCGACCCTGATCGTCTCGTTGCCGACCCTCATTCTGTTCCTCATGCTGCAGAAACATTTCGTCCGCGGCCTCGCTTTGGGGGCCGCGAATTGATGCGTCCTTTCTCCCTCTTCTCTTCCTGCAATCGGATAGTGCGATGAAGATCGTCGACCTCAAGGCCACCACCGTCGCCGTGCCGCTCGAAGCGCCGCTGCGCCATGCCGCCGGCGCGCATTGGGGGCGCTTCATCCGCACCATCGTGGAAGTCATCACCGACGAGGGCATCATCGGGCTCGGTGAGATGGGCGGCGGCGGCGAGTCGGCCGAGGCGGCGGTGCGCGCCCTGCTGCCTTATCTCGAGGGGCACGATCCGCTGCAGCTCGAGCAGTTGCGCTGGAAGATCATGAATCCCACCGCCTCGCTCTACAACAACCGCATGCAGCTCCATGCCGCCATCGAAATGGCCTGCATGGATGCCGCCGGCAAGAAACTGGGCATAAGGGCCTGCGACCTGATCGGCGGCGCCATCCGCGAGACAATCCCCTTTGCCAGCTATCTTTTCTACCGCTACCCCCATGAGGCAAGCGGCCAAGGCGGCGAGACCAGCCCCGACGAGATCGTCGCCCATGCCCGTGCGCTCAAGGCCCAGCATGGTTTCACCAGCCACAAGCTGAAGGGCGGCCTCTTCCCGCCGGATCATGACATCGAAACCGTCCGCGCCCTGGGCGCGGCGTTCCCTGGAGACCGGCTGCGCCTCGATCCCAACGCGGCCTGGTCGGTGGAAGAAGCGGTCCGCGTGGGGCGGGCGATCGAGCATCTCAACAACGACTATTTCGAGGACCCGACCTGGGGCCTCGAGGGGATGCGCCGGCTGCGGAACCTGGTGCGTATTCCCACGGCGACCAACACGGTGGTGGTGAATTTCGAGCAACTCGCCACCAACCTACGGCTGGAGGCCGTGGACGTCGTGCTGCTCGACACCACCTTCTGGGGCGGCCTGCGCCAGGCCCACAAGGCCGGCACCGTGCTGGAGACCTTCCAATACGGCGCCGCCGTGCATTCCTCGGGCGAGCTCGGCATCCAGCTCGCCTCGATGCTGCATCTGGGCGCCGCGCTGCCGAACCTCTCCTTCGCCGCCGACGCGCATTACCATCACCTCACCGACGACATCATCGTCGGCGGTCCCTTGCGCTATGTCGGCGGTGCCATCGCTCTGCCGCAAGGACCGGGCCTTGGCGTCGAGCTCGATCGCGACAAGCTCGCCCGCTATGCCGAGCATTACCGCGAGGTCGGCGGCTACACCTATGACCGCGATCCCGGCCGCCCGGGCTGGTATTCGATCCTGCCCGAGCAGCGCTTCGCCGATCCCCGAAAATAAGGGGCCTTTCAGGCCGCCCGATAGCGCTCGGCCGCGTGTTCCTGCCGGAAGTTCGGCAGCATGGCGCGGCGGGCGGCATCGAAGGCCTCCCACTGGCTCGCATCCGGCAGCGGCGGAATGGTGACGGCTTCGCGCCTGTCGAAGCCGACCAGCGCGGCGTCGACCAGTTCGCCGACGTCCATCACGCCCTCCAGTGCGTTCACATCACGGCCGGAGCGTTCCCAGATTTCGGTGCGGGTTGCCGCCGGCAGCACGGCCTGGACATAGAGGCCGCGCGGGCCGAGTTCCACCTGCAAGGTCTGCGACAGGGTCAGCACGAAGGCCTTGGTCGCCGCATAGACGCCCAGGGAAAACTCCGGCGCCAGCGCCACCACCGAGGCGATATTGACGATGGCACCGGTGCCCGCGGCAAGGAAGCGAGGCGTCACTGCACCGGCCAGTCGCGTCAGCGCCGTCACGTTGAGGCGAATGAGCTTGTCCAGCGCTTCCGGGTCTTGGTCGGCAAAGCCGCCATGGGCGGCGGCACCGGCATTGTTGACCAGGATGCCGATCTTGGCATCCTCGCGCAGGCGCGCCTCGATACGAGCGAGATCCTCGGAGGCCGTCAGATCCGCCTTCAGGACATCGACGGCGACGCCTTCTTCCTGACGAAGGCGGCCGGCGAGCGCGTTCAGGCGCGCCTCGTCCCGTGCCACCAGCACGAGGTCATGGCCGCGCCGGGCAAAGCGCTCGGCATATACGGCGCCAATGCCGGTCGAGGCACCGGTGATGAGAACGGCGGGAAGGGATTTGGTCATGGCATTTCTCCAAACTTATTCATGATAGTCATCATATATAATGCATTCATGATAGACATCATGTATAAAGTCAAGCGAGACAGGAGGGCCCGTCATGAAAGTCAGCCGCGAGCAGGTTGCCGAGCATCGTCACCGCATTCTGGAGGCAGCCGCGCGTCTCTATCGGGAGAAGGGTCTGGAAGGGGTCGGCGTCGCGCAGATCATGGCCGCCGCCGGGCTCACCCATGGCGGCTTCTACGGTCATTTCAAGTCGAAGGAGGACCTGATCGCCCAGGCGCTCGCCCATGTGCTGTCCCAGTCCGAAGGCGCCAAACCTCCGGGCCGAACCATGGCCGACTATGCCGCGGCCTATCTCACCCCGGCGCATCGGGACGCCCGCGCCGAGGGCTGCCCCTTTGCCGCACTCGGCTCGGAGGCCGTGCGCGGGTCGCCGGACATTCGTGCCGTGATGACCCGTTCCCTGCGCGATCAGATCGAGGATTTCAGCGCGACCGCTGCCGGCGAAACGCCGCAGGAACGGCGAAGCGCCGCGATCGCCGGCTGGGCCGCCATGGTCGGCGCCGTGATCCTGGCCCGCATCGCCGACGATCCCGCCCTTTCCAACGAGATCCTGTCGGCGACGCTCCGGCGCGTGGCCGGTTCGTAACGAAACTCGATTTTTCCTCGCCGGGCCGCCGGCGCTCACTCATGCGGCCGAGCCGCCCAGGCTCAGGCCCAGCCGAACAAGGTCGGTTCCGGCTTTGGCAAGGCGCCTTCGATCTCGAGCAGGCGGCGCTTGGTCGCCACGCCGCCATAGGCAGAGAAGCCACCGAACTTGCCGCCGGCCGCCATCACCCGATGGCAGGGCATCACGATGGTGAAGGGGTTCTGTCCCATGGCCTGGCCGACATCGCGCGCCAGCAGGGGATCGCCCAATTGCTTGGCGATCTCGCCATAGGTCATGGTGGAGCCGGGAGGGATGGCTCGCGCCACGGCATAGACCCGGCGATTGAATTCCGGCACAGCGGTCATGTCGAGCTCGATGAAGGACAGATCGGCCGTCTCTCCCGCCAGCAGGGCCTGGATGGCCGCGATGGCCTGGCGCACCGGTGCCGGCGGCTCGGCCTCCACTGCACCCGGCAGGGAGCGCAGCATGCGCGCCCTCAGGCCCGCCGGGCTATGGGACGGCAGTTGCACGCTGACCAGGCCCTTATCACCCCAAGCCAGGGCGCAAGTGCCGATTTCGGTGTCGAACAAGGCAAAATGGGGGGAAGTCATCGCTTCGTTTCCCTGTGGTTGAACTTGCCGCGATATCACCGCAAAAAGCCCCGCGCTTCCACCCGATATCTATGGTCGGCAAGTATAGTTCGCCAGTCCCCTGACATCCGCCGAAGCTTCACCAGCAAGGCCTTCACTTTACCAAACGGCATCACCATGCGGGCGTTTGCAAATTCAAACCGTTCCAAACAAGGGTTGAGCGCGAGAAAATCCGTTCATATCCGTTAAAAAAGCAGGATTTCCGTGCGTTTCCGGTGTACATGCGATGGCGATATCGAACCGGTCATGCGATAACGCCATCGGACGAATCATCGAAAGGATAACATCATGCCTGTCAGCACCAGCGATCTTGCCGACCGTATTGCCGCCGCTCATGGCCTGACTAAGACTGCCGCTAAGGCAGCTGTCGAGGACGTTCTGAAAGGGATCACCGAAGCGGCTGTCAAGGGTGAGGAAGTCTCCCTGAACGGCTTCGGTAAGTTCAAGGTGCAGGCCAAGCCCGCACGCGAAGGCCGCAACCCTTCCACCGGCGCCACCATCAAGATCGCCGCTTCCAAGAAGGTGGTCTTCCAGCCTGCCAAGGCGCTCAAGGATGCCGTGAACGGCTGATTTCGCGGGCCGCAAGCCCCATTTCAAAAACGGGACGGTGTCGGTGAGACACCGTCCCGTTTTTATTTTGCGCCTACGCTTGCGGTCTCAGGCAGGCGGCATCGCGAGGCCGCAGCCGCGCAGAACGATATCGCCGATAGCAAGCGCGGCCGCCTCGAAATCCTTCTTGGTCAGCCGGCTGACTTCCATGGCATCGCAGGCCAGCACCTCGAAATCGGCGTAGAACTGCGTCGTGCTCCACAGCATGATGAAGAAATGCGGAATGGCGATCGGTGCCATCCTGCCGGCAGCGATCCAGCCTTCGACCACGGCCGCCTTGGCGCGGGTCGCCTGCTTGACGTGGCTGCGGCCGGCCTTGTCGAGAAACTTCGCGCCGCTGAGGATCTCGTTGGCGAACAGCTTGGACTGGGCGGCGAACCGGCGTGAATAGTCGAGCTTGGCCCGGATATAGGCCATGATGGCTTCGGCCGGGTCGCGCTCGGGCTGCAACTCTTCGAGCGCCGTATCCCAGCTGGCGATCAGCCGGTCGATCAAGGCGCGATAGATATCCTCCTTGGCCGGGAAGTAATAATAGACGTTCGCCTTGGGTAGCCCCGAATGTTCGGCAACCTCGGCGATCCGCGTCCCATCGAAACCCTTGCGGGCGAACAGGTCGATCGCAGCGGCCAGGATTGCCGCCTCGTTGCGGGCCCGGATGCGTTCCTCGTTGTCCGAACCATCCTTGCGCGCCTTCTTTGCGCTGGTCGTCGCCACCTTGTCCTCCCGCATTCTCGAGATGCGTCCGTGTCCCGGAAATGCCGGTATCGGAACCCGATGTCAAAACCTGACCGAAGCGTCAGATTTTTTCAACTCATAACTTGACGTTTTGGTCAGGTTTTGCCTATCCTCCTTGCAACGAGGGGGATGCAGCAGCGATGCCGACATCATTGCGTGACGTCATGCGGGACGTGCTGGATGGCTGGCATGACGATCTGCCGCCTGCCTGGCGCGATATCCTCGCACCGGTCGAGCTGGGCTTCGCCGACATGGATGGCGAACTGGCGCTGGAGCCGTGGGAACCGGTCTTCCCCGTGCGCAAGGGTCGCCTCTTTCCCGGCCAGCCCAGAGGGGCGCATATGCTGCGCGCCTTCGACATTGAGCCCCAGCAGGTGCGCTGTGTGGTGCTGGGCCAGGATCCCTATCCCAGCCCTGACTTTTCGACTGGCCGCGCCTTCGAGGCCGGCAATGTCGCCGAATGGCGCGAACTGGAGAAGATGTTCTCGGTCAGCATCCGCACGGTGATGCAGATGATCGTCGCCGCCCGCACCGGCGAGGCCGGCTGGGCCGGCAGCACCGCCGACTGGCCACGCCTGCGCACCGCCATCGAGGCCGGTACCGTCGCGCTCGAACCCGCCAATGCCGTCGCCGATCGCTGGGTGGCCAGCGGCGCCCTGCTGCTCAATGCCTCGCTGACCCTCAGCCGCTTCCAAGTCTCCATCGATCCGCATCAAAGCCGGGGCCATCTGCCGCTGTGGCGGCCACTGATCGTGGCGGTGCTGCGCCATCTCGCCGGTTCCGGACAAAAAGTGGTCTTCCTCGGCTTTGGCGAGGCAGCGGCGCAGACCCTCCGGACGGCCGGCATCATGGAGGGCGACGACTGCATCCTGCGCGAGCATCCGGCCCGGGGCGATGCAGTGCTCGGCCTGCCCAATCCCTTCATTCTCGGCAATGAGCGGCTCAAGGCGCTCGGCGCCGCCCCGATCGACTGGTGAGGCCATGCGCAGCGATGCCGAATATGACTATGTGATCATCGGCGCCGGCTCGGCAGGCTGCGTCGTCGCCAACCGTCTGTCCGCGGATCCGGGCAATCGCGTATTGCTGCTCGAAGCGGGCGGACGCGACCGCAATCCCCTGTTCCGCCTGCCCATGCTGATGGGCAAGCTCTTCAATTCCGGCCTCTACAATTGGAATTACCGCACCGAGCCCGAGCCGCATCTCAACAACCGCACGCTCTATTGGCCGCGCGGCAAGGCGCTCGGCGGCACCTCGACCATCAACGGCATGATCTATGTGCGCGGCAACGCCCAGGATTACGACCGCTGGGCCCAGATGGGCCTGCCGGGCTGGTCCTATGACGAGGTGCTGCCCGCCTTCCGCCGTTCCGAGACCCATGTCGAGCGCAACGGTGCCTTCCACGGCACCGAGGGCGCCCTCACCGTCTGCCGCGCCCGCGGCCGCAACGGGCTATTCGATGTCTTTATCGAAGCCGGCGTGCAGGCGGGCTATCCCCGCAACGACGATTTCAACGGAGCCGAACAGGAAGGCTTCGGGCGCTATGATTTCACCATCCGCAAGGGCAAGCGCTGGTCGACCTCCCACGCCTTCCTGCGACCGGTGCTCGACCGGCCCAACCTGACGGTAGAGGTGAACGCGCTCAGCCAACGTATTCTGGTGGAGAACGGACGTGCTACCGGCGTCCTGTTCACGCAGGGCGGGCGGGCACGCACCGTGCGGGCCGGACGGGAGGTCATCCTGTGCGGAGGAGCCGTCAACTCACCGCAATTGTTGATGCTTTCCGGCATCGGGCCGGCTGATGAGCTGGCTAAACATGGCATTGAGGTACGGCACGACCTGCCGGGCGTGGGCCGCAACCTGCAGGACCATGTCGATTGTTGCCTCAGCTACGAATGCAAGCAGCCGGTGACGCTCTATGGCGATCTTCGCGCCGACAAGCTGATCGCTTCGGTCGCGCAGGGCATGGTGCTGGGCACCGGCATCACCACCACCTTCCCCTATGAGGCCGGCGCCTTCATGAAGTCGCGGCCTGACCTGGTGGCGCCCGACATCCAGGCTCATTTCATGCCGGCGCTGGAGAAGACCGCCAATCTGCATTGGCCCAATCCCTTCCGCAAACAGGCGGTGGAGGCCAATCATGGCTTCACCATCCGGGTCGGCCCGGTCAATCCGGAGAGCCGGGGCACCATCACGCTGCGCTCCGCCGATCCGGCGGCGGCGCCCCGTATCCAGGCCAATTACCTCGCCACCGAGTTCGACCGCAAGACGATGATTTCAGCCATCCGCATGATGCGCGAGGTCATCGCTCAACCGGCCTTCGATCCCTATCGCGGCAAGGAACTGGCGCCGGGGCCTGGCGTGCTCAGCGACGGTGAACTGCTGGAATGGCTGCGGGCCTCGGCCCTGACCACGCTCCATCCGGTCGGCACCTGCAAGATGGGCAACGATACCGAGGCCGTCGTCGATGCCGAGCTCAGGGTCCGCGGCATCGAGGGGCTGAGGGTCGCGGACGCCTCGATCATGCCGATCATTTCGAGCGGCAACACCAATGCGCCGACCATCATGATCGGTGAGCGGGCTGCCGATTTCATCCTCAACACCAAGCTATGACACGGAAGCGGCAGCCATGATCATCGAACAGCGCACCTACAGCTTCAAGCCGGGCCAGCTCGACCGCTGGCTCAAGAAATATGAGACCGAAGGCCTGCCGATCCAGAAGAAGCATCTGGGCACCTTCATGGGCCTCTGGGTCAGCGAGATCGGCCCGCTGCATCAGATCGTGATGATGTGGGCCTATCAGGGCCTGGGTGACCGCGAGACACGGCGCGCCGCCATGGCTGCGGACCCGGCCTGGACCAAGTTCATCGGCGAAGTCTGGGGCCTGGACGCCATGATCTCGCAGGAGGTCAAGATGCTCAAGCCGACCTCGATCTGCCCGCCCTTGCCGGCGGCCTGACGGCGAAGTGACGAACCGGGGCGCCGAAGCGTCGCGGAAAACAACAAGAAACCAACACCATCCAGATCAAGAGAAGGGAACTGACAGATGACGAAGACTCCCTCCGTTTCAGGCCTGTTCCGGCATTCGGCCTCACGCCGCCAATTCCTCATCGGCACAGCAGGCGTCGCAGCGCTCGGCCTGCTGTCGAGCCAGGCCCGGGCCGCCGATGGCCTGGTGGCGCTGGTGCATACCCAGGCGGCTGGCGACAACGGCCCGGTCGACGGCATGATCGCGTCGCTGAAGAGGCTGGCCGGCGAAAAAGGCTTTGCCACCCGCATCATCTATGCGCAGGACGCCGCGACCTATGAATCGATCTTCCGCAGCCTCGGCGATGCCGGCGCCAGCGTGGTCGTCTCGACCTTCAACGAGGTCGCCGAGCCCTTCAAGGCCGTGGCGCCCGAATATCCCAACACCAAATTCGTGCAGCTCTACGCCGACCCGTTCGAGCCGGCGATCCCGAATGTGGTGACAGTGGCCTATGACTATTATCTGGGCTGCTATCTCTCGGGCCTGTTCGGCAGCCGCATCTCCAAGACCGGCGCGATCGGCTATATCGGCGGCGCCAGCATTCCCGGCCAGATCGCCGATCTCAACGCCCTCAAGGCGGCGGCCGCGGTGATCGGCCCCAACATCAAGTTCACCGGCGCTTTCGCCGGCTCGTTCCAGGACCCCGCCAAGGGCCACGAGATCGCCAACCAGCTGTTCCAGTCCGGCGTCGACTACATCCAGACCGACTCGGCCGCCACGGATACAGGCATAATCCAAGCCGCGACCGAAGCGCCCGGCCGCCTGGTCAGCGCCATTTCCAGGGAGCAGTACAAGCTCGGCCCCAAGGCGGTCGCCGCCATCGTCAAGCTCGACTTCGGCCTGTCGCTCTATCAGGAAGTCAGCAAGGCGCTGGCCGAAGGCTGGAAGGGACATCACGTCTCCACCGGCATCGACACCGGCGTGATCGACTTCGAGCTCTCGGACACCTTCCTCAAGGAAGGTCCGGCCGATCTCGTGGCCAAGGCCAAGGAGATCTGGCCCGACATCGAGAAGGCAAAGAAGGAGATCATCGCCGGAACGCTCAAGGTGCCGCTCAACACCGCGCTCTAGAGCCCCCTCCTCGCCGCCTCGACACGCGCCGTCTTGCCTGCGGCCGTGGCGAGGCGCAGTGCTCCATCCGACAGGTTGCGGCCCCAGGGCCCGCGCATCCGGGAAGACCACCATGCCCCAGCACGCCCTCGAATGCGGCGATGTCAGTGTCCTCTTCGGCGAGGTTGCGGCGCTCAGGCAGGTGAGCCTGGGCTTCGAGGCCGGCCGCATCCATGCCGTCGTGGGACAGAACGGCGCCGGCAAGACCACCTTTGCCCGCGTCTGCGCCGGCATCGTCAGGCCTTCCTCCGGACAATTGCTGATCGGGGGACAACCCGTGCCGCTCGGCAAGGTCAATGCCGCTCGCGCCGCCGGGGTCGAACTCGTGCATCAGAGCTTCGCCCTGCCGCCCTCCTTCACCGTCGCCGAAGCCATGGAATTCGGCGCACAGGGCCGCGGGGCGCTGTTCTCCGCCAGGATCCTGCGGGCCCGCTGGACCACCCATCTCGAAGGCCTCGGCGTGAAGGTCGATCCACGCGCCCGCATCCGCGACCTGCCGGTGGAAACCCGCCAGGCGGTCGAGATCGCCCGTGCCCTGGTGACGGATGCCCGCATCCTCATCCTGGACGAGCCGACCGCCGTGCTGTCGCCTTCGGGTATCGAGACCCTGTTCGAGCGCCTGCGCGGCCTGCGCGAGCGCGGCGTCACCATCATCCTGATCCTGCACAAGATCCGCGAGGTGCTCGGCATCGCCGAGACCGTCAGCGTCCTGCGCGGCGGACGCCTGATCGAGGCCTGTGTGCCCGTGGGCACGATCGACGCCACCCGCCTCGCCAATGCGATCATCGGCACCGCCGCCGGCCTCGACAAGGCGGATAAGGCCGCTCTGGTCGGCGAGGGCGTCAGCGCACCTTCCACCCACGCCGCGATGCCATCCTCTGCCGCCCCCATCCTCGACATGAAGGCCGTCACCACCCGCCCGGACGGCGAAGGGCGCCCGCTCGACCGGGCCGACCTCGCCATCCGCGGCGGCGAAATCGTCGGCATCGCCGGTGTCGAAGGCAATGGCCAACAGACGCTGGTCCGTGCCCTCGCCGGGCTCGTCGGCCTGGAACGCGGCACCATCGCGCTCGATGGACTGGATGTCACCAGGCGCCCCGTGATCGAGCGCCGCGCCGCCGGCCTGCGCATCATTCCCTTCGACCGCAACAGCGAGGGGCTGAGCCTGACCAGCTCGCTGTGGGAGAACTGGGCCGCCCGCAACCTGCTGCTGGGGCGCATCCTGTCTTTCGTCGCTCCCTCCAGGCTGCGGAAGGCCTGCCAGGCCAGCCTGCATGGGTGGGACGTCCGTTTCGCCACCACCACCCAGCCGGCCGGCTCGCTCTCGGGCGGCAATGCCCAGAAGGTCATCCTCGCCCGCGAGATCGACGAGACGGCGCGGCTGGTCATCGCGGCCCAGCCCACTCGCGGCCTCGACATCGGCGCCACCGCCTTCGTCTGGCGCGCGCTCAGAGCCTGCCGCGACCAGGGCTGCGGCGTGCTGCTGATCTCCTCCGACCTCGACGAACTCTTCGACATCGCCGACCGCGTGGTGGTGATGTTCTCCGGCCGCATCGTCGCCGAGTTCACCGCTCCCTTCGACATGGCGGCGGTGGGCCAGGCCATGGTCGGCGATGTCGGCCTGGATGAAGCCGCATGACCGCCCGCCTCCTTTCCATCCTGCGCGCCGTCAGTTTCGTTGCCCTGGCGCTCGGCCTGTGCGGCATCGTGTTCGAATTTGCCGGCTATTCGGCCCCGGACATGTTCCGCAGCATCGCCGACGGCGCCTTCACCTCGCCCAATGCGCTGATGAAGAGCCTGCGCTGGGCTCTGCCGCTGGTGATCACCGCCGCCGGTGTGCTGGTCTGCTTTCGCTGCGGCTATTTCAATGTCGGGGCACAGGGCCAGTTCTATCTCGGTGCCATCGGCGCGGCGACGGCCGCCCAGCTGTTGAACGGCGCACCCGCATTGGTCGTGGTGCCCGTGGCCATGCTGGCCGGCATGCTGGCCGGCGCCCTGTGGGCGGCCTGGCCCGGTTTCCTCAGGCTGCGCTATGGCACCGACGAGGTGATCACCACGCTGATGGGCAATTTCATGGCCGGCCTGCTGCTGGTCTATGTCACTTCCGGCCCGCTGAAGGATCCCTCCGGCACCGGACAGGTCACCGCAAGCCGCCCCGTCGCCTCCGCCTATCGCATCGCCACCTCGGTCGGCGTCTCACCCACCACGATCGCCCTGTCCGTGCTGGTTCTGGTTCTGGTCTGGCTCCTGGTAAACCGCACCGCCTATGGCGTGCTCTCCAGCCTGGCCGGCCGCAACGCGGTGATGATCGCCTGGCAGGGCGCCCGCCTCTCCCGTCTGGGGCTGTCGGCCTTCCTGATCTCAGGCGCCCTGGCGGGCCTCGCCGGCTCGATCGAGCTGCTCGGTCCCAATGGCCGCCTGGTCAGCGGCTTCCTGCCCGGGCACGGCTTCACCGCGATCCTGATCGCCCTGGTCGCGGGGCTGTCCGTGGCCGGCGCGGCCATCGTCTCGCTGTTCTTCGGCGGCCTTGCCGCCGCCAGCCTCTATCTGCCGGTGATCGCCGGCCTGCCAGCCGCTGCCATCGACGTGATCAACGCCGCCATCGCTTTGTTCATCACGGCGCGCACCTGGCTGCTGCCGGACTTCATCAAGCGGCGCCTGCCGGCGCGGAGGACCCAGCCATGAGCGACATCCTCATAGCCATCCTGCGCTCGGGCACGCCGCTGATCTATGTAGCCATGGCCGGCATGCTGGCCCAGCGCGCCGGCATCTGGAATCTCGGTCTGGAAGGGCTGATGATCGCGGGCGCCTGTGCCGCCGCCGTCGGCACCGCCAAATCCGGCTCCGTCGCCTTCGGCCTCGGCCTTGCCATCGTGGTCTGCGTGCTCGGCTCTATGCTGCTGTGGTTCGTGGTCGAGAAGCTGCGCGCTCATCCGATCATCGCCGGCCTCGGCCTCACCGGCCTCGGGCTCGGCGGCACGGATCTCGCCGTCCAGGCCATCTATGGCAGCCAGGCCTCGGTGATGGCCGGCCGGGGGCTGCCCCGGCTCGGCGAGGCCTTCGGCCCCTTCGGGGTGCTCTCCGTGCTGGTGATATCAATGCCCTTCGTGGTGCTGGCGCTCTGGGTCATCGTGCGGCGCACCCGTTTCGGCCTGCAACTGACGGCCTGCGGCGAGCACCCCTTCGCCGCCCGCAGCGTCGGCGTGGCGCCGGCTCGCATGCGCCTGATCGCCCTGATGGGCGGCGGCGTGCTCTGCGCCCTCGGCGGCGCCGAACTGGCGCTCGGCACGCTCCAGCTCTTCAGCATCAACATGACGGCCGGCCGCGGCTTCATGGGCTTCGCTTCGGTGATCTTCGGCGGCGGCCATCCGATCGGCTCGGCCCTGGCTGCGCTGTTCTTTTCCGTCGTCGATGCGCTCGGCATCCGGGCCCAGCTCCTCTTCGGCGACAAGGTGCCCCGCGATCTCCTGCTTGCACTGCCCTATCTCGCCACGGTGCTGGGCGTGTGGATCAGCGGGCAGCTGCGCGGTGGCGTCAAGGCAGCCGCGACCGGCGGCGAATTACGGGATTACTGACAATGACGGCCTTTGCCCAACGCCACGCGATCAGCGATGTCTGCATCCTCACCGCCGACATCGAACGCTCGATCGCCTTCTACACCGGCAAGCTCGGCTTCGCCCTGAAGCATCGCGCCCCCGGTTTTGCCGATTTCAACGGCGCCGGGCTGACCCTGGCCCTGTGGGAGATCGGCCATATCAGCCGTCATGCCGGCCTGTCGGCCAAGCGCGGTTCGGGCCATCACAACGTGCTGATCGCGGTGTTGATGTCCTCGCCGGCTGAGCTGGATGCCTGCCATGCCGAGCTCGCAGCCAAGGGCGTGGCCTTCGAAAGGCCGCCCGCCGATTATGCCTGGAATGCCCGCTGCTGCTATTTCGCCGGACCGGACGGGGAGGTCTGGGAGCTCTATGCCTGGCTCGACGGCGGCGCCCCGGGGAAACTGGCATGAACACAACCCTGATCCGCAACGCCACCATCCTCGCCATGGGCGGCGAACAGGGCAGCACGCCCTTCAGCGGCGACCTCCTGGTCGAGGGCAATCGCATCGCCGCCATCGGCCCTGATCTTGGCGACCACCCCGGTGCGAGACTGATCGACGGGCGCGGCCGGCTGGTGATGCCGGGCCTCGTCAACGCCCACACCCATTCCGGCGAAACCTTCTTCCGGGGGCGCTATGAGCGCCTGCCGTTGGAATTATGGCTGCTCTATGCCTATCCGCTGCTGATGGGCCCGCTGCTGCCGCCGCGCCTGCTCTATCTGCGCACGCTGCTGCTCGCGATGGAATCGCTGAAGGGCGGCGTCACCCTGCTGTGCGACGACTTCTTCGACCCGCCCCGGCACGATCTCGACAGGCTCGGCACCGTGTTCCGCGCCTATGAGGATGTCGGCATCCGCGCCAATGTCTCCAGCGCGGTGATGAACATCCACCCGCTCGATGCCCTCGCCTATGGCCGCCAGACCATGCCCGCAGACCTGCAGGCCAAGCTCGATTTCGGGCCGCCGATCACCGCCTCCGCCTATGTCGATTATTGCCGCTCAGCCCTGGCGGCCTTCCAGGACAAGGCCGGACGGCTGCGATTCATGATCGCTCCCTCCGCGCCCCAGCGCTGCACGCCCGACCTCATGCTCGCCTGTGACGAGCTGGCCCGGCAATGGCGCGTGCCCTTCCACACCCACATCCTGGAGACCAAGACCCAGGCGGTGACGGGACAGCTTTTCCACGGCAAGAGCCTGATCCGCTACCTGCACGATCTCGGCTTGCTTCACCCCGGCATCACCATCGCCCATTCGGTCTGGGTCGACGAGGACGATATCGCCCTGATGGGCGCGGCGGGTTGCTCGGTGGCCCATAATGCCGTTTCCAACCTGAAGCTCGGTGCCGGCATCGCGCCGCTCCGCCGCCTCATCGATGCCGGCGTCACCATCGGCCTCGGCACCGACGGCGTCTCGTCGAACGACAGCGCGCGCATCTTCGACGTGATGCGCACGGCCGCTTTGGTGCAAAGTGCCACCGGCCCCGATCATGAGCGCTGGGTCTCGGCGCAGGAAATCCTCAACGCTGCCACGCTGGGCGGCGCGCGCAGCGCCCTGCTGGGCGAGATCACCGGTTCGTTGGAAGTCGGCAAGCGCGCCGACCTGATCATGCTTCGGCTCGACAGCCTCTCCTTCACGCCGCTCAACGACATCGTCCGGCAGCTCGTCCATGCCGAGAATGGTGCTTCGATCGAGCGCGTGATGGTCGAGGGCGAGATCGTGGTGGAACAGGGCCGCCTGACCCGCATCGACGAGGAGGCCGTCCTGGCCGAGATCCGCGAGGCCATGCCGGCCTTCCTGGCTGGTCATGCCGAGATCGAAGCCCGCAACGCCATCTTCCACCCCTATTTCGAGCAGATGCACCAGCGTGCCACGGCCCTGGATGTCGGCATGGACCGATATGCGGGAACGCGGGGGTAAGCGACGCAAATTCCATTGAAGCCTGACCGTCATCCCCGGCGAGGCCATAGGCCGAGGAAAGGGGATCCAGGGGCCATAAGTCGAGCTCTCCAGCCCTGGATCCCCAGTCACAAGCAAAGCTTGTGACGATACCCTCGCCCTCTCTCGCTTTGCTTGCGAGCGGCTTGGCCGGGGATGACAGCCTCGCCTCTCCAGGCCCGTCAAAGCCCGCTACGAGCGGCATGATACATCGATAGCCGAAAGCCATCTGATCAGGCAGCGGCCGCGCCCGGCCGTCGCCCCGTCTCGACCAGGCCGGCCCAGCGTCCCGGGGTCACCCCATAGGCTTTCTTGAAATGGCGTGTGAGGTGGCTCTGATCGGCAAAGCCGGTGGCGGCGGCGACCTCGGCGAGCGGTTCGCCCGCCGCGATCAAGGCGCGGGCCTGCCCCAGGCGCCGCATCAGCAGGAAACGGTGCGGGCTGGTGGCGAAGGCGGCGCGGAAATGTCGGGACAGGGCGTAGCGATCGAGCCCTGCGATCTCCTCCAGTTCCTCCGAACGTACCGCCTCGAGGGCATGGGCCTCGAGATAGTCGCGGACCCGGTCGACCTGCCGCCAAGCCAGGCTGCCGAGAGGCTTGAGCGGCTGGCCGGCGTGGCGAGCCAGGCCCTGTGCCAGGCGGGCAAGGAGATCGTCGGCTGCAAGCTGTTCCAGCCCGCGGTCGAGCGGACCGAGCAAGCCGAGAATGTCCTCGCGCAGTGCCGGATCGCTGAATACCGGCTGGCGCAGGAAAGGCAGCGACACCGCTCCGTCGCCAAGGCCGCGCATCAAGAGCGAGGGCTCCAGATAGAGGATGCGGTAATGCAGCCCCTCCTCGGTGCCGGCGCCGCCATCATGCAGCTCGTCCGGATGCAGCACCAGGATCTGCCCCGGCAGGCTGGCGCGCGAGGCGCCGCGGTAACGGAAGCTCTGGACACCGTCGAGAGTGACGCCGACGGCATAGGTGTCATGGCGATGCAGTTCGAAGGCATTGCCGTGAAACCAGGCTTCCATGCGCTCGATGCCGGGCAGCGGGGGCGCGGTACGGATGCCGTCGTCGCACGAACGTTCAAGACCCTGGAAGGCCTGCCGCCCTAGGGATGGCGGCAAGAGACCGGCCTGGGGCTCGGCATCCAAAGATTCTGACTCGAAAGTCGTCATTCATGTTCGATACCAAGTTTGCCATCGTGTTGCGAGACGATCTTGCCGCCTGGCAGGCGCTCAACGTCACCGCCTTCCTCACCAGCGGTATTGTCGCCCAGGCACCCGACATGATCGGCGAAGCCTATCGTGATCGCGCCGGGCGTTTCTACAACGCTCTGTCGGTGCAGCCCGCCATCGTGCTGGCCGCGGATGCGGAAACGATGGGCGCCATCCACCGTCGCTCGCTCGACCGGGGCGTCAGGACCTCGCTCTATATCGAGGAGATGTTCAAGACCGGCCACGATGCCGCCAATCGCACCGTCTTCGCCGATTTCACCGTCGACGACGCCAAGGTGGTCGGCATTGCGCTGCGGGCCGACAAGAAGCTCGTCGACAAGATCATCAAGGGCGCGAAAATGCACCCCTGAGACCTAATACGGTTCACTTAAGCAGGAACCGCCCCACTTTGTCATAGCCGGGCTTGACCCGGTTACCCAGAAGCCGCTCGAACGAACCGCCGGGGAGCTGGATTGCCGGGTCAAGCCCGGCAATGACAAAGGTCGAGCCCCCCGAAACGCTTAAGTGAACTGCATTGCCCCTGAGACCGGCAAACGGGATGGGACGCGCCGAGCCAGACGAGGCAGGAAACGCTCAGGCCTTCACATTAGCCACCGAACCGCCGGTCACCCTGACGAGGTCGGCGGGTGTGGTGCGGAAGGCATGGGTGGGTGACCCCGCCGCGGCCCAGACCGGATCGAGGGCCAGCAGGTCTTCGTCGATCAGGATGAGGGCCGGCGCCAGATGCCCGACCGGCGCCACGCCGCCCACCGCAAAGCCGGTGGTGGTCTCGACCCAGGCGGGATCTGCCCGCTCGACCTTGCGGCCAAGGGCGGCGCCGACCTTGGCGCGGTCAATGCGGTTGATGCCGGAGGCGACCACCAGGATCGGCGTCTCGCCCGAGCGGAAGATGATCGACTTCGCGATCTGGGCGACACTGCAGCCCACCGAAGCGGCAGCCTCGGCGGCGGTATGGGTGCCCTCGGCGAACATCGCGATGGTGTCGGGATGCCCGGCCTGCAGCAGGGCCTGCCGGACCCGGTCAATGGCTTGCGTCATGAAATCGTCCTCATCCGAAAGCCTGGCAAGTTAGGGCAGGCAGGCGAGGGTGCCAAGCGAGTCGTGTTTCCCGGGACCGCAGGCGTCTCGCCTGCTCTTGGAAGCACCGAGCTTGCAGGAAAGATAGAGGCAGGCGAGACGCCTGCGGTCCCAGGAACCTCTCCTCACGCCATGCCGTAGCAGAAGCGCGGGATCAGACCGTTCTCGCGGGCCTCGCGTTCCAGGCCCTCCCGGAAATCGGGATGGGCGAGGCCGATCAGGGCCTTGGCGCGCTCGGCCACCGAACGCCCCTTGAGATTGACCATGCCGTATTCGGTGACGACATACATCACGTCGGTGCGCGGCGTGGTGACCACATTGCCCGGCGTCAGATTGAGCACGATACGGCTGCGGCGGTCGCCGCGCTTGTCGAAGGTCGAGGACATGCACAGGAAGGACTTGCCTCCCTTGGAGGCATAGGCGCCGCGCACGAACTGGAGCTGGCCGCCGGTGCCCGAGATATGGCGATGGCCGTCGCTCTCGGAGGCCGCCTGGCCCTGCAGATCCATCTGCGTGGTGTTGTTGATCGACACCACATTGTCGTTCTTGGCGATGTTGTGCGGCAGATTGGTGTAGTCGACCGGATAGGATCTGAAATCGGGGTTGCGGTTGATCGCTTCATATTGGCGGCGCGAACCGGCCGCGAAGGTGAAGGCCGAGCAGCCGCGGTCGATGATCTTGCGCGCACCGGTCACCAGGCCGGCGTCATAGAGCGAGACGATGCCGTCGGTCATCATCTCGGTATGGATGCCGAGATCATGGATGCCGCTATCCTTGAGGATGGTGCAGACGGCGTTGGGCATGCCGCCGATGCCGATCTGCAGGCAGGCCCCGTCCTCTATTTCCTCGACGATACGGGCCGCGACCGCCCGGTCGATCTCGCTCGGCTCGGGATTGCCGATCTCAGGCGCCTTCTGGCCATCGCCCTCGATGATGTGGTCGACCGCGCCGACATGAACGCGGTTGCCCTCGCCATAGACCGCAGGGGTGTCCTCGTTGACCTCGACGATGATCAGGCGGGCCCGCTCGAGGATGGCCTCGACATAGGTGGCGCCGCCGCCGAAGTTGAAATAGCCCTCCGAATCCATCGGCGCCGTCTTGATCACGACGATGTCCACGGGATCGATGAAGCGGCGATAGAAGTCCGGCGCCTCGCCGAAATTGAACGGGATGTAGTTGCAGCGCCCGGCATCGTGCTGCTTGCGGTCATAACCGGAGAAGTGCCAGTTGAACCAGCCGAAATGCTCGCCATTGGGGTCGCATTCCTGGGTGGCGCGCGCCCGCATCGTGAGGCAGTGGCGGATCTTGACGTCATGGAGTTCGTCGCGCCGGGCAGCGAGGGCCACCTCGAAGGCATCGGGCTGGGTCAGTCCGAATCCGTAGTCGAGCCACATGCCGGGCTTGACCCGCGCCGCCGCCTCGGCCGCCGTGATCTTCGTCGCCTGCTTGCCCCGAAGCCCAATGGTCATGGCGCTTCCTCCCAATCGTGACGGCGCTTTGCGCCCTTTGCGTCAGCTTCCCTGACGACCACAGCGCTGTCAACCGAAGGGGAGGGACGGACATGGCTTTCCGGAAGCCGGAGCATCCCGTCCGCGGACGCGATGTGCCGATCTCCTCAACTCCGTCAGGTGATGGAGCGGGACCGGTGTCTTCCTTGAGAAAAATGCGGTGTTTCCAAAGATGCCGATCGCGCTCCATCGCCTGATGGAGCTGAGGAGATCGGCACCCCGGATATACGCCGCCGCCGAAAGGCCATTGCGTCCGCCCGCAAACTCCTCTATATCCCCCTTGAAATGAATATCACATAGTGAAATTTATTTCAACATCAAACGACAACACCGGGAAACAGCCCGGCGAACACCATCGGGAGGTGAGGATGCCCATCAGGAAATGGCTCATCGGACTGGCCGCGAGCGCGGCTTTCGTCTCCAGCGCGAGCGCGCAGGCAGACAGCAAGTTCCGCTGCAAGGAAGGCGAGACCTATGTGATGAACGTCATGGTCTCGGGCGTGGAATATTGGTTCCCGGTCTATGAGGCCTTCAAGCAGGCCGCCCAGTCGATGGGCTGCAAGACGGCCTATACCGGCACGCCGGAATATGACGTCACCAAGCAGATCGCGAGCTTCGACCAGGCCCTGGCCAAGAACCCGGCCGGCATCCTGGTGCATCCGATGAATTCGGATCCCTTCATCGAGCCGATCAACCGCGCCGTGGACTCCGGCGTTTCCGTGGTGACCTTCGCGGCCGACTCGCCCAATTCCAAGCGCGCCTCCTATGTCACCTCCGACAACAATCGGGAGGGTATCGCGGCCGCCGACATGGTCGCCAAGGCGCTGGACGGCAAGGGCGACTATGCCGTGCTGGAGAACCCAGGGCAGGACAACCACGACAAGCGCGTCGCCGCCTTCATCGCCCGCATGGGCGAGAAATATCCCGGCATGAAGCTGGTCGGCCGCGTCGCCACCAACCAGGACCCGACCAAGGCCTATCAGGCGGTGCAGTCCCTCGCCCAGGCCAATCCCAATCTTGCGGCCCTGTTCATGCCCGAGGCCAATTCGGCACTGGGGGCAGCCCAGGCTTCCCAGGAGCTCGGCGGCAAGATCAAGGTGATGACCGCCGACGTGAACGCCAAGATCCTCGACATGATCAAGGCCGGACAGGTCTTCGGCTCGGTCAATCCCAACCAGGGCATCCAGGGCTATATGGGCTTCATGCTGCTGTTCATGGCCCAGCATCCCGACCTGATCGACCCGATGAACGACTGGAAGCGCGCCGGCTACAACCCGATGGGCGTACCCTTCGTCGACAATGGCTTTGCCGTCGTCTCCAAGGACAATGCCGACGACTTCTACTGGGACGCCTATCTCAAGCGCCGCGGCACCAAGGGCATCGAGGAATAATCGGGGCCCGTCGGACCTGCCTGCAAGCGCAGTGTTCCCAGGCGGCTTTGAACTCCGGGTAGCGCGGAGCGACCCCTCATCCGCCCCTTCGGGGCACCCAGTCCACTCCAAGGGGAGTGGACGACACCCGCAAGGGGAGAAGGCGATTGGCAGTGCTGCGCCATCCAAAAGATTGCCTTCTCCCCTTGCGGGAGAAGGTGCCGGCAGGCGGATGAGGGGTTGCGTTGCCCTATCCGAACGTCAGCCCTCTCCCCCCTCACCCAGGACGAAGACCGGCCATGATCCATGATCTCGCCCTCGAAGTGACAGGCATCAGCAAGGCCTATGGCGCGATCCAGGCCCTGCGCAATGTCAGCCTCAGCGTCCGCAAGGGCGAGATCCACGCCCTCGCCGGGGAGAACGGCGCGGGCAAGTCCACGCTGATGAACATCATCGACGGTATCGTCAGGCCCGATGCCGGTGAGATCCGCATCCGCGGCGAAAAGGTCGAGATCGGCTCGCCGGCGCGGGCGCAGGCGCTCGGCATCGGCCTCGTGCACCAGGAGATCGCCTTGTGCAGCGGCATCTCGGTGGCCGAGAACATCTTCATGGCCGCGACCAACCGTCGCCAGGCCTTCTTCATGAATTATGGCGAATTGCGCGAAAAGGCCCGCGCCATCCTGGCCGAACTCGGCAGCATCGATCCCGACAGCCTGGTCGGCGAGCTCACCATATCCGAGCAGCAGATCGTCGAGATCGCCAAGGCGCTCACCCTCGACTGCTCCATCCTCATCCTCGACGAGCCGACCGCCGCGCTGACCGAGCGCGAAGCCGGCAAGCTCTTCGCCATCATGGCCGGCCTCAAGGCGCGCGGCATCTCCATCATCTATATCAGCCACCGCATGGCGGAGATCTTCGCCCATTGCGACCGCATCACGGTGCTGCGCGACGGCCAGCACGTCTCCACCGACGACATCGCGGCTATGACGCCCGAAAGCGTCGTCGGCAAGATGGTCGGCCGGGCGCTGGGCACGCTCTATCCACCGAAGAACCCCGGCAGCGCCGAAGCGCCCGCTGTGATGTCGGTGCAGGGCCTCTCCGACGGCGCGCATTTCAAGGACATCTCCTTCGAACTCCGGCGTGGCGAGGTGCTGGGCGTCGCCGGGCTGATCGGCGCCGGCCGTACCGAAATGGCGCTCGGCATTTGCGGGCTGATGCGCCGCAGCGCCGGCAGGATCGTGCTCGACGGACGCGAGGTGACACCGTTGAGCTATGCCGACAGCATCGCCAGCGGCATCGTCTATCTCTCGGAGGACCGCAAGGGATCGGGCGTTTTCCTCGATCTGCCGATCGCCGCGAATGTCTCGGCCCTCGACCTCGGCCGTGTCTCCACCCGCATCGGCTTCGTCGACCGCGCGGCCGAACTGGAGCAGGCGCGGCGCCTCGGCGATCTCCTGCGCCTGCGCCGGGGCTCGCTGAACGATGCGGTCAGCACGCTGTCGGGAGGCAACCAGCAGAAGGTCGCCATCGCCAAGATGCTGTCGGTGGCGCCGAAGGTCATCCTGCTCGACGAGCCGACCCGCGGCGTCGATGTCGGCGCCAAGGCGGAGATCCATCGCATCCTGCGCGACCTCGCCGACCAGGGCACCGGCATCCTGGTGATCTCGTCCGAACTGCCCGAATTGATCGGTCTCGCCGACCGCATCCTCGTCATCCACGAGGGCGGGATCGTCGGCGAGGTCATGGGACCCGACATGACCGAAGACAAACTGATCCGCCTCGCATCGGGACTGAACAAAAACACCGGGAGGGCGGCATGACCGTGATGGGTGAAACCTCAGTGAACCAGAAGCACCCCGAAGCGCCGTCGCCGGCCCGTTCGAACTGGCTGCGCGGCCTCGGCAACATGCGCGAGCTCGGCCTCGTGCTGATCATCCTGGCCCTGTGCGTGGTGATGTCCTTCGCCTCGCCCTATTTCCTGACCTGGACCAATCTGCGCGCCATGACGATGTCCTTCGCCGTCGAGGGTATCGTGGTGGTCGGCATGACCGTGCTCCTGATCGTCGGCGCCATCGACCTGTCGGTCGGCTCGGTCGTCTGCTTCGCCATGGTCGTCGGCGGCTGGCTCTTCCTGGCGGGTGTCGACCCCTGGCTTGCCAGCGCCATGGCCATCCTCGCCTGCTCCGCCATCGGCGCCGCCATGGCGCTGGCCGTGACGCGCATCGGCCTGCATTCCTTCATCGTCTCGCTCGCCTTCATGGTGATCGTGCGGGGCCTGTGCCTTGCGATCACCGGCGGCACGCCGCTGTCGCTGTTCTCCCTGCCGCCGAGCTTCAAGTTCGTCGGCCAGGGCTCCGTCTACGGTGTGCCCGTGGTGATCCTGATCTTCCTCATCGTCGTCGTCACCTTCGACCTGCTCCTGCGCAAGGCGACCCTGTTCCGCCGCGTCTTCTACACCGGCTCCAACGAACGGGCCGCCGCCTATTCGGGCATCCGCACCGCCCGGGTGAAGTTCTTCTGCATCGTGCTGTGCTCGACCCTGGCCGGTGTCGCCGGCGTCATCTACATGGCCCGCTTCGGGGCGGCGACGCCGACCTTCGGCGTCGGCATGGAGCTCAACATCATCGCCGCCGCCGTGATCGGCGGGGCCAGCCTCAATGGCGGCTCGGGCACCATCCTCGGCGCCATCCTGGGCATGGCGCTTTTGTCGGTGGTGTCGAGTTCACTGATCCTTCTCGACGTCTCGCCCTACTGGCAGGACACCATTCGCGGCCTGATCCTGTTTGCCGCCGTCGCCTTCGATCACCTGCTACATAAGCGCAAGCAGGCTCTGACTCGTAAGGCATAGGACAAGCACCGTGGCAAAAGACAACGAAGGCGACCAGCGGCTCCGCCGCATCCATCGGGTATTGGTCATGCATTACATCGAGGGCCTTTCGCAGGCGGAGATCGCCAAGCGCACCGGCCTGTCCCATCCGATGGTCAACCGCCTCGTCAAGGAAGGGCATGAGCGCGGCTATGTCAGGATCGAGGTGAAGTCGCCGCGCCAGGACCTGTTCGAGCTCGAACAGGCCTTGGCCGAGGCGAGCGGCCTCGCTGAGGCGATCGTAGTGCCCTCCGCCTCCGACCAGGACGGCGTCAACCTCCAGGCCGCCGGGCGTTCGGTCGCCGACCACATCCTCACCGTGCTCCGGGACGGCGATACCATCTGTGTCTCCGGCGGGGTCGGCGTCAGCGCCGTGATCCAGGCCCTGGCGCCCACTCGCGCCTATGACGTCACCGTGGTGCCGGCCACCGGCGGCGTGCAGGGCAAGCATTTCGTCGACGTCAACCACCTCGCCGCCCAGCTCGCCTCCAAGCTGCAGGGACGCGCCTTCCAGATCCATGCGCCGATCTTCGCGGCCTCGCGCGCCGAGCGGGATGTGCTGATGTCGCTACAATCGGTCGGCGAAGTGCTGGACCGGGCGCGCGGCGCCCGCATCGCCTTGGTCGGCATCGGCTCGGTGCTGTCGGAAAGCTCGACCTATTTCAGCCTGCATGCCCCGGGCGCCGATGGGCTCGACGGCCTCAGGCAGAGCCGGGCGGCCGGGGAGCTGATCGCCCATCTCATCGATGCCGACGGCCGCCCCTGCCACTACCCCCTCAACGAGCGCGTCGTCGCGCTCAGCCCCGAGGAACTCAGGGCCATCCCGATGACCATCGGCATCGCCACCGGCGCGCACAAGGCCGAGCCGATCGCCGGCATCCTGCGCGGCGGCTATCTCGACATCCTCGCCACCGACGAAGCCACCGGCACCCACGTACTCGACATTCTCAAGAGGCCGACATGACCCCTCCGATTCCCTTGCGCCCACTCGGCCATTCCGACATCGCAGCCAGCGCCATCGCACTCGGCACCTGGGCCATGGGCGGCTGGATGTGGGGCGGCCATGACGACGAGTCCTCGATCGCCGCGATCCGCGCCTCCATCGACAAGGGCGTCACGCTGATCGACACCGCCCCGGCCTATGGGCTCGGCCGGGCCGAGGCGCTGGTCGGGCAGGCCGTCAAGGGCCGCCGCCACGAAGTCGTCATCGCCACCAAATGCGGGCTCAACTGGCATCACGGCAAGGGCAATCACTTCTTCGACGAGATGGACCACAAGGTGCATCGCTATCTCGGACGCGACGGCATCCTGCACGAGATCGAGCAGAGCCTCGAACGCCTCAAGACCGACTATATCGACCTCTACATCACCCATTGGCAGGACCCGACTACTCCGATCGCCGAGACCATGGACACGCTGCTCGAGCTGAAGCGCGCCGGCAAGATCCGCGCCATCGGCGTCAGCAACGTCAGCGCCGACGACCTCACGGCCTATCTCGCCGCCGGGCCGGTCGATGCCATCCAGGAACGCTATTCGATGCTCGACCGCGAGATCGAAACCAGCCTCCTGCCTATCTGCGTCGCCAACGGCGTCTCCACGCTCAGCTATTCCTCGCTCGCGCTGGGGCTGCTCACCGGCAAGATCGGGCCGGAGCGCGATTTCGCCGGCGATGACCTGCGCAAGGACAATCCGCGCTTCTCGCGCGACAACCGCGCCCGCGTCGCCGATTTCGCCGCCGCGGTGGCCCCGATCGCCTCGGCCCATGGCGCGACGATCGCCCAGCTCGTGATCGCCTGGACCATCGCCCAGCCAGGCATCACCTATGCCCTGTGCGGCTCACGCGACGAAAAGCAGGCCAGCGAGAATGCCGCGGCCGGACGGCTCGCTTTGTCGGCCGACGACCTCGCCGCCATCGACCGCGCCATCGCGGCGCATCTCGCCGCCGTCACGGCCTGACAGGGTGGAGTTGGTGGCATGACGCCTAAACCAGGCCATGGCGAAGCCAGCTGGCGAGGCTCTTCGGAGGGCGGGTCTTCAGACCCGGCTGCAAACACCACGCTCGCAGGCGGGTCTGAAGACCCGCCCCCCAGGGTCGGTACGAGCCGGGCGGAACGGCTCGACAGGCTGCGCGCGAAAGGCCGCATTGCGGTCCTCGTGGTCGGCGGCGGCATCAACGGCATCAGCACCTTTCGCGAACTCGCTTTGCAGGGGATCGACGTCGTGCTCGTCGAGCGCGGGGATTTCATGAGCGGGGCCAGCGCAGCGCCATCCCGCATGATCCATGGCGGGCTGCGCTATCTGGAGAATGGCGAGTTCGGACTGGTGAAGGAGTCCCTGCTGGAGCGCAACCGCCTCCTGCGCAACGCGCCCCATTACGTCAGCGCGCTGCCGACCCTGATCCCGCTGGCCGATCGTTTCTCCGGCACGCTGTCGGCGGCGCGCCGCTTTCTCGGCGGGCGGCCGAAGCCGGGACCGCGCGGCGCCCTGATCGTGCGGCTGGGGCTCGCCCTCTACGATTTCTATGCCCGCCGCGAACGCCAATTGCCGCAGAGCCGTTTCTTCGGCCGCCGCGCCACCCGCTTTAACTGGCCCGACTTCCATCCCGACATCAACTATGCCGCCCTTTATCACGATGCCAAGATCAGCCGGCCGGAGCAGCTCGGCCTCGAACTGATCGCCGATGCCGAGTCGGCCTGCCCCCAGGCGCTGGCGCTCAACCATCTCGGCCTCGCCAGGCTGGACGGCACCATCGCCGAACTCACCGACAGCCTGACCGGCGAGCGCATCACCCTCACCGCCGAGGTGATCGTCAATGCCAGCGGGGCCTGGATCGACCAGACCAACGCCCTGATCTCAGGCCGACAGACCGCGCTGATCGGCGGCACCAAGGGCTCCCATCTCGTCCTCGACAGCCCCGCCCTCCTCGAGGCCATCGGCGAGCGCATGGTCTATTTCGCCAATCGCGAAGGGCGCGTGTGCATCCTGTTCGCCCATTTCGGCCATATCCTCGCCGGCTCGACCGACATCCGCGTCGACACGCCCGATGGCGTGCGCTGCGAGGCCAGCGAAGCCGCCTATATCCTGGAGTCGATCCGCGAGGTCTTCCCCGGCATCGCTTTGTCGGAAGTCGACATCCTGTTCCGCTTCGCCGGCGTGCGTCCTTTGCCGCGGGCCGATGCGAATGTGAATGCCGAGATCTCGCGCGATCATAGCTGCGAATGGTCGACGCCTCCCGGGCCGGTTCCCGTCCTCAACCTCGTCGGCGGCAAGTGGACGACCTTCCGTGCCTTCGGTGCCCAGGCCGCGGATACGGTGCTGGCCCGCCTCGGGACAGACCGCACGCGTTCGAGCGAGGCCCTGGCGATCGGCGGCGGCAAGGGCTTCCCGCAAGGCGAGGCCGAACGCCGGGACTGGCTGCGCCAGGTTGCCATCTCGACAGGGACTTCGGAAGAGCGCTGCGCCGCCTTGTTCGAGCGCTACGGCACGCGCATGCTCGATTTCATGCCCGGCGCCGACGATGCCCTCCTCGCCTCGCTACCAAGCTACAGCCGCGACGAGGTCCGTTGGATCCTCGCCACCGGTCAGGTCGCCACCCTGGCCGACCTGGTGCTGCGGCGCATGACCATCGCCTTCAGCGGCGAGCTGTCGCTCGACACCATCCACGAATTGGCCGCGCTGGCGGCTTCCCCTCTGGGCTGGAGCCAGGCGCAGACCCAAGCCGAGATCGACCGGCTGCTCACCCATCTCGATCACCATCACGGCCTCGCGGCGACGACGCTCGTGGCCCGCAACTCTTCACTTCCGGCCCCTCTTTTACCCTCCCCTGTAGGGGGAGGGTCGACGCGAAGCGTCGGGGTGGGGTGATTTCTTGGCGAGGAAGTTTCTCCTCCCTGCCCCTTTGCCGATTCCACCCCACCCCGGCCCTATGGGCCGACCCTCCCCCTCCAGGGGAGGGTAAAGAAAGCCACAGGGAAGGCCCATGTATCTCACCAAGAAAGTCCGGATGAACCGCCTGTTCGGCGCCGGCAAATGTCTTGACGTCGCCATCGACCACGGCGTGTGCAACGAGCCGTCCTTCCTCGACGGGCTGGAGGACATGGACAAGGTCGTGCGCATGCTGGCCGATGCCGGCCCCGATGCCATCCAGATGAATTACGGCCAGGCCGACCTGCTGCAGGAGATCCCGGGCAAGCACAAGCCTGCTTTGGTGATGCGCATCGACATGGGCAATCCCTATAACCGCCAGCGCCATCGCGAGATGTGGGCCCTCCTGCAGAACGCGCAGGATCCGATCGCCCCGGCGCTGCGCATGGATGCGGCCTGCGTGGTGGTCAATCTCTTCATGCTGCCGGACGAGCCCGGCCTGTTCCGGCAATGCATCGAGAATATTTCGCGCGTGGCCCAGGATTGCGAGAAATACGGCATGCCGCTGATGATCGAGCCTTTGGTCATGCAGCCTGCCAGCGAACGCGGCGGCTATCTCGTCGATGGCGACGCCGAAAAGATCGTGACATTGGTGCGCCTTGCCCGCGAACTCGGCGCCGATATCGTCAAGGCCGACCCGACCAGCGATCCCGCCGATTTCCATCGCGTGGTCGAGGCCGCCCGCTGCCCCGTGCTGGTGCGCGGCGGCGGTAAGGCGGATCTACGCCAGGTCTTCGCCAATTCCCACGCTTTGATGCGCCAGGGCGCGCATGGCATGGTCTATGGCCGCAACATCTACCAGCACGACAACCCGGCCCGCGTGGTCAAGGCCCTGATGGCGATGATCCATCAGGGCGCCGACGATGGTGAGGCCTGGGCCATCTACGAGGCCGCAGCGTGACGCGCCATCTCCTCGGCATCGATGCCGGCAATACCGTGGTCAAGGCCGTCCTGTTCGACCTCGAAGGACGGGTCCTGGCGCGGGCAGCGCTGGACGGCCAGTCGCGACAGCCCCAGCCCGGCTATGTCGAGCGCGACATCGCCGAACTCTGGGCCAATGCCGCCACGGTGATCCGGCGGTGCCTCGACGAGGCCGGCGCCGCGGGCAAGGACGTCATCGCCATCGGCACCGCCGGCCACGGCAACGGCCTTTACATGCTCGACCGGGAAGACCAACCGCTGATCGGCATCCAGTCGATCGACAACCGTGCCGCCGGCCTCGCCGCCGAACTGCGCGCCTCGCCGGCTGCCGACGCCCTCTATCCGCTCTGCCTGCAGCGGCCCTGGCCGGCGCAGACGGCGACACTGTTGCTCTGGCTGAAGCAGAACCGCCCCGATCTCTATGCCAGGGCCGGCACCGCCTTCCTGTGCAAGGATGCGCTGACTCTGCTGCTCACCGGCAACCGCGTCTCCGATTTTTCGGATATGAGCGGTGCCGGCCTGCTGCGCCTGCCCGAGCGGCGCTATAACGAAACCCTGCTCGCGGCCTATGGTCTCGGCGATGCCGCCGGATTGCTGCCCGATCTCGTCGAGTCCGAAGCCACGGCAGGCAGCGTCACCGCCCGTGCCGCTGACGCCACCGGGCTTGTCGAGGGAATGCCGGTCGCCGCGGGCTTCTTCGACATCATCGCCTCGATGATCGGGGCCGGCGTCAACACGCCCGGCGAGGCGGCGATCGTGGCCGGCACCTGGAGCATCAACCAGGTGGTGCGCGAGACGCCGCTGATCGACAACACCATCTTCCACGCCTCGACCTGGCGCCCGGACCGCTATGTCGCGGTCGAATCCAGCGCCACCTCGGCCGTCAATCTCGAATGGTTCGTACGCGAGTTCGGCGGCGGGCACGGTCCGGCCGCGTTCGAGGCCTGCAATGGGCTGGTGGCATCGGTTGCCCCTCATCCGGAGCTGCCGCTGTTCCTGCCCTTCCTGTTCGGCGCGTCCACCCATCCCGATGCACGCGGCGCCTTCATCGGCCTCGCCGGCTGGCACGGCAAGGCGGAGATGCTCCATGCGCTCTATGAGGGCGTAGTCTTCGAACATCGCCGCCATATCGAGCGCCTGCGCCGCGCCGGCGCCGAAATCACCCGCGCCTCGCTGTCCGGCGGCGGCTCACGCAGCCCGGTCTGGTGCCAGATTTTCGCCGACATCCTCGACCTGCCCGTCACCGTGACCGAATGCCAGGAAACCGGTGCGCTGGGCGCGGCGATCGCGGCGGGTGTCGCAGCCGGAACCTTTGCAACGCTCGACGACGGCATCGCCGCCATGGTGCGCCAGGCCGCTCAGTACCAGCCCCGCACCGCGGACAGGGCGCTGGTGGAGGCGCGCTACCGCCTCTATTGCGGCCTCGCGGAGACCATGCCCGAACACTGGAAACGCTATCGCGAGGGCGCATGAACGAACGTCACGATAGCGAACGCATCGATCTCGGCGCTTACGACTATGTGGTCGTCGGCGCCGGCTCCGGCGGCTGCGTGCTGGCCAACCGGCTCTCCGCCGATCCCAAGGCCAGGGTGCTGCTGCTCGAAGCCGGCGGCTCGGACCGCTATCACTGGATCCACATCCCGGTCGGCTATCTCTATTGCATGGGCAATCCGCGCACCGACTGGGGCTACAGGACCGTGGCCGAGCCGGGTCTGAACGGGCGCTCGCTCGCTTATCCGCGCGGTCGGGTGATGGGCGGCTGCTCCTCGATCAACGGCATGATCTATATGCGCGGCCAGGCCGCCGACTATGACCAGTGGCAGCAGCTCGGCAATACCGGCTGGGGCTGGGACGACGTGCTGCCGCTGTTCCGGCGCTCGGAGAACCACCATGCCGGGAGCGCGCCCTTTCATGGTTCTGAGGGCGAGTTGCGCGTCGAACGCCAGCGCCTGTCCTGGCCGATCCTGGACTCGGTGCGCGAGGCGGCCGAGGAACTCGGCGTGCCCCAGATCGACGACTTCAATGCCGGCGACAACACCGGTTCGGCCTATTTCGAGGTCAACCAGAAGGCCGGTTTCCGCTTCAATGCCGTGAGGGCCTTCATCAACCCCGTCCGGCATCGCAAGAACCTCACCATCCTCACCAGGGCGATGGCCGAGCGTATCCGCTTCGCGAACGGACGTGCCGAAGGCCTCGAACTGAAGCTGGACGGCAAGCCCGCCCACATCTCGATCAGGCGCGAGCTGGTACTGGCGGCCGGCGCCATCGGCACGCCGCAGCTCCTGCAGCTGTCCGGCGTCGGCCCGGCGGCGCTGCTGGCCAGGCACGGCATCCCGCTCGTGCTGGAGGCACCCGGGGTCGGCGAGAACCTGCAGGACCATCTGCAGATCCGCACCGTGTTCAAGATCAGCGGCGCACGCACCCTGAACGAATGGCAGGCCTCGCTGCTGGGAAAGGCCGAGATCGCCCTCACCTATGCCCTCAAGCGTTCGGGGCCGATGGCGATGGCACCGAGCCAGCTCGGCATCTTCATGAAGTCGGATCCGCGCTTTGCCAGCGCCAATATCGAGTTTCACGTCCAGCCCCTATCGCTCGACGCCTTCGGATCGCCGCTGCATTCCTTTCCGGCCATCACCGTCTCGGTCTGCAATCTCCGGCCGGAGGCACGCGGCCATGTCCGCATTATCTCGCCGGATGCCCGGACCCATCCCGAAATCGCCCCGAACTACCTCTCGACCGAGGGCGACCGCGCGGTTGCGGCCGATTCGATCCGCGCAGCCCGCCGCCTGATGGCGACGAAGCGGATGCAGGCCTTCCGGCCGGAAGAACTGAAGCCCGGGCCGGCGATCCAATCGGCCGAGGATCTCGCCAAGGCTGCCGGCGACATCGCCACCACCATCTTCCATCCGGTCGGCACGGCCCGCATGGGCAGCGATGCGGCAGCCGTGGTCGATCCCGAGCTGCGCCTGCGCGGTATGTCCGGCCTGCGCATCGCCGATGCCTCTGTCATGCCGACCATCGTTTCCGGCAATACCCATGCCCCCGTGGTGATGATTGCCGAGAAGGCCTCCGACATGATCGCGGCGGCCTGGCGGGAGTGAGGCGGCGCGACGACCCCTTTGGGGGGGGTCCTGGTGCCCTGGCCAGAAAAGTCAAGGAAACCTCGACCTTTGTCATCACCGGGCTTGTCCCGGTGATCTAGGGCCCACATTCTCCGCGAATTGCAGCAGCTGGATGCCCGGGACGGGCCCGGGCATGACAAAGGTTGAGCCTTTCTCGGTTCTGTTGCGAGTTTTGAGTCAGTATTTCAGACCCGGCTCTTTCTTGGAGTTAGCGATGCAGGCGGGTCTGAAGACCCGCCCCCTAAAGAGTGCCGCAGCCTTCTTCCAAAATAATGCGACAATCCTTCGCTCTGGACGCAGGCCGATTCCGGGTCTAACCTTGGAATCGTTCCGAGGGGTGTCCTGCGCAAGCGGGGCTGAGATGGCCTAGAGCCGAACCCTTCGAACCTGATCCGGGTCATGCCGGCGAAGGGACGGGAACAGGGCTTTGGCGCTAGAAATTGGCTCCAGGTCCCGGAATTGGCTGAGATGCCGGTTCTGCCCAGACAATCGTCGCCCCGGATCTCCATGACTCGCAACGAGGAGGAGATCCATGAACATCCAAAATCCCAAGACCAAGATCGCCGCGCCCCAAAGCGTGACCACCGGCCCCATTGCCGGCTCCCGCAAGGTCTATGCGGCCCCCGCTTCGCATCCTGAGATGCGGGTGCCCTTCCGCGAGATCGCGCTGAGCGACGCGTCGCTCGCTCCCATCCGCGTCTACGATCCCTCCGGCCCCTACACCGAGGACGGCGCCAGCATCGACCTGAAGCAGGGCCTGCCGACGCTGCGCGAGGACTGGATCGCGGCGCGCGGCTTCGGCGCGATCGAGGGCCGGGCCGTCAAGCCGGAAGACAATGGCAATGTCTCCGCCGACCGGCTGGTGGCCCCCTGCCCGGCCGAACGCAAGCTGCGCCGGAGTGCCGATGGCCAGCGCGTCACCCAATATGAATTCGCCAAGGCCGGCATCGTCACCGAGGAGATGGTCTACGCCGCCTTCCGCGAGAACCTCGCCCGCGAGAAAGCCCTCGAAGGCGCGGCCGGGCGCCGGGCCGATGGCGAGGATTTCGGCGCGGCCATTCCCGAGTTCGTCACGCCGGAATTCGTGCGCGACGAAATCGCCCTGGGCCGGGCCATCCTGCCCGCCAACATCAACCATCTCGAACTCGAGCCGATGGTGATCGGCCGCAACTTCCTGGTGAAGGTCAACGCCAATATCGGCAACTCGGCCGTCACCTCCGGCGCCGCCGAGGAAGTGGAGAAGTTGGTCTGGGCCACGCGCTGGGGCGCCGATACGGTGATGGACCTCTCCACCGGACGCAACATCCACAACATCCGCTCCTGGATCCTGCGCAACTCGCCGGTGCCGATCGGCACGGTGCCGATCTACCAGGCGCTGGAGAAGGTCGACGGCGATCCCTTGAAGCTCGACTGGGAAGTCTTCAAGGATACGCTGATCGAGCAGGCCGAGCAGGGCGTCGACTATTTCACCATCCATGCCGGCGTTCGCCTCGCCCATGTGCCGCTCACCGCCAGCCGCGTCACCGGCATCGTCTCGCGCGGCGGCTCGATCATGGCGCGCTGGTGCCTGGCCGGGCATCGCGAGAGCTTCCTCTATGAGCATTTCGGCGACATCTGCGACATCATGCGCCGCTATGACGTCTCCTTCTCGCTCGGCGACGGCTTGCGTCCCGGCTCGATCGCCGATGCCAACGACGCCGCCCAGTTCGCCGAACTGGAGACGCTGGGCGAACTGACCAAAATCGCCTGGGACAGGGGCTGCCAGGTGATGATCGAGGGGCCGGGCCATGTGCCCATGCACAAGATCAAGCAGAACATGGACAAGCAGCTTGCCGCCTGCGGCGAGGCTCCCTTCTACACGCTCGGGCCGCTGACGACCGACATTGCGCCGGGCTATGATCACATCACCTCCGGCATCGGCGCGGCGATGATCGGCTGGTTCGGCACGGCGATGCTCTGCTACGTCACGCCCAAGGAGCATCTCGGCCTGCCCAACCGCGACGACGTCAAGACCGGCGTGATCACCTATCGCATCGCCGCCCATGCCGCCGATCTCGCCAAGGGCCATCCCGCCGCCAAGGTCCGCGACGACGCCCTGTCGCAGGCCCGCTTCGACTTCCGCTGGGAGGACCAGTTCAACCTCTCCCTCGATCCGGACACGGCGCGCGCCTATCACGACGAGACCTTGCCCAAGGATGTGCACAAGGTCGCGCATTTCTGCTCGATGTGCGGGCCAAAATTCTGCTCGATGAAGATCACGCAGGATCTTCGCGACGAGGTGCGGGCGATGGAGGAAGCCGCGCGGCAGGGCATGGCGGAAAAATCGCGCGAATTCCTCGAACAGGGCGGGGCCCTCTATGTCCCGGCCGAATGACGTCAAGCGCGTCACCGTGGTGGGGGCCGGCGTCGCCGGCCTCGTCACGGCGATGGAATGCGCGGCGCGAGGCGCCGAGGTCGAGATCCTGGAGCGCAGCGAGGTCCTGGGTGCCCAGGCCTGTTCCTGGCTGGCCGGCGGTATGCTCGCGCCCTGGTGCGAGCGAGAAAGCGCCGAGATCGAGGTCGAGCGGCGCGGCGAACTCGCGCTCGCCTGGTGGCCGCGCCATGTGCGGGAAACCGTGCAGCGCGGCACGCTGGTGGTCGCGCCTGTCCGCGACGGCAGCGAGATCGCCCGTTTCGCCCGTCGTACGAAGGCGCATGTCCCGGTGGACGTATCAGGCATCGCCACGCTCGAACCGGATCTTGCCGGCCGCTTCCACCAGGGCCTGTTCTTTCCGCGCGAAGCGCATCTCGACCCGAGACAGGCGCTGCAGGTGCTGGCCGGGCGTCTCGCCGACCTCGGCGTCACCATCCGTTTCAGGGTAGAGGCCGAGCCACACGCTCTCGATGCCGATGCTGTGATCGACTGCCGCGGCTTTGCCGCGCGCGCCGAACTGCCCGATCTGCGCGGTGTCCGGGGCGAGGCCATCGTGGTCCACGCGCCGGGCGTCACCCTCTCCCGGCCCGTGCGTTTCCTGCACCCGCGTTTTCCGCTCTATATCGTGCCGCGCGCCGACCATCGCTTCATGATCGGCGCCACCATGATCGAGAGCGAGCATAGGGGGCCGCCGACCCTGCGCTCGACCATGGAACTGATTGCAGCCGCCTTCAGCCTGCATCCGGCCTTCGGCGAGGCCGAAATCCTCGAGCTCGAAGCCGGACTGCGCCCCGCCTTTCCCGACAATCTGCCGCGCCTCACCGTGGTCGGGCGCGTCATCTCGCTCAACGGCCTGTTCCGCCACGGTTTCCTGCTCTCCCCGGCCCTGGCCCAGGAAGCCGCCGACCGAATCCTGCCCGTGCGGACAGCCCAGCAAGGAATTCCAGCATGACCTTGACCGTCAACGGCGAACGCCAGGAAACCGAGGCCGCCACCCTCGCCCGCCTGCTCGAGGCGCTCGAACTCGGCGACAGCGTGGTGGCCACCGCCCTGAATGGCCGCTTCGTCAGGGCCGTCGATCGCGATCGGACCGCCCTCAAGGACGGCGATGCAGTCGAGATTCTCGCGCCCCGGCAGGGAGGGTGACGGAGCGCGGACATCACAGCGACATGCAGACATGTCGCGATGTCCGCTCTTCCCTTTTCACGACGCGTTGCGGTTCAAGAGCGGACGAGACGTCCGCGCACCCGGAAATGACACCATGACCGACACCCTCATTTTCTACGACACCCCCTTCACCTCCCGCCTGCTGCTCGGCACGGCGCAATATCCCTCGCCCGCCATTCTCGCCGAGGCCGTGCGCGCGTCCGGGGCCGGCATCGTTACCGTCTCGTTGCGCCGGGAGTCCGGCGGGGAGCGCAGCGGCCAGAGCTTCTGGGGCCTGATCCGCGAGCTCGGCGTCAAGGTGCTGCCCAACACCGCCGGCTGCCATAGCGTGAAGGAAGCGGTGACGACGGCGCAGATGGCACGCGAAGTCTTCGGCACGAGCTGGATCAAGCTGGAGGTGATCGGCGACGCCGATACCTTGCAGCCCGATGTCTTCGGCCTGGTGGAGGCGGCCCGCATCCTCGTCTCCGAAGGCTTCGAGGTATTCCCCTACACCACCGAGGACCTGGTGGTGGCCGAACGCCTGGTCGACGCCGGCTGCCGGGTGCTGATGCCCTGGGGCGCACCGATCGGCTCGGGGCGCGGTCTCAACAATGTCTATGGGCTGCGCAGCATGCGGGCGCATTTCCCCGGCATTCCGCTGGTGGTCGATGCCGGCATCGGCACGCCATCGCACGCGGCGCATGCCATGGAACTCGGCTATGACGCGGTGCTGCTCAACACCGCCGTCGCCAAGGCGGGCGATCCCGCCGGCATGGCGCGGGCCTTTGCGCTTGGCATCGAGGCCGGGCGCCTCGCCTTCCTTGCCGACCCCATGTTGCCGCGCGACATGGCAGCCCCCTCGACACCAGTCTTCGGCCAGGCAAATCTGGATTCGGTGGTGCTGGCATGAGCATCATCGACACTATCTGGCGGCTCGATCCCTTCTATCCCGTGGTCGACAGCGTCGACTGGGTCGAGCGACTGGTAAAGCAGGGCACGAAACTGGTGCAGCTGCGCATCAAGGATCGCGACGACGAGACTGTTATGCCCGAGATCCGCGCAGCCTTGACGGTCTGCCGCGCCTATGGCGCCGATCTGGTGGTCAACGATTATTGGCGGGCGGCCATCGCGGCCGGTGCCGATTTCCTCCATCTCGGCCAGGGCGACCTCGACACCGCCGACCTCGTCGCCATCCGCGCTGCAGGGCTGAAGCTCGGCATCTCGACGCATGACCACGCCGAGCTCGCGCGCGCGCTCGCGTGCGATCCTGACTATGTGGCGCTGGGGCCGATCTATCCCACCACGCTCAAGGTGATGCCTTTCGTTCCGCAGGGGCTGGAGCGCATCGGCGAATGGAAAAAGCTGATCGGCGACCTGCCGCTGGTCGCCATCGGCGGCATCACCCTCGAACGGGCGCCGGCCTGCCTCGCAGCCGGGGCCGACGTCATCGCCATGGTCAGCGACGTTGTCAGGCATCCCGATCCGGACGCTCGTACCCAAGCCTGGTTGGCCGCGACCCGGCCGGCTTCGGTCAGGACATGACGGCAATCGCGCTCAGCATTGCCGGTTCCGATTCGGGCGGCGGAGCCGGTATCCAGGCCGACCTTGCCGCCTTTCGCGCCTTCGGCGTGTTCGGCACCACTGTTATCACCGCCGTGACGGCGCAGAACACCCGCGGCATCAGCGCCATCCATGCAGTCCCGCCGGACGTGCTCGCAGCGCAGCTCGATGCCGTGCTCGACGATTTCGAGGTCAGAGCCATCAAGATCGGCATGGTGCCGAGCGCCGGGCACGCGCGCGCCATCGCCGAAAGGCTGACAGGCTTGGGATTGCCCATCGTGCTCGATCCGGTGATGTCGGCGAGCACCGGCCGGCTGCTGGGCGAGACGGGGACGCTCGCGGCCCTCAAGGCCGATCTCCTGCCGCTCGCCACCTGCCTGACGCCAAATCTGCCGGAAGCGGCAATCCTGTTGAACGAGGCATTGGCGGAGAGCGAAGCACAAATGATCGAGCAAGCCCAGGCCCTTCTCGAGTTCGGTCCGCGGGCAGTCCTGCTGAAGGGGGGACATGGCCATCTCGGCGAGGCGGTCGACATTCTCGCTACCCGCGATGATACCCGGCGCTTTGCCGGAGCCTGGGTCAGAACCCCAAACCTGCATGGGACGGGCTGCGCGCTCTCTTCGGCCATTGCCGCCAACCTCGCGGGCGGCCGCACACTCGCCGCCTCGGTTGGACGCGCCAAGGAATGGCTGGCGGATTGCCTGAAAGCCGGAATCAAGCTCCAAATCGGGTGTGGCTGTGGCCCTGCCGTGCCTTTTTGAGAGAAAATCGAGCAGCCATGCAAAAGATGCAGTCCTGCCCCCTCATTGCAGCAAAGCAATCCCACGCCACATTCCGCCCCACAATGTGGCACAAATGGGGCAGGTTCTTTGCACAATTGCCAAGCGGCTCGACTTGGTCCGGACCGTGCTGCAGAGCAGCATGAAGCGTCTCACAAGCATAGATCCCCCCTCATCGCCACCGACAGCGGTGATACCCTACGGCTAATTCGCTGACGTTCAATTCAAACAACACGTATAGTTCTTGGAATTTTTATTAATTACCCCGAAACTCAAATTCTATTGGGAAAACTTTTGCGGCTGCGAAAGTCATTTAATTGCATTTTAACTGTATGATGCCATCGCATCTGTCTTATTTTTGCCTTGAAATCTGCGCGGGCCTGTCACCAGTTCGAAGGCCGGTGTGGCGAAAACGCTACAGACTCCGTCAACGCTTTCTGCTTATATCCAGCCACTGTGATTTTCCGGTTTTTGGAGTATCGAACTATGAAAATGCGTTTGGCCCTCGCGGCTCTCCTCCTCACCTCGACCTCGGCTTTCGCTGCCGACCTGGCTCCCCAGGCTGTCGAGCCGGTCGCTCCGGTCGTCGCTCCCGTCTACAACTGGACCGGCTTCTACGCTGGTATCCATGCTGGCGCTGCCATCGGCCAGGGCAAGATTGACCACGCCAAGCTCAATGGCACCGGTTTCCTCGGCGGCGTGCATGCCGGCTACAATGCCCAGTTCGACGGCGGCTGGGTCGTTGGTCTCGAGACCGACATCGACTATTCGAGCGTCAAGAAGTCCAAGGCTGTCACCGATGGCGACATCGTCACTCGCGCCACCCTCAAGAACGAGTGGCAGGGCTCGACCCGCGCTCGCTTCGGCTATGCCTTCGACAACATCCTGCCCTACGTGACGGGCGGTGTTGCTTACGGCAACGTCAAGACCAGCATTGCCGGCGTTGGTTCCAAGACCGACACCCGCGTGGGTTGGACCGCTGGCGCTGGCGTCGAATACGCCATCGACCAGAACTGGATCGTTCGCGGCGAAGCCCGCTATGTCGACCTCGGAGACAAGAGCAGCACCTTCGGCGGCACTCGCCACAAGGTGAAGTTCAACTCCACCGACCTGACCCTCGGCGTGAGCTACAAGTTCTGATCCGCGTATCTGGATCATTGCGTAAGGAAGAGCCCGGCGGAAGCCGGGCTTTTTCTTTTGCCGGTGTCGGGTTGCAAAACGGCCACGCCGAAACGCTGGCTATCGTTATGGCACGGCGCCGCACGCCACGGTCAGCTCCCAGGGCGGCTCGAAGCAAGCTCCAGGACAAAATGCGTTCTGACCGAGCCATTCCTTCGGCTGCGCTCGCCGCTCACCAGAACATTTTGCGATTCCCGGCGATTCGTTCCGTTCCGACCGTGGGACGTTCCAGTTCCCTCTCGCCCCTGCGCCGGGGTGTACTGGTGCCGAGCCAACCTTCGGCAAGACCGGCCCCTGTCGCGCAACGGCCGATGTAGAGCACAACTCGACACTATACTTAGCTTGAAGATGGCACAATTGTCCCAGCTCGGCGCCACCCCATTGCAACGCGGTCGCACATCTGAATTTAATTTCAAATTTCTTCGAATTTAATTATTACATTCATAAATCTAATAAAATTTTAACCTTATCTCAATGAGTCCGTTTTTGGATTTTCGAAACAAGCACGACTCCAGCTTCGTTCGTTTGTCTAGCACTGTGACCGGAATGCTACAGACTCCCAGGACGGTTTCTGTTTATATGCTCCCACACTGAATTTCCGGCCCTGGAGTCCTAGTAATGAAAATGCGTTTGGCCCTCGCGGCTCTCCTCCTCACCTCGACCTCGGCTTTCGCCGCCGACCTGGCTCCCCAGGCTGTCGAGCCGGTCGCTCCGGTCGTCGCTCCCGTCTACAACTGGACCGGCTTCTACGCTGGTGTCCACGCCGGTGCACTGATCGGCCAGGGCAAGGTTGACCGTGCCAAGTTCGACGGTGCAGGCTTCCTCGGCGGCGTGCATGCCGGCTACAATGCCCAGTTCGACGGCGGCTGGGTCGTTGGTCTCGAGACCGACATCGACTATTCGAGCTTCAAGAAGTCGAAGTCGATCACCGATGGCGAAGTCGTTGCCCGCGGCACCCTCAAGAACGAGTGGATGGGCTCGACCCGCGCTCGCTTCGGCTATGCCTTCGACAACATCCTGCCCTACGTGACGGGCGGTGTTGCTTACGGCAACGTCAAGACCAGCATTGCCGGCGTGGGTTCCAAGACCGACACCCGCGTGGGTTGGACCGCTGGCGCCGGCGTCGAATACGCCATCGACCCGAACTGGATCGTTCGTGGCGAAGCCCGCTACATCGATCTCGGCGACAAGAGCGTCACCATTGCCGGCGACCGCACGAAGGTGAAGTTCGACGCCGTCGACCTGAATCTCGGCGTGAGCTACAAGTTCTGATCCGCATATCTGGATCAATGTGCAGGAAAAGCCCGGCGAAAGCCGGGCTTTTTCTTTTCCGGACCATGAACCGAATATCGCCACATGTCTGGGTACAGCTGGCGGGAATATTGGCAAGGACATCTCCTGCGGCGACCTCGCTTCGATGCATGGTCCTGCAGTCATTATTTTCTTCGTCTCATCAAGTCATATTGAAAGCCCTTCATGTCCGCCGTTCGGGACACGCCCTCCCTTCTTCGCCATAGCGACTTCGGACTGTTCTGGACAGCCCGCGTGTTTTCCACCGGCTGTTTCCAGATCATCTCCGTGGTGATCGGCTGGCAGATCTATGATCTCACCCGTTCAGCCCTTCATCTCGGCCTCGTCGGCCTCTGCCAATTCCTGCCGATGCTGGTGCTGTTCATTCCAGCCGGCCATATCGCAGACCGCTTCGACCGTCGTACCGTCGTGCGTTGCTGCCAGATGGTGGCGGGATTGACGGGGGCAGGACTCGCTTTTGCTTCCTGGCAAGGCATGATCAGCCCAGCGATCATTTTCGCCGCCGCCGTCGTGATCGGCGCCTGTCGCACTTTCGAGATGCCGACGACGGCCGCCCTGCTCCCGATGATCGTCAGCCCCCGCCAATTGCCGCGCGCGCTGGCCCTGTCGGCCTCAGCCATTCAGACCGCCACCATCATCGGTCCCGCTTTGGGAGGCCTGCTCTACATCGTCGGCCCCGGCCCAGCCTATCTTTTCGTCGCGTGCTTCTACGGCCTGGCCTCGATCCTGGTTTCACGGCTCCGGATCCTCGTGCCGCCCGCCGCACGCGAACCGGCGACCCTCAAATCGGTGTTTTCGGGCTTCTCCTTCATCAGGAGCCGGCCGATCATCCTTGGAGCGATCTCGCTCGACATGGTGGCGGTGCTGCTCGGTGGCGCCACGGCCCTGCTGCCGATCTATGCCCGCGACATTCTCCACACCAATGCCTTCGGCCTCGGCGTGCTCAGGGCATCCCCGGCCCTCGGCGCCCTGTCCATGTCCCTGATCCTGGCGCGTTGGCCGCTGGAGCGGCGGGTTGGCCTGAAGATGTTCGGGGCCGTCGCGGTGTTCGGCCTCGCCACCATCGTCTTCGGCCTGTCGTCCTGGTTTGCACTTTCGCTGCCGGCGCTGGTGGTGATGGGCGCCGCCGACGTCGTCAGCGTGGTGGTGCGTTCAACCCTGGTCCAGCTCGGCACGCCCGACGCGATGCGGGGGCGGGTCAGTGCCGTCAATGCCATGTTCGTCGGCACCTCCAACCAGTTGGGAGAGTTCGAATCGGGCCTTACCGCTGCCCTGTTCGGCCCGGTGGAGGCCGTGGTGCTCGGCGGCCTGGGCACGATCCTCGTTGCCCTGGCCTGGTCGCGCCTGTTCAAGTCGCTGCGCGATGCCGATCGTTTCCCAAGCAGGAGCGCGTGAAGGGGAGGCTGTCCCCTCCTCCACGATCGGCGCAAGCACCTCACACGACATGCCTCGACAAGTCGCCCCGGCCTGCCCATGGTGCTGGCATGCGCACGTCCTCCTTCAAACGCGATTCGAAGCCGACTCCTCCCGGTGAAGTGCCTACGGATCTGACGATCTCCGGCATTATCGACCGGGTGACCTATCACAATGCCGAAAACGGCTTCGCCGTGCTCCGCGTCAAGGTGAAGGGGCGCAAGGACCTGGCCACCGTGATCGGTCGCACCGCGGCCATCGCTCCCGGCGAAAAACTCGAGGCGGAAGGGCGCTGGAGCGTCGATCCCGAGCGAGGCCTGCAGTTCCGTGCCGATGCCATCCGCACCACGCCGCCCGGCTCCGCATCCGGTATCGAGCGCTACCTTGCCTCCGGCCTGGTCCGCGGCATCGGCCAGGAAACCGCCAAGAAGCTGGTGGCAGCCTTCGGCAAGGACACGCTCAAGGTCCTCGACAGCGAACCGGACCGGCTGAGCGAGGTGGCGGGCCTGTCGCCCCAACGCATCCGCCTGATCCGAGAGGGCTGGAGCGCCCAGCAGGAGTTCCGTGACGTCCTGGTCTTTCTTACCGAGCACGGGCTCGGGGCGACGCGTGCCGCCAGCGTGCAGAAGGCGCTCGGCACCAATGCGGTCGAACTGATCAAGGCCGATCCCTACCGGCTGTCACGCGAAGTCAAGGGGTTCGACTTCCGCACCGCCGACCAGTTTGCCCTCAGTCTCGGGCATGAGCGCGAGGATCCCTCGCGCCTCACTGCCGGCCTGCTCTGGGCGCTGGGCGAGGGCGCCACCAACGGCCATTGCGGCGTACCGCGCGAAGCCCTGTTCGAACGGGCCGGCCGTGTGCTGGAGGTGGACGACTATCTCTTCAACGATGCCGCCACCCGCCTGCTGCAGACCCGCTTGATCATCGGCGACACCATCGAGGGGGCCCCGTCCTACTTCCTGCCGGCGCTGTGGAACGCGGAGGAGGCCGTTGCCACCAGGCTGAAGCAGATGGCTGGCGGCAGCCCGCCCTGGCGTCAGGAGGGCCTGCACCAGGCGGTGCTGGATACCGAAGCTCGCACCCGCAAGCGTCTCGCCCCCGCCCAGGCGCTCGCGGTGGAGACGGCCCTCGCTTCCAAGCTGCTGGTGATCACTGGTGGCCCGGGCGTCGGCAAGACCACCATCATCGACACCATCATCAAGGCGCTCGAGCGCAAGGATGTGACGATCGCCCTGTGCGCGCCGACCGGCCGCGCCGCCAAGCGCATGGCCGAAAGCACCGGCCAGGAGGCCAAGACCATCCATCGCCTGCTCGAAATCGATCCGGTCTCGGGCACGTTCCGCCGACAGCGGGCCTATCCGCTCGATGCCGACCTCGTCATCGCCGACGAGGCCAGCATGATCGACATCGAGCTGATGCGCGCCTTGCTCGATGCCCTTTCACCGCGTGCCGCGCTGGTTCTGGTGGGTGATGCCGACCAGTTGCCCTCGGTCGGCCCCGGCCAGGTTCTGGCCGATATCATCGCCTCCCAAGTCATTCCCGTGGTGCGGCTCACCGAAGTGTTCCGCCAAGCCGAAACCAGCCGCATAATTGCCGCGGCCCATGCCGTCAATCACGGCGAGGTGCCGGAAGGCGCCAAAAGTCCCGATGACGGCGATTTCTTCGTCGTCGACATGGCGACGGCCGAGGATGGCGCCAACAAGGTGATCGACATCGTCACCAACCGCCTGCCGCGCCGCTTTGGCCTCGATCCTGTCAGGGACATCCATGTGCTGACACCGATGAACAAGGGGCCACTGGGTTCGCAGACGCTGACGCAAGCGCTGCGCGAGGTCCTCAATCCGGCCCGCGAAGGCGCGATCGTGCGCGAATTCGGTACCTTCGCCCCGCATGACAAGGTCATGCAGATCGACAATGACTATGATCGTGAAATCTTCAACGGCGATATCGGCTTCGTCACCCGCACGGATGTGAAGGCGGGGCAGCTCACCGTCACCTTCGACGGACGCGACGTCCACTACACCACCGCGCAGCTCGACAGCCTGGTGCCGGCCTATGCCACCACCATCCACAAGGCCCAGGGCTCGGAATATCCGGCGGTGGTGGTGGTGATCTCCAACGCCCATTATCCGATGCTGGCGCGCAACCTGCTCTATACGGCGATTACCCGCGGCAAGCGGCTGGTGGTGGTGGTCGCCGAAAGACGCGCCCTGAGGCTGGCGGCGGAAAATGCCATGGGGCGTCGGCGCTGGACCCGGCTCCGCGAAAAATTGGCTGCGCCCGCGCCGGATGTTTCCTGAAGAACCCTTGCCGTCATGGTACGGCGCTATACAAACATCTTGCAGAGATCGGCAAAGATGGGGGCGGGAATGTTGCGGCGAGCCATGATTGGCGCCTGGGTGCTGGCGGCTTCGGCCGTTCCGATCGGTTCGGCTTCCGCCCAGACGAAACCGACGCCCGCCGCGCCGGCACCGGCCGCTCCCCTCGATGCCGCTTTCGAAGCTGCCAAGGCGGCGGCTGCAGCGATGGGAGCGGAAGATTTCGCCTCCATCCAGCAGGACCTGATCTGGACCGGCGATCTCAACTCCCTGCCATCGGGCGAGATGGGCAAGCGCAGCTATGAGGCGATCCGCGCCTTCCAGAAGCGCATCAAGGCCAAGGAAACCGGCATATTCACGCCGCCCCAGCGCATCACCCTCGCCCAGCACGCCGCCAAATTCACGGCGCGCTATGGCTTTACGACAATCACCGAACGCGGCATCACCCTGGGCTATCCGGCCAAGCTCACCACCGAGCGCACGGAAGGCAAGAACGGCCCGCATTTCGCCACCCCCAAGAACGACACCAAGGGGAACGACGTCACCCTCGACATCCTCGCCATCCCGGCCGAGAAGGAGAGCTTCGAGGCCCTGTTCACCCGCCTCAAGACGGAGCGGCCCGGGCGCAAGGTAACCTATTCGCTGCTGCGCCCGGATTTCCTGGTGGTCGCCGGCAGCAATGACGGCAAGAGCTTCTATCTGCGTTTCGTCAAGACCGACACCGATTCACGCGGCTTCGCCCTCGGCTGGGACCCGGCGCTTTCCCCCGGCTTCGATCGGGTTTCCATTGCAATGGCCTCCTCGATGAAATTGGCCGATGGCGGCAAGCCGGCTGCAGTGGCTCCGCCGATCTTCAAGCCCGCCGACAAGCCGGCTCCCCCACCCGAACCGCCGAAGCCGACCGGTCCGCCTGTGCCCTTGCCATCAGGCGCCTCGACGGCGACCAAGACCGGCCCGGGCACGCTGGTGTCGCCGAACGGCGATATCCTGACCTATGCCGGCCTGGTGGCGGGATGCGAAACGGTGACGCTGCAGGGCGGCGCCCCGGCCAAGGTGGTCGCCGGCGATCTCGGCAATGACGTCGCGCTGGTCCGGGCCAACCTAGCTCCAGGCCCGGCACCGCTCGCCTGGCGGCAGCCGGCGCTGGCGCAAGGTGATGCTGTCGCCCTGCTGTCCGGCTCCGCCCCGGTCGCCACCACCATCACGGCACTGGTTGGCAGCAATGACGACAGTCGCCGCGTATCGCTCGCAACGGGCGCCCCCGGCGCCTTGATCGACAAGGATGGCGCCTTGGCAGGCCTTGCCGCCGCCAATGGCGATCCGACAGCCTTGAAGGGCCTGTTCGTCACCGCCTTCCTGCGCGCCAGCGGCGTCACGCCTCCCGAGCGCGGCGGCGACCCGAGCAAAGCCACCGTCACGCTGACCTGCACGCCGAAGCCATAGAGCAAGGGGGTGCCTACAGGCCGGTGCATTACTTGCGTATCTCGCCCTCCGCGCCCCGATGGTAAGAAAAGACCGCCGCCCTTCTTGGCAAATTTCGGCACTTCGCTACGACAGGTCCCGGTGCATCGTCACTTGCACTTTTCATTATTGCCAAACGCCAATCCATTGTAACAAATGATCCAGAGTTCGGCCTCGCCTCCAAACCTGTCGACGAAGGTCCCTGCGGGCGGATCTCGGCGGGCAAGGGTCTCGAGGGAAACGGCCGGCTTGCTGTTCGGGCTGAGGTAAAACCTAAAATGTTTCGACTGAAAGCGATCGCCGCTTCCCTCGGAAGAGTTTCCCGGCGTGGCCCATCGGGGGGGCTCGGCAGGAAACTCTGCCTGGCTGTGGTCCTTGCCTTGGCCGCGCCCCATGCTGCCCAAAGCCAGGAAGCCACCTTCCCCTCCGCCCAGGCGGCGGCCAATCAGTTGAGCGCCCAGCAGATCGCCAATCTGCAGGAAGACCTGGCCTGGGCCGGCATGTTTTCGGAAGAGAACTCTCCGCCGGTTTCGGGGATTTTCTACAACGCCACCTACCAGGCCATCCGCCAATATCAACGCAGCAACAACCTGCCTGAAACGGGGGCGCCCAGTGCGGCCCTGGTCAGCGAACTGGACGGCCGGGTTGCTTCGATCCGGCGGACGGCCAACCTCAAAACCCTGGAAAATGGTGTCCTGAAGATCAGCTATCCAGCCGGCGTGCTGACCAAACAGCAGACGGTCAAAGGAGAGACGCGCTACACGACGCCCTCGGGCGACGCGCTGGTCCAATTGATCAATATGACGGGATCGCGCGAACGGCTCGACCAGATGTTCGCCGACATGAAGAAGGGCGCCGGCAAGGTCAAATATTCCGTCATGCTCGATGATCAGGGCGAAGGACAGCCTACCCGTTTCGTGATCGTCGGCGGCGACGCCAAATTCACCATCTATACGAGTATCGCACAGAAGGATGATGCGATCGTCGGCTTCATCGCCAGCTGGGACCGCAAGAAACGGCCGGATTTTCGCAACAGCGCCATCGTCATGGGCCTCTCGATCCGGCCGAAGACCGTTGCCAATCCCTATACCGCCGCAGCGGCGGGACAGAACCCGAAGGGCACCATCGCGATGCCCACTGCCGAGCTGAACCGGCAACTCGACATCTGCGCCAAAGCGAAGGACGCTGCCGAGATCGTCACCGCCTGCACGGCGGCACTGTCGGCCAGCACGCTGCTGGCGGCCAACCGGCCGACCGTCCTCTACAATCGCTCCGTCGGATACAACAGGCAGAACAAGGCCGATCTGGCTCTCGCCGATCTCGACCAGGCCATCGCCCTCGATCCAGACCAGGCGAGTTATTACACGCAGCGCGGGCATGTCCGCTACGGCCAGTCGAAATATGATGCCGCGGTGGCAGATTATAGCCAGGCCCTTGCCAAGAAAACGCCGGCGGCGGCCGACTATACCAATCGCGGCAACAGCTATTATGGCCTGGAGGATTACCAGAAAGCCGTCGCCGACTATGACGCATCGCTGCGCCTGGATCCGAACGATATCGACACTCACGCCCTTCGCGGCTCTGCGCTGCTGAGGCTGAGCCGGCCGGCAGAAGCCATGACCGATCTGAACTTCACTATCGAGCGGGGTGGCGACAAGGTCGGCGCCGGCGACTACAAGAATCGCGGAGAGGCGCTGGCCGAGCTTGGCCGCGCCGAAGAAGGCAGGCCTGATTTCGCCAAGGCAGAAGCCATCGCCACCGCGAAGATCGAGACGGACAATTACAATTTCGTCTATCGTGCCTTCGTTCGTGCCTTCACTGGCAATGCCGAGGGAGCCATTGCCGATGCAGACAAATATCTATCCATCGACCCTAAGGCCAGCGAAGCCCTTCATGCGCGCGCACTGGGCAATGTCGCCAAGCAAGATTTCACCAAGGCGCTCGCCGATTTCTCCCAGGCCATCAGCATGGGGCGCAAGCGTTTGTTCATCCAGCGCCAGCGCGGTGATGTCTATTTGACGACCGGCCAGCCCGAACAGGCGATCGCAGATTACCAGGCCCAACTCAATCTTACACCCGGCAACGCCCTCGCCATGGTCGGCCTCGAAAAGGCCAGGCAGGCGATGGCTGCCAAACTCCTGGCAACCGCAGGTACCCCGCAGGGCAACAATGCACCAGCCACGGCCGGTTCACCGCAGGTGGCTGCACTGGCCGCCCTGCAACCTCCGGCCAAAGCCGAGCTTGGTCGCCGGGTGGCCCTGGTGATCGGCAATTCCAACTACGCCAATGTCGCCGCCCTGCCGAACCCGAAGAACGATGCCGCCAAGGTCGCCGATACCCTGCGCAAGATCGGCTTTGCCGAGGTGACACTGGCAGAAGACACCGATTTCCGCAGCCTCAACCGCGCCCTGCAGGATTTCGCCAGCCAGGCCGACGGGGCCGACTGGGCGGTGATCTACTATGCCGGCCATGGCATCGAGATCGCCAACACCAATTATCTGGTGCCGGTCGATGCCAAGCTCGCGTCCGATCGCGACGTCACCTTCGAGGCCGTGCCGCTCGATCGGGTGATGGCCGCCAGCGAAGGCGCCAAGGGCATGCGTCTGGTCATCCTCGATGCCTGCCGCAACAATCCCTTCCTGGCCAACATGACCCGCAAGACGGCAACGCGCGCCGTCTCGCGCGGCCTCAGTCGGGTCGAGCCGGATGGCGGCACGCTCGTCGTCTATGCCGCCAAGGCCGGCGAGGTCGCCCTCGACGGCAGTGGCGGCAACTCGCCCTTCGTCACCGCCCTCACCACCAACCTGCAGAAGCCCGGCATCGAGATCGGCAAGCTGTTCCGCCTGGTGCGCGACGATGTGATGAAGGCGACCGACCGCAAGCAGGAGCCCTTCACCTATGGCTCCCTGCCCGGCGAAGATTTCATCTTCAATCCGGGCTGAGGACAACAGGCATGAGTCGGAGTGAGAAACCGGAAACCGCCGCAATGCGTCGATTGAAACCGCCCATTCTCGGAACACTCCTTGCCGTGATCCTCGGCACGAGCTTGGCCGCCGCCACGACGGCCCAGGGGCAAACGAAACTCACGGCCACCGAGCTGCAGCGCTATATCGATATCTGCTTCAAGGCCAAGGATGGCAACGAAAACGTCGCAGCCTGCACGGCCGCCCTCTCCGCCGGCGAGAAGCAATTGTCGAAACCCAACCGCGCTATGGTGCTCTATAGCCGCGCGATCGGTTATACCAAGCTCCAGCAATTCGACCCGGCGGTTGCCGATGTCACCAAGGGGCTGGCTCTCACCCCTCAATCGGCGAAACACTATACGCTACGCGCACTCCTCTACAGAAAACAGGGCAAGAACGACTTGGCTCTCGCCGATTTCAAAGAGGCGGTCAATAAGGGAGCGAAGGGCGCAGGAGACTATGCCGACCGTGGCAGGAGTTATTTCGACGTCGGCGATTATGAAAAGGCACTTGGCGACTTCGATACCTCCCTGCGCACGGCACCCGACAATGCCATGGTTCACGGCTACCGTGGCGTGGCGCTGCTGAGATTGGGCCGGGTCAACGAGGCTGTCACCGACCTCACCTTTCAGATCGAGAAGGGAGGAAACAATGTCATCCCGGGCGATTACACCCATCGCGGCTTTGCTCTGATCGAACTGGGTAAAGCGGACGAAGCAAAGGCCGATTTCGCCAAGGCCGAAGCGCTTGCCACAGGAAAGATCGAAGGAACCAGTACGCCGGAGGCCTATTGGTATGTCGACCGCGCCTTCGCGCGGGCGCTCGGAGACAATCCGGACGGCGCCGTCGCCGATATCTCCCGCTATCTGTCGACCCAGGCCCAGACCGCCGATGCCTTTCAAGCCCGGGCCCTCGCCTATGCAGCCAAACGGAACTACCGGGATGCGTTGGCCGATTTTTCCCAGGCCATCAATCTGGATCGGAAGAAATTGTTCATCCTACGCCAGCGCGGCGATGTCTATCTGGCCGCTGGGCAGCCCGAACTGGCAATCGCCGACTATCAGGCCCAGCTGAGCCAGATAGCCGGGAACGCCCTGGCCATGACCGGGCTCGAAAAGGCCAAGCAGGCCATGGCCGCCAAGCTGCAGGCTTCCGCCACGCCGCCACAGAGTACCAGTGCCTCAACCACCGGCGGCGCCCCGCCATCCCAGGCCAAAGCCGAGCTCGGCCGCCGGGTGGCCCTGGTGATCGGCAATTCCAACTACGCCAATGTCGCCGCCCTGCCGAATCCGAAGAACGACGCCGCCAAGGTCGCCGACACCCTGCGCAAGATCGGCTTTGCCGAGGTGACACTGGCTGAAGACACCGATTTCCGCAGCCTCAACCGCGCCCTGCAGGATTTCGCCAGCCAGGCCGACGGGGCCGATTGGGCGGTGATCTACTATGCCGGCCATGGCATCGAGATCGCCAACACCAATTATCTGGTGCCGGTCGATGCCAAGCTCGCGTCCGATCGCGACGTCACCTTCGAGGCCGTGCCGCTCGATCGGGTGATGGCCGCCAGCGAAGGCGCCAAGGGCATGCGTCTGGTCATCCTCGATGCCTGCCGCAACAATCCCTTCCTGGCCAACATGACCCGCAAGACGGCAACGCGCGCCGTCTCGCGCGGCCTCAGTCGGGTCGAGCCGGATGGCGGCACGCTCGTCGTCTATGCCGCCAAGGCCGGCGAGGTCGCCCTCGACGGCAGTGGCGGCAACTCGCCCTTCGTCACCGCCCTCACCACCAACCTGCAGAAGCCCGGCATCGAGATCGGCAAGCTGTTCCGCCTGGTGCGCGACGATGTGATGAAGGCGACCGACCGCAAGCAGGAGCCCTTCACCTATGGCTCCCTGCCCGGCGAAGATTTCATCTTCAATCCGGGCTGAGGGCTGGGGTGTGGACCATCCATGTTCTCCAGGGAACTGCAGCTTCCCGCAGTTATGGCGAGAAGCTCCAAGGTGCAGGAATGCGCCCAAGCTCAGGCCCCTGCGGCCTGACGATCAAAATCTTGGCCAAACCTATCGATCCGGGGTTCCCCAATGTTGCGCTTGAAGACGATCGCCGCCCTGATCGGGCTGACGCTGGCCATCGCCACTCCGGCCGCGGCGCAGATCATCGACTATGCCCGCTTCGAGAAAGCCAAGCGGATCGGCGATCAATTGAGCAGCACCCAACTGCGCCAGCTGCAATCCGACCTGTCGTGGAACACCGGCTACAACAGCCTCACCAATTTCCCCCTCTGGGGCAGTTTTGACGAAGCGACCTTCGTCGCGATCCGGAATTTCCAATCACACAATCTGAGAAGCCTGAACATCAAGCCGCTCGAGGAAAATAGCATCCCCTCGCCCGAGTTGATCAAGCTCGCCCGCACCAAGGCGGCCAAGCAGAAAGCTCTGCTCGACTTCAGGACCGCCAGTGCCCAGGGCATGACCATCGACTATCCGGCCTCGCTGCTGCCGGCCCGTGAGGAAACGCCGACGGGCCTGCGCCTGCGGGCGCCGCGCTGGGACATGAGCGTGGAACTACAGGCCTTTTCGGCAGGAGACATGCCATTCGAGGCGCGCTTCGAGGCTATGAAGGCCACGCCGGAGGTGACCCGAATCGTCCAGGCCAAGCTGTTCAAGGCACGGGCGGGGCGTAACCCGACCTATTTCGTGCTGTTCGGCACCAAGGACAGCCTGGGCTTTTATGCCCGCTTCATCAAGGGCGCCGACGGTTCGGCGCGGGGCATGATCATCCGCTGGAACGCCGACACCGGCAAGGACACCACACAGATGGTGGAGATGTTCGAGGCCTATGATGCCTTTGGGGTCATGATCGGCTCGCTGCGGCTGGATGACGACGACAGTGGCTCGGCAGCGGAGGCACCGCTTTCCGAGATCGCCGATCTCAGGGCCAATCGCCAGCTCTGCGGACAGGCCAAGGTGGCCGACGACATCGTCAAGGCCTGCAGCGACGTGCTGGCGGTGGGTGATCTGCTCCTGCCCCAAACGCTGGCCGTCACCAATTCGAACCGGGGCTGGGGCTTCTACCTCAAGGGCGACTACGACAAGGCCATCGCCGATTACAACGAAGCCATCGCCCTGCGCCAGGATGACGATCTCTCCTTCTCGGGGCGTGGCTATGCCCGCTTCGCCAAGGGCGACAATGCCCAGGCCATTGCCGATTTCGACCAGGCCCTGCGCCTGAAACCCACTCGGACGGAACTGCTGAGCTACCGCGCCTCCGCCGCCCTCAGGCTCGGCCGTCTGCAGGAAAGCGTCGACAACATCACTTCGGTGGTCGCCGGCGGCAAGGCCGCCACCCCCGACTACCTCAATCGCGGCGTGGCGCTGCTCGAGCTCGGCCGCAAGGACGAGGCCGCATCGGATCTGAGCCGCGCCGTCGACTCCGCCAGCGATGAACTGACGGCCGATCCCGGCAAGAATGCCTATAGCCTGATGTACCGCGCCATGGCCAAGGCCTATGGCAACGATCCGGATGGTGCCATCGCCGATGCGACGCGCTTCCTGTCGACCACGCCGCAATCCCCCGAAGCTTTCCACGCACGCGGGCTGGCCCAGGCGGCAAAGCAGGACTATGCCGCAGCCATCGTCGACTATACCCAGGCCATCAGCCTCGGGCGCAAGAGCTTCATCCTGCGCCAGCGCGGCGATGCCTATCTCGCTGCCGGCCAGCCCGACCTCGCTGCCGCCGACTATCTGGCGATGCTGCGCCAGTTTCCCTCCAATCCGCTTGCAGCCGCCGGCCTGGAAAAGGCCAAGCAGGCGCTGGTGCAGAAGTTCGGGTCCGCCAATCCGCCGGCGGCCGAACAGGCCACGCCGGCAACTTCGACACCGGCCCAGGCACCGGTGTCGATGGGCAGGCGCATCGCCCTCATCATCGGCAATGGTGCCTATACCGGCACCAGCCCCCTGCCCAATCCCAAGCGTGACGCGGCGCGGCTGGCCGAGACCTTCCGCAGCATCGGCTTCAGCGACGTCACTTTGGTGGAGGACCTCGACGTCCAGGGCTTCAACCGCGCCCTGCAAGAATTCTCGGACAAGGCGGCGCAGGCCGACTGGGCCGTGGTCTATTATGCCGGCCACGGCATGGAGGTCGACAATGTCAATTACCTCATCCCGGTCGATGCCAAGCTCGAGAAGGAGCGCGACATCCTGTTCGAAGCCGTACCGCTAGACCGGGTGATGGCAGCGGGCGAAGGCGCCAAGTCGCTGCGCCTGGTCATCCTCGACGCTTGCCGCAACAATCCCTTCGAGGGCTCGATGGCCAAGAAGAGCGCGACGCGGGCCGTCACGCGCGGCCTCAGCCGCGTCGAGCCCGACGGTGCGAGCCTGGTTGTCTATGCCGCCAAGGCCGGCCAGGTGGCGCTGGACGGAGCGGATGGCAATTCGCCCTTCGTCACCGCGCTCGACACCAATCTGCGCAAGCCCAATGTCGAGATCGGCAAGCTCTTCCGCCTGGTGCGCGACGATGTGATGAAGGCGACCGAACGCCAGCAGGAGCCCTTCACCTATGGTTCCCTGCCAGGCGAGGACTTCTTCTTCAATCCGGGGAAGTAGGGAGTGGGAGTCCGCTTCGAGAGGTTGAGCATCTCCCCTCATCCGGCTGCCGCCACCTTCTCCCGCAAGGGGAGAAGGGAATCTATCCGGCTTGCGTGATGTTCGGCGACGGGAGCCGCAATCCGACCTCAATAGTATCCCTTCTCCCCTTGCGGGTGTCGTCAACTCTATCGAGTTGACTAGAGGTCCCAGCAGGGGAATGAGGGGGCCGGCGCGCGCCCTCAGACCTCGAAACAGGCGACCAGGCGATCGTGCTTCAGCTCCAGGCCCGGTCGTTCGTCCCGGCAATGCGGCTTGACGATCGGGCAGCGTGGATTGAAGGCGCAGCCCGTCGGCGGGGCGAAGGGCGAGGGCAATTCGCCCTGCAGCACGATGCGCTCGCGCTTGCGGTCGGGATCGGCTTGCGGCGTCGCCGACATCAGCGCCCTGGTATAGGGATGTTGCGGTGCCGAGAACAGGGCGTCGCGCGTGCCCATCTCGACCGCCCGTCCCAGATACATCACCATCACGTCGTCGGCGATGTGGCGCACCACCGACAGGTCGTGGCTGATGAAGATATAAGCGAGCTTGAACTCCTGCTGCAGTTCGGCGAGCAGGTTGAGCACCTGCGCGCGCACCGAGACGTCCAGGGCCGAGACCGGCTCGTCCAGCACCAGGATCTTCGGCCTGAGCATCAGGGCCCTGGCAATGGCGATGCGCTGGCGCTGGCCGCCCGAGAACATATGTGGATAGCGCAGCGCCTGCTCAGGGCGCAGGCCGACCCGCTTCATCATGGCAAGGGCAGCTTCGCGCCGTTCGCCCGAGCTCATCCTGGTGTTGACCAGCAGGGGCTCCTCCAGCGCCTGCGCGATGGTCTGGCGCGGATTGAGAGAGCCGAAGGGGTTCTGGAACACGATCTGGATTTCGCGGCGCAGGGTCTTGCGCTGCTCCGCCGTCGCCAGCTTCACATCGATGCCACCGATGGTCAGCGATCCCGCACTGGGCTGCTCGATCATGGTCAGCAAACGCGCGAGGGTCGACTTGCCGCAGCCGGACTCACCCACCACCGCCAGCGTCTTGCCGGCATCGAGCGTGAAGCTCACGCCGGCCAGCGCCTTGACGGTCGCCGTGCCGCCGAACATGCCGCGCTTGACTTCATAGGAGCGCGCGAGATCACGCGCTTCGACGAGGACTGCCATCACACGGCCTCCATGCGGGCCGCTTCGCCACCAGTCAGCGGGTGGATGCACAAGGCCTGGTTATAGTCCACGCCGGCCCGCTTGGGCGGCGCGGCGCGGCATTCGTCGGTGGCGTAGGAACAGCGCGGCGAGAACAGGCAACCGCGGGGGCGGTCATACTGGCCGGGCACCACGCCGGGGATCGACGGCAGGATCTGCGAGGTGGCCCGCTCCGGCAAGGCCGCCAGCAGGGCTGAGGTATAGGGATGGCGCGGGGTGTGGAACAAGGGCCCCGTCTTGGCCATCTCGACCTGCTGGCCGGCATATTGCACGACCACGCGCTCGGCCGTTTCGGCGACGACCCCCATGTCATGGGTGATCAGCACCACGGCCATGCCGCGTTCCTCGCGCAGCTTGACCAGGAGATCGAGGATCTGCGCCTGGATGGTGACGTCGAGCGCCGTCGTCGGCTCGTCCGCAATCAGCAGCTTGGGATTGCAGGAGATCGCCATGGCGATCATCACGCGTTGGCTCATACCGCCCGACATCTGATGCGGGAAGGCCGACAGGCGACGCGCCGGATCGGTGATGCCGACAGCCTTCAGCAGTTCCACCGCCCGGTCCCGCGCCTCGCGCCGCGATATCGACAGGTGGGCGCGTATGGCCTCGGTGAGCTGAAAGCCGACCGTGAAGCAGGGATTGAGCGAGGTCATCGGTTCCTGGAAGATCATCGCCATGTCGCGGCCGATGATCTTGCGCCGTTCGCGCGGCGTGATCTTTTGCAGGCCCAGCCCGTTGAAGGCCAGCTTGTCGGCGGTGATGCGGGCCGTCTTGGGCAAGAGGCCCATCAGCGCCAGCATGGCGACCGACTTGCCGGATCCGGACTCGCCGACGATGGAGACGATCTCGCCCGGATCGATCGAGAGCGAGACCCCGTCCACGGCCCGGAAGAAGCCATGCTTGACCTGGAACTCGACGGTGAGATTGGAGATTTCGAGCAGCGCCATGTCTATTCTTGCTCCAACATGTCTACCCTCGCTTCAACTTGGGATCGAGCGCATCGCGCAGACCGTCGCCAAACAGGTTGATGGCGACCACGGTGATCAGGATGCAGATGCCGGGCGCGATGGCGAGCCAGGGCGCGCTCTGGATGTCCTGGCGCACGTCGGAGAGCATGGCGCCCCATTCGGGGATGGGCGGCTGCGCACCCATGCCGAGGAAGCCCAGTGCCGCCGCCTGCAGGATGGCATCGGAGACGCCGAGTGTCGCCTGCACGATCAGTGGCGCCATGCAATTGGGCAGGATCGTGCGGAACAGGAGCCGGGGCGGCTTGACCCCCACGACCGTGGCAGCGGTGACATAGTCCTTCGACAATTCCCCGAGGGCGGCGGCCCTGACGATACGCACATAACGCGGCAGGAAGACAATGGTGATGGCCGCGACCGTCGGGACCAGGCCGGGCTGCAGGATGGCGACGATCACCATGGAGAGCACCAGGTCCGGGATCGACATGATCAGGTCCATCAGGCGCATCAGGACGAAGTCGAACCAGCCACCGACATAGGCCGCGATCAGCCCCAGGATGACTCCGAGCAGCATCGAGACCGCCATCACGGTCAGGCCGATGCCGAGCGAGTAGCGCGCGCCATAGATCAGGCGCGAAAGCACGTCACGACCGCCGCTCTTGTCGGTGCCGAGGATGAACTCCCAACTGCCGCCCTCGACCCAGGCCGGGGGCTGGCCGACATGACCGGGATGGCCGGCGTCCGGCCAGCCCGCCGCATTATAGGGTGCGTAAGGAGCCAGGAAATCGGCAAAAACGGCAACGAGAACCACCAAGACGAGCACGACAAGGCCCGCGACGGCGCCCTTGTTCTGCTTGAGCGAGTCCCAGATCTCGGCGGTGGCGGAAGGCGGCTTGGCCGGGCGGATTGCCGCCGCGGCTTGCGTGTCAGCGGCCATGGCGAATCCTTGGATTAATGACGCCGTAGAGCAGATCGACGAAAAGATTGATGAAGGTGACGAGGATAGCGATGATCAGGATGCCGCCCTGGAGCGCGGGATAATCACGGCGCGAGAAGGAATCGATCAGCCACTTGCCGACGCCGGGCCAGGAGAACACCGATTCCGTCTGCACCGCGCCGGCGAACAGCATGCCGATCATCAGGCCGACCACGGTGACGATCGGGATCATGGCATTGCGCAGGGCATGCAGGCCGATCACCCGCAGCGGCGACAATCCCTTGGCCCGGGCGGTGCGGACATAGTCCTCGTTCAGCACTTCCAGCATGGCCGAGCGCGTGATGCGCATGATCACTGCCAAAGGGATGGTGCCGAGCACGATGGCGGGCAGGATGAGATGCTGCAGCGCAGACCAGACCGCGCCCTCCTGGTCGGACCAGAAGGCGTCCCAGAGCATGAAGCCGGTACTGGTTTCCTCGTCGAAATAGAACGCCGTGTCGATACGCCCGCCGACCGGCGTCAGATCGAGCTTGAGGGAAACCAACAGGATCAGAAGGATGCCGAACCAGAAGATCGGCATGGAATTGCCGATCACGGCGAAGGCTGTGGCGATGTAGTCGGCGAACTTGCCGCGCTGAAGGGCGGCGAGGATTCCGAAGGGAATACCGAGGCCGATGGCGAAGATCATGGCCGCGAAGGCCAGTTCCACCGTGGCAGGAAAGAGGGTGAAGAACTCGGTCAGCACCGGCCGTTGGGTGACGATGGAGGTGCCGAAATCACCATGCAGGAGTTGCCAGAGATAGCGGCCGAACTGCTCGTAGACAGGTTGGTCGAGACCGAGTTGGTGACGGAATTCGGCCAGGCGCTCGGGCGAAATACCTCTTTCGCCCACACGCACTTCGACCGGGTCGCCGGGAACCATTCGAATGGCGAAGAATGCCAAGGCGACCAGCGCGATGAAGGTCGGAACGGTCATGGCGACACGCTTGAGCAGGAAGGTCAGCATGGGCGCTCGCGGGTCAGCAGTAGAAAATAGGATACAAAAAGGCTGCCAGGCCGATGAAGACCTGGCAGCCTGAAAGCGTGATTACTTCTTCAGGTCGGTATCGAAGAACTCGAAGCGGCCGAGCGGCGAGGGCTTGAAGCCTTCGACGTTCTTGCGAACGGGCGTGTAGACCACCGTGTGGGCGATGTTCAGATAGGGAACCTCGTCATGGGCGATCTGCAGCATCTCCTGGTAGAGCTTGGTGCGCTCGGCCTTGTCGAAGCTGGCGCGGGCCTTCTCCAGGCGCTCCTGGTGGTCCTTGTTGCACCAGCGCGGATAGTTCTGGCTGACGGGCTTCTTCTTCTCGATGTCGCAGGCGAACAGGAAGAAGAAGTTGTCGGGATCGCCATTGTCGCCGGTCCAGCCCATCTGGGGCAGCGTAGCCTCACCGTTCTGCAGGCGCTTGCGGTAGTCACCCCATTCATAGGTGACGAGCTTGGCGTTGACGCCGATCTTGGCCAGATCGGCCTGCATCAGCTCGCCCATGCGCTTGCCGTTGGGATTGTAGGGCCGGTAGACCGGCATGTACCACAGGTCGATGTCGATCGGGGTCTTCACCCCGGCGTCGGCCAGGAGCTTCTTGGAAGCTTCGGGGTCATAGCCGTATTCGGGGATCTTGTCGTTGTAGCCCAGCATGAAGGAGGGGATCAGCGTGGTCGAGGGCTTGCCGCTGCCTTCATAGACGTCCGAGAGGATCGCCTTCAGGTTGATCGCCTTGGCCAGGGCCAGGCGTACTTCCTTCTTGTCCAGCGGGGGCTTCTCCGTGTTGAAGGAGAAGTACATGTCGTTCAGGCCTTCATTGGTCAGGACCTTGATGTCCTTGTTGGCCTCCATCGACTTGAGGTCGGCGGGGTTGGGGCCGACCATGACCTGGCATTCGTTCTTCTGCAGCTTGGCATAGCGGGCGGCTGCATCCGGCGTGATCGCATAGACGAGCTGGTCGAGCTTGACCTTGCCGGCCCAATATTGCGGGAAGGCCTTGTAGCGGATCACCGCGTCCTTCTGATAGGCGACGAACTGGAAGGCGCCGGTACCGACGGGCTCCTGGTCGAACTTCTCGGGCGTGCCGGCCTTGAGCAGGTAGTCGGCATATTCGGCCGACTGGATGGTCGCGAAATCCATGCCGAGATTGGCCATGAAAGGCGCGTTCGGCTTGGTCAGGGTCATCTTGACGGTGTAGTCGTCGACCTTCTCGATCGACTTCAACAGGCTGGGCATGTCCATGTCGTTGAAGTAGTCGTACGAACCGCCCGAAACCTTGTGATAAGGATTGTCATCCTTCCACTGGCGATTGAAGGAGAACAGGACGTCGTCGGCGTTGAAGTCGCGCGTCGGCTTGAAGCCCTTCCAGGAGTGGAACTTCACGCCCTTGCGCAGATGGAAGACGATCTCGGTGCCGTCCTTGGAAACGTCCCACTTCTCAGCGAGGCCAGGCCGGAGGTCGGTGGTGCCCGGCGTAAATTCCACGAGCTGGTTGTAGACCGGCCGGGCGGCGTCAAGCGAGGTGCCGGTGGTGTTCAGGGCCGGGGTGAAGTTCTCGGGGCTTCCCTCCGAGCAATAGACCAGCGTCTTGGTCGCGGCCATTGCCGTCGTTCCCAGCAACGCGGCAAAGCCGGCCGCCAGAAGGCCTGTCTTCAGCAGTTTTGACATTTGTTCCCCACTGTCATGGTGCATTGTTCCGTCCGCCTCCAAGCGAACGCAAACGCCGAACGGGCATTGAGGGCGCGCCGCCGGTCATCGTTTCAGGCCAGACAGAGGCGTTTCGAGCCGAGGAGAAGAGGTTCGAGGACGCAAGCCTTCCGACTTGTTACGCCCGCCACGGGCCAAACCCATGGCTGAAACGATCTGCTCATCGGCCAAAGCCACAGCGCCACCGAAGGCGGTGAGGCGATGAATGGCTTTCCGCAGCGCCGCTCCGCCTCCCGGGATGCATGTCCCGACCCTGCCTGCGCCTCTCGTCCGGCCATTTTTGGCCTCATCTAGCTCCAAACCATACCCGACGTTACGCCCCTTGCCCAGTTGGCGCGTATGGAAGCCTTTTTATGCGTTTTCGGCAATCGGAATCTGACATTTTCGTGGCGTTTGTAATTTTTGTATCAGGAAGCGCCAACGAAAAACCCCGCGGCTATTCCACGGGGCTTTTCTGTAACATAAAGTTACCCGAGCGAGCGGCGCGATGGACGCGCCGCGGCAAGAATCAGGCGGATTTCACAAAGAGGTCGAGCTTCTTGAAGTGCTCGGCGAGGAGATAATAGACCGTCACGCGCGACTTCGAATTGTCGGCCTTGAGCTTCTCGATCACTGCGGCAACGGCCGCGTCAAGCTTGTCGTCGGCATCCGTCAAGGCGAGCTTCTTCTTGAGGAAGCTGTCGCGGACACGAGCAAGTTCGGTAGGGTCCTTGCCGGCAACGAGCGAAGAATCACGATTACGCAGAGCAATGCCGAGATGCTTCACGATGCCGGCAGCAGCGGCTTCGTTCACACTGGACGTGTATTTCTTGATATCAGCGACGTAGGTAGCCAGATCAGACATCGGCGTGCATTCCTCCTGGATCACGATGCATCGGACACAGTTATTTGCTGGTCGAAACAACCGTGGAATATTAGGGCATGATTTGCCCGCAGGCGCCACCGCAAAGTGCGGCTTTCCCTACGGAAGCCGCACAGAAATGCACGCAAAAGACACTCAGCGGCGCTTTTCCTCGATCGCATCCCAGATCTGGGCGGCCAGATCCGGGCCACCGAGCCGCTTGATCGCCCGCAGGCCTGTCGGCGAAGTCACGTTGATCTCGGTGAGATGGCCGTCGATCACGTCGATTCCCGTGAACAGCAAGCCCTTGTCGCGCAGGGTCGGTCCGATTCGTTCGCAGATTTCCCGTTCACGCGGCGACAGGTCGGTCGGCTTGGCGGCGCCGCCGCGCACCATGTTGGAGCGAATGTCGCCCGGTTGCGGCACCCGGTTGACGGCGCCGGCAGCGACACCGTCGACCAGGATGATGCGCTTGTCGCCCTCCGAGACCTTGGGCAGGAAATGCTGCACCACCCAGGGCTCGCGCGACAGAGAGGCGAAGAGATCGTAGAGCGAGCCGAAATTCGGATCCTGCCTGCTCACCTTGAACACGGCCGCACCGCCATTGCCATAGAGCGGCTTCATCACGACGTCGCCATGTTCGGCCCGGAAGGCTTCGATCTCGACGCGGTCGCGGGTAATCAGCGTGGCCGGCATCAGGTCCGGAAACTCGGTGACCAGGATCTTCTCCGGCGCGTTGCGCACGTGGAAGGGATCGTTCACCACCAATGTCTTGGGATGGATGCGCTCGAGCATGTGGGTGGTGGTGACATAGGCCATGTCGAAGGGCGGGTCCTGGCGCAGCAGCACCACGTCGAAGCCGGAAAGGTCGGTACGGCTTTCCGCGCCGGCCTTGACGTGATCGCCCTCGACATCCTGCACGGTGACCGGCCTGACCTGCGCGGAGACGATACCGTCGCGCTGGGACAGGGTATCGGGCGTATAGACCGCCAGCGAATGGCCGCGCGCCTGGGCCTCCAGCATCAGGGCAAAAGTGGAATCCCCCTTGATGTTGATGCGCTCGATCGGGTCCATCTGCACGGCAACGTTGAGCTTCATCAGGCAGTTCCTCGGATTTCCAGGGTCTCGAAAAAGGACTGCTAGTTAGATAGCTGTCGACGCCGCGCCGCAACAGACGCCGAGGAGGATCATTATAAAAAAAGAGGCGGGCCGCCGTGCGCCCTATTGCGCCTTGGATGCGTCGCCGACATAGCCGGCCATCAGGGTCTGGCCGCTCGCCTCGTCACGCAAGGCGAACAGGAAGGGCTTGTCGGCGACGAAGGCGAGCTCGGGCTTGTCGGCAAGGCTGCGGGAGGTGATGGCCGTGGCCGCCGCCGCTTCGGTTCCCTTCTCGTCGATGGCGATGGCGACCTTCTGGATGATCTCGTCGATCTTCTGCGGCTTGGCCGAGAACTGGCGCAGCGCGTCCGGCGCCCCCGCGGCCGGATCGAGCCCGAGGCCGTCCAGGCTGGCCCTGAGGTCGCCCCCGGCCTTGATGGTGAGGCGCGGCAGGGCGACGGTGCCGGTCGTCTCGGCGAACCCTTCCCCCGTCAGCCAGCCCGAAACCTCCGAAAAATCGGCAAGGCCGGCCGGCTTGTCCGTTGTGGTGATCAGGATCAACGCGTAGCCCTTGGTGCGGTAGGGCAGGGAAACGCCGACGAAGCGCCCCTCCTGGCGGGCCAGCCGCGACGCCGAGCCCGAATGCATCATCGCCACCCTGGCCGGACCGCCATCGGCACGATGGAAATCGGCCTCGCCGGTCTGGGCGGGATCGAAGGCCATGCGCCACTCATCCTTGAAATGAAGGGCGTTGAGCAGGACGAGGCTGCCCCCATGCAAGGGATTGTCGATGAGGCTGGGAACGAGGCCGCGCGTGCGCTCCTTGACCAGGGCGTTGATGGCATCGCGCGTTGCCGGACTGGCGATATCGGTGACCTCCACCGTTGCGCCCGCCTGCTTCAGCTTCGCCAAAGCGGCCGGCTTGGGGGTGGCGTCCCGGTCGAAATAGACCGCGCCGATACCGGTCAGCGGGCTTTCGTCCTTGCCGCCCGCGATCAGGGGCGACAAGGCCTGGCGCAGTTTGGCGAAATCGCCGGCCTTGCCTTCGAGCCGCAGCGTCTTGAGCAGCGCGGCATGGAGCTTCGGGCTGGCCCCGAGATCGAGCAGCGCGAAGGCGGCGGCGAGGCTGGCCGGAGAAACCGCGAGATTGGGCTCGCCTGCCGCTGTCTTGCCCAGCGCAACGAGGAGGTCGAAGCCGAAGCGGGCGGAGGCCTGGGACACGGCGCTCGGAGCCGATTTCGCCTTCTCGGCCGGCTTCGCATCCGTCGATCTGGCGTCGCTCGATTTGGGCTTGGGCGCGGCCTCCGCCGGCAATGGCATGGCGGCGAGCAAGCCAAGGATCATCAAGGCTCTCCTCGATACTGCAAACTCAGCGCGGCGGCCCATGCCCCATCCTCCTCAACGGGCACCAATGCCCGGTCACTGCCCCAGTTAAGCATGATGCCATGGACGCGCTGTATCGCAGAGCACCTTTCTGCGTGAATGCACCGCACAATACGGGCTTTCCCCGCACCCGCCGCCCCGCTATAAGGCTGCCTCTCGGGGTGTGGCCGGGCTCGACCTTCGAACCCGGCCCGCGCCCTCCTTGTCGTTGCATCGCCCATGCCGAAAGTCGCCAGCGCCTTCCGGCACAAGGTTCCAGCGGGGTCAGTCATGCGCAGCGCGTCGATCGAGCGCGTCACCAATGAAACGTCGGTGTCCGTGACCGTCGAACTCGACGGCACAGGCAAGCACGACATCGCCACCGGCGTCGGCTTCTTCGACCATATGCTCGACCAGCTCGCCCGCCATTCGCTGATCGACATCACCGTGCGCACCAAGGGCGACCTGCATATCGACGACCACCATGCCGTCGAGGATACCGGCATCGCCCTGGGGCAGGCCATCCGCAAGGCGCTGGGCGACCTCAAGGGCGTCACGCGCTATGCCGATGCCTATCTGCCGATGGACGAGACGCTGACACGCGCCGCCATCGACATCTCCGGCCGCCCCTTCCTGGTGTTCAAGGTCGATTTCCCGCGCGAGAAGATCGGCACCTTCGACACCGAACTGGTGCGCGAATGGTTCCAGGCCTTCGCCATGAATGCCGGCATCACGCTGCATGTCGAGACGCTCTATGGCTCGAATGCCCATCACATCGCCGAAAGCTGCTTCAAGGCGCTGGCCCGCGCCCTGAAGTCGGCTGTCGCCATCGACCCGCGCCTGGAAGGCCAATTGCCGACCACCAAGGGCAAGCTCGGAGGCTGAGACGATGCCGAGCTGGTTCGTTTTCGAGCCCGCCAAGACCGCTCCCGACACGCTGGAGGCCGCCGACAAGTCCGTCTTCGTCAAGGACGGCTTCAGCTTCGGCGCCTTTCTGGTCACGCCGGTCTGGCTGCTGTGGCGCAGGATGTGGCTGGTCTTCCTGGCCTGGCTGGGGCTGCAGGTGGCGCTCGCCGTGCTGACATCGGCGTTCTCCCTGGACCAGCGTGCCGCCGGAATCGTCTCCCTGCTGGTCAGCCTGTGCTTTGCCCTGGAGGCGAATGCCCTGCGCGCCTGGACCATGCGCCGCCAGGGCTGGCGCTTCAGCGGCATCGCCTCCGGCCATACCCTCGCGGAAGCCGAACAGCGCCATTTCGAAGGTCGTTCCCTCGCCGTTCCGGCTGCCCGGAACCCGCCGACGGCAGGCACGCACCCTCCCGGACAGGAATTCCCCGGCCCCTGGTCCTCGGCCCTGGGCCGGAACAGCGGCTCGCCGAACGTGCTCGGCGTCTTTCCCGAACCGCATGGAACAAAGCCTTGATCGCAACCATCATCGACTATGGCTCGGGCAATCTGCATTCCGCCCGCAAGGCCTTCGAACGCGCCGCAGCCGAAGCCGGCCTGCCCGTCGCCATCGAAGTGACCAGTGATCCCGAGCGGGTGGCCGGCGCCGATCATGTCGTGCTGCCAGGCGTGGGCGCCTATGCGGACTGCAAGCGCGGCCTGACTGCCGTATCCGGCATGATCGAGGCGCTCGGCCATGCCGTGACCGCCAAGGGACGCCCCTTCCTCGGCATCTGCGTCGGCATGCAGCTGATGGCCGAACGCGGGCTCGAATTCGAGACCACCGAAGGGCTCGGCTGGATCGGCGGCGACGTCAAGGCGATCCAGCCTGCGGATCCCGCTCTCAAAGTGCCGCATATGGGCTGGAACACGCTGTCCGCCAGGCGTGAGCACGCTCTCCTTGCCGGCATCCCGACCGGTCCGTCCGGCCTGCACGCCTATTTCGTCCATTCCTATCATCTGGCGGCTGCCGATCCGGCCGACGTGATTGCCGAGGCCGATTATGGCGGCCCGGTCACGGCCATGATCGGCCGCGCCAACATGGTGGGAACCCAGTTTCATCCCGAAAAGAGCCAGGCCCTCGGCCTGGCTCTGATCGCCAACTTCCTGCGGTGGCGCCCGTGATCCTCTTTCCTGCAATCGATCTCAAGGAAGGGCGCTGCGTGCGCCTCGTCCAGGGCGACATGGCCCAGGCCACCGTCTTCAACGACGATCCGGCCGAACAGGCGATCGCCTTCGAGGATATGGGCTTTTCCCACCTCCACGTCGTCGACCTCGACGGCGCCTTCGCCGGCAAGCCGATGAATTCGGCAGCCGTGGAGCGCATCCTTGCCGCCTGCACCATGAAGGTGCAGCTCGGCGGCGGCATCCGCGACTTCACGACGGTGGCGGCCTGGCTCGACAAGGGCATCGCGCGGGTGATCATCGGCACCGCCGCCGTACGCGATCCCGCCTTCGTCAAGGAAGCTGCCAAGGCCTTTCCGGGACAGATCGCCGTCGGTCTCGACGCGCGCGACGGCCTCGTCGCAGTGGAGGGCTGGGCCGAGGTCTCCACCGTGACCGCGGAGGAAATCGCCAAGCGCTTCGAGGATGCCGGCGTCTCCGCCATCATCTACACCAATATCGCGCGGGACGGCATGCTCAAGGGCATCGACTGGGACGGCACGCTGGCCCTGGCCCGGGCGGTCTCGATCCCGGTGATCGCTTCGGGCGGCCTTGCCTCGATCGCCGACGTCGAGCGCCTGGTCCAGCCCGATGCCGCCCTGCTCGAAGGCGCCATCGCCGGCCGCGCGCTCTATGACCGCCGCCTCGACCCGCATGAGGCTCTCGCCCTGTTGAGCAGGGTGGCCTGAGAGGGCGGGTCATCCCGTGCGCAGTGCAGCACGCAGTGATGCGCTGCAGACACGGGACAGCGTGCCGAATGAGTTTCATTCTGGAAACGGTCCCGTGTCTGCGCCGCAACATTTCATGTTGCATCGCGCACGGGATGACCATCCTCTCGTGATTTTCCTCTATAATTCTGTCATGGTGCCACCAACGGCCCGCAATCTCGGTCAAGAAGGTCGATGCTCAAAGCCCGCGTGATCCCCTGCCTCGACGTCAAGGACGGCCGTGTCGTCAAGGGCGTGAACTTCGTCGATCTCGTTGATGCCGGCGATCCGGTCGAGAGTGCGCGCGCCTATGACGCGGCCGGCGCCGACGAATTGTGCTTCCTCGACATCGCCGCCACCCATGAGAATCGCGGCCTGCTGCTCGACGTGATCAGCCGCACCGCCGAGGCCTGCTTCATGCCGCTCACGGTCGGCGGCGGCGTGCGGGCGGTGGAGGATATCCGCCAGCTCCTTCTCGCCGGCGCCGACAAGGTCTCGATCAATTCGGCCGCGGTGGCCGACAGGCAGTTCGTAGCCCGTGCGGCCGAGAAGTTCGGCCAGCAATGCATCGTCGTCGCCATCGACGCCAAGCGGGTCTCGACCGAAGGCGAGGCAGCCCGCTGGGAGATCTTCACCCATGGCGGGCGCCGCCCGACCGGCATCGACGCCATCGCCTTCGCCGAGGATGTCGTGCGGCTCGGTGCCGGCGAATTGCTGCTCACCTCCATGGACCGCGACGGCACCAAGATCGGCTTCGACCTCGATCTCACCCGTGCGATCGCCGACAGGGTCGGCGTGCCGGTGATCGCCTCGGGCGGCGTGGGCACGCTCGAACATCTGGTCGAGGGCGTGCGCGACGGCCATGCCAGCGCGGTTCTCGCCGCCTCGATCTTCCATTTTGGTACCTTCTCGATCCGGCAGGCCAAGACCTATATGGCCGAAGCGGGCCTGCCGATGCGTCTCGACGGATTGGCAGCATGAGCTTTTCCTTGACCGATCTCGAAGCCCGGGTGGCCGAGCGGGCCAAGGCGCCGCCGGAGCAGTCCTGGACGGCCAAGCTGCTGGCCGGCGGACCGCCACGTGCCGCCAAGAAGTTCGGAGAGGAGGCGGTGGAACTCGTCATCGCCCTCACCGAGGGCGAGGAAGGCCCGATCGTCGCCGAAGCCGCCGACGTGCTCTATCATTTGCTCGTCGGCCTCAAGGCGCGCGACATCCCGCTCGCTGCAGTCCTGCAGGAGCTCGAGCGGCGCACCGGCCAATCCGGCCTTGCTGAAAAAGCGTCCCGTCCTCGATGACGCCGACAGTTGAGGGGCAGGCAAACGCCATGGACCAGCTCGTGAAGTCGCCCGTGTCTCCCTATTCGGTGTTCACCCGCAGCGAATGGGCCAAGCTGAGGGCCGACACGCCGATGACCTTGACGGCGGCCGAGCTCGACCGCCTGCGCGCCCTCAACGACCCGGTCTCGCTGACCGATGTCGAGGAAATCTACCTGCCTCTGTCGCGCCTGCTCTCGCTCTATGTCGCGGCGACGCAGGGCCTGCACCGCGCCACCCAGCGCTTTCTCGGCACCAGCCAGGGCAAGGTGCCCTATCTCATCGGCGTGGCCGGCTCGGTCGCGGTCGGCAAGTCGACCACCGCCCGCGTACTGCGCCAATTGCTGACGCGCTGGCCGAACACGCCGAAGGTGGACCTGATTACCACCGACGGCTTCCTGTTCCCCAACGCCTTCCTGCGCGAACACGGCCTGATGGAACGCAAGGGCTTTCCGGAAAGCTACGACACCCAGCGCCTGCTGCGCTTCCTGGCCGACATCAAGGCCGGCCAGGGCAAGGTCACGGCGCCGGTCTATTCCCATCTCGTCTACGACGTGGTGCCGGGCGAGATCGTCACGGTGGACCAACCCGACATCCTGATCGTCGAAGGGCTCAACGTGCTGCAGCCGGCCCGCCTGCCCCGCGACGGCAAGGCGATCCCCTTCACCTCGGACTTCTTCGACTTCGCCATCTATCTCGATGCCGAGGTGGCGCTGCTGAGGCGCTGGTATGTCGAGCGCTTCATGACCCTGCGCGAGACGGCCTTCCGCAATCCGCTCTCCTTCTTCCGCAAATATGCCGACCTCACCGAGGCCGAAGCGCTGGAGACCGCCCTCGGCCTGTGGAGCCGCATCAACCAGCCCAACCTGATCGAGAATATCCTGCCGACCCGCCCGCGCGCCGACCTGATCCTGCGCAAGGGCGACAGCCACGACATCGAGCAGGTCTCGCTCCGCAAGCTGTGACGGGCGGCAGAAGCGAGCCATTCAGCCTCGAGAGGCGCCGCCCCCGGCCTGCTCCGTGAGAAAGGTGATGAGGGCCGCGACGCCGAAGGCCGCGCCCACCGCACATATGCCAGGCCAGCCCGCATAGACCCAGGCAAAGCCCGACAGCCCCGCCCCTGTCGACGTCCCGATGAAAAACAGACCCGTGAACAGGCCGTTGACACGCCCGCGCGCCTCCGGCCGCAACAAATTGATGGCGCGCCGCCCCAGGGTCTGGTCGCCGACGACGCCAAGGTCGAGCAGAACCGCAGCGGCGACCAAGGTCGCAAGCGCGCCATGGCAGGCCGCCGGTGATACAGCGCGCGCCAGGATGTCGCCGCCGATCTCGGCCAGGACCATGGCGCCGATCACGGCGAGATGAGCGAGCAGGGTAGCGCCGCGCGCCCTCCCCTTGTCTCCCGCACGTCCGGCGAGCGGCGCCACCACGGCACCCGCAGCACCTGCGAAAGCGAACAGGGCGATTCCGGTCTGGCCGAGACCAAAGGGGGCCTGAGCGAGACGAAGCGCCACAGACGTCCAGAACACGCCGAAGGCACCCATGCATAGCGCCTGGTAGGCCGCACGCCGCCGCAATACCGGCTCCTGGCGCAGTATCGTCCACAGCGACCCGATCAGCCGCGCATAGCTCACGGCGCCCGCCGGCTGACGGCGTGGGATGACGAAGGCCAGGATCGCCGCAAGGACGGCGACGAGAACGGCAAGGCCGCCATAGAACCAGCGCCAGCCTGCGATCTCCGCCACGAGACTGGCGGCAGGCCGCGAGAGCAGAATGCCGATCATCAGGCCGCTCATTACATTGCCGACGACCCGACCGCGATAGGCGGGCGAACTCAACTGGGCAGCGGCCGGCACCATCATCTGGATGGCACTCGCCGCCAGGCCGCAGACATAGCAAGCAGCCAGGAACAAGGCTGGCGTCGGCGCACAGGCGACAGCCGCCAGGGCGACTGCCTCGACCGCCAGCGTCGCGACGATCAGGCTTCGATTTTCGACGATGTCGGCCAGAGGCACCAGGAGAAACAGACCGCTGGCGTAACCGAGCAAGGTAAGCGTGGTGACGAACCCCGTTTCGCTGGCACTGAAATCGAAGGCAGGGCCAATCAGGCCGATGAGCGATTGCGACGCAAAAAGACCAAGCACGGCGATCGCGACGGAGACAGCGAACAGGAATGTGAGTCCGGCGGGCAGACCGGAAACCGGTTCGGCCGGCGTCGGTCCCGCCTCGGTGGTCGAGATGGAAGACGTCGAGATGGAAGATGTCGAGATGGAAGACATGGCGCTGTTTCCCGATGCGAAGATCAGGTGCGATTTTGCATCCATCCTAATGGAGTGATAATAGCTATTATTATTGAATAATTATTCCGAATTTTGTGATAATATGGCCAGCATCGAGCAATATGAAGCCTTCGTCGAGACGGTCGAACGCGGCAGCCTCACGGCCGCTGCCCATCATCTGAACCGATCCCTGCAGGCGGTCAGCCGGGCGATCGCGTCGCTCGAGGAGGAACTGGGTGTCGAGCTCATCCGGCGAACGACGCGGCGCCTGCAGACGACGCCGACCGGGATGGTCCTGCGCGAGCGCTTGCGCGCCGCCCTGAAGGACATCGACGATGCCCGGTCGGAAGCCCGGCGCGAGGCGCAACGCATCGGCGGCCTGTTCCGTATCAGCGCCTCGATCCATTTTGCCTCTCGCTTCGTGGTGCCGACCGCGGTGGCATTCGCCCAGCGCTTTCCGGAAGTCGAGATCGATTTCGTGCTCGACGACGCCCTCTCCCACCTGATCGAGGAGCGCTTGGACGTCGCGATCCGGGTTGGCGATCTCGGCGCTTCCAGCCTGCGGTCCCGCCGAATCACGCAGCTTCGCCGTGTCATCGTGGCTGCCCCTGCCTATCTGATGCGGCACGGCTATCCGCGTACCCCCGCCGATCTCTCGACGCATCCATGCGTCATCCGCACCATCGGACCGGAGGGCGATGCCTGGCCCTTCCTGGTCGACGGCCGCCTTGTGCGCATCCCGGTCAAGGGCCCCTTGAAATGCAATGACGCCGCCGCCGCCAATGCCGCTGTCCTTCTCGGTGCCGGCATCGGCATCGCACCGCTCTGGCAGGTGCGCCAAGAGGTCGATGACGGCCAGCTGGAATTGCTTCTGACGGACTACGAGCCGCCACCGACCCCCGTGAGTGCGGTCTGGCCCGCCAATGTCGGCACCCCGGCACGGACCCGTCTCTTCATCGAGATGCTCGCCCACCGGCTGACGGGCGAGCGGATCTGAAAAGACGTTCCCGGCGATGGGCCATGTCCCACTCACCGCTGCGGATGGACGAAGCGGCCCGGTTCCTCCATGATCCCTTGCACGCAATTCTGGGACCAACACCAGATTCCCGGCATGCATTGGGGAGCGCTTCATGGGGACCAGCACCGGCACGGCAGCCATTCATCGCCCGCTCGACCTCGATCCAAAGCGGGCGGGACGCCTCGATCGGGCCCATTACGGCATCATCGACATCGGCTCCAATTCGGTCCGCCTCGTGGTCTACGACCAGCTCGGCCGCGCCCCGCTGCCGCGTTTCAATGAAAAATCGCTCTGCCGTCTCGGCGAAGGCCTGGCGCAGACCGGCCTGATCTCCGTCGAGGGGTTCCGCCGGACGGTCGAGGCCGTGCGCCGTTTCCGCGCCGTGGCCGACGCCATGGGCGTTGCCCGTCTCGATGCCACCGCGACGGAGGCAGTGCGCCGGGCCGAGAACGGCAAGGACCTGGTCGAGGCCATCCGGACGGAGGCGGGCATCGATGTGCGTATCCTCAGCGGCGCCGAAGAGGCCCGATTTGCGGCGCTCGGCGTGATCTCCGGCTTCCACCGTCCCGTCGGCATCGTCGGCGACATGGGCGGGGGCAGCCTGGAACTGGCCGCGGCCTTGGATGACCAGGTCGGCGAGGACTGGGTCAGTTTCCCCCTGGGAGCCCTGCCGGTCGAAGCGCTGATGCAGGGTCCGGACGATGCGAAGCGGCGGATCGATGCGCTGCTGAAGGAGAAGACGCCGACTTCCTTCCTGAAGCAGCCGATTTTCTTTGCGGTCGGCGGAGGCTGGCGGACCTTCGCCAAGGCCCATATGGCAACGCATGCCGCGCCGGTCCCGGTGGTGCATGGCTATCGCATCCCGGCGAGCGAGGCCCGCGCCTTTGCCAAGACATTGCTGCGCCTGCCCCTCGCCAAGATCGCCGAATTGCCGGGCATATCGCGCCGGCGCGCCCGCACCATGCCGGCCGCCGCCCTGGTGCTGGACCGCGTGCTCAAATATCTGGCGCCGGACGAGGTGGTGTTCTCCGCCCTCGGCCTGCGGGAAGGCTGGCTCTATTCTCAACTCGATGCCGAGGAGCGCTATCTCGATCCGCTGGTCGAGGGTGCCCAGTTGATCGGGCTGCCGGGTTCGCGCGTCCCCGACTTTCCGCCCGCTTTGGTTGCCTGGACCGAGGGTCTGTTCACGGACGAAAGCCCGGCCGAAAAGCGCCTGCGCGTCACCTTGTGCGCGCTTTCGGATCTGGGCTGGCGCGACCATCCCGACATCCGGGCGGAGGAAAGCCACCGCCGCGTGCTGCAATTTCCCTTCATCGGCCTGGACCACCCGGAGCGAGCCTTCCTGGCCATCGCGCTCCACGCCCGCCACGCCGGACGGCTCGACGCCCCCTATCTCGCCGGGGCGCTGAAACTGCTGTCGCCGGCGGAACGCCGCCGCGCCGAGATCCTCGGACGGGCCCTGCTGGTGGCCTATCGCCTGTCCGGCGGCACGCCCGCCGTGCTGGCGAATTCGCGCCTGTCGATCGGCTCGAACCGCCTGCGGCTGGAAGTCGGCCGTTCGGCCCGGGTGCCGGACAGCGAGGCGGTAAGCGAGCGCCTGTCCCTGCTGGCCGCCGCGGCCGGGGTCAAGTTCTCGGAGATCACCGAGCTTGCCGAGGACGTCTGACTTTCGGAGAGCGCCGGCGACTGGCTCATCGGCCGTGATGTGCGGCGATCGCCCGGCATTGGAGGGGCGATCCCGTTCCATTTCGCGATCAGGCTGTGGCGATCGCCCCTCCTTGTGCCGTGCCTTTCGGCGTGGACACTTCAAGGACCTTGCTGTCATCCATCAGTTTTCTTGACTGGCACGCTCCGGACAGGCCGCGCTAGAAAGCGCTCGCCATGCTTGTCTTGTCGCACCGGCTGACTATAGTCGCGCGCGATTTTCGTCGCCGGGTTCTCCGCCCGGCGCCAATCCCAACCCGAAAGCTCCCTAGATGTCCAAATCCGTCAAGAAGGTGGTGCTCGCCTATTCCGGTGGCCTCGACACCTCGATCATCCTGAAATGGCTGCAGACCACCTATAATTGCGAGGTCGTCACCTTCACCGCCGATCTCGGCCAGGGCGAGGAATTGGAGCCGGCGCGCCAGAAGGCGTTGCTGCTCGGCATCAAGCCGGAAAACATCTACATCGAAGACCTGCGCGAGGAATTCGTGCGCGACTACGTCTTCCCGATGTTCCGCGCCAATGCCCAGTATGAGGGGGTCTACCTGCTCGGCACCTCGATCGCCCGCCCGCTGATCGCCAAAAAGCAGATCGAGATCGCCGAGAAGACCGGGGCCGACGCCGTCTGCCACGGCGCCACCGGTAAGGGCAACGACCAGGTGCGCTTCGAGCTCGGCTACTATGCCCTCAAGCCCGACGTCACCATCATCGCCCCCTGGCGCGAATGGGACCTGCGCTCGCGCGAAGCCCTGATCAAGTTCGCCGAGCAGCACCAGATCCCGATCGCCAAGGACAAGCGCGGCGAGGCTCCCTTCTCGGTCGACGCCAACCTGCTGCACTGCTCCTCCGAGGGCAAGGTGCTGGAGGATCCGGCGGTCGAAGTGCCCGATTACGTCTATTCACGCACGGTCAATCCGGAAGATGCGCCGGATACCCCCACCGTCATCACCATCGACTTCGAGAAGGGCGACGCCGTCGCCATCGACGGCGTGAAGATGAGCCCGGCCACTTTGCTCGCCAAGCTCAACGAACTCGGCCGCATCAACGGCATCGGCCGCCTCGACCTGGTCGAGAACCGCTTCGTCGGCATGAAGTCGCGCGGCATGTACGAGACGCCCGGCGGCACCATCCTGCTGCCGGCCCATCGCGCCATCGAGAGCATCACGCTGGACCGCGGCGCCGCCCATCTCAAGGATGAGCTGATGCCGAAATATGCCGAGCTCATCTACAATGGCTTCTGGTTCTCGCCCGAGCGCGAGATGCTGCAGGCCCTGATCGACAAGAGCCAGGAAGCGGTGACCGGCTCGGTGCGCCTCAAGCTCTACAAGGGCGGCGTGCATGTCATCGGCCGCGAGAGTCCCAACTCGCTCTACAGCCAGGACCTCGTCACCTTCGAGGAAGGCGCCGTGGCCTATGACCACCGCGACGCTGCCGGCTTCATCAAGCTCAATGCCCTGCGCCTGCGCACCCTCGGCAGCCGCAAGCGCAAGCTGGGCGTCTGATCCGGTTCGCATCGAATTTGAAATTGATCACGGCCCTTCCCTCCCCAGGGAAGGGCTTTTTGTTTATCAAAGCGCTTCAGATCGGCAGCATTCAGGCCCAGCCGAACGATAGCGTGTTAACTTTGATGCATTGCAGCAAATAATTTCCGCATTGCAAGATAACCCTTTGAAGTAAAATAGAGCCGTTTCTTTGGATCACCCCAAAGAATGCTCTGCGATGATACGATCTCATATCAAAGATCGCATTGATTAATCGTAATACAATTGCAATGATCGTGCCCGTTGGTCCTCCAGAGACCCGGAACACGAGCAAGGCACTCCCATGATCAGGAAATTCGTCTTGGCTGTTGCCGGCGCGATAATGGCGCTGGCAGCCTCCCTCCCGATGGCGCAGGCCGCCCCGAAGACCTTCTACTGGATATCCCATGGCGGCCCGGCCGACCCGGTCTGGACCTATTTCCTGGCGGGCGCCAAGCAATGGGCCAGTGACACCGGCAACACGGTCAACACCTCCTTCCACAATGGCGACGTTGCCTCCCATCAGGAAGCGGTGCGCGCGGCGATCGCGGCGGGTGCCGCCGGCATCGTCACCACCAGCCCGGATCCCGGCAGCCTGATCAAGGTGGTCGAGGAAGCCAACGCCAAGAAGATCCCGATCATCAACTTCAACACGCCCGACCCGCAGGCCAAGTTCGGCGCCTATGTCGGCGGCGACAATGTCAAGTTCGGTGCGGCCTGGGCCCAATATCTGGTCGACAAGAAGCTGGTGAAGTCGGGCGATTTCGTCTGGATGCCGGTGGAAATCCCCGGTGCCACCTATGGCGTGCAGGAGGAACAGGGCATTTCCAGCGTGTTCAAGCCGCTCGGCATCACCTGGGAAGTCACCGAGGCCACGCTCGACCAGGCCGAGGTCATCTCGCGCATGACCGACTACCTCACCACCAACCGCAAGAAGATCAAGGCGATCATCGGCCTTGGCGACCTCGTCACCGGTTCGATCAAGCGGGTGTTCGACCAGGTCGGCGTCAAGCCCGGCGAAATCCCGGTCGTCGGCTGGGGCAATTCGCTCGACACCACCCAAGAAGTGCTGAACGGCTATGTCAACGCCGCGCAGTGGCAGGACCCGCAGGCGACCAGCTATATCGCCCTGTCGATGGCGGCCATGGCCTCCAGCGGCATCCGCCCCGGCTTCAACGTCATCACCGGCGCGCTCTATGAGAAGGATGCCGCCCAGCAATATGACGACATCCTGAGCGGCAAGAAATAGGGCATTCACAGGCGCGGACGACCGGGAATGGCTGTCCAGCGCGGTGACCTCCTTTGATATCGTGGGAGACACCGACCGTTGTCATGCCCGGGCCTGCCCCGGGCATCCAGGCGGCCGGGGCATCGCCTGCGCGGCAGGCTGGGTTGCCGGGTCAAGCCCGGCAATGACAAAAGTCGAGCCAATCTCAATATCGCCACACCGCCCCCGAAGCGCCCTTCCGCATCCGCCACCATCACCCGCCAAGGACTTCTCGTGGAACAACGCTCCCTGCTCCAGCGCGCGATCGCCCGGCCGGAATTCGGCCCCTTCGTGCTCCTGGTCGTCGAACTCGCCATCTTCGGCGGCATCAACCCCGATTTCCTCTCCGCGGACAATCTGAGCAACATCCTAGCCTTCACCGTCGAACTCGGCTTGATCGCCCTGGCGATGACGCTCTTGATGACCTCGGGCGAGTTCGACCTGTCGGTCGGCTCGCTCTTCGGCTTCTCGCCGGTGCTGATGTGGACGCTGTTCAACTCCGGCGCCACCCCGCTGTGGACAGCCTTCCTGATCGCCCTCGTCGTCGCGGCGCTGATCGGCTGGGTGAACGGCCTCTTCGTCACCCGGCTGAAGATCCCGTCCTTCCTGGTGACGCTCGGCATGCTGCTGGTGGTGCGCGGCACGGCCCTCTTCGTCACCAACGGCTTTCCCCAGCGCACCTGGAACGCCGGCGACCAGCCGCTGGCCGAGATCCTGGTCGGCACCTTCTATGTCGGCAGCTTTCGCGTCTACATGTCCCTGCTCTGGTTCACCATCGCCGCCATCGTGCTCGGCTATGTGCTGACCAAGACCAAGGCCGGCAACTGGATCCAGGCGGCGGGCGGCAATCCCAATGCGGCGCGGGCGCGCGGCGTCAATGTCGATGCCACCAAGGTCTGGCTGTTCATCCTGTGCTCGGTGCTCTCGACACTCGCCGGTATCATCTCCTCGATCCGCACCTCCTCGGCCAATCCCAATTCCGGCACGGGCTATGAACTGGAGGTGATCGCCATGGTGGTGATCGGCGGCACCGCGCTCACCGGCGGCCGCGGCACCATCATCGGCACGGTGCTCGGCATCTTCATCCTGCGCGTGATGCGCAACGGCATCGTGCTGATCGGCGTGCCGGGCCTGGCCTACAACATCTTCATCGGCGCGATCATCCTGGGCATGATGGCCCTGCATTCATGGCTCGACCGCCGGCATCAGGAAGGGAGGTGAGCGATGGCTGAGACCAGCGAACTCATCCGCATGCAGAACATCGCCAAGTCCTATGGCCGCATCCGCGCCATCGAGGATGTCACCCTCACGGTGAACCGGCGCGAGATCGTCGGGCTGCTCGGCGATAACGGGGCGGGCAAGTCGACCCTGATCAAGATCCTGTCGGGGGCGGTGGCGGCCACCTCGGGCGACATCTTCGTGCGCGGCAAGAAGGTGGAGATGCGCTCCACCACCGATGCGATCGCCCAGGGCATCGAGACGATCTACCAGGATTCGGCCCTGGTGCCGCAACTCTCGATCGCCCGCAACCTCTTCCTGGGACGCGAGCCGATCAAGGGACCACGCTTCCTCAACCGCCTCGACCAGGCCAAGATGAACGAGGTGGCGACCACGCTGCTGAAAAGGGTCGGCATCTCCAAGAACATCGCACCGACCACGCCGATCGGCTCGCTCTCCGGCGGCGAGCGCCAGGCGGTGGCCATCGCCCGCGCAATGCATTTCGACAGCGACCTGATCATTCTCGACGAGCCCACCAACAATCTGGGCGTGGCGGAGACGCAGGGCGTCCTGAATTTCGTGCGCAATGCCCGCAGTTCCGGCCATTCCTGCATCTTCATCGCCCACAACATCCACCATGTCTTCCAGGTGGTTGACCGTATCGTGGTCATGCGCCGCGGGCGCGTCGTCGCCGACGACATCGATCCCAAGCAGACCAGCGTGGAGGCGGTGGAGCGGGTGATCACCGGTATGGATCACTGAAGAGCGGCCGGCCCTCTTCCTGGGACCGCCGGCATCCTGCTGGCTCTTCTTTCTGACGAACGCCCCGGCACCAAGGAGCCAGCAGGATGCTGGGGCCCAGGGAAGGATGCATTATGGCGTCTGCCCCGAAAGGGTGAGCCCGACTGTACCATCGTAGAGTGGCGCATCCGGCCAACTCGTCTATAACGGCCGGACTCTTTCCTTCCCCAGGGACATCGAAGCTCTTCATGAAGAAACTCGTCATTTTCGATCTCGACGGCACGCTTGCCAAGAGCAAATCGGCCATCGATGCCGAGATGGCCGCCCTTCTGGGCCAGCTTCTCACCGTCGCCCAGGTCGCCGTGATCTCCGGCGGCGATTGGCCGCAATTCGAAAAGCAGTTCCTCGCCAATCTGCCTGCCGGTGATCGCTTCGACCGGCTGCATCTGCTGCCGACCTGCGGCACGAAATTCTTCCATTTCGACGGGGGAAACTGGGTCCCGGTCTATCGCGAGGACCTGTCGGCCGAGGACAAGCAGCGCATCGTCGCAGCACTGGAGGCGGCTTTCGAGCAGGCCGGCTTCAAGCCCGAGCGGATCTGGGGCGAGCGCATCGAGGATCGCGGCAGCCAGATCACCATGTCCGCGCTCGGCCAGGAAGCACCGCTCGAAGCCAAGCACAGCTGGGATCCCGATTTCAAGAAGCGCACCATCCTGAAAACCTATCTCGACAAGTCGATCCCGGATTTCTCGGTGCGCATGGGTGGCGCCACCTCTATCGACGTGACCCGGCAGGGCATCGACAAGGCCTATGGCATCGCCAAGCTGCGCGACCGGCTGGGCATTGCCATCGAGGAGATGATCTTCGCCGGCGACGCACTGTTCCCCGGCGGCAACGACTATGCGGCCAAGGAGGCCGGCGTCGACTCGATCCGCGTCAGGGATCCGGAGGAGACCAAGCGGGTGATCGAGACGATCATCGCCTGCCTGGGGTAAGAAACTGAGGCGCTTCACAACGGCGAGCTCCTGCGCCTTGGTAAAGTACGCTCTATCGCCCTCGGCTATCTGCTTCGCATATCTCGGCCGAGCCGGACAAAACACAATAATCCTTCCCCGGTTTCGGGGAAGGTGGCGCTGCGTAGCAGCGGCGTAAGGGAGAGAGTGGCGCGAGCGAGCTTCTTTTCTTCAGCGCCACTCTCCCCCACCCGAGCCGGCTTCGCCGGCCCCAGCACACACAAATTGTGTGTGCGACCTCCCCGAAGTCGGGGAGGGATCTCTGCGCCATATCTTGGAACGCTGCGAGTCTACGGACAAGGCAAGCTCTTTCACCGAGCGATCGATCACCGCTCCTGCCGCCCCGCGATATGTTTTTCCAGCGCCGCCGCGACCTTGCCGGCACCAAAGCAGCGGAAACGAAACGTGCCCTCGTCATGCTCGACGGCGACGATACCGGTGACCCAGCCGAATTCCCGCCAGGTCTTGCGGATGGCGGCCATCGGGATGTGGACGGGCTGCAGGCCGGTGTGAAAGGCCTTGTTCAGGCCATTGGCGGCGAAGGACAGCCCATCCGGCGTGATCTCGACGCGACCGCCGACCCACAGGCCTCCCGCCTTGCTGCTCACCCGCCTAGCCGCATCGACCGCGACGCCTGGCACCAAGCGCGACGGCGTCGCATTGGGAATGAGGGCGTTGCAAAGCTTACGGATGTGAAGATCTGTCATGTTGTCTCTCTTGGAGGCTCGCCCTATCCGAAAATTCCGATTAGAGATATTTGTCAGACAACGGAAGCGCCGACCTGCCATGCGTAGCTTCGCCTGGCCGGGTCGGACTGCGCGTTGCAGCACAAATCGAATTGGAATCGGGAGGAACCCATGTCGGGTCAAGGAAAGATCGCCATCGTCACGGGCGCCGCCAGCGGCATCGGCAAGGCCGTCGCGCATGCCCTTTTGGCCGATGGCTGGTCCGTCGTGTTCACGGGGCGCCGCAAGGAGGCCCTGGAAGCGGCGATCGCCGAAAGCCCGCATGCGGCCTCCGCCCGCGCCATCCCCTCCGACGTCACCGATCCCGCTTCGGTTGCGGCATTGTTCGATGCCACCGTCGCCGCCCTCGGCCGTGTCGATCTCGTCTTCAACAATGCCGGCACCATCGCTCCCGGCGTGCCGATCGAGGACCTGCCCTTCGAGCAGTGGAAGGCGGTGATCGATACGAACGTCACCGGCGTGTTCCTGTGCACCAAGGAGGCTTTCCGCGTGATGAAGGCACAGGAACCGCGCGGCGGGCGCATCATCAACAATGGCTCGATCTCGGCCACCGCGCCGCGCCCGAATTCGGCGCCCTACACCGCCTCCAAGCATGCGGTCACCGGCCTGACCAAATCCTCGTCGCTGGACGGGCGCAAATATGACATCGCCTGCGGCCAGATCGACATCGGCAACACGCTGACGCCGATGGCATCCAAGATGCCGGGCGGCGTGCCGCAGGCGGACGGCTCGATCAAGCCCGAACCGACCTTCGACGTGAAGCATGTCGCCGATGCGGTGGTCTACATGGCCGGCCTGCCGCTCGAGGCCAATGTGCAGTTCATGACGGTGATGGCGACCAAGATGCCGCTGGTCGGGCGCGGGTAAGCGAAGTATCGGGTGCGCGGGCATCACAGCGCGCATCTGGAAGCACCGTACATCCAGGATGGGAAGAGCGGGCATCGCGACACGCATGTCGCTGTGATGCCCGCGCACCCGGGAAACCGCCTTCAGGCTCCCGGCTTGCCATGATATTTGGCGGGCAGCCGGTCATCCGCAGCTGGCGCCTCGCCACCCTCGCGGCTGAGGAAAGCCAATGCCCAATCGATGTCACCATCGGCCCGTCGCTGTGCAAAGAACTCCGCTGCGGTCAGGGCCGAAAGCTTTTCGGCAACAGCCGACACGATGAACTGATTGATCGTGGTGCCGTCCTGCCGCGCGAACTCCTCGACGGCCTTCTTCAAGGAAGTCGGCATTCTCAAAGCATAGTTGCTGGAATGAGCCATGGTCACAACCTTTCGAGCACCTCGGCCGGTGCCTGGATTTCAAGTCCGAACCGCAACGCCTGGGGCAGGAAATCGCGCCTGTTGAAGGTCACGATCGCATCGACTTGCCCATTGACGGCCGCTTCCAACACCATGTCGTCATTTGGATCCCGTAAGATCGGACGCCACAGGAATCGGATGGTGACCGGCTCGATTACACCGGCCAAAGCCGCCAGAAACCGATCGACCTGACTGCTATCGATGCCACAGCCGACAAGATGCTCTGGCCGCTTCAGGACCGCCTCATATTCCAGGAATATCGGTATACTGGCAGCCATTGCCAATTGACCGCGAAGCACCAAACGAAGCACTTCGGCGGACGCGCCAGTGGGGCTTCGCAGAGCCGTTACCAGGACATTGGTATCCAGCACCAATTTCATATCGCATATGATATGAAATTATGTGCTTTTGTCAAGATCAGGCGCGGGACGGCCTACTGTATTCAGGCCCCTCTCCTCGCCGCGGGCAGCACGCAGATCTCCTCGCCAGAGAAGGTACGCGAACGGGTGATGAAGCGTTTTTCCGTGCCGTTCTCCAGGGAGAACATGCCGCCGCGCCCCGGCACCACGTCGATGATCAGCTGGGTGTGGCTCCAGGCGGCGAATTGCGGCGCGCTGATATAGACGGGCGCCTCGCCGATACTGCCCAGCAGCACGTCCTGGTCCCCGATGATGAAGTCGCCCTGCGGATAGCACATCGGCGAGGAGCCGTCGCAGCACCCGCCCGACTGGTGGAACAACACGGGGCCGTAGCGGGCCTGGAGACTGGCGATCAGGGCGAGGGCGGCCGGTGTCGCCGTCACGCGCTCTATAGTGATGTCGTCCATGATGCTTCTCCCGTACCGAAATGCATCGCGCCCCTCGTCCTTGCGAACGCAGTGAAGCAATCCAGCTTTCGCCGGGTACCGTATTGTGGCGTCAGGATTGCTTCACTGCGTTCGCAAGGACGATAGTCGGTTAGCTTCAGCAGCGCCGTCAAAAAGGCCGCCCGGCGTGAACCGGGCGGCGAAGGCGATCGCCGGAGCAAAGTGCTCCGGCACGGATCAGAAGAAGCCAAGCTTCTTGGGGGAGTAGCTGACCAGCATATTCTTGGTCTGCTGGTAGTGATCGAGCATCTTCTTGTGGTTTTCGCGGCCGATACCGGACTGCTTGTAGCCGCCGAAGGCCGCATGGGCCGGATAGGCGTGGTAGCAATTGGTCCAGACGCGGCCGGCCTGGATGGCACGGCCGAAGCGGTAGGCGCGCGTGCCGTCCCGCGTCCAGATGCCGGCACCGAGGCCATAGAGCGTATCGTTGGCGATGGAGAGTGCTTCCTCGTCATCCTTGAAGGTGGTGACGGAAACCACCGGGCCGAAGATCTCCTCCTGGAAGATCCGCATCTTGTTGTGGCCTTTGAACACCGTCGGCTTGACGTAATAGCCACCGGCGAGCTCGCCGGGCAGTTCGTTGCGCTCGCCGCCGATCAGCACTTCGGCGCCTTCCTGGCGGCCGATATCGAAATAGCTCAGGATCTTCTCGAGCTGTTCGGAGGAGGCCTGCGCGCCGATCATGGTGGCGGGATCGAGCGGGTCGCCCTGCTTGATGGCGGCGACGCGCTTCAGCGCCTTCTCCATGAAGCGATCATAGATGCTTTCATGCACGAGCGCACGGCTCGGGCAGGTGCAGACCTCGCCCTGGTTGAGGGCGAACATCACGAAACCCTCGATCGCCTTGTCGAGGAAGTCGTCGTCTTCGGCGGCGACGTCCTTGAAGAAGATGTTCGGCGACTTGCCGCCCAGCTCCAGCGTCACCGGGATCAGGTTCTGGCTGGCATATTGCATGATCAGGCGGCCGGTGGTGGTCTCGCCGGTGAAGGCGATCTTGGCGATCCGGTTGGAGGAGGCCAAAGGTTTGCCGGCTTCCAATCCGAAACCATTGACGATGTTGAGTACACCGGGCGGCAGGATGTCGCCGATCAGTTCGGCCAGAACCAGGATGGAGGCGGGGGTCTGCTCGGCGGGCTTGATCACCACGCAATTGCCGGCGGCGAGTGCGGGGGCGAGCTTCCATATCGCCATCAGCAGCGGGAAGTTCCAGGGGATGATCTGGCCGACGACGCCGAGCGGTTCATGGAAATGATAGGCGACGGTGTCATGGTCGATCTCGGAGATGCCGCCTTCCTGGGCACGCAGCACGCCGGCGAAATAACGGAAATGGTCGACGCCGAGCGGCAAATCGGCGGCGGTGCTCTCGCGGATCGGCTTGCCATTGTCCCAGGTCTCGGCCAGAGCGAGCGTTTCCAGATTGTCTTCGATCACCTGGGCGATGCGCAGCAGCAGCAGCGATCGTTCCGTCGCGCTGGTGCGGCCCCAGGCGTCCTTGGCGGCATGGGCCGCGTCGAGGGCGGCTTCGACGTCAGCGGCGTCGGAACGAGCAATCTCGCAGAGGACCCTGCCGTTTACGGGCGAGGTGTTTTCGAAATATTTGCCGCTGCGCGGTTCCTGCCATTGGCCGCCGATGAAATTGCCGTAGCGGGGCTTGAACAGCGTTCCGGGCGAGCGGACGATCTCGGGCTTGTTCATCAATTTCCTCCTTCAGCGCGCCAATTGAGGTTCTGGGACTGGCGTCGTCTGGCTGGGAGGATGGGCGTGACGGGATGGCTTGTCAGGATGGGGATGCACGATGGCGGGGACGATGTGTCTCATCGGTGAGACAGATTTGGGGGGCGGGTCTTCAGACCCGCCGGGGCCTTCCTGCAAACGCTGCGTTTCCAGGCCGGTCCGAAGACCAGCCCCCCTTAGCTCTCCCGCCCGAGACCCAGTCGTGCGATCTTGCGATGCATGGTGGCGCGGCTGACGCCGAGCAGACGGGCCGCGGCCGAGACATTGCCCTTGGCGCGCGACAGCGCCTGGCGCACGGCGGAGCGCTCGCCGGCAAGCAACCCCTCGCCGGGCAACGCCGTTTCACCGTCGACGAGATCGCTGGCGGGGAACGGGTTGCGCAGATGTTCGTCTGTCAGCCCGTAGACGAGGCGGGCCGCGCGGCTGGCCCCGATGACGAGGTCTTCCCGATCGACGGCCAGCAGGCCGGCAGGACCATTGCCGGCGTCGGGACCGACCAGGATGCGCGCATGGCGGAAGGCCTCGCGGAAATGCTGGGTCTCGATACGGGTGGCCGCGTCCCGTGTCGCCGCCGCCACCAGCTTGAGCAGGGCCGGCGTCAGATCGGAACGGCAGGTCGAGACATCGAGCGTGCCCATCAGCCGGCCATTCGCGTCCCAGATCGGCGCCACCGTGCAGCTCAGCCCGATATTGCGGGTAAGGAAATGCTGGTCGCGATGGATGGTCAGCGCCCGCCCTTCGGCGATGCAGGTGCCGACACCGTTGGTGCCCTCGCTCTGCTCGCTCCAGACCATGCCGGTCCACAGGCCGAGGGCCTCGAAATCGGCATCATCTCCCGCGACGCCACGCCGATCCAGCGGCACGCCGTCATCATCTGTAAGCAATACGCAGCAACCGGCCTCGCCGACCGCCTGGAACAGGCGGTCGAGGGTTGCCTGCGACAGCCGCACCAGCAGTTCCATGCGCGACAAGGCCGCCTTGAATTCGCTGTCGCCGAGGCGCAGGGGCGGAGGGGCGTGGTCGGGGTCGAGACCATAATGGCTGAGGGAGCGCGACCAGGAGGCCGCGACCGCGGACTGGGCACCCGAGGTGCCGTCATTCAAGGTTGCATAGACCAGATCCGCATGATGCACGCGGTCCGACTTACCCATTCCTGGCATTCGCTCCGCCCTCCGCATGCATTCCGACAAGGGGAGCCCGAAAGGCCGCTCCCCGGCATCGACGCGGTTAACGGCATCTTCCGCTGGAATTTCCTGCCCTGTCAATCGCAGTTGCGATTTTCATCGCCATCCAAAACGTTTTGGAAAATGAATTTACAATTCGATGCGTCAACATCGCGCAGAGATGTGGCGCGCCACCTCTCCGATGGGACCGTCAGCATCCTGCTGGCTCCTGGAACCGCTGCGCCTGCAGGAAGGAAGAGCCAGCAGGATGCTGGCGGTCCCGGGCTTTTAGACGCTGATCCTCGGCCGGCCCGAGGCCCGGGCCGTCACCAGCGCCTCGACGAACAATTCGCGGCCCTCGGCCAGGATCTTCTTCTCGTCCACGCTCACCGAGGTCTCGACGGTGGCGGCACCTGCGGTCAGCGCATCGCTCTCCGCCTGGATCCGCGCCGCTTCCTCAGCATGGACCAGCGCTTCACCGAGATCGAGGATGTCGCGCGTGCCCGACCGCGTGAACACCCGGAAGATCCCCTCCACCGGCTGCAGCACCTTCACCTCGGCCGAGACATGCACGCCGCCGACCACGGCGCCGACGGCATTGGCGACCTCGGCATGTTCGGGAACCAGCGAAGGCGCGCCGACCAGGCCGGCGATATCCCCGTAATAGGTCGCGGCCGAGGCGCCGAGCCCGACTATCGGCGCCGTCAGCGACAGGCCGATCTTGACAAGGCCGCTATGGCCGTCGAGCGCCGCCACCGCCAAGGCATGGCGCGACAGGCCCGCCTCGCGGAAGCCGTCCTCGGCCAAGGCGCATTCCAGCAGGAACTCGGCGGAGCGGCGGGTGAGGGTCTCGATGATGCGCCGTGCCAGGTCCTCGGCGCCATCAGCATAGGGCAGCCCCATGGCGTTGCGCCGCCTGGCGAACAGGGTCAGCCCCTTCTCGGCCGCCGTCTTGTCCCAGGCGTGATGCAGGCCGAGCTGATGGGCCGCGTCGGACGGTGTCAGCGCGGACATGATGGCCAGGCGCCGGTTGACCAGGCGCTGCAGGGCATTGAGTTCACGCCGGTTGTTGATCAGCTTGTCGGCGGCCATCGGCCCAGCCTCCAGCCGCGCCAGCACCTCGGCCTCCAGCGCCGGCAGTTCCGCCAAAGGCGGGTGCAGGCGCAGGGCGAAGCGGCCGAAGAGGTCGTTGGGCAGATCGGCCCGGAGCTGCCGGTCGAGCGTCGAATGCACGAGGTCGGCATGGCTGTCGGCAAGCAGGGACAGCGGCACGGCACGGCGCGGACCGAGCTTGAGCGACGTATCCAGGCCGTGTTGCTCGATCGCCACCTCGCTATCGCCGCCGAGGCCGCAGGTGCGGATTGCGATCGCCTCCACCATGGTGCGGAAGCCGCCGATCAGGGCCCCCGCCGGATCGATGCGAGGCCTGGCACCGCGCAGCACGACGACATCGGTGGTGGTGCCGCCGATATCGGAAATCAGGGCGTCCGGGGCGCCGGCCAGGAAGGCGCCGCCCACCGCGCTGGCGGCCGGGCCGGAGAAGATCGTCTCGATCGGCTTGGCCTTGGCGACCTCGGCCGCCACCAGCGAGCCGTCGCCGCGCACCACCATCAAGGGCGCGGCGATGCCGAGCGCGGCGAGCCGCCCCTCGGTCGCGGCGATCAGCGCCTCGAGGAGATGGATCAGGCGCGCATTGAGCACGCAGGTGAGCGCGCGCTTCGGCCCGTCCAGCTTGGCCGAAAGCTCGTGGCCGCAGGTCACCGGCAGGCCGGTCTCGTGCCGCAGGATCTCGCGCGCCGCGATCTCATGGCTGGGGTCGAGCACGGCAAAGCGGCCGGTCACCGCAAAGCCGGTCAGCCCCGGCGCCAAAGCGCGGGCCTGTTCGACCAGGCCTGCCTCGTCGAGCGGCGCACGGACCTGGCCCATGGCGTCATGGCCGCCGGCAATCAGCAGGACCGGGTCGCCGTTCAAGGCCGCCTTGAGATCCGGCCGCTCGGCATCGGCGGCATCGAAGCCGATATAGACGAGGCCGACACGCCCACCCTGACCCTCCACCATGGCGTTGGTGGCGAGCGTGGTGGAGAGCGAGACCAGGGCGATGCGCGCAGGCGCAATGTCGGACTGAGACAGCACCGCGCCGACGGCGCCGCCGACACCGATCGCCAGATCATGATGGGTGGTAAGCGACTTGGCCTTGGCGAGAACGCCCTTCCCCTCGTCATAGAGGACGGCGTCGGTGAAGGTTCCGCCCGTATCGATACCCAACAAAACAGCCATGATGTCAGCCACTAGCAATCAGATCTTTTTTTGCTGATACGCGAATTCGGGCTGCGCCGCTCGCTCATACCCGCATTTTTTTGGCACTGGCGGCCTTTCCCAGGGGGTAAGGCACGCTCGGAGCAAAGCGTATTTAGGCGAAAACGCCGCTTTGCTCTAACTCTTCGCTTCGATGCGTCTTTGCGATTCGAGGTGAGACGGTGAAATCGCAAACTGCTTCGGCTATAGGGCGTTGCGGTGGCCGTGAGCGAGGAGATCCGCCCTCTCCTGCGCCCGGGCACTGCAGATATCGATGGCTTAAACATCCTAATTGATGCTTTAAACATCAATATTAAAATTTGGTATTTGACAAATGCGAGGCTGCCTATGATCACCGCTGCCCAGATGCGCGCTGCCCGTGCCCTGCTCGGCATCGACCAGCGCCAGCTCGCCGACCTGTCGGGGGTTTCCCTGCCGACGGTTCAGCGCATGGAGGCGAGCGAAGGCAATGTTCGCGGTGTGGTCGATACGTTGACGAAAGTGATCGAGGCGCTCGATCGCGCCGGCGTCGAGCTGATCGGCGACAATGCCGTCAGCCGCGAGGGCGGACGAGGCGTGCGCCTCAAGCTTCCCAAGCTGCCGGAAATTCCCTCGGCCTGACCCGGAGTGCAGCTCGCGGCGACGGGCACCATGCAGGCCATCGCGCCCAGCTGGCGGCACCGAAGGATACGAATCCGAGCGGAGGTTTCCAATGAAACAGCTTGTTTTTCGACCTTCCCCCATCTCTGATGGCTGACGGTATCGGAGGTTGCACGGATGAGAATTGCTGCACCCGCCTTCCTGCTCATGGGCCTCATCCTTGCGCCACAGCTGGCCTTGGCAGCGCAGGCCAAGGCTTCGATCGCTCAATGGAAAGCCCTGAACAGTCAATGCCGAGGCGGCAGTGGCGACGATCCCGTCACCCGGCATGCCTGCGATCAGCGCGACGCCCTCACCAGGCAACTCGTCGAGACCGGCTGGTGCTTCGGCCACAAGGACGATCCCGACGCTGCCGCCTATCAATGGCACCGCTGCACGGCGAAATCCCTGCGCCCCGAATGAAAAAGGCCGGCCTGGAACGATCTCCGGGGCCGGCCAAGCCGCGCTGCGACGGACCGAGGCGGAGGCCCGTCATGCGCAAAAGCGTTTTGCGATTTGGTGAAATCACCGAGAATCGCAAAGACGCGTCGGAACAAGGAGCTAGAGCAAACAAGCATTCACACTCGAACGCGCTTTGCTCTAGGGATGTCCTAGGCTCCCGCCTTCTGCGGCAGGGGCTGCACCGGCACGCCGGGGAAGATCTTCTGGACATTGCCGACGATGATCTGGTCGGTTTCCTTGACCCCCTTGGTCACCGCGATGAGCGGTCCCTGCGCCGGACCAAGCTCGACCAGACGCATCTCGACCTTGCTGCCCTCGCCGACCACATAGACATATTTGCCGAGCTGGCTCGAACCGAGGGCCGCCTGCGGCACCAGCAGCGTATCGGGCCGCTCGCCGACGCTCAGGCGCAGATTGACATATTGCCCCGGCAACAGGCTGCGATCGGCATTGGCCGTGGTGGCCCGGGCGGTGATGGTACCGGTGGCACGGTCGACGACATTGTCCAGGAAGGTGAGCTCGCCCTGATGGCTCGCCTCGTTCTGGCCGGGCACGATGATATCGGCCAGCACCTTGCCGGCTGCCTTGGCCTTGAGGATCTGGGTGAGTTCGGCTTCCGTCGGCGTAAAGGTCACATAGATCGGGCTGAGCTGCACCAGCGTGTTGAGCACCGTGCCGCCAGGGCTGACGAGCGTGCCGGCCGCGGCCTGGTTGCGGCCTATGCGTCCGTCGAAGGGGGCCTTGATCTCGGTATAATCGAGATTGAGTTCCGCCGCCTGGATCGCCGCCTTGTCGGCTAGGAGGGTCGCCTCACCCTGCTTGACCGCGCTGGTGCGCTGGTCGAACAGGTCCTTCGACAGGAAGCCTGTCTTGGTGAGGTCGTTGCCGCGGGTGAGGCTGGTCTTGGCATAGTCGAGCGCGGCGGTATCGCGCTCGGCCTGGGCCTTCACCTGCGCCAGCGCGGCCTGATAGTCGCGCGCGTCGATGCGATAGAGGACGTCACCCTGCTTCACATCGGTGCCGTCAGGTACGGCCTGGTCGAGCATATAGCCCGAGACCTTGGCCTGCAGGGCGATGCTGCGGATCGATTCCGTGCGAGCCGGGTAGTTGAGGAAGAGCGGAATCGACTTCTTGACCACGGAGGCCACCGGCACCGGCATGGCCTGCATGGCCGGTGCCGGATTGGCCGAGGCCGGCTTGCTCAGCACCCCGGCCAGGAGTTCCTGGCCGGCAGCGAGAAGATGCGGCTTGTCCTTGAGGTAGTAGCCCCCGCCGGCGGCGGCGACCACGACGATGGCGGTGGCGATTTTCCAGATACGCATCGGTATCCCCTTATTCGGCGGCCTGGATCCGGGGCGGCACGGCCTCCTCGGACTCCTCAGGCGTACTGTCGGTATGGTGTGAATCTTTCCTGGCGGAGAGCCGGCGCTCGCGCCAGCGCTCGATGATGGCGTAGAACACCGGCACGAAGACCAGCGTCAGCACGGTGGCCACCAGCATGCCGCCAAACACCGCGGTACCAAGCGACTGGCGGCTGGCCGCACCGGCCCCGGTCGCCTTCACCAGCGGCACCACGCCCAGGATGAAGGCGAAGGCCGTCATCAGGATCGGGCGCAGGCGCAGCCGGCCGGCTTCCATCGCCGCCTCGACGATGCCATGGCCCTGCTCGCGCAGATGCTTGGCGAACTCGATGATCAGGATGGCGTTCTTGGCGGCGAGGCCGATCAGCATGACGAAGCCGATCTGCGAATAGACATCGAGCTGCATGCTGCGCAGCCAGATGGCGAGCAGCGCACCGAACAGGCCGAGCGGCACCGCCAGCAGGACCATGAACGGCATGGACCAGCTCTCATATTGCGCGGCCAGAATCAGGAAGACGAACACGATGGCAAGGGCGAACACCGCCGCTGCGATCGAGCCGGCCTTGAGCTCCTGGAAGGTGATGCCGGTCCATTCATAGTTGAAGCCGTTCGGCAGGGTTTGGGCTGCGACCCTCTGCATTGCCTCGATGGCCTGTCCCGAGGAATAGCCCGGCGCGGCGGCGCCATTGATCAGGGCGGCGCCGTAATTGTTGTAATGGGTGACCGTCTCCGGCCCGACGATCGGCTTCAGCGATCCCAGGGTCGACAGGGGCACCATGTTGCCGGTGGCGTTGCGGACATAGAGGCGGCTGATGTCGCCGGGATCGGCCCGCGAATCCTTGTCGGCCTGCAGCGTGACGCGGAAGGTTCGCCCGAACTGGTTGAAGTCGTTCACATAGAGCGAGCCGAGATAGATCTGCAGGGTGTTGAAGATATCAGGCAGGTTCAAGCCCAGGAGCTTGGCCTTGTTGCGGTCGAGGTCGTAGTTGAACTGCGGCGTCGAGGTCGAGAAGGTGGTGAACAGGGTCTGCGGATTGAGCTCGGGCTGCTTGCGCGCCTCGGCGAGCAGGGCCTGCGCCGCCTCGTTGACCGCGAAGGGGCCGCGTCCGTTCAGATCCTCGATCTGGAATTCGAAGCCGCCGGTGGTGCCGAGGCCCTGGATGGAAGGCGGCTCGAAGGCCAGCACGAAACCATCGGCAATGCCGAACAGCTTCGGGCGCACCTTGTTGACGATATCGGTGGCGCTGAGGCCGGGGCCGCGCTCATCCCAAGGCTTGAGGATGGCGAACTCGACCGCGGCGCTCGACTGCTGGGCATTGGTGAGGAAGTTCAGGCCGGAGATCGACATGATGTCCTCGACCCCGGGCTCGGCCATCAGGATCTGGCGCACCTGCTTGGCGGCGGCATCGGTGCGTTCGAGCGAGGCACCATCTGGCAATTGCAGGACGACGAAGAAATAGCCCTGGTCTTCCGAAGGCAGGAAGGTGGAGGGCACCCGTGTCGAGATCCAGTAGGTGGCGGCCAGCACGATGGCAAAGGCCCCCATCATCAGCCAGCGCAGCTTGATGAAGCCGCGCACGGAGGCGGCATAGCCGTGCGACAGCCTGTCGAAGCCGGCATTGAACCAGCGGAACAGGAAGAAGCGCGAGGCCGGCTTGTGGCTGAGGAAGGCCGCCGACAAGGCGGGGCTCAAGGTCAGCGAATTGAAGGCCGAGATGCCGACCGAGATCGCCACGGTCAGGGCGAACTGGTTGTAGAGCTGGCCGGCGACACCGGGAATGAAGGCGACGGGGACGAACACCGCCATCAGCACCGCCGTGGTGGCGACGATCGGGCCGGTGACTTCCTTCATGGCGATCTTGGCCGCCTGCAGCGGGGGATGTCCCGCCTCGAGCTGTCGTTCGACGTTCTCCACCACCACGATGGCGTCGTCGACGACGAGGCCGATGGCGAGCACCATGCCGAGCAGCGAGAGCATGTTGAGCGAGAAGCCCATGGCCAGCATCACCACCATGGTCGCGATCAGCGATACCGGGATGGCGATGACCGGGATGAGCACGGTGCGCCAGTTCTGCAAGAAGATGTAGACGACGAGGACCACGAGGATGAGCGCCTCGACCAGCGTCTTGACGACGTCCTCCATCGCGGCCGACACGAAGCGGGTCGTGTCGTATTTCATCGAATATTCGATGCCCTTGGGGAATCGCGCCGAGAGCTCCTTCATCTTGGCTTCGACGGCTTCCTTCAGCTTGAGCGAGTTGGAGCCGGGCGCCTGGAAGACGCCGAGCACCACCATCGGCTTTTCGCCGTGATAGGCCGAGGACGAATATTGCAGCGAGCCGAGCTCGATGCGGGCGACGTCACGCAGGCGCACCACCGAACCGCCGGCCGGATTGGCGCGGACGACGATGTTGCCGAACTCCTCCGGATCGCTGAGGCGGCCGGTGGCGTTGACCTGCATTTCGAAGGCGGTGCCCGCCGGAGCCGGGTTCTGGCCGATCTTGCCGGCCGCAACCTGCACGTTCTGCTCGGCGACGGCGTTCTGTACGTCGACGGCGGTGATGCCGAGATTGGCAAGCTTGTCGGGATCGAGCCAGATGCGCATGGAATAGCGCCGCTCGCCGAAGATCCTGACGTCGCCGACGCCCGGCAGGCGCTTCAGGGGATCGACGATCTGCAGATAGGCGTAGTTGCTGAGCGCGACCGAATCGACCGAATTGTCGGGCGAGGTCAGGTCGACGATCAGCACGAAGTTGGGATTGGCCTTGGTGACCGAGACACCGGACTGGTTGACGATCGCCGGCAACGAGGAGGCCGCCTGAGCCACGCGGTTCTGCACGTCCATCGCCGCGATGTTCAGCGGATAGCCGACATCGAAGGTAACAGTGATGTTGGAGGAACCGTCATTGGAGCTGGCCGAGGACATGTAGATCATGCCCGGCACGCCGTTGATCTGCTGCTCGAGCGGCGTGGTCACCGTATCGGCGACGACCTGCGAGCTGGCGCCGGGATAGGAGGCGCTGACCTGGATCTGGGGCGGCGTGATGTTGGGAAACTGGGCGACCGGCAGCAGGAAATAGGCAATCGCCCCCGCCAGCACCATGATGATGGCGATGGCCGAGGCGAAGATCGGACGTTGAATGAAATAATTGACCATGGTGAAGCTCTGCGTCAGCCGCCCTGGATGCCACCATGTGGCATGACGGTGTCAGAAAATGTCAGGAGGATCGGCGGCATGTCCTGCGCTTCGGCGAGACGGCGGGCCTGACCGGTGAGCATCGTCCTCAATGAAACCGGATCGACCCTGTCGGCCCGCATGAGGGCAAGCGTCAGCGGATCGTTCAGCAACTGATCGATGGTCATATTGCAGCCTTGCTGAGCCATGACTCCTCCAGCGCGGAAACATGGGTCCATGCTCCGCCGAATCCGTTTGACGATGTGTCGTTTGCCAGAGCAAAGCGCGTTCAGGCGTGACCGTGCTTTGCTCTAGCTCTCTGGTTCGACGCGCCTTTGCGATTTGAAGAGATTCAATCAAATCACAAGACGCTCGGGTGAATTGTCTCTCTAACAAGGCTGGATCGCAGTGCAATGACGAAACGGCCTTGACGACGCCTTACCAAGCTGTTACCGATCAGTAACAGCGACACTGTTACAGGTCGGTAACAGTTTGGTCAAGCCATGAGCCAGAAAATTTTGGAACAAAGCGAAGAGTCACTCTGCTGCCCCGGACAGCGTCCGCGAGACCGCATCGTCGTCACTGCGCGCGACCTCTTCCACCGACATGGCATCAACACCATCGGCGTCGACACCATCGCCAAGGTCGCCGGCACCAACAAGATGACGCTCTACCGTCATTTCGGCTCGAAGGACGATCTCATCGTCGAATGCCTGCGGGCGGCGGAGATCGACAACCAGGCGCGCTGGGCCCAGCTCGAGGCCGAGCATCCGGGCGATGCCCACGCCCAGTTGCTGTCCTGGGTCGGCAAATGCGCCGACTATATCGAGGCCGACAACCGGGGCTGCGAATTCGCCAATGCGGCCGTCGAGCTCTCGGGCGAGGACCATCCGGCCCGGCGCCTGGTCGAAGAGTTCAAGAAGAGGCATCGCGACCGCCTGGCCCTGCTCTGCCGGGAGGCGGGCCTCGACCAGCCCGATCTGGTCGCCGATACGCTGCATCTCCTGCTGGAAGGCGCCCGCGTCAGCCGCCAGAGCGCCGGCCCGGAAGGCCCGAGCGCCCGCTTCGTGCGCATGGCAGAGGGGGTGATCGCCTCCTTCGGCAAGACTGCCTGACCCAAGGCCTCCGACTCGCCGAGACCTTCTGACGAGCTGCGGGTTTTCGTCCGGCGCGATGGTGTTCGCGCCGAATTTTCGCTATCAGCGCATGATCTTTCCGCTGTGGGCGATGCCCGGTCGCCCTCCCCGTCGGCATTGCAAGGAAGCACCGCCATGTCTCATCCAGCACTCGTTCCCGGCTCAGTCGCCGTCGTGACGGGCGGCGCCAGCGGCATCGGTCTCGCCGCGGCCGTCAAGTTTGCCTCCTTCGGCCTCAAGGTCGCCATCGCCGATCTCGGCGAAGAGAAGCTTGCGGCAGCCGCCGAGAAGATCGCGGCAGCTGCGCCGGAGGGGCGGCAGGCCGTGCTCGCCTCCGCCACCGATGTCAGCGACGTCGAGGCCCTGCTCGACCTGCAGCGGCAGGTGAATGAGCGCTTCGGCGGCACGGATGTGCTGATGAACAATGCCGGCATCCAGCCGGGCTCGAAGCTGTTCGATGCCCGGGAGGACCAGACCTGGGAGCGCATCTTCTCCGTCAACCTCAAGGGCGTGATCCAGGGCACCCAGATCTTCGCGCCCGGCATGATCGCGCGCGGACTCCCTGGCCTCATCATCAACACCGGCTCCAAGCAGGGCATCACCACGCCGCCCGGCGATCCCGCCTACAATGTTTCGAAGGCAGCGGTGAAGGCCTTCACCGAAGCCCTGCAGCACGAATTGCGCAACACCGAGGGCTGCCGGATATCCGCCCATCTACTGATCCCCGGCTTCGTCTTCACCCCGCTCGCCGCCAAGGGCCGCACCGACAAGCCGGCCGGGGCCTGGACACCGGAGCAGACCGTGGATTTCATGCTGGGACGCCTGGAAGCCGGCGATTTCTATATTCTCTGCCCCGACAACGAGGTGCCGCGCTCGCTCGACGAACGCCGCATCGCCTGGGCCGTCGGCGACATCATCGAGAACCGTCCGCCTCTGTCGCGCTGGCACCCCGATTATGCCGGGAAATTCGCCGAATTCCTGAAGAAATGAGGATGTTTGGGGGGCTGGTCTTCAGACCAGCCCGTGACCGCCACCGACGGGACTTGCGGGTCTGCAGACTTGGCGGGTCTGAAGACCCGCCCCCCGATCGGCGGGCGCTGTGGCCGGATCTATGACGGTGTGACCGCCGAACGCCGGCCGCGCTTGGGCTTGACGGCATGAGTCTCGCGGCCGGCCGCCGTCTGCAGTTCGCGGCGGAAGACATCGCGCCGCTCGTGGATGGAGGCGATCACCGGGCCGGCCGGCACACCGAGACCGGCAAGGGCTGCCTCGGACAGTTGCAGGCTCGCCTCGATGGTCTCGGGCACGGCATCGGTGACGCCCAGCGCGTAGAGCTTGCTGGCGTGATCGGCATCGCGCGAGCGCGCCACGATGACGAGATCCGGCCGTAGCGCCCGCGCGGTGGTGACCACCGCCTCGATCTGGCGGGGTTGGTCGATGGTGACGACCAGGGCCGAGGCTTCGGCGAGGCCGCAGCGTTCGAGGAAGGCGGCGTTGGTGGCATCGCCCCAAAAGACCGGCTTCTTGTCTTCGCGCCAGCGCGCCACAGCCTTGGCGTTCGCATCCACGGCGAGATAGGCGATCTTGTGCTCAGCGAGCATTTCGGCCACGAGGCGGCCGACGCGGCCATACCCCACCACGATGGCACGGCGCTGTTTGTCCTCCGGCGGTCCTTCCAGGGCCGCGGCCTCAACCGGCACCGCCAGTTCGTAGCGCTTGGCGATACGACGGCCGAGCACGCCCAGCAGGGGGATCGAGGCCATCGAGAGAGATGCGATGGCCACAACCAACGCGGACTGTTCCGCCGTGAGGATGGAAAGCTGGGTGGCGAGCGTGAACACCACGAAAGCGAACTCGCCGGCCGAGGCGAGCAGGAAGGCGGTTTCGATCGAGACGGCCTTGGGCAGCCGGTAGAGCCGGCAGAGGCCGAAGATCAACAGGCCCTTGACCAGCACCAGCGCCAGCACGGCGCCCAAGATCAGCAGCGGATAGCTGACCACCACGCCGAGATCGACGCTCATGCCGACGGTGAAGAAGAAGACGCCGAGCAGCAGGCTCTTGAAAGGCTCGATCGTCGCCTCGATGGCGCGGCGATATTCGGTCTCGGCCAGCAGCAGCCCGGCGATGAAGGCGCCGAGGGCCATGGACAACCCTTCGCTTGCCGCCGCCACGCCGGCCCCGATCGCCACGAACAAAGTGGCGGCGATGAAGAGTTCCGGATTCTCCGGATTGGCGACCAGGCGGAACAAAGGCCGCAGCAGGAAATGCCCGGCGACGACGATGGCGGCGATGGTGAGCACCGCCAGGCCGAGGGCATAGCCGAGGCCGACCAGCACGGAGCGGTCGGCGTGCCCGCCCATCGTTCCCACCAGGAACAGCACGGGCACCACGGCGAGGTCCTGCAGGAGCAGCACGGCGAAATTGACACGCCCCGTCGCCGAGGCCATGCGTTTCTGCCCGGCCAGCACCTCCACCACGATCGCCGTGGACGACAGCGCCAGACCTGCAGCGACCACCAGCGCCGCCTCGGATGGCAGCACGAGCCGGGCGAGCAGGGCGACGACGATGGTTGATACCACCACCTGCAGGCCCCCGAGGCCGAAAACCAGGCGGCGCATGGTCATCAGTCGGGCGAGCGAGAGCTCCAGCCCGATGACGAAGAGCAGGAACACCACGCCGAACTCGGCGATGCGGGCGATGGTTTCGCGTTCGCTGATGGCGATCCAGTCGATGTAGGGCACATAGGAGGAGAGCGCGCCGACGCCGGTCGGGCCCATCACGGCACCGGCGGCCAGGAAGCCGATCACCGGGCTGACATGCAGGCGGCGCACGAGCGGCACCACGACGCCGGCGGTACCGAGCACCACCAAAGCATCCTTCAAAGCCGAGAGATCGACCGCTCCAGCCAAACCCGCCCCCACATTGTTCGATTGTGCCTATCGAACAACGAAGGACCCTGCTTCGCCAACCGAAAATCGCAGCGGACAAGCATTAATTTCGGGCAAATGACGTGCCCGCAAGATCGCAGGTGCTACCGGCTACAGCTTCCAGCCCGAATGGATGGCGACGATGTTGCCGGTGAGCGAACGGTGGCTGACTTGCGAGAAGCCGGCTTCCCGGATCATGGCCGAGAAGACTGCGGGCTTGGGGAAGTTGCGGATCGACTCGACCAGGTAGCGATAGGGCTCGGCATCGCCGGTGACCATGCGGCCGATCGGCGGAATCAGGTTGAAGGAATAGAGATCGTAGATCTTGTCGAGACCGGGAAGATCGACGGTGGAGAATTCCAGGCAGAGGAAGCGCCCGCCGCGCTTGAGCACACGATAGGCTTCGGCCAGCGCCTTGTCGATGCGCGGCACGTTGCGGATGCCGAAGGCGATGGTGTAGCCATCGAAGCTGCCCGTCTCGAAAGGCAGTTCCTCGGCATTGGCCTCGACGAAATCGAGCTGGCCGGCCAGGCCGCGCTCCTCGCCACGCTGGCGGCCGACTTCCAGCATCGAACCGTTGATGTCGAGCACGGTGACATGCGTATCGGCACCGCCGGCCTTCACGATGCGGAAGGCAACGTCGCCGGTGCCGCCGGCCACGTCGAGATGGCGGAAGGGCCGCTGGCGTGGCGGGTTGAGTTTGTTGACCAGGTCGTCCTTCCAAAGCCGATGCAGCCCGCCCGACATCAGGTCGTTCATCAGGTCGTAGCGCGCGGCCACCTTGTGGAAGACATCGTCGACCAGCCCCTGCTTTTCCTCCAGCCGCACGGTGGAAAAGCCGAAATGAGTGTCGGTGCTGGCGGTCATCGGGTGAACTCCGGATAAGGTCGCTGCCTCTATAGAGCACAAAACCGAGACGGGGGAAGGAGAATGCGGCACGACATCGCCGCTTCTCCAGCTCATGCTCACAAGACGCCCTGAATGTCCGTTCGGGCGAAATCGCCCCCGACATAGAGCAACCGGCAGCTATACTCCTTCGCCACATCATAGGCGAAACAATCGCCATAGTTCAGCCCCGCCGGATGTATCCCCTTTCCCCACTTGTCGTAGGCCAACGCAATGCGCCGCGCCGACGCCGAGGTTACGCTGACGATCTCGAAGCCGAGTCCCTCGATCAGGCGATCGACCTCGTCCCGGACATTCCTGCATCCGGCCACGATCAGGATCTCTGCCACCGTGCCGGCCGAGATCAGTAGGCGATCTTCGGTTTCGAGCGTGACCGCGCAGTCATCGGCCTGCGGTTCATTCAGCACGATCGCCATCAAGGCCGAGGTGTCGACGGCCATCATCGGGGCAAGCCATTCTCGTCATAGAGGAAATCCTGGCTACGGGCAGCATCCGCACCGGCCGTCGCCTTCGCCGCCGCGCTGAGGCGGACCGCGGCGATCACCGCCTTGCGGGATTTGGCGTCTACAAGGGGCTTGACCGGCACCAGCTGGACCGCCGCATGACCATGTCGCGTCAGAATGACCTCATCCCCCGCCTGTGCGCGGCGAACAAGGTCCGTGAGCTGTCCCTTCGCCTCGGTCACCGAGATCCGCATGACGCTGTCCTCGCAGGAATGTTTGGTCGACATCCTATTTAGTCCATTCAATGGTCCGTTTCAACGACGCCGCGCGCCCTGCTGAATGCTTGGCTGGAAAACGCCTCCCCTTCGTCCTATCTCTGGCCGGCAGTCCGCGCCGGAGGAATCATGCCCGAACTACCCGAAGTCGAAACCGTCCGCCGCGGCCTTGAGCCGGCCATGACCGGTGCCCGTTTCGTCGAGATCGAGGCGCGGCGGCCGGATCTGCGCTTTCCCCTGCCCGCCGGTTTCGCCCGCCGCCTTACCGGCCAGACCATCCTCTCTATGGGGCGCCGCGCCAAATATCTCCTGGCGGACCTGTCCTCCGGCGACGTACTGGTGATGCATCTGGGCATGACCGGCCGCTTCCTGATCACGGCGCCGGATGGCGGCGTGGCGGAACCGGGCGAGTTCGCCAATGAGGTCAAGGAGGACGCCAAGCACGACCACGTCGTCTTCCGTCTCTCCAATCGTTTCACCATCACCTATAACGATGTGCGCCGTTTCGGCTTCATGGATCTGGTTCCACGCGCCGGGCTGGAGACTTCACGCCATTTCAAGGCCATGGGCATCGAGCCGCTCGGCAATGAACTGAGCGGGGAAACGATCGCCCGGCTGTTCGCGGGCAAGATGGCGCCGCTCAAGGCCGCTTTACTCGACCAGGGCCTGATTGCCGGGCTCGGCAACATCTATGTCTGCGAGGCGCTGCACCGTGCCAGCCTCGCACCCGAGCGGGCCGCGGGCACGCTCAGCGACGGGCAGGCGGAACGCCTCTCCGGCGTGATCCGCGAGGTGCTGGCCGAAGCGGTCGAGGCCGGCGGCTCGACCCTCAAGGACTACAGGCATACGGACGGCTCGCTCGGCTATTTCCAGCATCGTTTTCGCGTCTATGATCGCGAGGGCGAAGCCTGCCCGACACCGGACTGCCGCGGCACCATCGAGCGCCTGGTGCAATCGGGACGCTCGACCTATTGGTGCCGACACTGTCAGAAGTAAAGAGAAGGCCCGTGTAGCATGGGCGTCGAGCGACGGGCTCCCTCCGGCATGCCGAAAGCTGGCGGAGCGATTTGCATCAACAGTATTATGTTGTTTGGAGCTTCCTAGAGGGTTTGGAAATTCGGCTTTAAAATTGATCTTCATGAGATAGTCTATCTCGGAATTTAACATTGAAAGAGTGCATTTCGCGCTCTTCAAAGTCAGATATCTCGATATCGATAAAATTCAGCCGGACAGTGGAAAGACAGAAACTTGGATCCACAAAATTTCCATCACCATCAATGCAGTCTGTGGCGCTTTGAAATTTTCGACACGCTCTCGAAACATGTCGCCCAAAAGGGGAAGAAGGTTAAGTTCATCCACGTTGGGGCCAATGTCGGCAACAGCAGCGATGATCCTGTCTTTGGCTATGTTGTCAATCATGGCTGGCAAGGGGCATTGGTCGAACCTGTTCCTTATCTCTTCGAAAAGCTGAAGAAAAACTACGAGCCTTATTCAGACCTATCTTTCTTCCAGCTTTGCTGCAGCACTCAGCAGGGAACGCTTCCTTTCTATATGCTTGAGGAGGCCTCCGCCTCGGACAGCCCGCTTGGTCCTTTTCTTTCATCTTTTGAGAAAGAAGTAATCCTCAAGCATTCTGGATTTTTTACCGACCTTGCTTCTCACATTCGCGAGATTCAGGTCGAGACTGTCAGGGTCGACACCATCATTGAGCGAGCAAACCTGCAGGGCTTCAATGCTCTGGTCGTTGATACTGAAGGGCACGACGACAAGGTAGTGGCGGGATTGAACTTAGATGCCCATGCACCGGAACTGATCATGGTTGAATATCACCATTTGCAGCTCGAAATGCTCCGGCACATGCATGAACGGCTCTTGGATTACGGCTATCGCCCAATCTGGATGTATTATGAGATAATCTATGTCCGGCATACGGATCTAAATTATCCTCTCGTGAAGAAAATCACTACCCTCTCCGAAACCATGTATAGACTTTAGTATGAATGTAGAGCTCCAATTTCGGGATACGATCCACTTATTCTTACTGACAACGAGTGACCAGCAAGGGTTCCGACAATCGTTACAAATACGAGCGTCAAAATGGCAGCTGCCAACAAGGAAGTTGGCGACAAACTCTTCCCGTAGGTGCACCTCTTTGCCATAAAGGTACCCTGATCAACCAAGCGGAATGACGACGCTGACGGTCCAATCCTCGACCGGAATGCTCTGGGCGGAGCGGACCACGGCGATGCGGTCGAAGCGAATGGCCCGCCCGGTAAGATGTGCCTCGACCTCCCTGGCTGCGGCCTGTTTGAGCGGCCCGTCTTCCACGCCGTAGGCCAGCGAGACATGCGGCATGAAACTCTCGATCGCCGAAGCCGCGATCGAAGCGATGGCCCGCCGCTTCAGTTCGAGCACTGGTCCCGCCCGCTCGAAGCGGGCATAGAAGGCTCGGAAGAACAGGTCGCTGGTACCGACCGCCTGGATATCGGCGGCGAAGGGCGCAATACCGGCGGCGACGGTGGTGAGTTGGCGCGCAAGGTCGTCCTCCTCGCAGAGCCTGTCCTCGACGAGGGTCAGATGCGGCTGGAAGCGCGGCGTGCCGAAGGTCTGCGCCAGTTCGGCCACGATGCCGGCGAGCATGAGTTCGTCCTCGGCCACCGCCATCAGCCAGGCGGAATACATGTTCTCGGCCATCTCAGCGCCCGACCTTGGCCAGCACGTCGGCGCTGAGGAAGCGCTCGACCACGAACATGAAGGCGATGGAGGGCACCAGCAGCACCAAAGCCGTGATCGAGGCGATCTGGTAGTTGCCGCCGGCGCTGGCGGTATAGAGCAGCAGCGGCATGGTCTTGATGTCGGGCGCGCCGACGAAATAGGTGCCGGTGAATTCGTCCAATGATTCCAGGAAAACGAAGATGGCACTTGCCATCAGCCCGGGCGCGGCCAGCGGCAGCACGACGTCGCGAAAGGCGCGCGGCCCGCTGGCGCCGATCGAGCGGGCGGCCTCCTCCAGATCCACCGGCACGGCGGAGAAGGAAGCCGTGGCGATCCACACCGCATAGACCAGACCATGGGTGGTGTGGACGAGCACCACGCCGAGCACCGTGCCATTCAGGCCGATCTCGTAGAACAGGCGGGCGATGTTGACGTAGACGGGCAGGTTCGGAAAGGCCTGGGGCAGGAGCAGCAGCAGCAGGATGCCAGCGCGAAAGGGCAGCTTCAGCCGGGCGAGGGCATAGCCGGCGGGCACTGCCAGGGCGAGGGACAGGGCCACGGTGAGCAGCGCGATGGAAACGCTGATGCCGAGCGAGGCCAGGGCATCGCCGCGCGGCGCGAATACGCGCGGCCAGAAGGAAAAGCCATATTGCAGCGGCAGGCTATGCGGGAAATACCAGCGCTCCGCCACCGTCCACAGCAGGAGATTGGCGAGTGGGCCGAAGATGGCGAAGGCGAGCAGGCCGAGCCCGATGCCGCGCGGGATCCACAGCCAGTCGATTCGCCAGCTGCGGGCGGCAAGCGCGTGACCGGCATCGCTCATCGCGCATTCTCCTTCATGGTCTGTCTGAGATAGATCCAGGCCACCGCCCCGGTGAAGGCGAGAGAGAGCAGGCCGAGAGCATTGGCGACGCCGTAGTCGCCATAGGAATTGATGCGGAAGGCCATGTCGGCGGTGATCATGGTGGGCGATTGCGCGTTGATCATCAGTGGCACGGAAAGCACCGACATCATCGTCACCAGGCTGAGCACGGCCCCGACCAGCAGCGTGGAGGCCACCTGCGGCACCACGATCTCCAGGAGGATGCGCAGACGCGAGGCGCCGAGATTGCGGGCGGCCTCGATGGTGGAGCGGTCGAGCGAGGCCATGGCACCGGCGGTGAGCAGGGTGACGAAGGGCATCTGCTTCCAGACGAAGGCGATGACGATGCCCCGCCAGTCGAGGAAGCTGACAGCCTGCAGCGGCGACAGCAGGTCCGCATTCACCAGGAGGCTGTTCATCAGCCCGTTCTTGGCGAGGAAGGTCCGCAGGATCTGGCCAACCACGATGAAGGGCACGAAGAGCGGCCAGCGATAGAGCCAGCGCAAGGCCGCAACCGCCAGAGGGTTGTTGCCGAGCGTGAGATAGCCGGCGATGGCGACGGCGATCAGCACGATCAGCGCGGTGGAGATCAGGATGATCACCGCCGAAAAGACCATGTCGGTCCAGTAAAGCTCGAAGGCCTTGCGGAAATTGCCGAACCCCGGCCCCTCCGGCGTGGCGAAGGATCCGGTGACCGAGCTTGCCAGCGGCACGACGAACAGCAAGATCACCACCGCAAGCGCCGGCGCCACCAGCATCAGGCCGGTGAGGGAGGTACGGGGAGAGGTGTTTGGGCTCGGCATGGTTGATGATCGGTTGGGTTGAAGAAAGGCTGGGTCCAAAGGGCCTGCGCAGCCCCTCCCCAGTTTCGCTGAAGAAAAAAGCCCCCTACTCCGCCACCTTCTTCTCATAGGCTTCGAGCAGGTCGGCGTAGTAAGGCCCGATCGGGAAGGATTTTCCGTATTTGGCGAGGTCATCGGGCGAGATGTCGGTGAACAGCTTCTGCCAGATCGCCGGGTCGAGCTTGTCCTGGACATATTTGGCGTCGATGCCCGGATACCAGTTGAACTGCTTGACGATGCCGTTGGCCTGGACCTCGGGACTGGTGGCGAGCGCGACGAACTTCTCCGCCAGGGCCTTGTGGGCGGTCTTGCCGGGGATGACGTAATGCATCGGCTGGCCAGGCATGCCGGGCGCCGGCAGCACCAGCTTCATGGTGGGCGGCAACTGGCCATTGGCCTTCCAGGAATAGAACATGTCGACCCACACCGCGCCCATGGCGATCTCACCGCGACTGAGCATGTCGAGCGTGCCGGCATTGCCGGGGGTGAGCGCGACATTCTTGTTGAAGGCCTTCAGCTTGGCGAAGGCATCGTCCCATTTGGCCTTCTCGTTGGCGTCATAGGGTCCTTCCTGCAGGACCTTGGCGTCGCCGGCATAATTGTAGATCCAGCTGATCACGAAGGAGACGCCGGAGGCGCCGCCCTTGATGCCGTTATAGCCGAACTGCTTGGGGTTCTTCTCGGTCCAGGCCACCAGTTCGTCGAAGGTCTTCGGCGGATTGGATACCAGGTCCGGATTGTAGGCGATGGCGGTCTGGCTGTTGAACATCGGCATGACATAGCCGTCGACATCGGCCCCAAGTGCCAGCCTAGCGTTGCCCCGCGTGACCAGCTTGCCGGTATCGATATTGCCGCGATATTTGTCGAGCAGCCCGTCCTGGACCAGCTTGCCCGCCACCTTCTCGTGGATGACGGCGACATCGACGTCATAGACCTCCTTGCCGGCCTTCTTCTGGGCATCGAGGCGCTCGACGATCTTCTGCGACCCGGCATCGCCGGGGCCGGTGCCGACCACGCGCACCGTGGTGCCGGGATTCTGCTTTTCGAAGGCCGGGGCCAGGAAATTATTGACGTAGTCGACCATGTTCTGGTCACCCGCCGTGATCACCGTCAGCTCCTCGGCCGATGCCGTGGTGCTTGCCAGGGGCAACGCGGCGGCAAGCAGCCCCGCGACGGCGGACAATGCTGTCAGTCTCATCCAAACTCTCCTGTCTCTTATGGCAATTCAGCCTTGCTCGTCGGGAAAGACGAACAGGCCTGTCTGAGGGATATGAACATCGACCTTCGAACCGGCGGGCCAGGCCTTGGGCGCGTCGACGACCAGGGCACCGGCCGGTGTGGCCACGACGTGACGCCAGAACCCGCCCGGGAAACTGACCTGGCCAACCTCACCGGGCAGGGCGAGGAAACCGGCGGTCGGCTCCGCCGCGGCAGAGGCCTCATGCAGTTCGGCCGCCTCGGAGCGGAAATGGGCGATGCAGGGCCCCGGCACGGCCGGCCGTACGGTCGCGATCAGAGCGGGCGTGCCCCCCTGGGCTTGAAGCCGCAGCCGGCCATCGCCCTCCGTCGCCGGGCCGGCGTTGAGGCGCAGCCTGTTCTCGGCCCCCATGAAGGCGGCGACGAAGGCGGAAGCCGGCTGGTTGTAGACCTCTTCCGGCGTGCCGATCTGCGCGATCCTGCCAGCATCGAGAATGACGATGCGATCGGCCATCACCATGGCCTCCTCGCGATCATGGGTGACATGGATGGCGGTGATGCCGAGCCGGCGCTGCAGGGCGCTGATCTCCTGGCGCACCGTCAGGCGGATGCGCGCATCGAGATTGGACAGGGGTTCGTCGAGCAGCAGAATGTCGGGGCTGATGGCGAGTGCCCGCCCGAGCGCCACGCGCTGGCGCTGGCCACCGGAGAGCGCCGCCGGTTTGCGCTCTTCCAGCCCGGACAGGCCGAGCAAAGCGGCGATCTCGGCGACCTTGGCGGCGATCTCCGCGCGCGGCAGCCGGCGCAGCTTGAGGCCGTAGCCGATATTCTGCGCCACCGTCATATGCGGCCAAAGCGCATAGGTCTGGAACACCAGCGCCATGCCGCGCCGGTCGGGCGGCTCGCTGGTGATGTCGCGTCCCCGCACGCGGACGGTGCCAGCGCGCGGCTGGATGAAACCGGCAATGGTGCGCAGAAGCGAGGTCTTGCCGCAACCGGACGAGCCGAGCAGCGCGACGAATTCGCCTTCGCCGACCGTGAGGCTGAGATTGTCGAAGACCTGGGTGTTGCCGAGCCGCACCGAGGCCCTGTCGACCTCGAGCAAGGGTTGCCGCACCGGCGTCGTTGGGGTCGCCACCAGGGGCTGATCACTCGGCTTCACGGCGCAACCTCCCGCGGGCAGGTCCCGGCGTCCTCGGCTCAGGCAAGAAGCCTGCAGCGGACACCGTTCCCTCTCGTTTCCTCATCGCCATGTCTGATTGCACAGCTGTGCAATGCTCGCTCTGCGCGAAACTCCTGTCAATAGCGCAGAGCCATTCCATTGAAACCATCCGCCCGGTCCTGAGAGGTTGAAATCCGCTCCCATGGCGTGGAAACGAATTTAGCGACGGGCCTATTCCTTCTTGCACAGCTGTGCAGAAGCAATGCCACGTTTTATCCCTGCCGCTTCGAGGTGACAGCCATATGACGGTTCGCCTGGCAGGGATCCAAAATCACGGCTGGCAGCGCCGCCCCAAATGCCGGAGATTGGACCGCAGAGAGCCGAGCATGGGTGAAGCCGGCGCAGCAGACAGTCAGGGGGACAGCCGGCATGATCGCTCCGACATTCGCCGCCCGACCCGTCACCGCGGCCACCTGGCCTGATTTCGAAGCGCTCTTCGAAGGCAAGGGCGCGCCGAAATATTGCTGGTGCATGGCCTGGCGCCCCATGGCCGAACGGGGTTCGGCCGATAATGCCGCCTGCAAGCAGGCGCTCCACCACCGGGTCCAAACCGATGTGCCGATCGGCCTGCTCGGCTATCTCGACAGCGAGCCCGTCGGCTGGTGCTCCGTGGCGCCGCGCGAGAGCTTCCTCAGGCTCTCGTCCGACCAGGACGATGGGGAGACGGGCATCTGGTCGATCACCTGCTTCTTTGTCCGCCGCGACCACCGCAAGGCCGGCCTGTCGCACGCCTTGCTCGATGCCGCCATCGCCTATGCCCGCGGCCAGGGCGTCCAGGTGGTCGAAGCCTATCCGGTCGATCCCAGCTCGCCCAGCTATCGTTTCATGGGGTTTGTCGAGCTGTTCGCAGGGCGCGGCTTTGTTCCCGCCGGCAAAGCCGGCTCGCGGCGGCAGGTGATGCGGCTCGCATTGTGAGCGGCAACTACCGGGTCTCAGGCGGAAGGTCGCCCCTCGGCGGCAGGATCGTCGTCGCCCGCATCGGTGACGACAAGCCGCTTGGGCAGATGCACCTCGACACCGAGGCCCCCCAGGCCCGATCGGGCGATATGAAGCTCGCCGCCATAGGCCTCGATGATGTCCTTGGCGATGGCGAGGCCGAAGCCGGTGCCGCGCACGGTCTCATCGAGGCGCTTGCCCCGCTCGATGAAGGACTTTTCGGCATCGGGCGGCAGGCCGGGCCCGTCATCCTCGATCGACAGGACAATGACGGGCGAAGCCGTCTGCGCCATCAGGCGCACCCTTGCCTGGGAATTTCCCCATTTGCGGGCATTGTCCAGCAAATTGCCGGCAATGTTGGTGAAATCGCTCTCATCCATGGCGATCACGATGCCCTGCGGGGCTTCGAGGCCGAACGTCATGTCCTTGTCGCGCGAGAGCTTTTGCATGGTCGAGACCAGCTTGGACAGCACGGCATGGGTGTCGACGCGTCCCGACAATTGCGCCGCTGCGAGACTCGCCCGCGCCTCCGCCAGAGTGCGCTTGACCTGGGCATCCATCCGCCAGACTTCGTCACGGATGGCATTGGCCGCGGTGGCCTGCCCGCTATCGGCCAGGGAGCGTGCAGTGGCCTCCAGCACGGCAAGCGGCGTCTTCAGGCCGTGGGCGAGATCGCCGGCCCGGCTGCGCGCCTCGATGAGCTGCGCCTCGCGGGAGGCGATCAGCGCATTGAGATTGTCGATCAGCGGCTGGATCTCGTCGGGATAGCGCCCGCTGATCTTGCGGGCCGGGCGGCTGCGCAGCGACAGCAACTCGACGCTGAGCTTGTCGAGCGGGCGGAAGCCGTAGCGCAGGAAGGCGATCACCGCCCCGAGCAGGGCGGCCATCAGCACGGCGAGCGAGGGCGCCATCGCATAGAAGAAGCGCCATTTCACCGGCGAGAGCTGGGCATTGTCGAGGGCGATCAGGGCATTGACGGTCTGGTCGCCGCTCGCGGTCGAGATGACGATCGAGCGTTCGACCGCCAGGAGCTGGCTGCCATTCGGCCCGACGAGATCATTGACCTTGCCGCCGCCCTTGGCTGCGGTCGCCTGCAACCAGGGCAACCCCTGGTCCCACAACGACTGCGAGCGCAACTCGACATTGCCGCCCCGGCCGACCTGCCAATAGAGCCCGCCATTGGGCAATTCGAAGCGCGGATCCTGCGGCCCCTCGTCGATGGTGAGTTGGTTGGAGGCATTGACCTCGATGCTGCCGAGCAAGAGGCGCATCTCGTCCTCGATCTCGGACAGTTCGAGAGCCCGGATCGCCAGGCCCGAGATGGCATCGATGCCGATGCCGGCCAGGATGGTGGCAACCACGATCGCCACCACCGAGCCGAGCAGCATGCGCCGCCTGAGGGAGAAGGAAGTCACGGTCACTGAGGCTCGGCCGGGATGACATAGCCCTGGCCGCGGCGCGTCTCGATCACGCTGTTGTCGAGCTTGCGCCTCAGGCGGGCGACCACGACTTCGAGGGCATTGGAATCATGTTCCACATCCTGGTCGTAGATCGAATCCGTGATCTGCGACTGCGACATCACGGTGCCTGCATTGTGCAGGAGATAGGCCAGCAGGCGATATTCCAGCGGCGTCACCTGCACCGGGCTGCCATAGAAGGAGACGGCGCGCTGGCGGGTGTCGAGTTCCAGCACGCCATTCGACAGAACGGGGGAGGATTGGCCGGAAGCGCGGCGGACCAAGGCTCGGACACGCGCCAGCAGTTCCTCCATGCGGAAGGGCTTGGTCAAATAATCGTCGGCGCCCGAATCCATGCCGTCGACCTTGTCACGCCAATCGTCGCGCGCGGTGAGGATGAGCACGGGCATGCCGCGCCGCGCCAAGCGCCAGCGCCTGAGCACCGTCAGCCCGTCGAGTTTGGGCAGGCCGAGGTCGAGGATCACCAGGTCGAAATGCTCGTTCTCGCCGGCGAAGAGCGCCTCCTCGCCATCGAACACCGTCACCACGATATATTGCTGGGCTTCGAGACTGCGACGGATATCGTCGACGATGGCTCGTTCGTCTTCGGCGACCAGAATACGCATGGTTCGGGGCTGGGATCTCGTGGGCGGAACTGGCCGGGCGCTCAATGCGTTGCCGAGCCGGACATTAGGCCTATTTATCGACCAAGGCCAGTGTCACCGCATCGACGAGCACGTCGCGCCTCTTGCCGTCCGGCCTGAGAACGCGGACCATGTAGAGCAGGCGCCCACCGCGGCGCAGCTCGCGCACGCGCAGAATGCGGCCCGGCACCTCGCGGGCCACCGCCGCGGAAATATCCTTGAACGAATGTGCCCCGGGGCGGCGGATCAACACGCCGCTGGGCTGGCCGTGATGAGCAGGGCCGGCCATCGCCGCTTCGAGCGGCGGCATGAAGCAAGCGATTGTCAGCAGCAGTCCGGCACAGGCGCCGGACCTAATGCTAAAAGCCTTGGCGCTAAAAGCCGTCATGAATCTCCTAAGCAGAGTAGCTGGCAAGGCTCCCGACACGCCTCGCCGGGCATTCCGCAACTGTTGAGTCACTCACAGTTTCCCGATCGACAGTCTACCGAAACCAAGCTTGCAATTGGCTTGCAGGCGCTGTCAGACGCTCGCAACGCGCATCTCGCTAGAATAGCTGGAAACGATTTTGGCCACCATCCGAATCGCCGGCCGAAGGATTACGCGTGTGTTGTCTTTTCCTGTACCAGTAAATGCCGCCGGGCCCCTCGCCGTGGTTCGCGGCGAGCAGCGTCCCGACCTTCTCCGCGACGAAACCCTGGCGACGATCTTCAAGGCGTCCGCCGCGGCCTTTCCCGACAAGCAGGCCCTCGGTGCGATCGGCACCGGCGAGCGCCTGACCTATCGCGAGCTCGACGAGCGCTCCGATCGGGTCGCCGCCGCCCTGGCCCGCCGCGGCGTCGGCGCCGGCATGTTCGTCGGCCTCTGGTTCCAGCGCTCGATCGATCTGCATGTCGCGCTGCTTGGCCTGATCAAGACCGGTGCCAGCTTCATTCCCTTCGATGCCGACATCCCGCCCGAGCGGGTGACGGCGAGCCTTGCCGATGCCGGCGCGGGCCTTCTGATCTCGCATGCGCCGCAGGCCGAGAAATATGCCGCCGTCGAGGCCGGGACGGTAACGCTCGAAGCCCTGCTCGAGGACACACGCCGCGAGGTTCCCGCCGGTCCTGCCCCCGCCCTGACCGATGCGGCCTATGCCATCTATACCTCCGGCACCAGCGGCAAGCCCAAGGGCATCAAGGTCTCTCATCGCAACATCTGCCACTATCTGCGCGCCGGCAACGAACGCCTGCGCATCGCGGCCGATGACGTGGTGCTCCAGCAGGCCTCGATCGCCTTCGACCTCTCGCTGGAAGAGATCTTCATTCCCTATATGGTCGGCGCCACGCTGAAGATCGCCGGTGCTGCCGTGCTGCAGGACATCGACGCCCTGCCCCAGATGCTGGAAGCCGAGGGCATCACCGTGATCGATACGGTGCCGACCCTGCTGTCCATGCTCAGTCGCGACGTCGCCGGGCTGAACACCATCATCCTGGGCGGCGAAGCCTGCCCGCCCGCTTTGGTCGCCCGCTTTGCCCGGCCCGGCCGGCGCCTGCTCAACACCTATGGCCCCACCGAGACCACGGTGGTGGCGACCTCGACCGAGCTGGAAGCCGGCGACGACATCACGATCGGGCGCCCGATCCCCAATTACACCGCCTATGTCGTCGACGATCAGCTCAACCTGCTGGCGCCCGGCGAGACCGGCGAATTGCTGGTGGGCGGCCCAGGCGTGGCCATGGGCTATCTCAACCTGCCGGAGATGACCGCGGCCAAGTTCATTGCCAATCCCTTTGCCTTGGACGGCTCCGACCCGGTGCTCTACCGCACCGGCGATGCGGTAAGCCTCAAGCCGGACGGACGGATCGCCTTCCAGGGCCGCATCGACAGCCAGGTCAAGATCCGCGGCTATCGCATCGAGCTCGGCGAGATCGAAAGCCTGCTGGCCGCCGATCCCGCCATCCGCACCGCGGTGGTGACGGCCAACCAGAGCGAGGCCGGCGATACGCTGGTCGCCCATCTGGTGCCGCGGGGCGAGATCGATCTCGACCGCATCAAGCGTGACCTTGCTGCCAAGATCCCGCGCTACATGCTGCCCTCGGCCTTCCAGCTCCATGACGCGCTGCCCGTGCTGCCATCGGGCAAGGTCGACCGCAAGGCGCTCTCCTCCCTGCCGGTGCCGGAACGCCAGGCCACGGCCGGCGAGCAGGAACCTCCACGCTCCTGGACCGAAGCCCAGTTGCTCAAGGCTGCGCAGGAACTGCTGCGCGCCCCGGCGGTCGACTTCGAGGCCGATTTCTTCACCGACCTCGGCGGCCATTCGCTGCTGGCGGCGCGCTTCGTCTCCGAGGTTCGCCGCGTGCCGGCTTTGTCCGGCATCGCCATCCGCGACCTCTATACCCATCGCACCCTGCGCAATCTCGCCAGGGCCCTGGACGAGAGCGCGGCTGCTGCAGCGGCCGCGCCGCCGCCGGACCGCAGCTTCGAACCGGTGCCGCTCGCCCGGCGCTTCCTGTGCGGCCTGGCCCAGGCCGTGACGCTGCCCTTCATCGTCGCCCTCGTCTCGGTGCAATGGATCGGCCTCCTGCTCGCCAGCATGCTGCTGGTGGGCGACAACGCTTCCATCCTGACCGAGCTCGCCGTGCTGTGCGGGGTCTATATCTGCCTCAACCTCGCCACCAAGCTCGCCGTCATCGGCCTGAAATGGCTGGTGATCGGCCGCACCAGGCCGGGCGTCTATCCGCTCTGGGGCGCCTATTATTTCCGCATCTGGCTGATGCAGCGCATCGTGCAGCTCACCACGCCGAAATTCCTCAAGGGCTCGCCGCTCATCCGCGTCTATCTGCGCGCCCTCGGTGCCCGCATCGGTCATGACGCCATGATCGACGACTTCGAGGAAGGCGCGATCGACCTCGTCACCATCGGCGACCGGGCGAGCCTCGGCACCAAGCTCAAGCTCGCCAATGTCGAGGTGATCGGCAACGAGGTGCATGTCGGGCGCATCGAGATCGGCACCGGTGCACGCATCGGCAATGGCAGCGTGATCGGCGGCGACGTCGTCATCGGGGACGGCGCCGAGATCGGCGACCTCACGGCCCTGCCGCAGGGCACGATGGTGGCACCGGGCACCCATTGGGAAGGCGCGCCTGCCGCCGAAATCGGCCCCGCCGAGCAGGACGATCCGGCCGACCATCCCCATCTCGGCCGTTTCGGCCGTTTCGTGCAGGCCATCGGCTATTTCATCGCCTATAATCTGTGCCTGGTCATCGGCCTCCTGCCGATCTTCCCGGCCTTCTCGCTGTTCTCGGAAGTCGAAGCCCTGTTCGGCGCCGATCCCGACCAGCCCCTGTCCTGGAGCCTGGTGGCGGTCGCGGCCTGGCCGGCGGCGCTCGCCTTGATCGTGGTCTCGATGGCGGTGATGGTAGCCCTGCGCTGGCTGCTGCTGCCCAAGGTGCGCGAGGGCTCCTATTCGATCTTCGGTTCGCTCTATTTCCGCAAATGGGTGATCGGCCTTTCCACCGAATCCCTCCTGGAAACCCTCAACTCGCTCTATGCCACCGTGTTCATGCGCAACTGGTATCGCATGATGGGCGCCAAGATCGGCAAGGGCACCGAGATTTCGGCCAGCTTTGCCGGGCGCTACGACCTGATCGAGATGGGCCGCGACAATTTCATCGGCGACGAGACCATTTTCGGCGACGAGGAAATCCGCAATGGCCGCATGATTCTCAAGCGCCTGAAGACGGGCGACCGCTGCTTCTTCGGCAATTCCTCGGTGGTGTCGCAGGGTTCGGTGGTCGAAGACGATGCGCTGATCGGCATCAAGTCGCGCCTGCCCGATTCCCTCAAGGTCGGCACCGGCGAGACCTGGCTCGGCAGCCCCCCCATCGCCATGCCGACCCGCCAGAAGGTGGCGGCCGCCGCCGGCACCACCTATGCGCCTCCCTTCCGCATGAAGCTCCTGCGCGTGGTGTTCGAGACGCTGCACACCTCACTGCCGACGGCGGTGCTGATCGCCGCCGCCTACGTCACCGCCGACATCCTGGCCTCGGTGATCTCTGAGGGTGCCTGGCTTGCCGCCATCGGCATCTTCCTGATCGCAGGTCTCGCCATCTCCGGCCTGATGTATCTGGCCGCCGTCGCGGTCAAATGGCTCCTGATCGGCACCTACAAGCCGATGATGCGGCCGATGTGGTCCTGGTGGGCCATGCGCACGGAAGGCGTTGCGGTGATCTATGGCGGCCTCGCCAGCAAGATGCTGCTCGACTATCTCCGGGGTACGCCCTTCCTGCCCTGGCTGCTGCGCCCCTTCGGCGCCAAGATCGGCAAGGGCACCTGGATCAACACCACCGACATCTGCGAGTTCGATTGCACCGAGATCGGCGACCATGCCGTGCTCAACATGGGCGCCTGCCCGCAGACCCACCTCTATGAGGACCGGGTGATGAAGGTGGGTCGCATCTGCATCGGCCGCGGCGCCACGATCGGCACGGGCGCGACCGTGCTCTACGACACCGAGATCGGCCCCTTCGCCCAGGTCGAGCTGCTGACCTTGATCATGAAGGGCGAGGCGCTCCCCACCTCGACGGTGTGGACCGGTATTCCGGCCCAGGCCCAGGCCCTCGCCCCGGCAAGCGCCGAAGCCGAGGACGCCACTCTCAATCCCGTCCTGGCCGAGGCGGCCGAATAGGCTCCACTCCTGGGAGCGCGGACGTCCCCGTCCATAGGCGCTAAGATAAGGGGTTGGGCGAGATGAGGCAGTTGGAGATCGAGCTCGACATATGAGCCCCCTCGCCCCGTTTACGGGGAGAGGATGGAGGTGAGGGGCTACGGAAGGCGTCAGTTTGTCAGATCGCGCCGCCCCTCATCCTTACCTTCTCCCCGTAAACGGGGCGAAGGGGGGGCCGGCCTCGCGCCTCTCGCCTTATCTTAGCGCCTATGGATGTCCCCGTCCGCTCTCCTTATCTGCAGGCGTAGCGTTTCCAAGAGCGGATCGTCCGACAACTCCCTTGAGTCCTTGCCGTCGCCGCTCGCGCCAGCGCGAATGGCTTGCCAAGTGCCCTGCAATGGCCTAGCCGGAGGCTCTCCCGCCTTCCGGACCTCCAAGCGTGCCGGCTGCAGGCCTCTTGGAAGGAAGAGCTTCGCTCGTGGAATTGACCTGGACCCTCATCGCCATGCTGGGCGCCGTCGGCCTGGTGGCCGGCTTCGTCGATGCCCTCGCCGGCGGCGGCGGCCTCCTGACCATTCCAGCCCTGCTGCTTTCCGGGCTCGACCCGGTAGCGGCCCTCGCCACCAACAAGCTGCAGTCGAGCTTCGGCTCGGGCTCGGCGGTGATCGCCTTCGCCCGGCGCGGCCATATCGCCTTTCATCAGACACGCTGGATGGTGGTGACGACTTTGCTCGGCGCCTGCCTGGGCGTGGCTGCCGTCAGCGTCGCACCGCTGTCACTGCTCTCCGCGGCTCTACCGGTGCTGCTGATCGCCATGGCGCTCTATTTCGCCTTCTCCTCCCGCTTCTCGCCCAAGGCCGGCATCGAGGACGGCAGGGCCCGTATGAGCCCAGGCCTGTTCACCCTTACCATGGCGCCTCTCATCGGCTTCTATGACGGCCTGTTCGGCCCGGGAACCGGCTCCTTCTTCATGCTCGCCTTCGTGGCGCTGTGCGGCTATGGCGTCATCCATGCCACCGCCAACACCAAGCTCCTCAACTTCACCTCCAATTTCGCCTCGCTGATCCTGTTCATCCTGGCGGGCAAGATCGTCTGGGTGGTCGGCCTGGTGATGGGCGTGGGCCAGTTCCTCGGGGCCCAGGCCGGCTCCTATATGGCGGTGCGCCAGGGCGCGCGGGTGATCAGGCCCCTTCTGGTGCTGGTGTGCTGCTCGGTGGCCGTCAAATTGCTGCTCGACCCGGCCAATGCCTTGCATCAGGCCGTTATTTCGCTGTTTCAGTGAAGTCCGTCGTTGACGCCGAAGCCATTGGGATGTAAAGAGCCGCCTTCCAATAGCGAGCGCCCGCAGCGCTCGCGGCTTATCATTTTCAGGCAACGCACGGCCTTTCGGCGATCTTTCGGGATCGTTATGGATGCGGCCGGCTTAACAGGCAGGGATCATGGCCAATACGAAGTCGGCCAAGAAGGCTACGCGCAAGATCGAAGTGCGCACCGCAGTAAACAAGGCGCGCCGCTCGCGTATGCGCACCTTCATCCGTAATGTCGAGGAAGCCGTCGCTGCCGGCGACCAGACCAAGGCTGCTGCTGCGCTGAAGAGCGCCGAGCCGGAAATCATGCGCGCTGCCCAGAAGGGCGTGCTGCCGGCCAACACGGCGTCGCGCAAGGTGTCGCGCCTGGCCCATGCCGTGAAGAAGCTCAGCGCCTGAGCCGAACGGCGGGACGTCGAATAGAGACAGGCGACCGAGCCACTTTATTTAATTTCCCTTAGGTGAAGAAACCCGGCCCCCAAAGCCGGGTTTTTGTTGTTCGGCCCTTCCCGACCGGAGGCCCGTGCCACGCTCGGGCCCACGGCCTTTCGGGGGCCGCTCGCCATCGTTCCGGCTCCGTCCCCCCTCGGTCCGCGTTCCGGACACGGCCCCTCAACGGCGTCCTGGAAACATTTGTTCCGGGGCGAGCGCAGCCTGAAACCGCGACCCATGATTGTCATTGTCTCGTAACAATATTTGACGATGGAGGTATAATAATACTAACAACAATGAACTGGGCAATCTTTCCGCTTGACTCAAGGTTTGGCTGCCATGCCCATCCCCCCTCGGTAGCCGGTCAAAATTTTCCTATATATTTCATAGTCTTATGGGATAAGAGAAAAGTGGCCCGGCAGCCATCCCGGCACGCGCCGGGCAAATTACGAAGCCTCGCAATCTTTACGCATCCGAAACGAATATTTTTGAGTCATTTTGCCGCCTCCATGATTCCGTCGACTCCTCAACACCTTGCGGCTGCGGCAGTCAAAGCGCCTGCTGTCCGAATCGAGAACATTGAGGGGCCATTAACGAATCATTGAGATTTGCCTGTTGCACCCGACTGGGCCGGTTCGGTATGTTTTTTCTCGGAACGGGTCATGTGTAGGTTCCTTCCCGATATTGCGAGCGGACGTCCGTCCATTCCGGGGCATCGGTGAGGTATGCTTTGATGGCTACGTATAGTTTTGAAAACAGTAAGGTAATAGCGTCGGCATTCGATTGCTGCTTTCGAGACCAATAATGAGATGGACCTTCTGGTGAAGCGTCCCGTGCCGGCGTTACACGGCATGTTGTGTATAATTACGAACGAAGTCTGAAGAAGACGGAATTGGGGTGTCATGTCGTCGGGGTGGTTGAATGACTATGCGGGAGACGTTTCGGCGCAGGAAGCCTATGAGCTCCTCAGCCAGCAGCCTAAGGCACAGCTTGTCGATGTCCGTACCCGGGCCGAATGGTCGTTCGTTGGCGTTCCCGACCTCTCCGCGCTCGGCAAGGAACCCGTCCTCGCCGAGTGGCAGCGCTACCCCAGCATGGAAGTCGCTACCGATTTCGTCTCCCAGCTCGAGCGCGAACTCGAGCGCCGCGGCGTCGGACAGGACCAGCCCGTCCTGTTTCTCTGCCGTTCGGGCGCTCGTTCGCTGGCGGCCGCCCAGGCTATGCTGGCTGCCGGTTGGAAGGGTGCTCGCAACATAGCCGCGGGCTTCGAGGGCCCGATGGATGCCTCGCGGCATCGTGGCATTGTCGAAGGCTGGAAAGCCTCCGGTTTGCCCTGGATCCAGTCCTAAAAAAAACCAATTCGCGCTCTGCAGCCGCCGGTCCAGGACCGGAAAAGGCCGGAGCTGTTTCTTGAACTCATTTTGCCAGACGATAGCCCTATGACCTCGAGCGAACGCCTGTCAGTTATTGCCAGCCAAACCGCAAAAACCGTTTCCGGCCTGGATTCCGATTCCTCCGTCGCCGATGGCGCCATCCAGCCGGCAGCGGCCTGGGATCGCGTCAAGCGCCGCCTGCGTGCCGAATATGGCGAGGACGTGTTTTCCAGCTGGTTCGCCCGCCTGGAACTCGACGCCGTCATCGACGACACCGTGAATCTGTCGGTCCCGACCCGGTTCCTGCGCAGCTGGATCCAGGCTCACTACATCGACAAGATCCTTGGCCTCCTGTCGGCCGAACTGCCGGGCACGGCCCATATCGCGCTCAATGTCCGCACTGCGGTGGCCCGCCCACCGGCAGCGCGCGATGCCGCCTCATGCGCCAAGCCCATCGGCGAAGCGGCGGCCGCCAAGCCGGCTGTCCCCTTCCTGCGGGCGGTGGAAACGCCGGCACGCGAGGACGACCTTTCCGGCTCCCCGCTCGACCGTCGCATGTCGTTCGAAGCCTATTTCATCGGCCGCTCGAATTCACTCGCGCATGCCGCGGCCCTGCAGGTCGCCAAGGCCGGCGCCGCCGATCCGCTGCCCTATAATCCGCTGTTCATCCATGCCTCGGTGGGCCTCGGCAAGTCGCATCTGATCCAGGCCATCGCCCATCAGTCGGAAGCCCAAGGCAAGCGCGCCCTCTACCTCACCGCCGAGCGCTTCATGTATGGCTTCGTCGCCGCGCTGAAGGCGCAGACCGCCATCGCCTTCAAGGAGAAGCTGCGCGCGATCGACCTGCTCGTCATCGACGACCTGCAGTTCCTGGCCGGCAAGTCGATCCAGCAGGAGTTCTGCCATACCCTCAATGCCCTGATCGACGGCGGCAAGCAGGTCGTGGTCGCGGCGGATCGGCCGCCGGCGGATCTGGAGACCCTGGACGAGCGCGTGCGTTCGCGCCTGTCGGGCGGCCTAGTGGTGGAGATCGGTGCGCTCGACGAGGAACTGCGCATCAAGATCCTGAAGGCTCGCATCGAGGCGGCCCGCGCCCATCACGCCAATTTCGACGTGCCCGACAATGTCGTGGCCTATGTCGCCCATCAGGTCACGACCAATGGCCGCGATCTCGATGGCGCCGTCAACCGCCTGCTCGCCCATTCCGCTCTGTCCGGCTCGGGCATGTCGCTGGAGACGGCCGAGGCCGCCATCCGCGACCTCGTCAAGAACCGGGAGCCGCGCCGGGTCAAGATCGAGGACATCCAGCGCATCGTCGCCAAGCATTACAATGTCAGCCGCGCCGACATCCTGTCGCTCCGCCGCACCGCCACGGTGGTGAAGCCGCGCCAGGTTGCGATGTATCTGGCCAAATCGCTGACGCCGCGTTCCCTGCCCGAGATCGGCCGCCGCTTCGGCGGGCGCGACCACACCACGGTGCTGCATGCCGTGCGCAAGATCGAGGGCCTGGTCGGCAAGGACACCGGTCTGGCCGAGGAAGTGGATCTGCTGCGCCGGCTGCTTTCGGAATAGAATGCCGATGCGTGTCCGGCGGCGGGATGTCGGTGATCGCCGACATCTTGCCATCGGCCATGCATGGGCTTAACCCAGTTCTTGCGTGATGCAGGAACTGGAGGTGGATCCATGGCTCGACCGGTACGGACGAATCCGATCTCATCTCCGGCCGTGCATATCCGCTGGCTCGCCTGTCTTGCGGCACTGGTCGTGCCGGGGCTCGGCCACGCTCAGGGCAATGTTCAGGACGATGATCAGGGCATGGGCGTCCTGAAAGTCTTCATGGCGAGCCAGAGCTACCGGGACATCACCGGCAAAGCCCTTTCAGGCATCCCGCCGGCCATCTTCACACGCTGTCCGACGCTGGTGGCGCGGGATTCCTCCGTCACCATCCTTCAGCCGGTATCCGCCGGTCCGCAGGGCAGCCCGGCTAGTGGGCGATGGAAACAATCCTTTCCGGTCAGCGGCTGCGGCAACGACACCGTGCTCAATCTCTATTTCTCGGTGGCGGCGGACGGCAAACCCCAGGCCGGCGCCACCTTGCCCGGCACCACGCTCGCCGATCCGCTCCTCCAGCGAGACGCTCTGCTCTATGCCAATCTCGGCGCCACGCGCGCCGTGGCCGACTGCAAGAATTTTCTGGTCATCGATACCAAGGCTCCCGCATCGAGCCAACCGCCAGGAACGGGCGGCGGCCTCAAGGCTCCCTGGTCCGAAACCTGGACGCTGAGCGGCTGCAGCCGCAAGGTCGACGTCCGCATGGATTTCACCCCCGATTCCACCGGCACGACGATCGCGCCGCGCGACGCAGTGATCCGGCCCGACTGATGTCGGCTGGGCAAGCGCCCCAATCTTCCCCCTTGCATCGCCGGCGCGATCCGGGCAAAGGCGCAAACGACCCTTTGTTTCGGCGCCGCTTGCGGCACCCAGCAGATTGAGATGATCGCCATGCTCTATCTCGGCCTCGATATCGGAACTTCGGCCGTCAAGGCCGTCATCGTCGACGAACGCGAGACCGTGCTGGCCGAGAGCGAACAGCCTCTCTCGCTGTCGCGTCCGGGCCCCGGGCTCAGCGAGCAGAATGCCGATGACTGGATCGCAGCGATCGAAGCCATCCTGACGCGCTGGCGGGCCGAACAGCCGGCTCTGCTGGCCGGCGTGGAGGGCATCGGCCTGTCGGGCCAGATGCATGGCTCTGTCTGCCTCGATGCCGAGGACCGGCCGCTCGGGCCGGTGATGTTGTGGAACGACGGCCGTGCCGCAGCCGAGGCAGCCGAACTCAACCGCGAGCACCCCGAACTCGCCTGGCAGCTCGGCGTGCCGGCCGCTCCCGGCTTTACCGCTCCCAAATTGCTGTGGCTCGCCCGCCACCAACCGGCACTGCGCGCCCGTCTGAAGCGGGTGCTGCTGCCCAAGGATTTCGTGCGCCTGTGGCTGACCGGCGAGCATGTCAGCGAAATGTCGGACGCGGCGGGAAGCTGGTGGCTCGACCAGGCCAGGCGCGATTGGTCCGATGCGGCCCTGGCGGCAACCGGTGTCGAGCGCAGCCAGGTGCCGCGCCTGATCGAGGGCACCGAAATCTCCGGCCGGCTGCGCCCGGCGCTCGCCAGCCGGCTCGGCTTCAAGCCAGGCATCCCGGTGGCCGGCGGCGCGGGCGACGCCATGGCAGGCGCCATCGGCATCGGCACCATTGCCGACGGCGCTTTCCTTTCCATCGGCACGTCCGGCCAGTTCTTCGTGCCCGGAACCGACTATCGTCCGCTGCCCGACAAGTTCCTGCATACGTTCTGCCATGCCGTGCCCGGTCATTGGGTGCAGATGGCCGCCCTGCTCAACGGCGCCTCCTGCCTCGCCTGGGCCGCAGGGCTGGTGGGCGAGCCGATCGAAAAGCTGCTGGCCGACGTTGCCGCCCAGCCGTCCGGCCCGGGCCGCGTGATGTTCCTGCCCTATCTCGCCGGCGAGCGCACCCCGCACAACGATCCGGAGGCAACCGGCCTGTTCACCGGCATGACCGGCGGCACCGGCAAGGCCGACCTCATTCGCGCCGTGCTGGAGGGCGTTGCCTATTCCTTCGCCGATGCGGCGGCCTGCCTCGCCGAAGCCGGCACTGAGCTCAGCGAAGCTGCCGTGATCGGTGGTGGCGCCCGCAGCGCCTTGTGGGTGCAGATCCTCGCCGATGTGCTCGGCCTCAGGCTGAAGCGCTATCGCGGCGGCGAAAAGGGGCCGGCCTTCGGCGCCGCCCGGCTCGCACGCGCCGCGGCCAGCGGCGAACCGATCACAGCCATCGCCACCAAGCCGCCCATCCTGGATGTTGCCGAGCCGCGCCCCGAGCTGACGCAGGCCTATGTCGAAAAGGTGGCGGCCTTCCGCCGGCTCTACCAGGCAACCAGGGCGGCTCGCTAGGTCAAGCCGCGCCATACGCTATCGCGTCAATCGGGCAAACACCCGCGACAGCCTCCTGGTCCCGACATCGGCCTCCTCATCCGTCAATCCGGAAAATCCCAGCAGGAGCCCGGGCTCGGCCGCAGTTGATATATGCATCGGCGATACCGGCAGAACGGCCACGCCTTCCTGGAGCGCGGCCTGTGCTACCGCGCGATCATCCGTCCAGGTTCCCGTGCTCCGCACTGTGAAGTGAATGCCCTGCTCGGGCACGGGCGCAATCAAATGCTCCGATAGCCGCTCGTTCAGCAAGCGGGCCAGAAAGTCGCGCGAGGCACGGTAGCGCTCGCGCAGGCGCCGTAAATGGGCCGGGAAATATCCTTCGTTGAGGAAATCGGCCACGACGCGCTGATGCAGCGGCGCCGGGAAGCGATCCACAATGGGCCGCGCGGCCCTGAAGGTGGCGACGAGATCGTGGGGAACGATGAGATAGCCCACCCGGATCCCGGGCAGCAGCGCCTTGCTGAAAGTGCCGAGATAGAGGACGCGGTCGGTGGCATCCAAGCCCTGGAGCGAGGTGATCGGCCGGCCCTCATAGCGGAACTCGCTGTCGTAATCGTCCTCGATGATCCAGCAGCCCCGCTCCTGCGCAAAGGACAGAAGCTCCAGCCGGCGCGCCAGCGGCAGGGCAGAGCCGGAGGGATATTGATGCGACGGCGTCACATAGACGGCCGCCGGCCTGGGACCGTCATAGGCCTTGAGCTGCTGCGTGCTCAACCCGTCCCGATCGACTTGTATGCCGGCGAGCCGGGCGCCATTGAAGACGAAGGCCTGTCGCGCCGGCGGGTAGCAGGGATCTTCCACCAGCACCGTCTGCCCCGGCGAGGCCAGGAGACGAACGGCAAGGTCGAGGGCCTGCTGCGTGCCCGAGGTGATGAAGACCTGTCCCGGTTCGCATCGAACGCCCCGCGAGGCGATGAGATGGGCGGCTATCGCCTCCCGCAGCGCTGCCTCGCCTTGCGCCTCGCGATAGCCGTCATGCGTGTAGTCGAGATGGCGGAGCGTGAGCCGCTTCAGCAGGCTCGCTGTCCTGGCATCATGGATCACGCGGCCGGTGGTGAAGGGAGCCTGCAGGGGTAGGGCCGTCCCGATGCGCATGGCCATTTTCGCTGCCGTCGAAATGGCTCGGCTATCGCTCTCCCCGACCGCCTGATGCCCCTCGCTTGTTCCGGTCGGGATCGACGGCAAGCCGCTGGCGACATAGGTTCCGGAACCATGCCGGCCAAGGGCGTATCCCTCTGCAATCAGCATGTCATAGGCCTCCGCGACAAGGCCGCGCGACAAGGACCATTCGCGCGAGGCCGTTCGGGTCGAGGGCAGCCGATGCCCCGGCTGCAGCCGGCCTGCCACGATGCCGTCGCGCAGTTGCACGAAGAGCTGGCGCACGGCCGGCACCGGCGACGGCGTTTCGATCGCGGGAAGAAAGCCGGCCGCCGCGCTCTCCCGGCGCAGCGACCGGGCCTGGCTGTCCGACACGGAAGTGGCTCGCATCTTCATCCTAAAGTGGCCCTGGATTAGGGTCCAAGTTTGGCGTTTTGTCGATCCACTTTCAAGGATGACCGCAATGCGCCCCTCTTCAGCCCCCTTTCTCTTCGCCGGCACCATGCTGGCCGCCGCCGGTTATGGCGCCACTTTTCTGCTTGCCTCCTACTACCGCGCGCATGGCGGCGGCGACATCGAGACCGGCCTCACCCTCGGGGCGGCGATGGTCGGCACCTTCACCGGCGTTCCGCTCGTCGGCTGGCTGTCCGGCCGCTTCGATGCCGCCCGCATGTGCGTGGCCGCCTGCTGCGCCGTCGCTGCCGGCTTCCTGCTGCTGGCGGCATCGGCCGCGCAAAGCGGTTTCACACCCGGCCTGGCCTCGGGCTTCCTCATCGGGCTGGGTTGGGGCATGTTCTATATCGCCGCGCCCATGGCCCTTTCCGAACGCATCACCGATGCCGACCGAGCCTTCTGGTTCATGCGCTTCGCCGCCTTCCAGATGGCGGGCATCGGCGGCGGGCCGGTCCTTCTCAATCTGTCCATCCATCAGGCCGGCCTGTCGATCGAGGCGGCGTTCCTGCTGGTCGGCCTCGCTTGTCTGGCCGCATCGGCACTCCTCTGGATTTTCGGGACCCTCGCGCCCGGCGAGCCACGCATCGTCGCCCTGCGCCCCTGGCTGCGCGACATCGCCGTCATCGGCCGGGGCGCATCGATACGCCCGATTATCATGGTGGCGCTCGGGGCCTGCGTCTTCTCCGGCCTCATGACCTTCCAGTCCACGCTGGTGCGGGATACGGCCGCGAACGAGGCGACTTTCTTCGCCGTCTACGCCGTCACGGTCGTCGCCGCGCGTCTGCTGCTCGCCCGTACCCTGGCCGGGCTGCCGCAAGTCGCACTTGCAACCGGCCTGCTGGCCGCCATGGTGCTCGGGGTCCTGGCGATGCTGGGGGTCACCCTCCATCCGGCATTCCAGATTCTCGCCGCCATCCTGACGGGTATCGGCTATGGCCTGGTCTATCCGGTCATCCAGACCTGGGCGGTCAACGACACCCCACGGGAGTTGCGCCATGCGGCACTCACCTGGTTCGTCCTTTCCTATTTCATCGGCGTCTTCGGCTTTCCCGTCATCGGCGGCTGGATGCTGGTCAATTTCGGCAAGAGCACCTTTCTGGTCGTCCTGCTCGGCCTCGCGCTGGCGGAGTTGCTGATCGCGGTCAATATCGGCCTCGCCCGCAAGCGCTCGATCGCCCTCGGGACGGGCCGGACTTCCGCGTCATGACGGCCTGTCGCCACCGTGGGCAGGCGTACCGCATGCGCCGCCTTCTCGCCGCATCTCCCCGGCGACAGAACGCTCCGGAAGCGTGATTTCCGCACCTTCGCCCGCTTCATCCGAAGCGGGCTCTTTCTGTCCGGCGCAGGCGAAGATGCCTATCCGACCCTGCCGCCGCTCGAGGCTCGGATGACGAGTTCCGTACCGAAGACGACCCTCGGGCGCTCGATCACCTCGCGATTGAGCAGCCGGATCAGCATGCGGGCCGCCGCCTCTCCCTGTTCGATCGCCGGGTTGTGGATGGTGGTGAGGGCCGGCCTGGTATAGGCCGCGATCGGCAAATCGTCGAAACCGATGACGGCGATGTCTTCGGGCACCCGCAGGCCGGCCGCCTCGATCGCCGCCATTATGCCGAGCGCGATCGTATCGTTGCCGGCAAGAATGGCGGTCGGTGGCCGCTGCGCCCGTGCGAGCAATTCCCTCATCGCCGCAAAACCGCTCTCCGCACTGTGATGGGCAAAGCCGACCAGGTCGGGTTCGGGCTCCAAGCCATGGCTGGCCAGGCTGTCGCGATAGGCGGCCAGGCGCCGATCGGTGGCGATGTTGCCCATGGCGGAGAAGCCGATATGGCCGATGCGCCGGTGCCCGAGCCCGACGAGATGATCGACGGCGCTCTGGATCGCCCTGCGGTTGGAGAAATTGACCGAATGCTCGTTGGGATGGCCGACGGAGCCGAGCAGCACCAGGGGATAGCCATCCTCGATCAGCCCGCGCAAGGCCTGGTCGTTGCTGGCAGGGTTGAGCACGATCATGCCGTCGATGCGGCGGCTGCGCACCAGATCGGTATAGACATTGGGGGCCCCACCCTTGTCAACGACCTCCAGCAGTACGCCATAGCCATGCTCGCGATTGACCCGGCTGATGCCATAGAGGAGTTGGGGCACGAAGCCGTCGACATTCAGGAGCGCCGGGTCGGTCGCGACCAGGCCGATCGTTTCGGTGTCGCCCCGCACCAGCATGCGGGCTGCCGAATTCGGCCGATAACCGAGTTCCGCCGCGGCCCGCAGAACGCGTTCGCGCGTCTGGGTGCTGATCGAAACGGCCGTGGAGCCGTTCAGAACCATGGAGACGGTGGCGCGGGATACGCCGGCGCGCTCCGCCACGTCATGGCTCGTCACCTTCATGCGCTCCATCCATCCTCCGAGCCCGTCAGCAAGCCGCGTCGATCCCGACCTGTCAAGCCTGCGAGCACCCGTCTTGACAGCGCGTCCTTCCTCTGCATTAATCATACTAACACGTGTTAGTAAACAAGTAACACGTGTCATCAACGAATGAAAAATGAGACCAGCCTGGGGAGGCAACGCCTTTGGTATCGATCGGCGAGTCCGAATCACTGGCCAGACGGCGCCCGGCCCGCAGCGCGAGGAGCCTGCGCTGGCGCGAGAACCTGACGGGTTGGCTCTTCATCGCCCCCGCCCTCCTCGGCTTCACGGTGTTCTACCTGCTGCCGACTTTGCGGGCCGTCGAAATCAGCCTGACCGACTGGAACCTGATGCGGGCGCCGAAATTCGTCGGGCTCGACAATTACGTCCGGCTGATCGGCGATCCCCGCTTCTGGCAATCGGTCAAGATCACCTGCCTGTACGTCCTCTACAACATCCCAGTCCAGACGGTGCTCGGCCTCGCCCTCGCCGTGCTGATGGACAGGCTGTCGAAATCCGTGGCGCTGCGCGCGGTGGTGGTGGCGCCCTATCTCCTCTCCAACGTGGTCGCCGCCCTGATCTTCCTGTGGCTGCTCGATCCGATCCTGGGCATCACCAACGCCTTCCTCGGCCTGATCGGCATATCCCGGCAGCCCTTCCTGACCTCGCCCGAACTGTCCCTGGTCTCGGTGGCGGCGATCAATGTCTGGCGCCACACCGGCATGACCGCGATCCTGTTCTATGCCGGGCTGCAGGCGATTCCGCGCTCGCTCTACGAGGCAGCCAGGATCGACGGTGCCAGCGAATGGCATATGTTCCGGCATATCACCTTGCCGCTGCTGCGCCCCGTGCTGGTCTTCATCGTCGTCACCAGCGTGATCGGCTCGTTCCAGGTCTTCGACACCATCGCCGTGGCCACCAGGGGCGGGCCGGTCAATTCGACCAGCACCATCATCTGGTACATCTATGAGAGCGCCTTCCGCTTCTCCAAGATGGGCTATGCCTCGGCCATGTCCGTGCTGCTCTTCCTGGTGCTCGTTGGCGTCACCCTCATCCAGATGCGGGTGATGCGGGCCGGCAGCTCGGACCTGGAGTAGGCGCCATGGCCATCGTCGCCCCACGCCGGAACCTCGGGCGCGCCTTTGCCTGGCTGGTGCTCTGGCTCTTCGTCATCGGCTCGCTCTTCCCGCTCTGGATCGCCCTCAAGACGGCTTTCACGCCATTGCCGAACCTTTACGAAAGCGCCGGCTCTCCCCTGCCGGACGGCGTGACGACCACAAATTTCACCCGCATCTTCGGCCTGAGCCCGGAAGAGGGAGGTTTCGTCGCCCGCATCAATTTCGGGCCGGCCCTCGTGAACAGCCTCGTCTTCACGGCGATCTGCGTCACCGGCCAGATCTTGTTTTCCTCGCTGGCCGCCTATGCCTTCGCCAGGCTGCGCTTCTTCGGCCGGGACGTGATCTTCTATCTCTTCATCTCCGCCACCATGGTGCCGGCGATCGTGCTGTTCATCCCGAATTTCGTGCTGATCAAGGAGCTCGGCTGGCTGAACACCATGACAGGCATGGTGGCGCCCTTCGTGCTGATGACGCCCTTCGCCGTGTTCTTCCTGCGCCAGTTCTTCCTGTCGACGCCCTCGGAACTGGAGGATGCCGCCCGCCTCGACGGCGCCTCGCCGCTGCGCATCTTCTGGAGCGTGGTGCTGCCGGTCCATCGCGGCGCCATCGCCACGCTCGCCATCCTGCTCGCCATCAACAGCTGGAACGAATTCCTCTGGCCCTATCTGATCGGGCGCGATGAAAGCTCGCGCGTCCTGTCGGTCGCCCTCACCAATTTCCTGCAGCAGCAGCCGAACGGCAATCCCGACTGGACCGGCCTGATGGCCGCGACCTTCCTGTCGATCCTGCCGGTCATCGCCCTGCTCCTCATCCTCGGCCGGCGCGTGGTCGAGTCCCTGCAATTCAGCGGCCTGAAATAACGGGCCGAGCACATCCGGGAGGAAGCCTTGACGATCATCTCGAAAGCTCTCGCGTCACGACTGCGTTCATGGTGCTGCAGGCGGCGTGGCCGGTCCGCCGGTAATCCGAGGGGGTCCGGGCGCGGGTCCCGCCGCCTGCAGCTCGGCCTCGGTGCGATGCTGCTGGCGGGAACGAGCCTGCCGGCACGAGCCGCGACCGAGATCAGCTACTGGCTGTGGGACAACAACCAGCTCGCACCCTACCAGGCCTGCGCGGACGCCTTCCAGAAGGAGCACCCCGACATCAAGGTGAAGCTCACCCAGCTCGCCTGGAACGACTATTGGACGACGCTCTCCACCGGCTTCGTCTCCGGCACGGCGCCGGATGTCTTCACCAACCACCTCAGCCGCTATCCCGAATTCGTCGCCAACAACCAGGTGATGGAGATCACCGATTTCATCAAGCGCGACAAGGTCCCGACCGACATCTACTACAAGGGCCTGCTCGACCTGTGGTCGAAGGATGGCCGCGTCTATGGCCTACCCAAGGATTGGGACACGGTTGCCATCGTCTACAACAAGGACATGCTCGACAAGGCCGGCGTCAGTGTCGAGGAGCTCAACGAGGCCACCTGGAACCCGAAGGACGGCGGCAGTTTCGAAAAGATCCTGGCCAGGCTCTCCATCGACGCCAATGGCAATGACGGCCTCTCGGCCAAATTCGATCCGAAATCCGTCAAGCAATATGGCATCGTCTTTCCTGAGATCGACGGTTACGGCCAGTCGGCCTGGGCCCATTTCGCCGCCTCCAACGGCTTCAAATTCGTCGATGGCCTGTGGGCGACCTCCTACCATTACGATGCACCGGAGCTGGCCGCCTCCATCGGCTGGCAGCGCGATCTCGGCCTGAAGAAGGGCTTCGCCATCCCGCAAAAGGATGTCGGCAACAATTCCTCGGCCCTGTTCGTCGCCGGCAAGGCCGCGCTTACGCCGCAGGGCTCCTGGCTGATCAGCTTCTTCGGCAACAACGCCAAGTTCAAGCTCGGCTACGCCCTGCTGCCCAAGGGCCCGATGGGTCGCAAGACCATGTTCAACGGCCTCGCCGACGGCATCTGGACCGGCACCAAGCATCCGGAGGAAAGCTGGCAATGGGTGAAGTTCCTGGCTTCGCCCAGCTGCGCCCGCATCGTCGGCGCCTCCGGCGTGGTCTTCCCGGCCATAGAGGAAGCGGCCAAGCTCTCCCAGCAAGCCTCGACCACCAAGGGCTGGGACGTCTCCGCCTTCCTCAAGGAGGCTACCCCCGACCAGACCTTCTATTTCCCGATCACGGACCATTCCTCCGAAATCAATTCGCTCATGAAAGCCGCTTTCGAGCAGATCTTCCTCAACGACGTCGACGCAGCGAAGGTCCTCAAGGAAGCCAACGATGCCGTGAACGCCCTGTTCTGATCTCCCTCCCCCCTGTCGGCGGCGGTCACCGTCGCCGACCTTTTCTTCTCGATCAGGAGCCCCTGATGCCTTCCCCCAAGATCACCTTCATCGGTGCCGGCAGCACCGTTTTCGCCAAGAACCTGATGGGTGACATCCTCTCCTTTCCCGAACTCGCCGGGGCGCATATCTGCCTCTACGACATCGACGCCGAGCGCCTGGCCGTCTCCGAGCGCGTCGGTCGGCGCATCGTCGAGACTCTCGAGGTCCCTGCCCGCATCGAGGCCACCACGGACCGCTCGCGCGCCCTCGACGGGGCCGACTATGCCATCACCATGATCCAGGTCGCCGGCTACAAGCCGGGTACGGTGACGGACTTCGCGGTGCCCAAGAAATACGGCCTGCGCCAGACCATCGCCGACACGCTCGGCATCGGCGGCATCATGCGGGCTTTGCGTACCATTCCTGTGCTGCTCGACTATGCGCGCGACATGGAGAGGCTGTGCCCGGACGTCTTCCATCTGCAATATGCCAATCCGATGGCGATGAACGTCATGGCGCTGAACCGGGCGAGCAAGATCCGCAGCGTCGGGCTCTGCCACAGCGTGCAGGGCACGGCGGCCGAGATCGCCGAGGATATCGGCGTGCCGCTCGAGGAGATCAACTACACCTGCGCCGGCATCAACCACATGGCGTTCTACCTGAAGTTCGAGCGCAATGGCGAGGATCTCTACCCGCTGATCCGCAAGGTGGTCGAGGAAGGACGCGTGCCCGAATGGAACCGGGTGCGCTACGACATGTTCCTCAGGCTCGGCTATTTCGTCACCGAATCCAGCGAGCATTTCTGCGAATATGTGCCCTGGTACATCAAGACGGGGCAGGAAAAGCTGGTCGAGCGCTACAACATCCCGCTCGACGAATACATCACCCGCTCGGAGAACCAGATCCGGAAATGGAGCGAGCTCTCCAGCCAGCTGCAGGACGCCTCGGTCCCGCTCGAGGTCAAGCGCAGCGTCGAATATGGCTCGACCATCATCCATGCCATGGAGACGGGCAAGCCCGCCGTGGTCTATGGCAATGTCGAAAATCGCGGCCTGATCGCCAACCTGCCGGCCGATTGCGCCGTGGAGGTCCCCTGTCTGGTCGACAGGAACGGGCTGCAGCCGGTCAGCATCGGCAAGCTGCCGCCCCAGCTCGCGGCCCTGATGCAGACCAACATCAACGTCCAGAACCTCACGGTGGAGGCGCTGCTGACCGGCAATCGCGACCATGTCTATCATGCCGCAATGCTCGATCCGCACACCGCCGCCGAGCTCAATCTCGACGAGATCTGGGCCCTGGTCGACGAGCTCATGGCAGCCCATGGCGACTGGATCCCGCAGAATCTGCGCGAGACGGTGGCCCACGCCGCCTCGCAGCTAAGGGTGGCGTGACCGGGCGGGAAATGACGACATAGAGCGAATGTGGCTTGCTTGAATGGCCGTTATTCGGTGAGCTCTGCGCTGCCCCTCCCCCTACCCTCTCCCCGCAAGAGCGGGGCGAGGGAGGAGCAGGCGTCGCGCTTTATCCTCCAGCCTCTCATCTCCCCCAACAATTGGGCGAGATGAGACCACTTCACTATGAAACTCGCCATCGATGTCCCCCTCGCCTCGCTCTTGCGGGGAGAGGGTAAGGGTGAGGGGCTCCACAACCTTGATGCAGTCTTCAGCACTCAGCCATGCCATCAAGGCCGCAACCGCCCTTCACGCGCTCCGCGCGGCGCCGGCGCTGAGATCGGCCCAGTCGAACTCCTCCTCCAGCACATAATAGGCATCGTCGCCGATCGCCCCCTCGCGGCGCAGCTCGTTCGCCTTGAGGCGCGCGGCGGCGATCGCCTGCCGTCTGAGCGGATTGCCGGGCAGATCCCCGATCTCGCCCTGCAGCGGGCTCGCCTCGCTCAGCTCCACCACCGCCCCATATTCCTTGCACAGCAGCTTGGCATGCTTGGACTCGTCGTCCTTGATCGCCTCGATGGCGGCGCGATAGGCCTCGGTACGGGCCCATTTCACCTCCTGGCCGACAGGATCGCCATCGCGCAGATTCATCCAGCGGATCAGCGGCTTGAGCGTGAGGCCCTGCAGGACGAGCGTGCCGAACACCACGCAGAAGGCGGTGAACACGATGAGGTCGCGATAGGGAAACGGCGTGCCGTCAGCCAGATGCTCCGGCAAGGCGAAGGCAGCGGCCAGGGTGACGATACCGCGCATGCCGGCCCAGGAAATGACGATACCGCCCCGTGCCGTCGGCCGCGCCATCGGTCGGGGCGGGTGGAAGCCATAGCGGGAAATCTTGAAGCGGACCGCCGTGTTGTAGGTCATCACCCAGAGGAAACGCACCACGATGACCGTGACCAGCACGGCCAGGGCGACGGCGCAATATTGCAGGCGCAGTCCCATGTCGAGCCGCTCCCAGATCGGACGCAATTGCAGGCCGATCAGCACGAAGGCGAAGGCGTTCAGCATGAACACCACCGTCTCCCATACCGCATAGACGGGAACGCGCAGCCGCGCCGGCATGGGGGCGTCGCGCCGCCGGGCGATGGTCATGGCGTAGCAGACGATGGTGAGGATGCCGGACAGCCCCACCGCTTCCGCCAGCATCCAGACCCCGAACGTGGTGGCGAACTGCACGATCAGGGCGGTCGGCGCATCGTCGAAGCGCCCGATCACATAGGGAAAGGCCAGCCCCATGGCGATACCCGCGGCGACCGAGCCGAACACCGTGATGAAGAAGGCCGGGCCGAGGCTGCCGAGGGTGATGCCTCCGGAAACCATGGCGATCACGGCGAGGCGATAGATCAGGAGGGCGCTGGCATCGTTGAGCAGGCTCTCGCCCTCGAGGATCTTGGTCAGGCGATGCGGCAGCTTGACCTGCCGGACGATCGCCGTGGCGGCGGCCGCATCCGGCGGCGCCACGATGGCCCCCAGCGCGATCGCCGCGGCCCAGGGCATGCCGGGCACCAGCCAGCGCGCGAGCAGGGCGACGGCGAGCGTGGTGACACCAACGGCGACGATCACCAGGTTGGCGACCGGCACCCAATTGTCACGCAGGTCCCGAAGCGAGGTGTCGTAGGCAGCGTCCAGCAGCACGGGCGCCACGAACAGGGTCAGCGCCAGATGCGGATCCAGCGTCCATTCCGGGCTGTTGGGCACGAAGGCGAGGCAGGCGCCGCCAAGGGCGAGGAAGGTCGGATAGGGCGCCCCCAGGCGCCGGGCCAGGGTCGACAGCAGGGCGGCGCCCAGCAACAGCAGAATGATCCACTCGAAGGTTTCCATCGCGACCTCGACATCGTCTCCTGGTTGCATCCGGCAGTTTGCCGATAGCGTCAAGAGGACGGGGCTCACCGGCCTGTGGCCGGCTGGAACTTCCGCAGCGGGCGGACCGGTCCATCGCCATTCTTGTCAGGGGCAGGGACTTGCCCCTAGGGTGGCGCCATTCTTGCGAACCGGCCCGAAAGGACAGGATGACGACGATACGGAAACGCTCGTTTCCAAATAGAGAAGGCCTCCGGTCCTCCATCCGCCTTGCGTTCCGCGCGATCATAGTCGTGGCAGCGTTGGTGGCATTGCCGGCCGGCCTGGCCGCGCAGGAGGCCGTCGATCGCCTCGGCCTGCCCGGCCCGCTGGCCTTCGACGGCACAGAGTACAGGCTCGCCTGGAGCGCCCAGCCCAATCCAACCTATTACAAGCAGGAATATCTGCCGGCCGACGAGACCGTGACCGACTACACCAGGATGGTGCTGGTGGAACTGATCGCGGGCGGCCTGGACGTCGCCGGTGCCGCCAAGGCGCAGGTCGATACGCTCAACCAGCGCAAGGGCAAGGATCCGCTGGTGCAGATGGCCCTGATCCGCAACGCGCCGACCGGCGAGATCCTGCTCGACTTCCTGATCAGCCAGAAGAACCCCTGGGGCGAGTTCACGGTGGAGTGGAACGCCTATCGCTACGTGCCGCGTGGCGATGGCGTCATGCTGTTCGCGATCAGCCGCCGCGCCTATGGCAATGCGGCCGCCAAGGCCTTCCTGGCCCGACTGAAGACCGAGCGCCCCGCCGATATCGCCAAGCTGGCCCGCTATGAAATACCGCGGCTGCGGCTGCAGGGTGACTCACAGCAGGCCGGCTCCCCCTCGCCGCCGAGCTATGGCCGCAAATAGAGCCAGCCCTCGCTTTGGAGCTCGGCCAGCAGCACCACGCCGCCCTTCTCCGCCACCGCAAAACCGGGCAGCAGGTCGGAAAGGCCGAGCTTCATGCCGTCCATCGTGTGCCGGCAGGCATGAAAGGCAACGCCCTCCTGCACGAGCCGGCCGAAGCGCGCCTTGAAATCCTCGTTGCCACTATCCGCCCGGAAGGCCCGCAAGGCCGGGCCATGCACCACCACGGCCAGTTTCACGCCCTCGGGACCGCCCATGCCGTCGACATGGTTGCGCAGATTGCCGAGCACGAAGCCGGCCTTCTCCAGATCGGCGAGGTGATAGGCAATGCGCGGCACGGGCCTGGCCTCGGCCGCAAGCGAACCGCCGGCGCCGGCAACCAGAATGGCCGGGCCGCTCGCCAGCATGGCCCTCACGGCTGTTCTGCGATCCATCGGGACCTCCTGCGAAGCGCGGACTTCCAGTCCGTTCTCCCTTTCCTCAACAACAACTGTGTTTGGGGCAAGGATTGGCGGACAGGATGTCCGCGCTGTTTTCGTCGAAGCGGCTCATTGGCCCCGGCGCAACATCGCCTTCTCGTCTTCGTCACCGACCAGGGACAGGCAATCGGTCAGCGCGGTGCGGTCGAGCCGGAACAGCTTGTCGTCCGCTCCGAAGCGCTTGCGTTCATCGCTGTCCTCGCTGTCGCTGCCGGCCTTCCAGATGCGCGCGCCATCGGGAATGGCGACCAGGACGGATTTGTCGTTCTTGAGCCGCACGTCAATGGCGCCGCCGTCGCAATCGACACTGCAATGGGCCACATTCGCCTTGGCCGTCGGCGAGGTGGCGGAGCCGATCGCGCCACAGCCCCCGAACGTCTCGAAATGCGTGCCGGCCTTGCGGAAGGTGACGCCCAGCCCGAGCGTATAACCGGGATCGCCCCCCTCTTCCGCCGAACCCGTGACCAGCAGCGTCATGGTGCGCACATTCTGCTGTGGGTGGCTGCCCAGATGCGCCGCGTCATAGGCCCGCCTGTAGCAGGCATGGATCCTGTCCTTGCCGATGACGCGGCCGAAGACCTGGCGCTGGAAGGCCTCGTCGGGGGCCGAGCCTGCCGCCAGGGCAGGAGATGCCGCACCTGCCATCAAGGCGAGGGCAACCGGTGCCAACAGAACACGCATCGGGAAATGACGTCTCATGCGGCCCTCCGGACGACGATGCGCAGCAGGGAAAACTCTACGACATTGCGGGCGCGCTGTCCGTGCGCCCGCGCATTGCGATGCCCGATTCCGACGGTGCCGATAGTCCCCGCTATCAGCCGTTGATCGGGAAACGCACCACCCGGCTCGGCTCTTCCTCCCCCGTGCCGGGATCATCCGGCACCGGATGGGACGGCACCACCGGCATGGGCGGCGGCGGACGGCGCGGCGGCGGCTTCAGCGGCTCGGGCTTGGCGGGCTCGGGCGCCAGGACTTCGATCTTGGCAGGCTCGATCTTAGAATGCTCGATCTTGGCAGGCTCGACCTTCGCCGGTTCGACCTTGGCGGGCTCGACGGGTGCCGGCGGCACAGCGGCGACCGGTTCCACCAGCTTCTCCACCACTGGTGGCGGCGGCTCGACCGGCTTGGCGCGTGCTTCGACCAGCTTGGGCTGCTCGGGTTCGTCGACATCGGCCAGGACGTCGTCGGCATAGGAGACCACCGGCGCGCCGAGGCGCTCGACCGGCGTCTTCCACTCGAAGGCATCGATCCGGCCGGTGACGGGCGAGACCGGCAGCCAGACATCGGAGACCATGCCGTCGGCGGTCCAGACCGGATCGCGCGGCGCGCGTACGGCACGCGACAGCCATTCGCGCACCTTGCCGGTGGCGCCGTGCTCGGCCTCCTCGATATCGGCCATCAACAGGCAGACGCGCTCGGTGGCGCCCGATGCCAGGAGCGGCGACAGCGCCGAGCGGGCAACCGCAAAATCGCGGGCGGAAAGGGCGGCCCGGGCCAACGCGATCGCGGCCTCCGGATTGCCGGCCATCTGGGCGGCGAGGGTCTGGACGCGGGCATAGCGATCACGGGCGGAATCGCCGAGCCGGACATTGGTGTAGGCTTCGGCGATGTCCGGATGGGGCTGCAGGCGCCAGGCCGTCTCCAGTACCTTGGAAGCCTTGCGGATATCGTTGCCCTCCGAAAGCAGCTTGGCTGCCAGCACGGCGGCGGGCACCAGGCCCGGGGCAAGCTTGAGGGCCTCGATCACGCTGGCCTTGGCGCCGGCGCGGTCGCGCTCGGCCTGCTCGATCGCCTGGGCGGTGAGCAGCACGGCGCGGTGGCGCTTGGCCGTCTCCTTGTCGACCAGGCGATGATTGGCGTTGCGGGCCAGGGTCGAGAGCGCGCCGCTCCAGTCCTTCTCGATCGACTGGAATTCGAGCAGGGCCGTGCCGGCCCAGGGCAGGGTCGGCGAGGTCTTCACCGCTTCGGCGGCGAGCTGGCGGGCGGCATGGGCATCGCCGCGGCGCCGGGCCTCGACGAACAGGCCGCGCAGGCCGAGCGGCTTGGTCTCGGCCTCGGAGAGCATGGCCCGGAAGGCGGCCTCGGCGCCGGCGCGATCGCCCGAAAGCTGCGAGGCCTGCGCCCGCAGGAGCAGGGCCAGCGGCTCGGAGCCGAGGATACGCTCGGCATCGGAGGCCTGGCGCTGGGCGCGGCGGACATCGCCGGAACCAACGGCGATCATGCCCTGCGTCACGGCATTGAAGCCCTTGGAACGGCGGCGGGTGCGGAAAAAGCCGGCGACATTGGCAGGCGAACGCAGAAGCCAGCGCAGGAAACCGATAACGGCCATCAGGACGCCGACCAGCACCAGCACGGCGACGGCGGCCCAGACCAGCTTCACCTTATAGGTTGTCAGCCCGACGGTCAGGGCGACATCGCCCGGCCGGCCGGCCAGCAGATAGAGCCCGTAGGCCGCGAGAGCGAGAACGAGAACGGTAACGAGAGCCCGGATCATCGACGCCTCACGGTTGAGAGAATTTCTGCAGGGCGGCGCCGGTCTGCGCCTTGATCAAGGCCAGGGCTTCGGCGGCTCCCGTGGCCTGGGTGAGCCAGGCGGCGCCGGCCTGCTGGCCTGCCTCCGGCATCGCCTTGAAGGCGGTGATGGCCGCCGGCAGGTCACCCTTGTGCAGGGCCTTCGAGACCTTTTCGGCCGAGGCGGCCGGATCGCCATCGCCGCCTTCGCCTTCGCGCGTGACCGTGACGATGTTGCCGAGGCTGGCGGTGATACGGTCCATCACGCCGGCATCGGGCGACAGCGGTTCGGGCTTGGGCGTGAGCGCGGCCTCGATCTGCGGCTTCAGCGCGTCATAGCTGGTAGCCAGGGCCTCGACCGACGGCACGCCCGCCGCGGCGAGGCTTGCCAGCGGCGCCAGGGCTCCGGCATCGCCGCCGAGACCGCTGGCCGTCTGCAATTCATTGGCGAAGGGCTTGCCGCTGCGGATGGCCTCGCTGAGCTGGCCGAGCGCGACGGCATAGGCGGCCGCCTTGTCCGGCGTCGCGCTCACCGTCTGCTTGACCTGCGCGACTTCCTGCGAGAGGCCGTTGGCCGCCGTGCCGACCTGGCGCAGGCCGTCGCCGAGCGTGGCAATCTCGCCTTCGGCCTTGGCGAGGCGCTCGGTCAGGCCGGAAATGTCGGGACCGGGCGAGGGAGCTGCCGGTGTCGACGAGCCGGCGGCGCTCGCAGCCTTCTGAGCCTCACCTGCGAGAGAGAGGGCATTGTTCGCCGCTTCCTGAGTCGTCTTGACGCCGGTTTCGAGGGCAGCGAGACGGTCGAGGACCCCATCCGCGGTCTTCTTGGCGCCGGCGGCTTCCTGCTCGGCTATCGCGAGCCGGGAAGCCAGCCCGTCATCGCCGCCGCCCTTGCCGAGCGGGACGAGGCCAAGGGCGCCAGCCAGCAGCACCAGCACGCCACCGGCGATGCCGCCGGCCAGCGCCGCAGCGAGGGTCGACAAGCCCGACCGGGGCGGCGGGGAAGGAGGCGGAGGCGTGAATTCGGGATCGGAGCGGGGCGGAGGAGCGGCCGCCTCCGGTTCGGCGACCGTCTCGGTGCGCGGCGTATCGCCGCTGGCCTGTTCGCCATCGCCCGACGGCCGCGTCCAGATGGTCGAACCCGCCGCCTCCCCGGCCTCTGCCGCGGCGCCAGGACCGGTGTCCTCGGTCTTCGCAGCCTCGCCGGCGGCAGACTGTGTCTCGGCGGCGGATTCGGGACTGGAGGCGGATGTTTCCTCGCCAGCGGCCTCAGTCGGCGGCGCTGTCGACGCTGCGGGCGATTCGACGACTTCCGTGGCGTTCAAATCCAACGTCGCGGGACCGAGACCTGCGCTTTTCTGCTTTTTTGGCCTGCCTTGCGTGCTGTCTTCCCGTGCCATGCGACCCCCATGGAGACCCCCAACAGGCCCAGCCTATAGCATGAAAACCCGACAAGCCAATTTGCCCGAACCGAAGTGCGCTGGACAGCGACCGGCGTAGGGAGCGGACGCGAAACGCCTTCTCCTCGACCAAAATCGCTCATGTCAAAACCCTATCCACGGCCCATGACAGCCTCTAGCCTGTGGCCGCCGGAATCGCGGCCATCGAAGACAATTGGCGGCTCAACCGCCACGACAGGGAAGAAGCGCAGAGATGACGCAGAATGACCGTCTGACGCTCCAGCACATCATCGAGCGTGTCGACGCCAAGGCGCAATCCTTCTGCGCCTTGAGCGACCGCATCTGGCATATGCCCGAGCTTGCTTTCGAGGAGCATCGATCCTGCGAGGAGCATGTCGCGGCCCTGGCGGCAGAGGGCTTCCGCATCACACGCAAGGCAGGCTGCATCGAGACCGCCTTCATGGCCGAATATGGCGAGGGCGGCCCGGTGCTGGCCTTTCTGGGCGAGTATGACGCCCTGCCAGATCTGTCCCAGGCCAGCGGCGTCGAGAAAGCCGAACCGCTGCAGCGCGGCGGTCCCGGCCATGGCTGCGGCCACAACCTCCTTGGTGCCGGCGCCGCTTTGGCCGCGGTGGCCTTGAAGGATGCGCTGGCCGCGGCAGGCATCGAGGGCCGCGTGCGCTATTATGGCTGCCCTGCCGAGGAGAGCGGCTCGGGCAAGAGCTTCATGGCGCGAGCCGGCGTGTTCGACGATGTCGACGTCGCCTTCTGCTGGCACCCGAACGTCGTCAACGAGGTGGTAGCCGCTTCCAGCCTCGCCTTCGTCCAATGCTATTTCCGCTTCGCCGGCCGCGCCTCGCATGCGGCGGCCAGCCCGCATCTCGGCCGCTCGGCGCTGGACGCAGTGGAGCTGATGAACATCGCCGTCAATTATATGCGCGAACATATGCCGGCAGAGGCACGCATCCACTACGCCGTCACCAATAGCGGCGGCATCGCGCCCAATGTCGTACAGGCCAATGCCGAGGTGCTCTACCTGGTGCGCTCGCCCGATATCGCGGAGACCAAGCGCCTGTTCGAACGGGTCAGGAAGGCGGCCGAGGGCGCCGCTCTGATGACCGAGACGCAAGTCCGTTACCAGGTGACCGATGCCGGGCTCAATCTGGTGCCCAACGAGACCCTGCTCGAAGCCATGCACGACAATATGGTCCGCATCGGCGCCCCGACTTTCGACGGCGACGACCGCGATTTCGCCGACCGGCTGCGCCGGGCCAGCCTGTCGGACGAGGACATCGCGGCCAGCGTGGCCTCGCATGATCCCACCCTGGCCGCCCACAGCCTGCACGAAGGCATCCTGCCCCTGGCCAGGCATGCCAGCGTGCAGATGGGCAGCACGGATGTCGGCGATGTCAGCTGGATTGCGCCGACGGTACAGTGCCACACCGCCTGCTTTGCGATCGGCACCCCGTTCCACAGCTGGCAATTGGTGACGCAGGGCCTGGAACCGGCAGCCCACAAGGGCATGGTCGCGGCCGCGAAGGCGCTTGCCAGCACGGCGGCCGACTGCCTGAGCAAGCCGGACCTGATCGCCAGGGCGAAGGCGGAACTCAAGCGGCGCACCGGTGGCCGGCCCTTCGAAAGCCCGATTCCGCCGGAAATCCTGCCCGAGCACCTCCATTCGAGCCAGGGCCGCTGATCGCAGCTTACTCCAGCGCGCGAGCCTGGGAAGCGCTCAGATCAACGCCAGCAGCGCATCCTCCTCCGGACGCGCCGGAAAGACGACCCCGGCGGCACCGGTGGCCGATATCACTTCGGCCACCTTGCGCGACAGACACAGATGCCGCACCGGCAGGCGCGCCACAGCCTCGGGGCCACCGGCGCAGGCGATGAAGGCCTCCGCCGTGCGCGCGGAATAATGCAGCACGCCATCGAGCTTGCCCTGAGCCAGCGCGGCCGCGATCTCGGGCCGGAATCGCGCCGCCTGGTGCGCGGTGTAGACGACGGCAAGGTCGATGCGGTGCCCCATTCCCCCCAACGCCCCGACGAGATCGCCAGTGCGGTCGGCCCCGGCCAGATAGAGAGCCCGATGCGGTTCACGCCAGGCCTGCCGGACATGGGAGATCAGGCTGGCGACGTCGCGCCCGAAGGTCTCGACATCCTCAAAGCCCATGGCGCGGGCGACGGCCCCGGTGCGACGCCCCACCGCGATCAGCGGCGTTGCGGTCAGCCCATGGAACTCCGGCCTCTCGTAAAGGGCTGCCAGGGCATTGCCGCTGGTGACGATGAGGGCATCGAATCGCTCCGCCGGCAAGGCATCGCCGCCGAACACGATCTCCAGCATCGGCTCGATCACCGGCTCATGGCCCAGAAGCGCAAGGGCCTGCGCCGTCTGCCTTGCCTCCTCGATCGGCCGGGTGACGAGTATGCGCGCCATGATCATCCCTCCGCCGAAAAGCCGCCGGTCGCGCGGTCTGCGCGGCAAGGGGGGCCATTTCGGCAATCAGCCGGCAAAGAATCCTTCGCCGCCCAATGCGCGCAGCTCCTCGCCGGCCGAGCGTCCGAGCGCCTCCGCATCGGCGACGCTACCGCTGCGCCGGGCCTCGTGCACCTGGCTGCCGTCCGGCTTGAGGATGAGGCCGCGGAAGCGGATGGCATCCCCCTCCACCACCGCGTGGCCGGCGATCGGCGTGCGGCAGGACCCGTCCAGCACGGCGAGGAAGGCGCGCTCCAGCCTCACGGCGAGATGGGTGTCGCGATGATCGATGCCGGCGACATGGCCGTTGGTCTCGCCATCATCGGCCCGGGTTTCCAGGCAGATGGCGCCCTGGCCGACGGCCGGCAGGAAATCCTCTTCGGACAGGATGGCGCTGGCATGGGCGATGAGGCCGAGCCGCTTCAGGCCGGCAACGGCCAGCAGCGTGGCATCGGCCTGCCCCTCGGCAAGCTTGCGCAGGCGCGTCTCGACATTGCCGCGGAACAAAACGGTCTGGAGATCGGGCCTGAGATGCTTGACCTGGGCCTGGCGCCGCAACGCCGCCGTGCCGACCACGGCGCCCTGCGGCAGCTCGGCGAAGGAGGCAATGCCAGGCGCGATCAGCGCATCGCGAACATCCTCGCGCTCCAGGAAACCCGCCAGCATGAGGCCGTCAGGCAGCACGGTCGGCATGTCCTTGCATGAATGCACGCCGATATCGATATCGCCGTCTTCCAGCGCCCGCTCGATCTCCTTGGTGAACAGCCCCTTGCCGCCCACATCCGACAGCGGCCGGTCACGGATCATGTCGCCGGAGGTCTTGATCACCCGGATCTCGATACGCTCGCGCGCGATCGCCAGGAGACCGGCCAGCAGGGCCTGCGTCTGCCGGGCCTGCGCCAATGCAAGCGGACTGCCTCGCGTGCCGAGGCGCAACAGAATGGACACGATCGATATTTTTCCCAAAAAGCTCGCGGCTGCTTAGCGCCGGAGGTTGGGGGAGTCAAAGGCGACCTCACGGAAGAAGATCACAATGCCCGCCTGACGGTAGCCGATATGCCCTGGACATCGGTCGGCGCGCCGAAGTCCGCAAGAGGCTGAATAGGGTCTGTGCTAGTGACGCACCGGCGGGGGTGCCCCGGTGGTGGCGAGCCAGAGGCCGAGGGCGGTGTGCAGGGCCTCGGCGGCCTCGGGCGAGAGAGGCACCTTCAAGACGGCGTCCCCATCGAAATGAAACTCGGCGAGCACGAAACGACCGCTGGGGGGCGAGGCGAGGCGCAGCAGGCTGGTCAGCACCGGTGCTTCGATCGCTCCGCTCTTGCCCTCGAGGTCATCGATATCATCCATCATGTCGACCTACCTTGTTCCCCGGCCCAGGCACGTTCCCGCGGCACTGTCTGCGTTCGGCGTGAGATCAACGTGAAACACCGGCCTGCGTCGGCGGCCTGCATCACACGAATTTTGGTCTTGACCAAGCCGCTCGCCTTGCTTCGAGCCGGCTATTTCACTTAACCGGATCGGAAACAAAAAATTCAACAGAGCCATACAGTTAGCATCTTGTACGGATTTATAACACCGCTTGTCGTTCCTTCGATAGAGCAAAATCGCCACAGTCCTTTGCAAATCGACTCACCCCCCCGCATTCCGCTCCAGCCGGCCGGCTGCGCGACGCAAAAAAATCGCTCGTCCAATGTCGGCCAGGCCCACCTGCCGGCGTCCTCTGCCCGACACCCCGCGAGCGAAGAACGGCTCGCGCGGCGAAATCGGAACCATCGACCCCACCCGTCGAGACAGGAGTGACGAACCATGCCGAAAGCCTCCATCCTCAAATCCCTGCTGGCCGCCCTGGTGATCGGCGCCGGCAGCCTGGCCGCCACCGCAGGCGCCGCAACGGCTGCGCAGGCAGCGACGAACGACCAGGCCCCGGCCAAGAGCGGCCATGTCGAGGCCGGCGGAGTGAATTATTACTACGAGATACGGGGCAGCGGCGAACCGCTCCTCCTGCTGCATGGCGGCCTCGGCTCGATCGACATGTTCCAGCCCGTCATGCCGGTGTTCACAGCCCACCGCCAGATCATCGCCGTCGATCTCCAGGGCCATGGTCGCACGCCGCTCGGCACGCGCCCGATAGACCTCAAGGCCATAGGCGACGACATGGGCCAGATCCTCGCCAAGCTCGGCTACGGCCAGGTCGACGTCTTCGGCTATTCCATGGGCGGCGGCGTCGCCTTCCAGCTCGCCGTCCAGCATCCCGACAAGGTGCGCCGGCTGGTGCTGGTCTCCGCGGGCTTTGCCCAGGACGGCTTCTATCCCGAAATGCCGCCGATGCAGGCCCAGGTCGGCGCCGGCATGGCCGAGATGATGAAGGCCACGCCGATGTACCAGTCCTATGTCAAGGTCGCGCCCGATCCGGCCGAATTCCCGCGCCTGCTCGACGCCATGGGCACGCTGATGCGCAAGCCCTATGACTGGTCGTCCGACGTGCCGAAGCTGACCATGCCGGTGATGCTGATCTTCGGCGACAGCGACATGTATCGTCCCGAGCATGTGGTCAAATTCTACCAGCTGCTCGGCGGTGGCCTGCGTGATGCCGGCTGGCAGCGCGAGCACATGGCCAAGAACCGCCTCGCCATCCTGCCGGGCCTGACCCACTACGATATCTTCCTGTCGCCGCAGCTCACGGCAGCCGCCCTGCCCTTCCTCGACGGCAGGAGTGAGAACGCCAATTGGAGCGACCAGGCCGGCAAGTGACCGCCGCGGAGTGACCGCCGCGGAGCGCCCTCCGGAAAGGACTTGTACGAAGCGGGATTGTTGCCGATTGTCCGGCACTATCCCGCTTCGGAGCTTCCCTCATGCACGGCCAACCTTCCCCCACCCTCGACCAAGCCCGTACGGAGCGCCTCGATGCCGTGATCGACGCCGCCATCGCCGAGGAGCGCATCGTCGGCACCGTGGTGCTGGTGGCCGAGGCGGGCGAGATCGTCTACCGCCGCGCCGCTGGCCATGCCGACCGCGAAGCCGGCGTGCCGGTGGCCGAGGACACCATCTTCCGCCTCGCCTCGGTGACCAAGCCGATGGTGGCCGCTGCCGCCCTGGCGCTGGTCGAGGCCGGGCAGCTCCGGCTCGATGACCCTGTGACCCGCCATCTTCCGGCTTTCCGACCCAAGCTCGCCGACGGCAGCGAGCCGGTGATCACCGTGCGCCATCTCCTCAGCCACACGGCCGGCCTGCGCTATGACTACGATGACGCCGCCGACATCTCCAGCGGTCTCGACCGGCCCGGCCGCGGCATGGCGGAGAATCTCGAAAAGATCGCCGCGCAACCGCTAGCCTTCGCACCCGGCAGCGCCTGGCGCTACTCGATGGCGATCGACGTGCTGGGCGGGCTGATGGAGAAGGCTACCAGCAGGAGCCTGCCCGAGATCGTCGCCGAACGCGTCACCGGGCCGCTCGGCATGGCCGACACCGAATTCGTGGCCGGCAAGCCCCATCGCCTGGCGACCGCCTATGCCGATGGCGAGCCCCGGCCCGTGCGCATGGGCGAGATCCAGCGTGTATGCCACAATGGCTGGTGGCTCACCTTCGCGCCGCAGCGGGCTTTCGACCCCACGGCCTTCCCCTCCGGCGGCGCCGGCATGGTGGGCACGGCCGGCGACTTCCTCACCTTTCTCGAAGCGGTCCGCGGCGGCGGGGCACCGATCCTCTCGCCGGAGAGCCAGCGCCTCCTGAGCGAGGATGCGGTCGCCGATCTCGACATCGAGGACCCTGGCTGCGGCTTCAGCCTCGGCTGGTCGATTCTGCGCGATCCCGCCATTGCCGGCCTGCCCGGCTCGCCCGGATGCTGGCAATGGGGCGGCGTCTATGGTCACAGCTGGTTCGTGGATCCCGCGCGCAGGCTTTCGGTGGTGATGTTCACCAACACGGCGGTCGCCGGTGTCGGCGGTGCCTATCCCGAGGCCCTCCGTGCCGCGGTTTACGGCTAGAAGCATCCTGCGGCCTGGCGTTCCACCACGCCTCGCCGGCACGGCTGGCCTTCCTGCCCGGTGGGAGGTCGGTCCCATCGCCGCCGTCGAAATGAGCGGGTGGCTCAATCTTTTGGGAGGGGGGACGGGCGGGCAGCCCCTTATCCTTTCGGTGCGGCGATACCGCTCATTCCCAGCTAGCCGGGCCGGCGATCTGGGGGTACATCTTGGTTAACAGCAGTGACGCACCTGACAGGCCAATCGCAGTGAGAAGTCCCGATACGCGGGACCGGGCCGATTGAGCCCTGCAAGTATGGGAACCAACATGACTCGTGTTCTGGTAACGGGTGGCGCCGGCTATATCGGCAGCCACGCCTGCAAGGCCCTGGCCCTGGCGGGTTACGACCCCGTCGTCGTCGACAATCTCTCCCTGGGCCATGCCGATGCGGTCAAATGGGGCCCGCTGGAAGTCGGCGACATCCGCAACAGCGCCTTTCTCAACAAGGTGATCACCCACTACAAGCCCGAAGCGGTGATGCATTTTGCGGCCAGCTCCACGGTGGGCGAATCGGTCGCCGATCCCGCCAAATACTATTCCAACAATGTCGTGGGCTCGCTGACCCTGCTTGAGGCCGTGCGCCAGAACGAGATCGAGACCTTCATCCTGTCCTCGACCTGCGCGACCTATGGCGTTCCCACCTGCCTGCCGATCCTGGAGAACGCCCCGCGCAACCCGATCAGCCCCTATGGCGCGACCAAGCTGGCGGTCGAGCATGCCCTGGCCGACTACGGCACCGCCTATGGCTTGAAATGGGCGGCGATGCGCTATTTCAACGCCGCCGGGGCCGATCTTGATGGCGAGCTGGGCGAGCGCCATGAGCCGGAAACCCATGTCATCCCGCTCGCCATCCAGGCCGCCCTCAGCCATCGGCCCATCTTCAACGTGCTGGGCCGGGACTATCCCACGCCCGACGGTTCGGCCGTCCGAGACTATGTGCATGTCGCCGACATCGCCGACGCTCATGTGCGGGCGATCGACTATCTCAAGGCCGGCGGCGAAAGCTCGGCCTTCAATCTCGGCACCGGCATCGGCACCTCGGTGATCGAGATCCTCGAGGCGGTGCAGCGCTGCACCGGCCGCAAGCTCGACATCCGCTTCCAGCCGCGGCGGCCCGGCGATCCCGCCAGTCTCTACGCTGCCGCCACCAAGGCCGCCGAATTGCTGGGCTGGCATCCCCAGCACCGCGGGATCGATACCATCGTGGGCAGCGCGGTTTCCTGGTTCCGGCACAATCTGGCGGCCTGAACGCTCCGAAGACAGGCGGCCGGAGGAGCAAGCCCACCCGGCTACGCCTTGAACCGATCCGTCGCGGCCAGGCGCTGCGTCAGGGGCCGGGCCTCCGGCCATTGATAGATCTCGGCGCGGAGGAATTTCAGCTCCGCCTCCGCGTCCTCTTCCCCGACTTCGGTCCACCAGCTCTTGGGCTGGCCATTGCTGCCGTCGTTCCAGCGATAGCCACGCGCCTTGAGCCGATCCTTCATGTCGAAGGGACTGTTGGTCGCCGAGATCCTGATCCGGGCGCGTTCCGAGGCCTTCAAAAGTTCGGCGAAAGGCGCGGTCTTGCCCGGCCCGCTCGGCCGGACAAGCACCTCCAGCAGCGCATGGCAATCGTCGACCGCGCGATGCCCGTTGTGGAAATAGCCCGATTGTCCCAGGAGATAGCCGAGCTTGGTACCCTCGAAGCCACGGTCGGACCAGGCGATCTCCACATTCGAGCAGGCCCAGGGCTTGGGTGCGAATCCCGGCGCGAAGCGCTCGCAGAAGGGGCGATCGAACCGCGCATTATGCGCAATGACCAGGTCCGCGGGCTCGATGAAGGCCTCGACTTCGGCCGGCGAGATATGCTTGCCGGCCACCATGGCGTCGGTGATGCCGGTCAGCCTGGTGATCTCGGGCGGGATCGGTTCCCCGGGCTGGCGTAGGGCATTGAAGACGCCCACGACGTCGCCGACCTGGCCGGCCGGATCATAGGTGACCGCCACCATGCCGAGCTCGATGATCTCGTTCTTCTCATGGTCGAGACCGGTGGTCTCGGTATCGACGACGACCGCCAGGCGCGAAAACCGGCTCCTGTCCCGTGGGATGACGGGGCGCGGCTCCAGCTTGCGCAGGATGCGGTAGCGGCCGGTTGCTTCGAGCATGCTGACCAGGGCAGCCTCGTCGAGCGCCTCGTGCTGGCGGGCCGGTGCGGGAAGGGCACGCTTGGCCCGGGTGGCCGGTGGGCGCCTCTCCGGCAGCGCCTCGGTCCGAAACATGTCGAATTGTTCGCCCATGCTTCCCCCTTTCTCGCCGACTCAATGATCCGGCAGTGGTGAAACGTTTAGCGTTTCCGACGGCAGCCAGGCAAACCCCGGCCGGCCGTTTTCCCCCGCCAAGGCCGATGGCGCCGGTCAATCCTCCGGCGTGAAGCGCCGGCGATAATCGGCAGGCGTGACACCGACATGCCGCATGAAGGCCCGACGCAACACGTCGGCATTGGCGAACCCACAAGCCGCCGCCACCTGTTTGGGCGGGTTTTGACCTGTCTCGAGCAGGCGCCGGGCCACGGAGATACGAGCCGCCTCCACCCAACCCGCCGGCGTCACGCCGACCTCCGTGGCGAAGAGCCGGGCGAAATGACGCGGGCTCAGATTGAGGCGCCTGGCCATGCTGGCGACGCTGTGCCGCTCGGCTGGATTGGCGACCACCCAGCGTTGGAGCTCCTGTAGGGCCGAGCGCCCGGCGGGAAGGGCTTCCTCGCGGCGGCTGAACTGCATCTGGCCGCCGGGCCGCTTGAAGAACATCACCAGTTGCGCGGCGACGCGCATGGCGATGTCCCGTCCCAGATCCTCCTCAACCAGCGCCAGGGCAAGGTCGAGCCCGGCCGTCACGCCGGCCGCGGTACGCAGGCGCCCGTCGCGGATGTGGATGGCGTCGGGGTCCACGGCAATGTCGGGATAGGCCCGGGCCAGACGATCCGCCACGGCCCAATGGGTAGCGACCCGCCGGCCCGCCAGCAACCCGGCAGCGGCCAAGACGAAGGCTCCGGCGCAGACCGACCCATAGCGCCGCGTCGTGGCAGCCACCCGCTTCAGCCAGGCGAGCACGGCCGCATCGGGTTCGGTCACCGCTGCGTTGGGGCTGCCGGCAACGAGAAGCGTATCGACGGGCTCGCCGCCATCCGCCCCGATCACGATGTCGGGCAGCAGGCGGGCGCCCGAGGAACTGCGGATCGCCTCCTCGCTTCGGGACGCGACAAGGAGGCGATAGGCCTCCCGGCCGGCCTGCGTATTGGCCTCGGCGAACACATCCATCGGCCCGGATACGTCGAGCAGCTGCACGCCCTGCAGGGCCAGTATCGCAATGGTCTTGGTCTCGTTCCCAGACATGAGCATTCCTGACATCGGCGTCCGCTTGCAACCGGTTTTGGCATAAATCGGCGTAATACATCAATTGAAGACATACCTAGGGTGAGCCTAGGCTCTGCGCCAGTGAAATCCACTGGAGACATCGAAATGACCGCCATTTCAGGCATCGAAATCCCGGACAGCCGCCTGTGCCGCGACATCACCGCCTTCATCCGCGATACCGAAACCCCGCTCCTGTTCCACCATTCCAGCCGGGTGTTCTATTTCGGCGCGCTGGCCGGCAGGCGCCGCGGGCTCAATTTCGATCCCGAGCTCCTCTATGCCGGCGCCATGTTCCACGACATCGGCCTGATGCCAGCCCATAGCAGCGCAACCGAGCGCTTCGAGGTCGACGGCGCCAATGCCGCCCGCGACTTCCTGGCGAGCCGCGGCATCACGCCTGCCGACATCGACCTCGTCTGGGCGGCGATCGCGCTGCACACCACGCCCGGCATTCCCGAGCACATGCATCCCGTGGTCGCCCTGGTGACGGCGGGCGTCGAGATGGACGTTCTCGGCTTGACCTATCATCAATATGGCGATGCCGAACGCGAGGCCGTGGTCGATGCCCATCCGCGCACGTCGCATTTCAAGGAGGACATCATCCAGGCCTTCTACGAGGGTATCCGGCACAAGCCCCAGACCACCTTCGGCAATGTCAAAGCGGACGTGATCGCCGACAAGGAGCCGCATTTCGAGCGCGGCAATTTCTGCTCGGTGATCCGCTGCTCGCATTGGCACGGCTGAAACGGGAGCCTCCCGTGCTGGGCGGGCATGGCCTCGCCCCTATCCCGGCGGGCGGATCGTGCTATAGGGTGGACCATCAGCTCCAAAAGCAAGGGCACGTTTCGGCGTAAGCGTATCTTTGCTGTGGCTTTCCTTTGCAACGCGTCTTTGCGATTCCTGGTGATCCATCACATCGCAAAGCACTTAGGTACCCGCCCGCCCCATGCTCGTTCTCGGCATCGAAACCACCTGCGACGAAACTTCCGCCGCCATCGTCGCACGCAATCAGGACGGCGAGGGCGAGATTCTGTCCAATGTCGTGCTGTCGCAGATCGCCGAGCATGCCGCCTATGGCGGCGTGGTGCCGGAGATCGCCGCGCGCGCCCATGTCGAGGTGCTCGACCACATCATCGAACAGGCCCTTGAAGAGGCCAATGTCCGCTTCGACAAGCTCGACGGCATCGCCGCCGCAGCGGGGCCGGGCCTGATCGGCGGCGTGATCGTCGGCCTCACCACCGCCAAGGCGCTCGCCCTCTCGCTCGGCAAGCCGCTGGTCGCGGTCAACCATCTGGAGGCGCATGCGCTGACGCCGCGCCTCACCGACCAGGTTACCTTCCCCTATCTCCTGTTGCTCGCCTCCGGCGGGCACACCCAGCTCCTGGCCGTGCGCGGCCTCGGCGACTATGTCCGGCTCGGCACCACCATTGACGACGCCATCGGCGAGGCCTTCGACAAGACCGCCAAGATGCTGGGCCTGGGCTATCCCGGCGGCCCCGCCGTCGAGGCGCAGGCGATGAGCGGCGATGCCGCCCGCTTCGCCTTTCCGCGCCCGCTGCAGGGCCGGCCGGATCCGAATTTCTCGCTGTCGGGCCTGAAGACGGCGGTCCGGCTCGAAGCCGAGAGGCTGGCGCCGCTCGCCGCCAAGGATATCAGGGACCTCTGCGCCTCCTTCCAGGCGGCGGTGGTGGACATGGTGGTCGACCGCACCCGCGTCGGCCTGAGGCGATTCCGCGACACCGCGGGACAATCCCCCAGCGCCCTGGTGATCGCGGGTGGTGTTGCCGCCAATCTCGCCATCCGTCGCGGCCTGCAGCGCCTCGGCGCGGAGACGGGCCTGCGCATCGTCATGCCGCCGGCTGCCCTGTGCACCGACAATGGCGCCATGATCGCCTGGGCGGGGGCGGAGCGCCTCTCCGCCGGCATCACCGACGGCCTCGACGTCAGCCCGCGGGCGCGCTGGCCGCTCGACCCCAACGCACCGGGAGCGGGCAAGCAGGGCCTCGGCAAGGCCGGTGTCGGCAAGGGAGCCAAAGCTTGAGTGCGTCGGGATTGAAGAGTATCGGCGTGATCGGCGCCGGCGCTTTCGGCGCCGCCTTGGCTTGCGCTGCCGCACGCGCCGGCCGTGATGTCAGCCTGTGGGGGCGCGATGCCGCGGCCATGGCCGAACTGGCGGGGGCGCGCCGGCTGCCAAGGCTCGACGGCCTTGCCTTGCCCGAAGCCATCCATCCCACCGCCGATCTCGCAGAAGCAGCGCGCGCCGATGCCCTGATCCTGGCAGTTCCGACCCAGGCCCTGCGTGACGTCTGCGGGCGGCTGGCTGGCATGGTTGCCGCCAATACCCCGCTCATCCTGGCTGCCAAGGGTATCGAGCGCACGAGCGGCGAATTCGTCTCGCAGATCGCCACCGAGATCCTGCCGGCCTGCGTTCCCGCCGTACTCTCCGGGCCGGGCTTTGCCGCCGACATCGCCAAGGCCTATCCGACTGCCCTGACGCTGGCCTGCGCCGACGGTTCGCTCGGCGAGCGCCTTGCCCGGCTGATCGGTTCCCCGACCTTCCGGCTCTACCACACAGACGATCTGCGCGGCGTCGAGATCGGCGGAGCGGCCAAGAACGTGCTCGCCATTGCGGCCGGTATCGCCGCCGGGCGCGGCTTCGGCGAAAGTACGGTGGCCGCTCTCCTTGCACGCAGTTTCGCAGAGCTCACCCGTTTCGGCCTCGCCTTCGGCGCCCGCCCGGAGACGCTGGCGGGCCTGTCCGGCCTCGGCGACCTCATCCTCACCGGCACATCCTCGCGCTCGCGCAACCGGCGCTTCGGCGAGGAACTCGGCAAGGGCATCGGCCTGGAAACGGCGATCGCCGATGTCGGCCTGGCCGAGGGCGTCTGGACCGCCCCGATCCTGGCCGATATGGCAAGGAAGAGGCATGTCGACATGCCGATTGCCGCCGCCGTCTCCGACCTGGTGGCCGGCAAGGCCAGCATCGACCAGGCCATCAAGCAATTGCTGTCGCGCCCTCCGCGCGCGGAGTAACCCGTTCAACCAAACTGGAGACTGACATGACCCTGAAGCGTATCGGCGCCGGCAACCGCATGAGCGATGCCGTCATCCATGGCGACAAGATCCACCTGTCCGGCTATGTCGCCGAGACCACGGTCGGCAAGTCGGTCAAGGAGCAGACCGCCGACATCCTAGCCCAGATCGACGAGACGTTGAAGCAGGCCGGTACCGACAAGACCAAGGTGATCAAGGCCAATATCTGGCTCACCGATATCGGCACCTGGGCCGAGATGAACGAGGCCTGGGACGCCTGGGTGGTCGCCGGCCAGGCCCCGGCCCGCGCCACGGTGGAAGCCAAGCTCGCCGGCCCCGGCCTCGACGTCGAGATCATGGTCGAAGCAGCGCTATAAGCAGACTATTCCCGGGTGCACGGACATCCTGCCCGTGCACCCGGAGCAGCTCAACTTCGCGCTCCATGGCGTTTTGCGATCGGGCGTAATCGCCAAGAATCGCAAAGACGTGTCCAAACAAAGAGCGACAGCAAATAAGCGTTCACACTTGAACGCGTTTTGCTCGAGGATGGGCCGACTGGTAGACCCGCATCAACTCGGTGGCGTCGACCTTGGTGTAGATCTGCGTGGTCGACAGGCTGGCATGGCCAAGCAGTTCCTGGATGGACCGCAGGTCGCCGCCGCGCCCGAGCAGATGGGTGGCGAAGGAATGGCGTAGCGCATGCGGCGTGGCGCTGTCCGGCAGGCCCAAAGCCCCCCGGAGATGCTGCATGGCATATTGGATGATGCGGGGCGACAGGGGGCCACCCCGCGCGCCGACGAAGAGCGGATCGTCCGGGCCGCCCGGATAGGGCAGTATTTTCAGATAATCCTCCACAGCCTGCACCACCGGCGCGATCACCGGCACCGAGCGCATCTTGTTGCCCTTGCCGATGACGGTGAGGCTGTCGCGCCCGCTGACCGGCGCATCCTTGCGCGTCAGGCCAAGAGCTTCGGAAATGCGCAGGCCCGCCCCATAGCATAGCGCCAGCACGGCGGCATCGCGGGCCAGGATCCAGGGTTCGCGCGCCTCACCCAGGCGGGCATCGGCGGAAGCCACCTTGCGGGCGGCCTCGGGCGACAGCGGCTTAGGCAGGCTTTGCGGCAGTTTGGGCCCACGCACCGCCGACAGCGCCGCACTGGCGCCATGGCCCTGGCGCTCGAGGAAGCGGGCAAAGGCCCGCGTCGCCGCCAGGGCCCGCATCAACGAGCGCGGCTTCAGCCCATCGGCCCGGCGCGCGGCCAGGAAGGCCCTGACGTCGCGCGGAGCGAGGGAAGCGATGTCGTCGAGCCCCGGCGGCTCGCCGAAATGGCCGGTCAGGAAGCGCAGGAAGGTGGTGACGTCGCGGTCATAGGCCTCCACCGTCTTGGGGCTCATGCGCCGCTCGACGGCAAGATAGGCCAGCCATTGCACCTTGGCGGCAGCAAGGTCGGCGGCGGCGACGAGGATGGGCGGCGAAGCGTTCATTCCGCCAGTGTGGCTGGAAAAGATGAGCAGGAGGTTAGGACCTCCCGCTCTGCTCACTCCCCCGCCACCAGCGCCGGGGTCGCTGCCGGATCGGGAACCGCCGCCTCGCGTTCGCTCGACCACACCAGCACCAGCATGCACAGGCTGGAGAGGCCGAGATAGCCACAGGCGAGCGGGAAGATGGTGCCGTCATAGGCTTCGCCGATCACCGCGCCGATCACCGCGCCCATCAGCGTGGTGACGCAGCCGATGAAGGAGGAAGCGGTGCCGGCGATATCGCCCACCGGTTCCATCGCCAGCGCGTTGAAATTCGGCATGGTGAGGCTGAGCAGGAAATGCGCCACACCCATGACGATGCCGAAATAGATCAGCGGCGGCCGGCCCTGGAACAGCACGGCGAGGCCGAGCAGCAGCATCGCCATCAGCCAGAAGCCGACCATGCCGAAGCGCGACAGCCGGTGCATGCCGAGCCGCCTCACCAGGCGGGAATTGGCGAAGGAAGCCAGGCCCATGCAGATGGCGATCAGTGCGAAGGCCAGCGGGAAGAGCGGGCCGAGCTTGTAGATGTCGGTCTCGAAGATCTGCTGGGACGAGCCGAGATAGGTCATCAGGCAGCCCATGGCCAGGCCCATCGCCAGCATGTTGGCGAAGGAGGCGCGTGTGGTCACCACCCGGCGCATGCCGCTGGCGACGGCGGGCAGCGACAGCGGCCGGCGATATTCGGGATGCAGCGTCTCGGGCATGCGCAGGCCGAACCAGAACACCACCACCAGCACCAGGCCCAGCATGCTCATGAAGATGGTGCGCCAGTCGCCCAGCATCAGGAAGGCGCTGCCCGTGGCCGGCGCGATCACCGGCACGATGATGAAGATCATCAAGGTGAGCGACATCACCCGCGCCATTTCGCGGCCCTCGTAGCGGTCGCGCACGATGGCAATGGAGAGCACGCGCGCCGAGCCGGCGCCGAGGCCCTGAATGGCGCGGGCGGCCAGCAACACCTCATAGCTGGGGGCGAAGATCGCCAGGAGCGTGCCGGCCGTATAGATGCCCAGGCCGATCATCAGCACCTTGCGGCGGCCGATCGAATCGGAGATCGGCCCCCAGGCCAGCTGCATGATGGCAAAGCCCGCCATATAGGCGGTGATGATCAGCTGCATGCGGTTGGCATCGGCAATGCCGAATTCCGACCGCACGGCGGAGAAGGCTGGCAGGAGATTGTCGATGGAGAGGGAACTGAGCCCCATCATCAGGGCAATCACGAGAACAAACTCGGCGAAGGACGGCTGGGGCTCCCGCCGCACGGCAGGCTCCAGCGCCGCGCCGGCAACGGGACGGGGCATGGAAAACTCGGAAATGTGAAAATCTATAACCGGCGGGGCAATAAAGCGGCGCTCAGATGAGGGATCTGTAGCATATCAATCGTGACGAAAAGGTGATTTTTTCGCCACAGAGGGCAAATATTTCAAGTGAATTGACGAATTTTGATGGGAAACGTCAGGCCTGAGGCGCCGTTCCCGGTTCGACCGGGGCGAGTATGGGGCGCTCGCCCTGTCCGCTGCGCCGGAAATCGGAGGGCGACATGCCGGCGATCTTGCGGAAGCTCTTGTTGAAGCCCGAGAGGGAACCGAAGCCCGACTCCATCGCCACCCGCAGGATATTGCCGTCGCCGCTGATCAGGCGCGCCTGCGCATAGGACAGGCGCAGCAGGCTGACATAGTCGTTCAGCGTCATGCCCGTGCATTTCTTGAACAGGCTCATGGCATATTTGGGATGGAGGTCGGCGGCCGCCGCGATGTCGGCGCTGTCGATGTCGTCGAGGAAATTGTCGGCGATGAAGTCGCACAGGTTGCGCACATGGCGCAGGGCCTGCGGATCGGCGGCGCTGGCCTGGCCGGCATGGGCATCGAGGCTGGGCAACAGGGCATAGGGCTCGAATCGCACCCGTTCCAGCCGCAGCAGCAATTCGCTCACGGCGTGCTGCGCACGCACCATGTCGCCCGAGCGGGTGTAGCCGTTCCAGCGTGCGAAATTGGCGCCATCCGACGAGTCGGTCTCGCGGATGAGCAGGGTCGCGCCGGCCATCAGCCGGGCCGGCACCTCTTCGGGCAGCCGCAGCCGGAAGAAATGCACCAGCGGCAGATGCGCGCCGGCATAGATGGCATCGTCGGAGGCATCGTCCATCTGGTGCGGCAGGCCGCCCCAGAACAGCACCATGTCGCCCGCCGCCAGCCTGAGCTCGTAGCCGGCCATGCGATAATGCACCCAGCCCTGGACGATGAAGTTCACCTCGACCTGGGCGTGCCAGTGGGGCGAGAGCATGACGCGCGGCGTATTGTGGAAGGTCTGCAGCACCGTCGGCAGGTTTTCGACGCTGTTGGCCGTCGGCTGATAATAGGAGCGTTCCTGCATCTTACTTTCAGGCAAGTCCATCTTCCCTTTATCGCAGACAGACCGTGCTGCCTGCCTAAAGTAGCTTCCCGCCACACAAGAGCAAATGAAAAGGGGAGGAATGGAATGCGCAAGACGATCGGCTGCGCCGCGCTGGCACCTAGCGGAATTGCCCGACTTTGCGAACCAGTTCGTAAAATCGGGCAATTCCGCGGATATTTAGCGCTTTGCAGAGTGCGGTGGATCGCATCCACTGCACTCTGCTTGGCCGCGGGCCTTCACGCCACTGCCGCCTCGGCCCAGTCGGGAGAAATCCGGGTCTGGAGCTGGGACATCGCCGCCGCCTCGCTGAAGGCCAATATCGAAGGCTTCAACAAGCAATTCCCCAATGTGAAGGTCACGGTGGAGGATCTCGGCAACGCCCAGGTCTTCTCCAAGACCCAGGCCGGCTGCGCCGCCGGCGGAGCGGGCCTGCCCGACGTCGTCTCGATCGAGAACTACAAGGCGGAGAGTTATTGGAACCAGTTCCCCGACTGCTTCGCCGATCTCAAGCCGCTCGGTTACACGGCGGAGGTCGCCGGCAAGTTCGCCGATTTCAAGCGGGCGGAACTCGAAAAGGGCGAGGCCGCCTATGCCATGCCCTGGGATTCGGGCCCGGTGGTGATGTATTACCGGCGTGACTTCTACGAGAAGGCCGGCGTCGATCCGGCCGGCATCAAGACCTGGGATGATTTCATCGCTGCCGGCAAAAAGGTGGCATCAGCCAATCCCGGCGTGACCATGAGCGCCACCGATCTCGACGGCGACGGCACTACCGAATGGTTCCGCATGGTCGGCAACGAGCAGGGTTGCAACTACTTCGCCGCGGACGCCAGCGCCGTCACGGTCAATGCGCCCGCCTGCATCGCCGTCTACGACAAGCTCAAGCAGCTCAAGGACGCGGGTACCATCATCTCGGCCGGCTGGTCCGACAAGATCCAGGCCCTGAAGGCCGGCAAGGTCGCCACCATCATGTTCGGCGGCTGGTACGAAGGCACGATCCGCACCAACGCCCCCGAGCTTGCCGGCAAATGGGGAGTCTACCGCATGCCGAGCCTCACGGCGGACGGCCCGCGCGCCGCCAATATCGGCGGCTCGTCGCTGGCGATCCCCGCCGGCTCGAAGAACAAGGAAGCGGCCTTCGCCTTCGTCAAATACGCCCTCTCCACCGATGAGGGCCAGGTCACCATGCTCAAGGCCTATGGCCTGGTGCCCTCGCTGAATTCGGCGCTGGAGGACCCCTATGTGAAGCAGGGCCAGCCCTATTGGGGCAACCAGGCGATCTGGACCGACATTCTTGCCACCCTGCCCAAGATCAAGTCCACCCACGGCACCGCCTTCCTCAACGATGCCGAGGCCGCGCTGAAGACCGTGCAGACCAAGTTCCTTGGCGGCGGCTACCCCGATGCCAAGGCGGCGCTGGATGATGCCGCCAACCAGATCTCGTCAGCCTCGGGCCTGCCGGTGGCGCAGTAGCGGGGAAGGGCGCGACCTACCTTCTCCCCTTGCGGGAGAAGGTGCCCCGAAGGGGCGGATGAGGGGAGAAACGCATCCCTTGTTGGTTGATCACCAACACCCCTCATCCGTCATTGCTCCGCAATGCCACCTCTAGTCAACTCAAGAGGGTTGACGACACCCGCAAGGGGAGAAGGCTGGTCGTGCCACATTCTGTTTAGCCTCCGGTCAAACGTCCTCTTCCCCAGCGGAGTCCCTCCGATGCAGCGGCACAATCGCGCGGCCTATGGCTTCCTCGCGCCCTATCTGGCGATCTTCCTCGCCTTCTGGATCTGGCCGATCATCTCCTCCTTCGTGATCTCGCTGCATCAGACCCGGGTGTCGCCCTGGCAGTTCAGGCCGGCAGCCAATTGGGGGCGCCTGATCTCCGATCCCGCCTTCTTCAACGCCCTGAAGAACACGCTGATCATCCTGGTCATCCAGGTGCCGGTGATGATCGGCCTCGCCACCGTGATCGCCGTCTTCCTCAACTCGCCTTTGCTCAAGGCCAAGGGCCTGTTCCGCTTCGCCTTCTTCGCCCCCGTCGTGGTGGGCGAGGTCGCCTATTCGGCGGTGTTCCGGCTGATCTTCGCCCAGGATTTCGGCGTGGTGAACAAGCTCGCCGCCGCCATCGGCCTGCCCGCCATCGACTGGCTCTCCAATCCGACGGCCGCGCTGGCCCTGGTGATGATAGCGCTGACCTGGCGCTGGACCGGCTACAACGCCATCATCATCCTCGCCGGCCTGCAGTCGATACCGGGCGACGTCTACGAGGCGGCCACGCTCGACCGCGTCTCCAAGCTGCGCCAGTTCATCCACATCACCCTGCCGCTCCTGAAGCCGGTGATCACCTTCTGCGTGATCCTGTCGATCTCCGGCACCATGCAGCTCTTCACCGAGCCCTTCCTGATCACCAATCATGGCGGGCCGGGCGGGGCGACCGAGACCCTCGGCCTGCTGCTCTACCGCCAGGCCTTCCTCTCCGGCAATGTCGGCTATGCCTCCGCCATCGCCTACACCATCGCGGCCCTGGCGGTGATCGTCTCGCTGGTCCAGCTGCGCCTGTCGAGGGAACCGCGATGACCCGCTCCAACCGCCAAAGGCTCAACGCCGTCATCCTGCACGCCTTGATCGCACCGATGGCGCTCGTCTGGCTGTTTCCGCTCTGGATGATGGGCGTGTTCGCCACCATGCCCGACTACGGCATCTACGCACCGGGCCTGTCGTTCTGGTTCGGCGCGAATTTCCTCGACAACCTCGCCAATCTGCAGCGCACGACCAACTTCCTGCATGCCATGACCGTCTCGATCGTGGTCGGGCTCGCCTATACCGTGCTCTCGGCCGGGCTGACCGCCATGGCCGGCTGGGCTCTGGCGCGCTACCGCTTCTTCGGCCGCGGCGCAGTGCTCGCCATCATCCTCGGCACCATCTCCCTGCCCTTCTTCGTGGTGATCATCCCGCAATTCATCCTGGTCGCACGCGACCTCGGCATGGCCAATAGCTGGTTCGGCCTGATCGTACCGCCCTTGTTCAATTCGCTCGGCGTGCTGTTCATGCGCCAGGCCTTCACCATGATGCCGGTGGAGCTGTTCGACGCAGCGCGGGTGGAAGGCGTCAGGGAGTGGCGCATCTTCCTGTTCGTGGCCCTGCCGCTGGCGCGCCCGACCCTGGCGGCGCTCTGCATCATCCTCTTCCTGACGAGCTGGAACAACTATCTGTGGCCGCTCCTGATCGCCGGCGACAAGGCGATGTTCACAGCGCCGGTGGCGCTGGGCAGCCTGATCGGCATCTCCAATGTGAGCTGGGGCGGCATCATGGCCGGGGCCGTGCTGCTGACCGCGCCGATGCTGGCCGTCTTCCTCCTCCTGCAGCGCCATTTCATCGCCGGCATCGCGGCCGGCGCCGTCAAGTAATCTCAAGAAAGCGAGACAAGAGCGACATGGCAGGCCTCACGCTCCGTTCCGTGGTCAAGCGCTTCGGCAGTTTCGAGATCATTCACGGCGTCGACCTCGACGTCGCGGACGGCGAATTCGTGGTCTTCGTCGGCCCTTCGGGCTGCGGCAAGTCCACCTTGCTGCGCATGATCGCCGGGCTCGAGGACATTTCCGGCGGCGAGATCAGCATTGGCGGCCAGGTGGTCAACGAGGTCGAGCCGGCCGATCGCGGCATCGCCATGGTGTTCCAGTCCTACGCCCTCTATCCGCACATGACGGTGGAGCGAAATCTCTCCTTCGGCCTCAGGATGAACGGCAATCCCAAGGCCGATACCGACCGGAGGGTGACACGGGCGGCCGAGATCCTACGCATCACCGATCTTATGCAGCGCCGGCCCAAGCAGCTCTCGGGCGGCCAGCGCCAGCGCGTGGCGATTGGCCGGGCGATCGTGCGCGATCCCCAGGTCTTCCTGTTCGACGAACCCCTGTCGAATCTCGACGCCGAATTGCGGGTGCAGATGCGAGTGGAGATCGCGAGACTCCACCGCGAACTCGGCGTCACCATGATCTACGTCACCCACGACCAGACCGAGGCGATGACCCTGGCCGACAAGATCGTGGTGCTGCGCGGCGGCAATGTCGAGCAGGTCGGACGTCCGCTCGAGCTCTACGAGGATCCTGCCAACCGTTTCGTCGCCGGCTTCATGGGCAGCCCCAAGATGAACTTCCTGGCGGGCCGCACCGTCGCGGCCGAAGCCGGCGGCGTTACGGTCGAACTGGTCAACCAGAAAGGCGCGCGCCTTGCGGTGCCGCTCGCCGGCCCGGCGCCGGCAACAGGCGCCGAAGTCAGCATCGGCATCCGCCCCGAACATTTCGGGCCTGGAGGCAGCGGCGACGCCGATCTCGCCATCGAGGTCGACATGGCCGAGCATCTGGGCGCCACCTCCTATGTCTATGCCGGCACCGCCTCCGCCGAGCCGCTGATCATCCAGCGCGACGATTCCCGCCAATGGGCCGAGGAGCGCCAGCTCACCGTCGCCATCCCTCGCCACCGCGCCCTGCTGTTCGACAAAGACGGCCAGCGCCTGCGCTGAAGCGCAGCATCCCCATGTCCTGAAAGTGTTTGGAAAGACCGACATGACCGAGAAAGACAAGATCCGCTGGGGCATCATCGGGCCCGGCGCCATCGCCAAGGCCTTCACTGCCGGCCTGGCCGATTCCGAGAGCGGCGTCCTCGCGGCGATCGGCACCCGCGATCCCGACAGGCCGGGCCTTGCCGAAGCCTTCTCCGGCGCCCGCATCCATCGGGGCTATGAGGCGCTGCTGGCCGATACGCAGGTGGATGCCGTCTATATCGCCGTCCCCCATCCCGGCCACGCGCAATGGGCGATCAAGGCAGCCGAGGCCGGCAAGCATGTGCTGGTGGAAAAACCCATGGGACTGACGGCTTTCGAGGCCGATGCCATGATGCATGCCGCCCGCAAGGCCGGAACCTTCCTGGGCGAGGCCTTCATGTATCGACAGCACCCGCAGACCCTGAAGCTGGTGGAACTGATCCGGTCAGGCACGATCGGCGAAGTCAGGTTGATCCGCTCCAGCTTCGGCTTTGCCATGCCGGCGTTCAAGCCCGAGCACCGGCTCTATGCCAACGACCTGGCGGGCGGCGGCATCCTCGACGTCGGCGGCTATCCCGTCTCGATGGCGCGGCTGATCGCCGGTGCCGCCTCGGGCAAGGATCTCGCGGAGCCCGACAGCGTCTCCGGCGCCGGCCATCTCGGCCAATCCGGCGTCGATGAATGGGCCTCGGCCCTGCTGCACTTCCCCGGTGGCATCCTCGCGGAAGTCTCCTGCTCGATCTCGCTGAAGCAGGACAATGTGCTGCGCATCCTCGGCACCAAAGGCCGCATCGAGGTGCAGGACTTCTGGTTTGCCGGCGGCGTGCAGGGCGGCACCGGCGAGATCCGCATCATCGGGCCCGATGGCACGAGCGAGACGGTGACAGTCGAGGAGACGCGGCATCTCTATGCCTTCGAGGCCGACGCCGCGGGCAGGGCCATTCGCGAAGGCCGCCAGGAATTCGCCTGGCCGGGCATGGACTGGGCAGACAGCCTGGGCAATCTGCGCGTGCTCGACAAATGGCGCCAGGCGATCGGGCTCGAATACGGCATCGAGAAGCCCGAGCGGCGGAAGGAGACCCTGAAGGGTGGAGCGCTCAGGCAGGGTAGCGGGCCGATTCCCCGGCGCCGCATCCCCGGCCTCGAACCGGCCGCCTCCGCCGTGGCGCTCGGCTTCGAGGATTTCAGGACCTTCTCCAGCGCCGCCATCCTGCTCGACGCCTTTTTCGAGAAGGGCGGCAACCTGTTCGACACCGCCTTCGTCTATGGCGCCGGCATCACCGAAAAGCTGTTCGGCGACTGGCAGGCCTCACGAGGCGTGCGCAAGGACAGCGTGGTGATCGGCAAGGGTGCGCATACCCCGCTCTGCCGCCCCGAATTCATCGGTCAGCAGCTCACTTTGTCGCTCGAACGACTGAAGACCGACCATGTCGACGTCTATTTCATGCATCGCGACAATTCCGACGTGCCGGTCGGCGAATTCGTCGACGCCATGGATGCCGAGGTCAAGGCCGGCCGCATCCGCGGCCCGTTCGGTGGCTCGAACTGGACACGCGAGCGTTTCGACGAGGCGGTCGCCTATGCGGAGCGGACAGGCAAGCAGAAGCCGGGAGCGCTCTCCAACAATTTCGCCCTCGCCGAAATGCAGGACGTGATCTGGGCCGGCTGCGTCTCGGCCTCGGACGACGACTGGAAGGCCTGGCTTGCCGCCCGGCAGGTCCCCAATTTCGCCTGGTCGAGCCAGGGGCGCGGCTTCTTCACCGACCGGGCCGGGCGCGACAGGCAGGACGACAAGGAACTCGTCCGGGTCTGGTATTCCGAGCGCAATTTCGCGCGCCGGGACCGGGCGGTCGAACTGGCACGCCGGCTGGGCAAGCGCCCGATCCATGTCGCCCTCGCCTATGTGCTGTCGCAGCCCTTCCCGTCCGTACCCCTGATCGGGCCGCGCACGCTCGCCGAGCTCGACGACAGCCTCGAGGCCTTCGACATCGCCCTGACACCGGAACAGGTCGCCTGGCTCGACCGGGGATAGAGGCCGCGATAGCAGCTTATGAGGAAGGGCGCGCCGCCGACCACCCCTTCTCCCCGTTCTGACGGGGAGAAGGCCGGGATGAGGGGCAGCGCAACACGTAGAAAACTGAACTCTGCGAAGCCCCTCACCCTTACCCTCTCCCCGCAAGTGGCGGGCGAGGGGGCTTGAGCGTCGCGGCCTCACGTCACCTTCATCACCCAGCCCAATCCTTCATTCTGTTCCCGCGACAGCCAGAATTGCCCTCCGTGTGCCAGCGCGCACGGCGGGCCTGGCGGGGGGCCGTTAAGGTCTCGGCAAGTTCTCAGCCGAGCCAGGATCCCGCCATGGTCGCCCTCCCGCAGCGCCGCGTCCCCGATTATGCCGACAGCCTCGCCTTCGAGGCCAAGGCGATGGCCTTGCGGGGCCTGCGCTTCCTGCGCGAGAAATTCACAGCCGAACCCGTGGCCCGCCATGGCCGCTCGGCCCGGCTGGCCGCCGCGCCCGTGCTCGGCCGGGCCGGCTCGCCCCTGTGGACCAATCTCGCTGGGACCAGGGACCGCGAGCTCACCGCCGGCAAGGTCCAGAATTTGCGCATGGCCCTGAAGGGGCTCGACGGCGTCGAGGTGCCGGCCGGCGCCGTGCTCAGCTTCTGGAAGCAGATCGGCCGGGCCAGCCGGGCCCGGGGCTACGTGCCTGGCCGGGAACTGCGCGAAGGCTGCCTGATCGCCAGCGTCGGCGGCGGCCTCTGCCAGCTTTCCAACGCCCTCTACGAGGCCGCCCTCGCGGCCGGGCTGGAGATCGTCGAACGCCATGCCCATAGCCGCGTGGTCCCCGGTTCGCGCGCCCAGCTCGGCCGCGACGCCACCGTGTTCTGGAACTATGTCGATTTCCGCATCCGCAGCCCCCACGCCTTCCGCATTGAAGCCTCGATGAGCCGGGACAGGCTGGAGATCGTGCTGCGCGGCCATGGCCGGGCCAAGGCCGCCGAGCTGCCGGTGGAAAAGCCATCCGCCGGGCCGGTGGTGCATGACTGCACCCAATGCGGCCAGCAAGATTGCCATCGCAACGATCCCGAACGGCCCTTGCGCGCCGGCGTGCCGACGGCCTGGCTCGTCGATGCCTGCTGGCCGGAATTCGCCACCCTGCTCGAGCAGAGGGCCGGCAGCGAGGATGCCCTGTTCCTGCCCTCCCGCTATCTCGGCGCCGCGCGCTATGGCTGGCCGGCCGGTATTGCCGGCAGCGAGACCACGGCCACCATCGCTACCCTACGCCGCTCGCTGGCGCTACGGGGCGCCACGGGCGGCAGCCTGCAGGCGAAGGCCCTGCAGGGCGATGCCCGGCTCGCCGCCGCCTATGCCGCCAGACTGTCGCACCGGCATACGCATCTCGTGGTCTCGCAGAACCTGCTGCCGCATCTGTGGCTGTCGGGTGCCCTGCAGGGCCGCAGCTTCGAGGTGCTGATGGAGCGCCTGCCGCTCGCGGTCCTGCAGGCAAGGCTCGATGCCGCTGCTGCACACCACCCGGAAAGCCCCACCCTGGCCGACTTCCGGGCGCCGGAAGCGATCGTGGCAGCCGAAAGCGCCGCCCTGGCCGCCGCCGACCGGCTGCTGACCCCGCATGCGGAGATCGCCGCCCTCGCCCCCGGCAGAACCCATCTGCTCGACTGGTCCCCCGCCCGGCCACTCCCGGCCGCGAAAGGCGGCCGCACCCTGCTTTTTCCGGCCTCGGCCCTCGGCCGCAAGGGCGCCTATGCCCTGCGCGAGGCGCTTTACGGCCTGCCCATCGAGCTTGCCGTCAAGGGGCGTGCGCGCGAGAGCCTCGGCTTCTGGGGCAATATGCCCGTCCGCCTGTTGGCGCCGGGCGAGATGCCCGCCACCCTTGCCGGCGTGGTGCTGCCGGCCGTGGTCGAGCACCAGCCGCGCCTGCTCCTCGCCGCCCTGGCGGCCGGCCTGCCCGTGATCGCTACGCCGGCCTGCGGACTTTCTCCGCGACCAGGTCTCACCTTGGTACCGGAGGACGATCCGGCTGTGCTGCGCTCGGCCATCGAAACGCTGTTCGGCTGAGGCGAAGCAACGGCCGCCTCAGATCGGCTCGACGCCAGGCCGGTGCACGGCTTCCGCCTGCGGGGCCGGCACCCTGCCCATCCGCTTTGCCCACAGGGCGGTCAGAATCGGCACCAGGATCGCCGTCACCAGGCAGGCCGTGGCCACCAAAGCGGTGGCCGCCGGCACCACGGGCTTGAAGCTCGGGATCATCTCGCCGATCAGCGTCGGGTTGGCGATCGCCGCCCCCGCGGTGCTGGAAGCCGCCAGCCCGGCCGTGCCGTTGCCGCCGCCGATGAACCTGTCGGCCAGCATCAGGGGAATGCCGGTGACCACGATCACCATGAGGCCGAGCAGCACGCCGGCAAGGCCGCTCTGCGCGATGACCTTGAGATCGATGCCGTTGCCGAGGGCGAAGCCGAAGAACGGGATCAACGGATGGACGCAGCGCCCGAACAATTCGCGCAGGTCGCGGTCGAGATTGCCCAGGGCAAAGCCGATCAGGAAGGGCAGCACGGCGCCGACGAACAGGCGCGGCTCGAACACGGCCACGCCGGAGGCACCGAGGATCAGCATACTGACCAATGGTCCCGATTCGACCGACATCAGCACGAAGGCGCCGGCTTCCTCCCTGGTGCCGTATTGCTGCATCACCGCGGCGTAGAGGCCGCCATTGGTCATGTCCATCGAGGCGGTGATCGCCAGCACCGACAGGCCCGCGAACAGGCCGGAAGTGATGCCGCCATCGGGAATGAAGCGCGCCGCGATCATGGTGGCGACCCAGGCCACGATGATCTTGGTGACCAGGAGCGTGCCCGATTTGCGCAGCACCACGCCGGTCGCCCTCAGGTCGATGGTGGCGCCCATGCAGAAGAACCAGACGGCGAGGATCGGCACGGTGCCGGTGATCAGCCCGTTGCTGAACGACCCCAGATAGCTGCCGGCTCCCGGCGCAAAGGTCTTGCACAAAGCGCCGAGCACCAGCGGCACCAGCATCAGCCCGCCGGGAATCCTATCGATGACCTTCAATATCTTCATGGACTGCCTCCCAGATTGTATTTTTGGCGAACGGCCAGACGTGGCCGCTCCGCAAATTCCTTCTCCCCTTGCGGGAGAAGGTGGCATTGCGAAGCAATGACGGATGAGGGGTGCTGGCGAACACTCGTGGGGTTTGTGCATCTCCCCTCATCCGCCCCTTCGGGGCACCTTCTCCCGCAAGGGGAGAAGGAAATCGCTCAGCGCGCCAGCCAGCCGCCATCCACCGGGATGGTGATGCCGTGGACATAGGCGGAGGCCTCGGAGGCCAGGAACACGGCAGCGCCGCCGAGATCGGCGGGGGCGCCCCAGCGCCCGGCCGGAATGCGCGCCAGGATCTGGCCATTGCGCTCGGCATCCGCGCGCAAAGGCGCGGTGTTATTGGTCGCCATGTAGCCGGGGGCGATGGCGTTGACGTTGATGCCCTTGGCGGCCCATTCGCAGGCGAGCAGCTTGGTCAGCCCCATCAGCCCGCTCTTGGCCGAGGTGTAGGAGGCGACGCGGATGCCGCCCTGGAAGGACAGCATCGAGGCGATGTTGATGATCTTGCCACCAGCTGATTTGCCGTTCGGCCTGGCCGCAAGCATGGTGCGGGCCGCCGCCTGGGCCAGGAAGAAGGCCGATTTGAGGTTCACGTCGACGACCGCGTCCCAGTCCTCCTCGGTGAAGTCGAGGGCGTCGGCGCGGCGGATGATGCCGGCATTGTTGACCAGGATGTCGAGCGCGCCGAAGCGGTCAAGCGCCGACTGGACGATCGCTGGCAGAGGAGCGGTGGTGGAAAGATCAGCGGTCACGGGCAGGAAGGCGCCGCCCTGCGCCTCGATCGCCGTACGGGTTTCGTCGGCGGGGCCGCGATCGACCCCGACGATGCTGGCGCCGGCCTGCGACAGGGCGATGGCGATAGCCTGCCCGAGCCCGGTGCGCGATCCCGTCACCATCGCGACCTTGCCGGTGAGGTCGAAGGGATTGGCGAAAGCCGTGTTCATCGTGGCCGGACTCATCGCAGATCCGCCGTCGCGACCATGTCCATGTCGGCATAGTCCTGGTTGTCGCCGGCCATGGCCCAGATGAAGGTATAGGCGCCGGTGCCGACACCGGAATGGATCGACCATGGCGGCGAGATCACCGCATCGCCCTCGCCCACCAGCAGGTGGCGAGTTTCCTGCGGTTCACCCATGAAGTGGAAGATGCGCGCCTCGGCCGCAAGGTCGAAATAGAGATAGACCTCGTTGCGCCGGTCATGGGTGTGGCAGGGCATGGTGTTCCACACCGAGCCCGGCGCCAGCGTGGTCATGCCGAAGACGAGCTGGCAGGACTCGACGGCGCCCGGGATCAGCATCTGGTGGATGCTGCGCTCATTCGCGGTGCTCTTGTCGCCGAGTTCCAGGATGCGCCCGACCGAGGCGTCGATCCGGCGCGTCGGATAGCTGCGATGGGCGGGCGCCGACAGAAGATAGAAGCGCGGCGGCACAGCGCCATTCCCGGCTTCGAACACCACCTCGCCCGCCCCCATGCCGACATAGAGAGCCTCGCGGGTGCCGATGTCATGAACCTCGCCGTCGACACGCACGATGCCCGGACCGCCGATATTGATGACGCCGAGTTCACGCCGGGCCAGGAAGCTCGACTGCCCGACCTCCTTCGGCGTCTGCAGGGCCAGGGGCGCATCGACCGGGCAGGCACTGCCGATGATCATGCGCTCGACATGGGAATAGACCAGCTTGATGCGGCCGGCGGCGAACAGGTCGGGGATCAGGAATTCGCGGCGCAAGCCCTGCGTATCCAGGCCCTTGACGGCCTCGGGGTGGCTGGCGTGGCGAATTTCGAGGGATTGATGGGACATGAGAACTTTCTGGATTGTCCAAGTCGCGAGGCGCTAGCGAAACAGCAGCGTCTCGAAGGCGGCGGAGATGCCGGCGGCGTCCCCCGAGAAATAGTCGGGGTTGTGATCGCGGATGGAGGCCAGGCTGCGGCGCAGGCCATCGAGATGGTGATCCATGGCAAGGCCGGCCTTCTCGGCATCGTGGGCCTCGATGGCGTCGACGATGGCACCGTGCTCGTCGACGACGCGCAGCATGCGCCCGGCCTCCGGCAGGGTCAGCCGGCGGTAACGGTCGAGCTGGGTCTTGACCTCACGCACCATCTCCCAGGCGCCAGGCCGGCCCGCCGCCATGGCGAGCGCAGCATGGAAGGCTTCATCCGCCTCGTGAAAACCGTTGGTGTCGCCGGCCCCGAGGCTCTCGCGCTGGCGTTCGATCAGGCCGCGCAGCAGGGTGACGCTGCTGCCTCGGGCCTGGTGGGCGGCGGCGCGCGCGGTGGCGTGCTCGACGGCCGAACGCACGAAGATCGCATCGGGCAGGATGGCGGCAGGAATGCGAGCCACGCGGGTGGCGGAGCGCGCCGCGATCTCGACCAGTCCTTCGTCGGCCAGGCGCAGCAGCGCCTCGCGGACCGGCGTGCGGCTGACGGCATGCGCCGTGGCGACCTCCACCTCGGCGATCTTCTCGCCGGGCAACCTGACCATGGAGACGATCTCGTCGCGCAGTGCCCGATGCACGACCGCTGCCGTCGTCATGCCCGGCTGGGCCGCAAGCGGCCGGCCGCCGGTACGATCCTGGAAAGTGGCAAAGGCGCTCATCGCATCACCATATCTGATATATTAGATATCCTAGCTACTCACGAAGGCGACGTCAATCGCCTGGGATGGCCCCCTCGACAGAGCGGGTCCCCCATCGCCTTTCGGTACGACCTCGAACATGTTCCAGGTCGCAAGCCCCGGCCACCGCGCAGCAGGAAGGCGGCGTCAACCGCATCCCTGGAGCGTTCCATGCGCCGTTTCGCTGTCCTTCTCGCCCTCGTCGCCTGCCTGGCAGGACATGCCGCCTTGGCCGGCGAGCCCGTCGGCTCCAAACAGATCGGCATTCCCGACCCGGCCGGCGAGCGGCCGCTCCAGGCCCGCCTCTGGTATCCGGCCGGCACCTCCGGGCCCTTGACGTCGATCGGCGGGCGGGAGGGCAGCTTCCCGGGTATCGAAGTGGTGGAGAATGCCCCGCCCGCCGCCGGCAGCCATCCGCTCGTGCTGCTCTCGCACGGCTTCGGCGGCAATTGGCGGAACCTCAACTGGCTGGCGAGCGAACTCGCCGGTCGCGGCTATGTCGTGGCGGCACCGGATCACCCCGGCACCACCACCTTCGACAAGCGGCCGGAACAGGCCGCCCGCCTGTGGGAACGTCCCCACGATCTCAGCCGGGTTCTCGATGCCGTCAGCACCGATCCCGGCCTCGCCGGCCCCATCGAGGCGGGCCGCATCGCCGCCATCGGCCATTCCCTCGGCGGCTGGACCGTGATGGCGCTGGCGGGCGGGCGCTATGATGCGAGCCGTCTTCCCGCGATTTGCTCGCCCGCGCCTCTTTGCGAAGCGCTCACGGCCGTCGGGCTGCGCGATGGCGGGACCGATCCCGCCAGGCTGGGAGCCGATCTTCGCGACGCCAGGATCGGCGCCGTCGTCTCGCTCGATCTCGGACCCGCGCTCGGCTTCACGCCGCAAAGCCTGGCGGCTGTCAGGATACCCGTGCTGGTGTTCGCGGCGGGAACGCCTGTGCCCGGCATCGCGGCCCTGAAGCAGGACTCCGATTACCTCGTCAGCGCCCTGCCGCAGGCGACCACCCGCTACCTGCCCATCCCCGATGCCACCCATTTCAGCTTCATGCAGCTCTGCCTGCCGGAGGCGGCCGCCGCGATCGAGAATATCGCGCCAGGCGAGAGCTTCGTCTGCCGGGACGGCGGCACGCGCGACCGAACGGCCCTGCACCGCCAGATCGCCGACGAGATCCTCGCCTTCCTGGCCCGGGTACAGCCCTCGCGGTAAGGGCTGTAGCGCCTAAACCCCGCCCGCCAGATCGCGGCGGGCGCGGTCGGCGGCTTCGGCATAGCGGCGCAGGGCATGGGCTTCCGACAGGAGGCCGATGACGTGGCCCGCCTCGTCGACCACCGCCAGCGCCTCGGCCTCGCAGCCTTCCATGCGCTCGGTCGCCTCCTTCAGCGTCATGCCCGCCGTCAGCACCTCGTCGCGATAGAGCGCCAGGCTACCGACGGGATTGGCGCCATCCTGGATCTCGGGGCTGACCTGATAGGCATCGGCGACCCGGATCAGCCCGGCATAGCGATTGGTGAGGGTGTCGACCGCCACGATGTAATGCGTGGTGCCGAGCGGATGGGCGTTGCGGAAGACCACGAGCGAGGCGTCCTTGTCCACCGTCGGCGCCGGCTTGCGCATCACCCGGCCGACGGTGAGGTCGCGGGCCCAGCCGATATCGTGGGCGCTGCGGATCGCCTCGCCGCGCAGATGGAAGCGCCAGGTGGCGAAGGAGTAGCCGAAGGTCTCGCGCACGGTGATGCTGGCGATGATCACAGCCAGCAGCACGGCGGCGGTGAGCTGGAAATCACCCGTCATCTCCAGGACCAGGAAGCTCATGGTCAGCGGTCCGCCCATCACGGACGCGGCCAGCGCCGCCATGCCGGTCAGCGCCGCCGCGTGGGGCGTCAGCCCCGTATCCAGGGAGAAGAGATGGATGCCGCCGAGATAGAACTGGCCGATCAGGGCGCCGAGGAAGAGCGAGGCGAAGAATAGGCCCCCGCGAAAGCCCGAGCCGAGCGAGATGGAAGAGGCGAGCCCCTTCAGCAGGATCAGCCCGCCCAGCATCAGCATCGGCAGTTCGCCGCCGGCGAGCATCTTCACCAGCGCACCATGCCCCGACGACAGCACCTGCGGCGTGATCAAGGCAAGTCCACCAACCATCAGGCCGCCCAGCCCCGGCATCAGCCAGATCGGCAGGGGCAGGCGACGGAAGCCCTTCTCGGTCATGGCGACGCCCAGCATCACCAGGATGGCGACGGCGGCGCTGAACAGGCCGAGGCCGACCAGGGCCATGAAGGACGAGGCCTGCGGCTTGTAGCCGACATCGATGACGAAGGCGTAGGAATCGATCCCGAGCAGATGGGTGACGATGGTGCCGGCAATGGCCGCTGCTGCCACGGGCGCCAGATGCGAGACGGCGTAGGTACCGATGATGATCTCGAAGGCGTAGAAGGCACCGGTCAGCGGCGCGCTGAAGGCACCGGCGATGGCCCCGGCCGAACCGCAGCCCACCAGCAGGCGTAGATCCGCGCGGCGCAGATGAAAGCCGAGGCCGAGCCGTGAGGCGATGCCGGAGCCGATCTGCGAATAGGCGGCTTCGAGCCCCACCGAGGCACCGAAGGCGTTGGAGATCCAGGTCTGGATCACCACGATGATGCTGCCGGTGAGCGACAGGCGCCCGCCATGCAGGGCATTGGCCTCGATCGGATCGACCGGGCGGGGCGAGCGGGTCCGCGCCAGAACCAGGTTGAACAGGCCGAGCAGGAGGCCGCCGATCAGCGGCATGGAGACGGCCAGGATCACCGGCAGGCCGAGGGTCCCGCTCAGCCTCTCCTCCGCCTGCAAGCCGAAAAACAGCTCATGGGCGAGCTGTGCGGTGGCGGCGACGCCATAGACCGCTACGCCGGCCAGCGCGCCCACCACGGCCGCGAGTGCGACCATGCCGCTCTCGCTGCGTCGCACCAGCAAGCGCATCCAGCCAGGGATGATGCGGTCGAAGGCGAGGTTGAGAGCCTGGCGGGAAAAACGCTGATGGAACATGGCAAGCTGGCCCGCCTCTGGTGGAGGCGGGAATAAGGGGAAGGCCGATCCATCCTGTTTAGACGCTTGTTGTGAAAGGCAAAAGTCCGCAAGCGACGAAAATTGGCGCGATCGGGGATGCCAGGCACTATTCTCGCCCGCCAGGCGGGTCATCCACCACGCGCAGATCGGTCAGCAGCATCGCCACACTGCCATCGGCCGCCAGGCCGAACCAGGATGGATAGGCGCCATCGCCCCAGCCGCTCGAGAACAGCACGAGGGAATGGGGAGCTCGGGTGGTCGAGAGCGAATAGGGCAGGCCATGCTCCTTGCCGTAGCTCTCACCCAGACGGATCCAGTCGTCATAGATGGCCTGCACCTGATCGGTCGACAGGGCTGCGATATCCTTGCCGACGGCAGGATCGAGGAAGGCGCCGGTGCCCGCATCGACCGGAAAGCCGTAATATTCTTCCTTGCCAAGCTTGGCCGGATCCTGGCCCGGCACCAACGCCCGTTCCCAGGTCACGACCGGCGCCTGTGAGAATTCGACGCGCGCAAAGGCGATGCGATCGCCGAAACGCTGCGAACGCATCACCGCGATGCGTACGGGAAAGCGCCCCGTCGGCACGGTACGAATGAAGGGCCTGGCCTCGATGAAGACAAAGGGATCACAGGCCACGATCTGGCCTGTGGACACGGTGACCTCACCGAGAAGGCGGCTGTCGAGCGGCACCGGCGCGCCATTGACCGTGGCCGTCGCGCCGGGCTTGAACGCCGCCTCGAAGCGGGCTGCGTCCGGGCGCAACGGCCCCTCCTCCGCCCCGGCCGGCGCGATCATGCCGAGACAAAGGGCGAGCGCGATGGAAAGCGCCCGCCGCATCGTCATCCGCTCCCTCAGCCTCAGCCCCTCAACCCTTGGGCTTGTTCTGGCGGTTGGCGATGAGATCCTCCACCACCGTCGGGTCGGCCAGGGTGGAGATGTCGCCGAGCGAGCCGAAATCGTCCTCGGCGATCTTGCGCAGGATGCGCCGCATGATCTTGCCGGAACGGGTCTTGGGCAGGCCGGGCGCGAACTGGACGAGGTCGGGCGAGGCGATCGGCCCGATCTCGCGGCGCACCCAGCCGACCAGCTCCTTGCGCAGGGTCTCGTCGCCGCTGGTGCCGGCCATCAGGGTGACATAGGCATAGATGCCCTGGCCCTTGAGGTCGTGGGGATAGCCGACCACGGCCGCTTCCGACACCAGTTCATGCGCCACCAGCGCGCTCTCGACTTCGGCCGTGCCCATGCGATGGCCGGAGACGTTGATGACGTCATCGACGCGGCCGGTGATCCAGTAATAGCCGTCCTCGTCGCGGCGGCAGCCGTCGCCGGTGAAGTACTTGCCTTTATAGGCGGCGAAATAGGTGTCGAAGAAGCGCTGATGGTCGCCATAGACGGTGCGCATCTGGCCCGGCCAGGAATCGGCGATGACGAGATTGCCCTCGCAGGCCCCCTCCAGCACCTTGCCCTCGGCGTCGACGATCTCGGGGCGCACCCCGAAGAAGGGGCGGGTGGCCGAGCCCGGCTTGAGCCGGGTGGCGCCCGGCAGCGGCGAGATCAGGATGCCGCCCGTCTCGGTCTGCCACCAGGTGTCGACGATCGGGCAGCGATGGTCGCCGACCACCCGGTGATACCATTCCCAGGCTTCCGGATTGATCGGCTCGCCCACGGAGCCGAGCAGGCGGAGCGAGGCGCGCGAGGTCTTCTTCACCGGCTCCTCGCCGGCACCCATCAAAGCGCGGATCGCGGTGGGCGCGGTGTAGAAGATGGTGACCCGGTGCTTGTCGATCACCTCCCAGAAGCGCGACATCGACGGGTAGTTCGGCACGCCCTCGAACATCAGCGTGGTGGCACCGTTACACAGCGGGCCGTAGACGATGTAGGAATGGCCGGTGACCCAGCCCACATCGGCAGTGCACCAGTAGATGTCGCCCTCGCGGTAGTCGAAGACATATTGGTGCGTCATCGCGGCATAGACGAGATAGCCCGCCGTGGTGTGCAGCACGCCCTTCGGCTTGCCGGTGGAACCGGAGGTATAGAGGATGAACAGCGGATCCTCCGCCGCCATCTCCTCGCAGGGGCACTCGTCGGAGACATTGGCGGCGAGATCCGCATAGAAATGATCGCGGCCGGTGACCATCGCCACCGGGGCGCCCGTGCGCTTGACCACGATCACCGAGGAGACCCCGCCCACCTTGGCCAGGGCCGCATCGACATTGGCCTTGAGCGGCACGCGCTTGCCGCCGCGCAGGCCTTCGTCGGCGGTGATCACCACGGTCGAGCCGCAATCGGTGATGCGGCCGGCGAGGGAGTCGGGCGAGAAGCCGCCGAACACGATGGAATGAACCGCGCCGATGCGGGCGCAGGCCAGCATGGCGAAGGCCGCTTCGGGGATCATCGGCAGATAGATGGTGACCCGGTCGCCCTTCTTGACGCCCTCGCCCTTCAGCACATTGGCAAAGCGCTGCACTTCGCTGGCGAGTTCGCGATAGGAGATGTGCCGGCTCTCGGAGGGATCATCACCCTCCCAGATGATGGCAGTGCGATCGCCGTGCTCGGCAACGTGACGGTCAACGCAATTCCAGGCGACGTTGGTGGTGCCGTCCTCAAACCAGCGGATCGAGACATCGGGTTCGAAACGGGTATTCTTGACCCTGGTATAGGGTTCGAACCAGCCGATCCTTTTGCCGTGCTCGCCCCAGAAGGCCTCGGGATCGCTGACGGAAGCCTCGTACATCGCCTGGTAGCGCGCATTGTCGACATACGCTTCCTCGGCCCATTCGCGCGGAACGTCGTAGATCTTGGCCTCAGACATGCCTTCCTCCCATCGGCCGGGATCGTGCCGCGGCCTTGAACCCGCGCCGGCTTCGGGGCCGGCGTTTCCTCTGGAGCAAAGCGCGTCTTCGCGAAACGCCCTTTCCCTCCAGCTCCTTGTTTCAAGCCAACCTGATGGCTTGGCTCGGGCGTCCTTGCGACTCCTGGCAATTCCGCCAAAAATCACAAGACGCTTTCTAGAACGCTTATGACAAAGCGCGTGCACAGGGCAAGTCCCCCGCGCGCTCCAGCCGATACTGCGGCGTGTCTGTCATTGCTTGGCCGCCCGCGGTATAGTGAGTGCCGAACTTACGATGCCACCGCTTAATACCATCCCGCCAAGAAAGGATGTGGCCATGGACATCGAAGGCGCCGTCGCCAGCCACTACACGCAAGGTTCGCTCGAACGCACGCTCTTCGCGGCGCTGGAGGCGGCCGGCAAGGATCCGGACCACCTGACCACCGGTGATCTCGCCGGCATCGACGAGTTCCATCTCGGTTGGGCAGCCGCCACGGAAGAGCTCGCCGAGGATCTCGGCTTCACCCACGCCATGCATGTGCTCGATGTCGGCTCGGGTATCGGCGGGCCGGCGCGGCATCTGGCACAGGCGCTCGGCTGCAGTGTCACCGGTATCGACCTCACCGCCGAATTCGTCACGGTGGCTGAGGCGGTGACCCGGCGCTGCCATTTGTCGGGGCGGGTCTCCTTCGTGCAGGGCAGCGCTCTCGCTCTGCCCTTCGAGACCGCGAGCTTCGACGGTGCCACCCTGTTCCATGTCGGCATGAATATCGCCGACAAGGATACGCTCTTTCGCGAGATACGCCGGGTGCTCAGGCCGGGGGCACGCTTCGGCGTCTACGACATCATGCATCAGGGCAAGGGCGACCTGCCCTACCCGATGCCCTGGGCGATGAGTTCGGCCACCAGCTTCGTGGAACCGCCCAGCCGCTACCGCCAGGCCCTGGCCCAGGCCGGCTTCAGCCTGGAGCTCGAGCGCAGCCATCGCGACCTTGCCCTTCGGCTCGGCCGCGAGATGAGGGAGAAGGTCGCCCGCGACGGCCCCTCGCCGCTCGGGCCGCAGGTCCTGATGGGCGAGAACGCCGCCCTGCGCATCGGCAATGTGATGTCGGCCCTCGCCGACGGGCTGATCGCGCCCATCGAGATGATCGTGCGGGCCGGCTGAGAAAGCTCGCTTTCATCGCATCGCCACCGCGCGCGGCTCGGGCAGGACCAGATCCTGGTCCTCCCTCGGCTCTCCCGCCAGGACGGCTTCCGGCGGCTCGCTCGGCTCGCCTGAATCACGGCCGCTTCTCAGCCATTTCGAAAAGCCGTCGAGGTAGAGATAGATCACCGGCGTGGTGAACAGCGTCAGCACCTGGCTGACGATGAGGCCGCCGACCATGGCATAGCCGAGAGGCTGGCGGATCTCCGAGCCGGTGCCGGACCCCAACATCAGCGGGACGCCGCCGAGCAAGGCGGCCATGGTGGTCATCAGGATCGGCCGGAAGCGCAGGAGGCAGGCCCGCCTTATCGCCTCCACCGCGCTCATGCGGTGGTCGCGCTCGGCGACGATGGCAAAATCGACCAGCATGATGCCGTTCTTCTTGACGATGCCGATCAGCAGGATGACCCCGATCAGGGCGATCAGGCTGAAGTCGAAATGGAACAGCAGCAGCGTCGCCAGCGCCCCAACGCCCGCCGAAGGCAGGGTGGAGAGGATGGTGAGGGGGTGGATGAAGCTCTCATAGAGAATGCCGAGGATCAGGTAGACCACCACCAGGGCCGCCACGATCAGCATCGGCACCGAGGCGAGCGAGTCCTGGAAGGCCTGCGCCGTGCCCTGGAAGGTCGAGCCGATGGTGGCCGGCAGCTCCATGCGCCTTTCGAGAGCCTCGATGGCAGCCGTCGCCTGCCCGAGCGCCACGCCGGGTGCCAGGTTGAAGGAGATCGTCACCGCCGGGAACTGGCCCTGATGGTTGATGGCGAGCGGGCGGACCGGATCGGTGCTCCATTTCGCAAAGGCCGAGAGCGGCACCTCGCCGCCGGTGGTCGGCGAGCGCAGATAGATCTGCTGCAGCGTCGCCGTGCTCTTCTGCAGCGAGGGCAGCACCTCCAGGATGACGTAATAGGTCGAGAGCTGCGTCGAGAACTGCGCGATCTGGCGCTGGCCGAAGGCATCGTAGAGCGTGGCGTCGATGATGTCGGGCGTCAGCCCGTAGCGGGCGGCCTGGTCGCGGTCGATCGACAGGGTCAGGGTGGTGCCGGATGCCTGCTGGTCGGAGGCGACGTCGCGCAGTTCCGGCATCGCCTTCATCGCCTCCAGCAGCTTGGGCGCCCACTGGTTGAGCTGGTCGATGTCGGTGCCCTGCAGGGTGAACTGGAACTGCGTGCGCGAGGGCCGGCCGCCGAGGCGCACATCCTGGGCCGACTGCAAATAGAGCCGCGCTCCCTCGACCTTGGCGGTCTGGCGCTGCAGGCGGCGGATCACCTGGTCGGCCGAGGCGCCGCGCTCGTCGCGCAGCTTCAGCGTGATGTACATGGTGCCGTCATTGAGGGTGTTGCCATTGCCACCCATGCGCATCGCCATATGGGCGATGGCCGGGTCCTTGAGCACGATGGCGCCGAGTTCCTCCATATGGCGCGCCATGTCGGCCACGGAGGTATCCTGCGCCGCCTCGACGACCCCGGTGATCAGGCCGGTATCCTGCTGCGGGAAGAACCCCTTGGGTATGATCACGAACAGGTAGCCCGACAGCGCCACCGTGGCGAAGAAGGTCAGCAGGGTGATGAAGCGAAAACGCAGCACGAGATCGAGGCCGCGCTCATAGGCGTTCACCAGGCCCTCGAAGAAGGCCTCGCTGAGCTTGTAGAGCCTGCCGTGATGCTCCTCGTGAATCGGCTTGAGGAAGCGCGAGGCCATCATCGGCGTCAGGGTCAGCGATACGAAGGCCGAGACCACGATGGTCATGGCGAGCGTGATCGCGAATTCCCGGAACAGCCGCCCGATGATGCCGCTCATCAGCAGGAGCGGTATCAGCACGGCGATCAGCGAGATGCTGATCGACAGGATGGTGAAGCCGATCTCGCCCGCTCCCTTGAGGGCGGCGGCCATCGGCCTCTCGCCCTCCTCGATATGGCGGGTGATGTTCTCCAGCATGACGATGGCGTCGTCGACCACGAAGCCCACCGCGATGGTCAGCGCCATCAGCGAGAGATTGTCGAGGCTGTAGCCCGCCAGCCACATCAGCGCACAGGCACCCAGCAAGGCCAGCGGCACGGTGATCGAGGGGATCACCGTAGCCCATACGCTGCGCAGGAAGACGAAAATCACCATGACGACGAGGCCGATGGTGAGCAACAGCGTGAACTGCACGTCCTTCACCGCGGCGCGGATGGTCTGGGTACGGTCCGACAGCACCGAGATCTTGATGGCGGGCGAGATGCCGGCCTCCAGGCGGGGCAGCACCTTCATCACATTGTCGACGGTGTCGATGACGTTGGCGCCGGGCTGCTTGAAGATCACCAGGAACACGCCGCGCTTGCCGTCGGCCCAGCCGGCCTGGGTGTCGTCCTGGGGCGCGCTGACGGCCTGCCCGATGTCGCGCACGCGCACCGGGCTGCCGTTGCGATAGGCGATGATGACGTCGTTCCAGTCCTTGGCGTCGGTGAGCTGGTCGTTGGCATAGATGGTGTAGGAGCGGGTGGCGCCGTTGAAGGTGCCCTTGGGATTGTTGACGGTGGTGACGGCAAGCGGGGTCCGTACGTCCTCCAGCGACAATCCCTTGGCCACCAGCTTGGCCGGATCGACCTGGACGCGGATGGACGGGGTCTGCTGGCCGCCGACATTGACCTGGCCGACGCCGCCGATCTGGCTGATGGCCTGGGCCAGCTTGGTGAGCGCCTGATCGGAAACCTCGGTCAAGGGCAGCGTGTCTGAGGTGGCGCCGAGCAGGAGGATGGGGGAATCGGCTGGATTCACCTTCCGATAGGTCGGCGGGCTCGGCATGTTCTTGGGCAATTGTCCGTTGGCGGCATTGATGGCCGCCAGCACGTCGGCACCGGCGCCATCGATGTTGCGGGAGAGGTCGAATTGCAGGGTGATCTGGGTCGAGCTGGTCTGGCTCGATGAAGTCATCTCCGAAATACCCGGGATCAGCGAGAACTGGGTCTCCAGCGGCTGGGCTACCGACGAGGCCATGGTGGCGGGATCGGCACCGGGCAGGCTGGCGGAGACCTGGATGGTCGGGAAGTCCACTTCCGGCAGCGGTGCCACCGGCAATTGCGGATAGGCGATGATGCCCACGAACAGGATGCCCACCATCAAGAGCGTGGTGGCGACCGGATAGCGGATGAAGGGGGTGGAAATACCGGGCATGGTCAGTCCGCCTTCCCTGCATCGCCGCCCGTCGGCAAGGCGGCCTGATCGGCAATCTTGCCGTCCGGGGACGGCAACTGCCGCGCCTCGACCTCCGCACCGTTCTGCAGGCGCGCCTGGCCGGAGACCACGACCTTCTGCCCCACCGTCAGCCCCTGGCGGACCACGGCACGGCCATTGCCGCTCATGCTCACCTGGATCGGTGTCGCCACGGCCTTGCCGTCGTCGCCGATCACATAGGCGAAAAGGCCCGATGGCCCATGCTGGACGGCATCCTCAGGCACCACGAGAACCTGCTTGAGCGTGTCCACCAGCAGTCGGGTGTCGACCGACAGGCCAGGCCAGAGCGCATTGTCGGCATTGTCGAAACGTGCCTTCAGGCTGATCGTACCCGTCGCCTGGTTGACGGTGTTGTCGATCACCGCCAGCGTGCCGCGCGAAAGAACGGTCTGGCCATCGGAAGTGAGGGCCTCGACCGGGGCCGGCCCGCGTTCGAACGCCTTGGCGATCGCTGGCAGCAAGTCCTGGGGTTCGGTGAACTGCACCGCGATGGGCTGGAGCTGGGCGATGGTGACGATGCCGTTCTGGTCGGCGGCATGCACGATGTTGCCTGGGTCGATCTGGCGGAAGCCGGTGCGGCCGGTGAAGGGCGCCTTGATGGTGGTGTAGTCGAGATTGGTGCGGGCATTGGCAATGGCCGCGTCATCCCCCTCTATCTGGGCCTTGACCTGGTCGACCAGGGCCTGCTGGGTATCGACGGCCTGCTGCGATTCGAAGCTCTTCTGGGCAAGGTTCTGGAAGCGCTGCAAGTTCAGCTGGTCGTTCCTGAGGCTGGCCTCATCCTGCGCCTTCTTGGCGACCGCCTGATCCAGGGCTGCCTGGTAGGGGCGCTTGTCGATCTCCACCAGCGGATCGCCCTGCTTGACCATCTGGCCCTGCTTGAACAACACCCTGGTGATCTCGCCGTCGACCCGGCTTCTCACCGTCACCGTCTTGAAGGGAGAAACCGTGCCCAAACCATCGACCTCGACGGGATAGTCGGACTTCGCCGCTTGCGCGAAGGTGACCGGCACTTTGGCGGCAGGCGCGGCCTGTGCCTGGGGCGCCGGCGCCGCCTGCGCGAAATGACGCCAGGCCGCATAGCTTCCCAGCCCGACCATCAGGATTGCCAGCCCGGCGGGCCAGCGGCGCCGTCTGGGTTCACGTTCGATATTCATGGGTCCGATCCGTCGAATCGCGCCTGCCTGCAAGCGCACATGCCCTCGGACGTTTCATCGCTTATGGACGGGCGTGCGATCCATGAGCCAGGAAACGTCCTGCGGTTCGAATCCGATTTGTGGCGGCGATGACGACGGAAGTGTGGGCCAGTGTTAAGGGATGTTTCTGTCCGACTTCGATTGATGTCCAAAGGCCCCGGATCACCCCATCGTGATACCGTGTGATGGGATCACGGCCGCCGATTCACTCCGCTGCGGCGGGCGTCCGGGGCCCCGGCGCCGGGGCGAGCAGCTCGCTGCCGACATTGCGCGGCAAGGTGAGGAAGATCAGGCCCGAGGTCATGGCGATCACCCCGATCATCAGGAAGACCGGCGGGAAGACCGGCGCGGTGAGATGGCCGGCGCCGTGCAGATGCATTGAGGTCTCCAGCGCCAGCGCGGCGACGGAGACGCCGACGGAGCCCGCCAATTCCTGCAGCACCGAGGTCATCGAGGTGACCCGGCCCATCAGCTCGGGTGGAATGTCCGAGACGCCGGCAGTGTTGATCGAGGTGAATTGCAGCGAACGGGTGAAGCCGGCGGCAAGCAGGGTGAGCGAGATCAGCAGCACCGGCATGCCGGCATGGAACAAAGCGGGGGCGGCCACCAGGCAGGAAGACAGCACGGCGTTCCAGGTCAGCACCCGGCGGAAACCGAGCCGGCGCAGGATCGGCCCGGCCAGGGCCTTCATCGCCATGGCGCCGGCACCGGTGGCAAGCGTCAGCAGGCCCGACTGGAACGGGCTGAAATCGAAGCCGAGCTGGAAATAGAGCGCCAGCAGGAAGGGCGTGGCGCCGACGCCGATGCGGAACAGGAAGCCGCCGCCGATGGCGGCGCGGAAGGTCGGAAAGCGCAGCAGCCTCAGTTCGATCAGCGGGTTGGCGACCCGCCCGGCATGGTGGACATAAAGGCCGATCAGGGCGAGGCCCGCCACGGCCAGGCCGATATTGACGCTGGCCGGCACCACATCGAGGCCCGACAGCGTCGCCCCGCCCATCAGGGCCACCAGGCCCGGGGCCAGGATGAGGAAGCCGACGAGGTCGAAGGGCCGGCGCTCGTCCTCGCGCACATTCGGCACGTAGAGGCTGGCGAGGACGATGCCGAGCACGGCGATGGGAATGTTGATCCAGAAGATCAGGCGCCAATGGAAATAAGTGGTGATGAAGCCCCCGAGCGGCGGCCCGCTGAGCGGGCCGAGCAGGGCCGGCAGGGTCAGCCACATCATGGCGTTGACGAGATCGTGCTTGGGCGTGGTCTTGAGGATGATCAGCCGGCCCACCGGCGTCATCATCGCCCCGCCCATGCCCTGGACGATGCGGGAGGCCACCAGTTCGGTGAGGTTGGAGGACAGGCCGCAGGCAATCGAGCCGAGGCCGAACACCACGATGGCGGCACGGAACACGGTGCGGGCCCCGAAGCGGTCGGCCATCCAGCCGGAGGTCGGGATGAAGATGGCGAGCGACAGCAGATAGGAGGTCAGGGTAAGCTTGAGATAGATCGGGCTGGTACCGAAATCGCGCGCGATCGTGGGTAGCGCCGTCGACAGCACCGTCGAGTCCAGGTTCTCCATGAACAGGCCGGTAGCGATGATCAGCGGCAGCAATCGGCCCTGCGATTTCAGCCCCTCGCTCACGAGGGCACTCTCCCCTTGCGGCCGCGCCTGCCAGGTTCGAGCCGGGTGACCCGTCCTTCCGGCACCGGCCGTCCCTGGGCAATGCCGTTGAGCGCCATGTCGACCACGTCGCGCGTCACCTCGATGTCGGAGAGGTAGTCGGCGCCCACGCCGATCCAGGCCATGCCGATCAGCAGCCGCGCCGCCATGTCGGCGTCATAGATCCGGGCCTCGCCGCGGCGCTGGGCCTCCTCGATCACTGTGATCAGGCGCTGGGCGATGGCGCCGCGGCGACGGCGAAAGATGCGCCGCTTGGAGTTCTCGCCCTCGTTGAGGTCGCGGATGGTGCTGAGATGGGTACGCACAGTGGGCACGATCTCCGCGACGAGATAGGTCAGGCGCTCGCGGAAATTGCCCTCGCGCAGCAGGGCCGTGTCGAGCCGAACCTCGAGATCGTCGAGCGTCTGGGCAAACACCGCTTCGAACAGGGCTTCCTTGCTGGTGAAATAGCGATAGACGGTGGCCTTGCCGATGCCGGCCTCGAAGGCGATGTCATCGACCGAAGCGGAGTCATAGCCCTGCCGCGCGAAAATGCGCCCGGCGGCGTCCAGCAGATTGTTGCGCCGAACGTCACGCCAGTGCTCTTCTCCGGAGGACTTGTCGTCCGTGCGCTGCTCCATGATGGCCCCGAATCAAAACCCGCTGGTTACGGATAAAACCAGCGAGTCTCATTTCTTGCCCGAATTCCGGCAAAATTGGGAGAGGGGGAAGCGGGAGATAGGACACAATCGAGTGAGGATTGTTGCCGGACGATGAAGCAGGTCCCTCCCGGCCCTACTCCTTCAGCAGCGTGAATCCGGCCTTGGCGAAGGGTTTCTGCCCATCCGCCGTCTTGAGATAGTCCAGAAAGCCCGCAGCATCGGCATTGTTGGACGACGCCGTCAGGCCGAAGGGATAGACGATCGGCTCATGCGAATCCTCGGGGAAGGTGGCGACGACCTTCACCTTCGGATCGGCGGCCGCATCGGTGGCGTAGACCACGCCGAACTTGGCCTCGCCGCGCGCGACCAGCGCAAGGGCAGCGCGGACATTGTCGGTCTGCGCGAATTTCGGCTCGACGGCCTTGAGGATGCCGAGTTTTTCGAAAGCTGCCCGGGCATATTTGCCAGCCGGCACCGTCTTCACTTCGCCCACTGCGATCTTGCCCTCGCCGATGGCGCCGGCGAGATCGACCCCGGGCTTGAGTTCGACCGTCGTAGCGGCATCGGCCGGCGCGATCAGCACCAGGGCGTTGCCGAGCAGCTTCACCACGCTGCCTTCCTTGATCAGCTTCTTGTCGACGCCGTATTTCATCCAGTCGAGGTCGGCGGAGGCAAAGACTTCGGCCGGCGCGCCCTGCTCGATCTGCTTCATCAGCGCCGAGGAAGCGGCATAGGAGATCACCACCTTCTTGCCCGAGCTTGCGGTCCAGGCCTTGGCTGCTTCGTCGAGCGATCCCTTGAGGCTGGCGGCGGCGAAGACCGTGACGTCACCGCCCCCGGCCTGCGCGGCCTTGGCGGCGGAAGCGTCCTCGGCCCGCGCCATGGCGGGCGCGAAAACGAGACTGACGGAAAGAGCCAGAAAAGCCCGGCGGGCAAAGCGAAGCATGGTGAGATCCCCTAAAGCGTTTTGCGATTTGGTGGAGTCACCAAGAATCGCAAAGACGCGTCGAACCAAAGAGTTAGAGCAAACAAGCGTTCATGCTTGAACGCGCTTTGCTCTAGCAGCCATGATGGTTATATATCAAGGGATATAGCGACGAGGGAGAGAGCGCAAGGCGGGCCGGCAGGCGCGAATGTCGCGCCTGCCGCGTGTTGGACGCAAGTGGCGGGCAGATTGCCCGCCCCCTTCAAGCCGCGACGCCCACGCCGATCGGACAGGAGACGCCGGTACCGCCCAGGCCGCAATAGCCTGCCGGGTTCTTGGCGAGATATTGCTGGTGATAGGCTTCCGCATAATAGAAGGGCGGTGCCTCCAGGATCTCGGTGGTGACGGCGCCATAACCCTTGGCCGCCAGCGCCTCGTTGTAGCGCGCCTTGGCCGCCTCGGCCGCCTGGCGCTGCGCCTGGCTGGTGACATAGATGCCCGAGCGATATTGCGTGCCGATATCGTTGCCCTGGCGCATGCCCTGGGTGGGATCATGCGCCTCGAAGAACACCTTCAGCAGCTGGTCGTAGGAGATGGTCTTGGGGTCGAACACCACCTTCACCACCTCATTGTGCCCGGTGAGGCCGGAACAGACCTCCTCATAGGTGGCATTGGGGGTGAGGCCGCCGGCATAGCCCACCGCCGTGACCAGCACGCCCGGAGTCTGCCAGAATTTGCGCTCGGCGCCCCAGAAGCAGCCGAGGCCGAAATAGGCCGTCTCGCTGCCCTCGGCATAGGGCCCCTTCAGGGCCGCGCCGTTGACGAAATGGGTATCCGCCGTCTCGATGGCCTCGCCGCGCCCCGGCAGGGCTTCGTCGGCGGAGGGAAACGCCGTCTTCTTGCGAAAGCCGAACATGGTTCTTCCTTCCTGTTCTTATGGTCAAGTTCTATGGCTACCTGGCCAATATGGGGGTGCGAACCGCCCTTGTCAGGGGCCCTTTCATCACGGATGCGTCAGCCCGGCGACACTGCCCCTCACAGATGCGAGACATAGCCGATCCGGCTCGCGGGCGGACGTCCCAGCCAGAAGAACAGGGCCGAGGCCAGCGCCAGAACCAGGGCGAAGGGCAGGCCGAGCAGGGGCGAAACCAGATTGTTCCACAAGAAGACCGAGAGCGAGGCCTCCACCCAGGCGCGCATGCGGTCGAAGCTGGCCGGGCCGAGCCAGAGCCAGACCGCACGCACCGGCAGGAAGACGAGATGATTGTCGGCGATCGAACGCGTACCGTCGACCACCGCAGCCACGAAGGCGGCGGCGGCCAGGAACAGGCCGAGCGAACGAGCCAGGAAACGCATCACGCACTCCAACACTGCACGCGCCTGCCGAGGAGGGCAGGACTCGCAGCAGTCTAGCGCAGGGCCTCCCCCGCGCGTAGGAAATTCGGGCTCGAAGGTGAACGGTCTTTCCAGATGCGAGCGGGAGGTCTGCATCCGGCCCAAACCAAGCCTGTGTCGGCGCACAGGGCCTGCGGACCGAATGAAAGCGCTTTCCCTTTCAAAAAACTGCAATCCCCCGTTTACAAACTGCGCCGACATCGCCATAAGCACCGCTCGACGGAAGGGTGGCCGAGTGGTTGAAGGCGCACGCCTGGAAAGTGTGTATACGGGAAACCGTATCGCGGGTTCGAATCCCGCCCCTTCCGCCACTTTGACCCGAGTTTTCCAGGACTTGGTCTTCATTCCCGAAAGCGCAGAGTCTCTACGAACAGAGTGAACGCAGCAGATGCGTGCCGTCTGTGCGGATAGTAGAGATGGTAGCCCGGCAGGTCGGGGGTGAATTTGCCCAACACCCGCACCAGGCGACCGGAATCCAGGTGAGGCTGAACCTGATCCAGCGGCAGATAGGCAAGGCCATGGCCATCCAGCGCAGCGTCGAGGATCAGGTCTATGGTGTTGAGGACGAGCGGCCCGTCGATCCGCACCCGCGTTTCCCGTCCGCCACGCATCAGCCGCCAGCCGTTCAGCGTGCCGGAGGTCGGCAGGCGCAGATTGATGGCGCGATGGTCGATCAGTTGTCCCGGTGACGCCGGAGCCGGATGCAGGCGAAAATAGCCGGGGGCGCCGACGATCGCCATCGGAGTATCCGGGCCGATACGCGTGGCGATCATGTCCTTGGCAATGTCTCCTCCCAGCCTGACACCCGCGTCGAAGCGGTCGGCGACGACATCCGCCAAGCCGTAGTCGATGGTGATCTCGACCGTGATGTCCGGATTGTCGGGAAGCAACCGCTTCATGGCCGGAACGATGATCGTCTTGGCCGCGTGCTCGACCGTGGTGATGCGGATCGTACCGGAAGGCCGGTCGCGCAGATCGCGGAGCGAGGTCACCGCGGCATCGAGATCATGCAGCATGGGTCCGAGGGTGGCGATCAGGCGCTCACCGGCCTCGGTAGGCGCCACGCTGCGCGTCGTGCGCGACAGCAGCCGCATTCCCAGCCGTTCCTCGATCCGCCGGACGATCTGGCTCAGCGCGGATTGCGCCATGCCGAGACGCTGCGCCGCCTTGGTGAAGCTGCGCTCCTCGGCAACGACGACAAAGGCCGCCAGGTCGGCGATCTCATCCCGTCGCATTCATCACCTCGATGATAGGCCCAATAAGAATTATCCGTCTAATCCACACAATCTTTCTGGCCTAGATTCACGGCATCGGCAAGGCGCGCTTCTGAAGACCCGCGCGCCGGACCACAAAAGCTTCAATGGAAGGAGAGTGGAGATGGGCAAGATCAGCTTCGCCAATTCGAACAACAAGACGATCGCCATGGCGGCAGTGATCGATTTTCCCGAAGGTTTCGACGAAAAGAAGCGCTATCCGGCCATCGTGGTCTCGCATCCAGGCGGCGGCGTGAAGGAACAGACCGCCGGCACCTATGCCAGGAAGCTCGCCGCGCGGGGTTTCGTCGCCATCGCCTACGATGCCTCCTATCAAGGCGAAAGCGGCGGCGAACCCCGCCAGCTCGAAAACCCCTATATCCGCACCGAGGACGTCAGCGCCGTCATCGACTATCTGACCACTCTGCCTTACGTCGACAAGGAGCGGATCGGTGCCATGGGCATCTGCGCCGGCGCCGGCTACACGGCCAATGCCGCGATCCAGGACCGCCGCATCAAGGCGATTGGCACGGTCAGCGCTGTCAACATCGGCTCGATGTTCCGCAATGGCTGGGAAAACAACGTCAAGTCGATCGATGCGCTGCCCTATGTCGAGGCCGGCTCGAACGCGCGCACGGCGGATGCTGGCAGCGGCACGATCGCCACCATGCCGCTCGCTCCGCTGAAGGAAGCGGACGCACCGAACGAAGAACTGCGCCAAGCCTGGGAATATTATCATACCCCCCGCGCGCAGTGCTCGACGGCACCCGGCGTAGCGACACTGCGCAGCCTGAACCAGATCATCACCTACGACGCCTATCACATGGCGGACGTCTATCTCACCCAACCAATCCAGATCGTGGCCGGCAACCTGGCAGGCAGCAAATGGATGAGCGACGACCTCTACGACCGCGCAGCCAGCACCGACAAGCAGTTCCACCTCGTCGAGGGCGCCAACCACATGGACCTCTACGACGGTGAGAGATTCGTCGACGAGGCCGTGTCCGTGCTCGCGCCTTTCTTCCAGGCGAAACTTTCAGGCGACACCGCCGCGAGACAGGCCGCCGAGTAACAAGGAAGTACAGACATCGGGCGCACAGCCCGCCCGATCCGACAGGAGAGACCCATGGAAACCGTGCGCATTCGCAATCCCGGCATGTATTGGGACATCGCGGCAAATCTGCACTTCCCACCCAATTTCGATGCCAGCAAGCACTATCCGGCAGTGGTTTCAAACCATCCCATCAGTAGTTGCAAGGAACAGACCTCCGGCAACATCTATGGCGCAGCGCTAGCGAAGGCTGGTTTCGTGGTCATCGTCCCCGATGCCAGCTTCCAGGGCGGCAGCGGCGGTGAACCGCGCTGGATCGAAGATCCCGAACAGCGCGTGAAGGACTATCGCGACGTCATCGATTATCTCCAATCCCTGCCCTATGTCGACGCCGACCGGATCGGCATTCTCGGCATCTGCGGCGGTGGCGGCTATTCGATCAAGACCGCGATCATCGACAAACGGATCAAGGCACTGGTCAGCATCACCGGCGTGAACTTCGGGCGGCTGATGCGCGAAGGCTTCAGCAATTTCGATCCGGTCGGTGCACTCGAAGCGATGGCTGTGCAGCGCAGCGCCGAGAATGCGGGTGCAAGCCAGCGGATCGACATCTTCCTGCCCGCCAGTGTGGAACAGGGGAAGGCCGCCGGCATCACGGACATCGACGTGCTGGAGGCGACCGACTACTACCGCAACCGTTGCCCAGCCGAAGGATCGGGCACGCGGATGCTGTTCTCGCACGCCGCCCCCGCGATGGCGTGGGATGCTTTCGCCTTCGCCGAAACGCTGTTGACTCAGCCTATGATGGTGGTGGTCGGCGACAAGCCCGGCGGGTTCGGCGCCTATCGCGACGGCATGGAAATCTATGGCCGCGCCGCCTCCAAGAACAAGCAAATGGTCGTGGTCGAAGGCTGGTCGCACTATGACCTCTATGACCATCCGGTGCCGACCGGGGTTGCGTTGGAGCGCGTCGTTCCCTTCCTCGTACAGCATCTCGGCGAAGCCGCGGTCTCCCGCGTGACGAAACCCGCCGCGTGAGGCCATAGGGCACAATCCCCGCAAGGCAGGTTGTGCCCGCGCTTTCGTTTTCCGCCCTTCGCCTTCTTACCGCCATCGAACGGCGCCATGAAAACCGGCCATCCGCACCATGGCGTTTCTCCGGCAAGGATCTCGGCGAGGAGCTTTCCATCATGAGCCTGGCCAGCGACGCGCGTTTCTGGGACCGGAGTTCGCGTAAATACGCCAGGAGCGCGGTTGCCGATCGGGCCGGCTATGAGCGCACGCTGGAGCGGACCCGGGCCCTGCTGGAACCGGGCGACAGGGTGCTGGAACTGGGGTGCGGCACGGGCACGACGGCCCTTCGGCTCGCGGGGGGCGTTCAGGCCTATCTCGCGACCGATATCTCCACCGGCATGATCGCCATCGCCGAAGAGAAACACGCCGCCGCCTCCATCCCGGCCCTGGCTTTTCGCGTCGCGACCGCCGAGGCGCTCATGCCCGATGCCGGCGCGTTCAACGCGGTTCTCGGTTTCAACTATCTGCATCTGGTTCGCGACCTTCCCGGCACGCTGGGCTGCATCCATGCCCTGCTGGCGGCAAAGGGCCTGTTCATCGCCAAGACGCCCTGTGTCGGTGAGATGAATCCGCTCATCCGGCTTGCCTTGCCCCTCATGCGTGTGGTCGGCCAGGCACCTTATGCCGGCGTGTTTCGGGCTTCGGAACTCAGCCGGTGGATATCCGCTGCCGGCTTCGAGATCCTTGCCATCGAGAACCATGCAGGCAAGGGGGACGACAACCGCCCCTATATCGCGGCGCGCAAGGCCTAGAGCAAAGCGCTATGGGCGCAAAGCGAGGCTGCTCCCATCCGATTTCGGCCAGACAGCCATTTCAGCCCCGCCGAGGCACCTCAGCCCGATAACGTGGCCAGGAGATTGGCGTCGCGCGCCAGGCGCCACCGGCCATCGGCCTCCCTGCGCAGCAGCGTGAGCGTATAGCCTGATCGGCGGATGGCGCTGCCGCCGGGCGGCGTCGCCGTGATGTCGATATGGTTGCGGATAAAGGCCCAGTCGCCCAGCAGCTTCAATTCGGCAATCTCGCTGCTGCCTTCCATCTTCACCCCGTCGAGCCCCTTGAATGCCGCCACGAAGGCTTCCTTGCCGAAGGGTTCCCGGCCCGGGACCATGAAGACGACATCGTCCGTCATCAGGTCGAGGATCGCGGCGAGATCGCCTCGCCTGCTTGCCTTCATCCAGCCCTCGACCACGCTCCGAATGGCTTTCTCGTCATCGCTCATGCGGAATTCCTCGGCGTTTTGGTGTGGCACGGGATTGCAACATTCTGCCCCGGCAGAACAACGCTCGGAGCCAGGATGTTCCCATGTCTGCGCCAGGGCACGACGGGCATCATCCTTCTTCCGACTATGGTCTGCCGCTGTTCGGCCATCACCCTGATCGGGATGGAGGAAAGAGGCATGCTCAGGCCCGTCCGTCACGCGATATCGGTCGAACAGGGGCGCCTTTGTTACGGCCCCCCGCCTTGCGCACGAGAACCATCGCCGGCGGGACCCGCGCCCCGCAACGCGCGGTTTCTGCCGCAGAATCCCCCTTGACTCTGCTCTTTCCCGCGCGCATTGAAATAACTTGTATATACATATTCTATCATAGTGTTTGCACATCAGCTCTTGGGAGGGGCGGCATGGCGGCAGAGACGGGCGCGATCGAAAAACGGACGATCGACCGGATTCCGGAGGGCGAGCGGCATGGCTCTCCCTTCAACCAGTTCACCTTGTGGTTCGGCGCGAATCTGCAGATCACCGCGGTGGTCGACGGCGCGCTCTCGATCGTGTTCGGTGCCGAAGCGCTCACGGCCATCATCGGCCTGGCTATCGGCAACCTCCTCGGTGGCGCGGTGATGGCCCTGCATTCGGCGCAGGGTCCGCGGCTCGGCCTGCCGCAGATGATCTCCTCCCGCGCCCAGTTCGGCGTGAAGGGCGCCACCCTGCCACTCCTCCTCACCGTGGTGATGTATCTGGGCTTTGCGGCCACCGGTACCGTGCTCTCCGGCCAGGCCATCAACCTGATGTTCGGCGTGGAGAACCCGGCCTTCGGCATGATCGCCTTCGGCGTCATCACCGTGATCGTGGCGGTGATCGGCTACAATCTCATCCATGTGATCGGCCGGATCGCCACCGTGGTCGGCATCCTCGGCTTTGCCTATCTCACCTTCAAGCTGTTCGGGCAGTACAATGTCGCCGATGCCTTCGGCCAGAAGCCCTTCACCATGGCGACCTTCCTGCTCGCCATCGCGCTCGGCGCCGGTTGGCAGCTGACCTTCGCCCCCTATGTCGCCGATTATTCGCGCTACCTGCCTTCCTCCACCTCGGCCTCGGTAACCTTCTGGTCGACGCTGCTCGGCTCGGCCGTGGGCGCCCAGATCGCCATGACCTTCGGCGCCGTGGTGGCGGCCCTCGGCGGCAAGTTCCTGGCCAATCAGGTCGGCTTTCTCGGCGAGCTCGCCGGCCCGGGCGTGGCCGTGCTGGTCTATGTCGTCATCGTCACCAACAAGCTGACGGTGAACTGCCTCAATGCCTATGGCGGCTCGATGACCCTGCTCACCACCGTGAGCGCCTATGCCGGCCAGCGCAGCGTGTCGCAGGCGGCCCGCATGGCCTATATCCTCTTGTTCGTGGCCGGCTCGGTGGCGATCGCCTTGTTCGCCAGCGCCCACTTCCTCTCGGCCTTCAAGAATTTCATGCTGCTGCTGCTGGCCGTGTTCGTGCCCTGGAGCGCGGTGAACCTCGTCGACTACTATTTGATCTCCAAGGAGAAGGTCGACGTTCCCGCCCTCTACGACGCCTCCGGCCGCTATGGCGCCTATAACTGGACGGCGCTCGGCTGCTATCTCTTCGGCGTGCTGATCCAGATCCCGTTCCTGAACCAGGCCCTCTATGAGGGGCCGATCGCCAAGATGCTCGACGATGCCGACATCTCCTGGATCGTCAGCCTGGTGGTGACCTCGGTGGTCTACTACGCCCTGGCCCGAGGGGGCGCCAACGTCCCCAACGAGATGATCCTGCCGGAGGAAAAATCTGCACGGGCGTGAGGGGTGCATTCCCCACGTCAATAAACTTGCGCCGTCCCTCACCCTTACCCTCTCCCCGTAAACGGGACGAGGGACGCACAAGTGTCGCGAGTAATCATCAGATCTCTCATCTCGATCGACGGTTGGGCGAGATGAAGCTGTTTCAATACAGGCGCATCGCCAAAGCCCCCTCGCCCCGCTTCTTGCGGGGAGAGGGTAAGGGTGAGGGGCGGCACGAAACGATGCTGATTGCGGCCATTTCCGTCACCTACGGCTTGCTCCGTGCCCGCTCGAGGCCCTTGAGGATCTCCACGAACAAGCGCACCTTGGCCGGGCGGAAACGCGCGGCCGGGTAGACCACATGGATGCCGCCCGCGGGCAGTGTCCAGTCGGCCAGCAGGCGGACGAGCCGGCCGGCGGCGATGTCGCCGGCAACCAGGAAATCCGGAAACACCGACAGGCCCGCCCCCGCCAGCACCATGGCATAGGAAGTGGGCGTCTTGTCCGCGTCGACGACGGCGGTGACCTCCACCGTCTCCCGCTCCCATTCTCCGCGCGAGAAGAGCCAGCGCGTCGGCGTGCGCAAGGCATGGTTTGCCACGAAGGGCAGCCCTGCCAGGCCCTTCGGGTCGAGATCGGCGGGCAGGCGAGCTGCAAGCGCCGCCGAGCAGACCAGATGCTGCTGGAACGTGCCGAGCCTCTGGGCCTGGTTCGAGGAATCGGCCAGCCAGCCGACGCGCACGGCGACATCCACCTGCGCATCCACCAGATCCACCAGGGTATCGTCGAAGGCGACCGCCACCCGCATATGGGGAAAGCGCTCGCGAAAGGCGGCGATGGCGGGCGCGACCACCGCGCCGCCATAGTCGATCTGCGCCGCCAGGGTGAGAGTGCCGGTCGGCTCGGCTGCGTCCTTGGAAATCTCCCCGAACGCGGATTCGGCCTCGCGCAGGATCAGGGCGGCGCGGTCATAGAAGGCGCGTCCCGCCTCCGTCGCCTGCAGGCGGCGGGTGGTGCGCAGGATCAGGGTGACGCCGAGCTCCTCCTCGAGCTTGCCGACCTGGTGGCTGACCACCGCCTTGGCAACGCCGAGCCTCTCCCCCGCTGCCGTGAAGGAGCCGGTCTCGATCACCGCGGTGAAGAAGGCGAGCCGGTTGAGATTGAGAAGCTCGGACATCGTCTCCTGCACCTGAGCGCCGGTCTCCGGCCTTGCTGGCGGCGGACCAAGGGGATGCGGTGCGCATCACGCCCATTGTCTGATTCAATCAGACACTCTGTCAAATTGTTCGGTATTTTTCTGACGCAATTGGCAGCCCATGTTTCGTGGCGAGGAGATTTCGATGTCCACGCCGCTTTCTTCCGACCCGACCGTGACCTATCTGTTCGATCCGCTCTGCGGCTGGTGCTATGGCGCCTCGCCGATGCTGCAGCGCCTGCGCGCCGCGGGCGTCTCCATCAGCCCTGCACCGACCGGCCTGTTCACGGGGTCGGGCGCCCGGCCGATGGATGCGGGCTTTGCCGCCTATGCCTGGTCCAACGACCAGCGCATCGAGCGCCTCACCGGCCAGCCTTTTACCGAGGCCTACCGCAATCAGGTGCTGGATGCCGAAAACGGCCTGTTCGATTCGGGCCCGGCCACGCTGGCGCTATCAGCCGTGGCCCTGGCCGAACCGGAGCGCGAACTCGACGCTCTCGCGGCCATCCAGGCCGGGCGCTATGTCCAGGGCCTGGACACGACGTCCCTCGCCTGCCTCGTCGCCATCCTGCGCGAGGCGGGCTTCACCGCCGCCGACCGCCTCGCCACGCCGGACGAAGCGCTGCTCGCCGCCAACCGCGCCCGCATCGCGCAAGGGCGAGCCCTGATGGCCAGCCTCGGCGCCCAGGGGGTGCCGGCCCTCGTCACCCGGCAGGACGGGCGGCAGCGGCTGATCGCCTCCAACGCCCTGTTCGGCAGTTTCGACAATCTCGTTTCCCATCTCAACGCCTGACCGACATCGACCGGAGAGACAGACCCGTGATCAGCAGACGCGACACAATCAAGCTTGCCGCCCTCTTCGGCGCCGGCGCCCTCTTCCCCCTCGCGCCGGCCGAAGCCGCCGGCGGCAAGCTCGCCTGGCGTGCCTTCCAGGCCGACGAGGCAGGCTTTTCGCGCATGCCTGTGCTACTCACGGGCCGCAAGGAGGCCATCCTGCTCGATGGCGGCTTCACCCTCTCGGATGGCCGCAAGCTGGCTGAGGCCATCAAGGCCAGCGGCAGGACGCTGACCACCATCTATGTGAGCTGCCCGGACCCCGATTATTATTTCTCCCTGCGTCCGGTGGTGGAGGCCTTCTCCGCCGCCAAGGTGATCGCCAAGCCGGTGACGGTCGCCTCGATCAAGGCCAGCGTCCAGGGCAAGCTCGAGGTCTGGGGCCCCAAGCTCGGCGACAACGGCCCGCGCAACCTGGCCGAGGTGGTGATCCCCACCCCGTCCGACCTCACCGCGCTCGACCTCGAGGGCCATCGCATCGAGATCGTCGAAGTGCCCGACATGCATGACCGGCGCTATCTGTGGGTACCCGACCTCAAGGCCGTGTTCGGTGGCGTGCTGGTCAGTTCCGGCGGCCATGTCTGGCTGGCCGACAATGCCGACGCTGCCTCCCGGCAGGCCTGGCTGCGGGCGCTCGATGCCATCGCCGCCCGCAAGCCCAAGATCGTGGTGCCGGCCCATCACGCCGAACGCGCTCCCGAGGGTCTCGCCGCAGTCAAATTCACCCGCGACTATATCGCCGCCTTCAACCGCGAGGCCGAGAAGGCCAAGGACAGCGCGGCGCTGATCGAGGCGATGAAGGCGCTCTATCCCAAGCTCGGCGGCCTCGACTCGCTCGATCTGAGCGCCAAGGTCGTCAAGGGCGAGATGAAATGGGGCTGACCGCCCCGTCTCGCGCCAAGAATTCCCGCAACCGAAAGGAAAGCCAGATGAAAATCGCCCTGATCGGCGCCACCGGCAATGCCGGCTCGCGCATCCTCACCGAACTCGTCAGCCGCGGCCATGAGGTCACCGCCATCGTCCGTCATCCCGAAAAGGTGCCTGCTAACCCGAAGGTCACGGCCCGCAAGGGCGACGTCCACGACAAGGCCGGCCTTGCCGCTTTGCTCGCGGGCCATGACGCGGTCATCTCGAGCGTGCATTTCACCGCCAGCGATCCCCATACCCTGATCGAGGCAGTGCGCGCTTCCGGCGTGAAGCGCTATCTCGTGGTCGGCGGCGCCGGCAGCCTGGAAGTCGCCCCCGGGGTCACCCTGGTGTCGACGCCCGAATTCCCGGCCATCTACAAGGAAGAGGCGACCAAGGGCGCCGAGTTCCTTGGCATCCTGCGGGCGGAGAAGGATCTCGACTGGACCTTCCTCTCCCCCTCGGCCCTGTTCGTGCCGGGCGAGCGTACCGGCAAGTTCCGCCTGGGCGGCGACCGGCTCCTGACCAACGACAAGGGCAGCAGCATCTCCTTCGAGGACTATGCCATCGCTTTGGCCGACGAAATTGAAAAGCCCGCCCACAGCCGGGCGCGCTTCACCGTCGGCTACTGACGGGCGGGGTCGCTAAGCGGCAGTGCCGGCAAGCTGCATGCCCAAAGGACGGCCGGCGGCGCACTCGATCACCACCATCGAAGGCGCCGCCGCTCCGTACATCATTGTGAAGCTGGTGGCGGAGCAATGGGGTCGGCGCCGAAATCGGGTGGTTGTCAATGCGGTGAGGGAGAACGAAGCCCGTCATCGCCTGGACCCGATGCAGCATCCGAAGAATCGGAAGCCGCCGGAACGAGCTGCACGGAATTGAGGATGAAGTAGCCTTCAATCGCCCCCTCCTTCAGATGAAAGCGCAACTCGATCGGCTTGAAGGGGTCATCGACGACAAAGGAGAGCTCAAAGGAGAAAAGTCCCTGTGGCGGAAGCTTCATGATGCCGTGGTCAAGAAGTCCTTCAGAGAAGATATCGACCACGATCCGGTTTTGGGACTGACATTCGCCGACCTCTATCTCCACCTCAGCAGTCCACTTGCCGGCCGGAAGATGCAAATAGGGGCCATGAATGAGTATTCGTGCCGGACCCGCAAGGTCGATCCGTGCCGAGAGCGTCTGAAAATTCGGAGCCTCCAAAAACAGTTCCCTGGGCCAGGATATTTTTGGAAGACTTTCGCTATTGATCAACGCATCATAGGCATTGGATAATTTTCCGAGCAACTCCTCATTCTGAGTTTGAATTGCATTCCCGGTTTCAGCTTCTACAATTTTTGGAAATTGGCTTTTTACGTATTCTTCGAGTTTTGGATTTGCACAGCTTGGAACAGACAGGCGAGTGAGGATGTTCTGGAACTGCTCTGTTGAACAATTTAGTCCATAGTGATTCACCAGCGCCTCAACAAACGCAAAGAGTGACTGGCTGTATCTTTGGCTGGACAGGAATAAAATATTAGGACTTCTTGTGCTTAAGCAGATCATGCATATAGCCCGACTGGCCAATCTTATCGCACTTATGAAATCTGCCTGCCGGTCCGCCATAATATATCGAACCAAAACAGCAAAAGCGTCCGTGGAAATTACAATCGGGGTATGAGGGCGCGTGAATAGGCTCACCACATGCGATGATGGCAGGTCAGAAAAGAAAGTTACATTTTCCTTCCGTGCTTCATCCAGCTGGTCCCAGCGGTTTTTGAGATCCTGAATGGAAACCGCATAGATATGCGCATGACCGGGAGTAATTTCGCTGGAAATGCTTTCGATAATACGCTCGACGGCGTAAGAAAGCGCGGAAGGCGTTCCAAATGATATAACAATCATATCTTACAGCGTCTCGTATATTTTCAACGCCTCTTCGACATCCGAGAATAATCGGCCACGACCATTCTTGAGAACCAAAGCCTTGTCACAGAACTCCCTGATAATATTGACATCATGGCTTACGAGGATCATCGCGCAATCACGCCGGGTATGAAAAAGCGCATCATGGCATTTGCGGTGAAAGCGCTGGTCTCCGACTGAAAGAACCTCATCGATGAGGAAACACTCGAAATTGATCGCCAATGTCAGCGCAAATGCCAATCGCATGCGCATACCCGAGGAATAATTCCTCACCGGAATCTCGATCTGGCGCCCCAGCTCGGCAAAATCGTCCACAAAGGACATGACATCGCGAAAAGGGCGGTTGTAGAGGCGCGCGATGAAACGCACATTGTCGATCCCGGTCATCAAACCTTCCACGCCCCCAGAGAAGGCGAGAGGCCAGGACATGAACATGTTTCGGACGATGTCGCCGGACGTCATCGGCTCCACACCGCTGATCAATTTGACCAATGTCGACTTGCCGGAACCGTTTCGCCCCAGGACCGCAACCTTCTCGCCGGGAAGAACATCGAAGGAGATACCGTCAAGCACCCTCCTTCTTCCGATGGGCGTGTGATATTCCTTCACCAGGCTCTGGACATGGATGCCGCGTCTCGAAGCGATCGACGCAGCAGGGCGATCGTTTTCGGGCCGAGGCGCGAACTCCGCCTTGCTGGAGACCGGCAATCGGCCGGTCGGGACGATGGATCGACCGGCTATTTTTACGGAGCGGGGCAGCAAGGTCATACGGCATGCTCCTCGATCATCTTCCTCAACGACCGCAATGACACGAAAATCGCCCCAAAGACCAGGAAGCATGCGCCCAGCAACAGGAATCGCTGAGGAAACGCAGCCTGATCCGGTGCATTCGGCTCGACGATACGCTGGAGATAGAGGTGTTGTTTCTGCGCGTCCTGCCGGGCCCTGTCGCGATTCGCTTCCGCGCTGGCCAACGCACGCGCTGCAATGTCCCGTTCCAGAGTGAACTGCTCGAACTTCGCCATCTTGGCAGCAATGGATGTCGTACCGCCGGCCATGAGCTGCTTCTGATTGTCGATCTCACCCGTCAGGGCCCGGATACTCTCCCTCAATTTCGACACCGCCGGACTGTTCGGCGTGAGCGCGAGCTGCAGACTGAGATTGATCTGGGCCTTGGACAGTTCGGTCGACAGGCTGGTGATGGTCTTCATCGCCGCCGATGTCTCGGTCTCCGGATCGACGATACCGTTGCTGTTGCGATAATCGGCAAGGCGGGTTTCGGCGGCCTGAAGCTTCGAGCCGGCCTGCAGAACCATACTGTCGGCATAGGAAAGCTCATTCTCCTGAGCCCGACGGTTGAGAACATTGACAAGCCCTTCTGCATTGGTCAGCAGGGCTTGGGCAATGGCCTGCGCATCCTCCCGCCTGAAAGCCGTCACCTTCACCGTCGAGATGCCCGTCACGGGGTCGACCTCGGCGCTGACCATGCGCTTGAAATAGGCGAAGAGCTCTTCATTGTTATCGCGCTCCCAAAATCGCGGGTAGCGATTGAAGATGTCGGCCTCGTTCCTGGCAATGATGGTTTTGAGATCGTTTTGCTGAACCAGCTTGGCGAGCAGGTCGCGGGAAGTGACGTAATCGCCGACGATATAGGCTTCATCGCCGGCACGGGCCAGGCCCTGGCTGGCGAGCAAAGCCGCCGCCGTGTCGCCCGTACCCGTCGTAACCGACCGAACGATGAAACGAGCTTCGGATACATACTGATCCGAAGCCACGAAAAACAGGTAGATGAAGCCGGCCAGCATCGGCAGCACGAATGACAACAGGAAAAGCAACGGCGGCGACGAACCCGTCTTGGTGCCGGCTTCCTCGTACGGAATGATCTCTCCGTCGGTGTCCGAAACCTGCCCATCCTGTACAAGCGAACGCCCGGCAGCGGAGGCAACCGGTCGTACCGGACGCAGGACGATCTCCTGCAGAGGCGGCGGCAAGGATGTCGTGTTTTCCTGATCGTCTTTCACGACATCACTCCTAAGCGCTCTCGACCCTGCGCTCGGCATAGCGCACGAGCGGAAGCGCGATCACGGTCAGGGCCAGGCTCCAGGCCACGATGTACCCTGCATCCCACTCGGTCGGAACGTCCGGCGGAAACAGGCCGGCCCGGAACATTTCAACGCCATTGACCATTGGCGACCACAACATGATTTCACGAGCACGCGGCGGCAGCCAATCGACCAGGAAAAAGGCGCCCGTCAGCGGCATGGTCAGATACATTGCCGGGCCAACAATCTGGTGGACCGTTTCACTGAATTCAGAAACCGCGGCGATGATCAGCGCAAAGGAGAAGGAAAACCAGGAGCACAGCAGCCAGCCGACCACCAGAAGCAGCGGATCGTTGATACCGGGACACAGCCCCACCAACCACAGCGGCAAGAGAGCGATCAGGAAGGCAGCAAAGATGCTGATGACCTCCAGGAGGCCACGCGCCAGGAGGATGTCGAAATATTTGACATAGATATGATAGACGAGCGGCGAACCATTGGTCATGACGCGCATCGATTTGAAGACGAGGTGCCGCCACAGCGTCAGGAACGAATATCCCGTCAGCGCGAATGGAATGACGCCGACCTCCTCCCCGCCATGGCTCTGTCCTGTAAACGTCCAGAGAACCATGACGCCCAGGGTGAGCAGCAACGGCTCGCCGATGATCCAGAAGAAACCGAGATTCTCGTGGCCATATCGCGCCATCACCTCGCGGATCATCAAGGCACCGATGACACGCAGCTGAATGGCCAGTCCGTGCAGGAAGCCCTTCGCGCGAGCCTCCTTGCGGATGGGGGGCAGTTGAGGGACGCTATGGGTCATTCCGACACATGCTCCTTCGAGCCCGTGACCAACAGCCACCCAACGGCGGTCAGCGCGAAGGAAAACACCAGGAAGGTTGCGATCATGCGCAGCCGGCGCGGCTCGGTGGATTTATCGGGAAGATTGGGCTCGGTGATTTCCTCGATATAGATCTGCTGGCGACGAGCCTCCTGACGGGCCGACCCCAAGGACGAAATTGCCGCCGCAAGGCGTTTTTCGGCCATGGTGCGTTCGAGGATCAGCCGATCATAGGTGGCGAGCTTTGATGCCAGGGCAGCGGCCGAACCGGCCAATTTCGCGCGCTCGGCCTCGATCCCCGCGCTATAGGCCGCGCTTTGGGTCTCCAGTGCGGAAGCAGCCGGGTTCGCCGGCGCATTCTTGGACGATTGCGCAATCTGAGCCCTGGTATTTGCCAGGGCTGTAGACAAAGTCGTGATCGTTTGAAGCACGGATTGGGCATTCGCGCCTGGGTCGATCAGGTACTCCGCATTTCTGAAATCTGCGAGAGCCTGCTGGGCGTTCTTGAGAATAGTTTCCGCACCGTCGACATCACGCTCGGCCGAGCCAATCGCGTCACCATGTGCGCGCTCGTTCATCTCGTTGACCTTGGCCTCGCCGAGCTTCAGCAGTACCTCGGCGATCGCCTTGGCTTGCGCCGGTTCGAAGGCCTGGACACGCAAAACCGAAATCCCCTTGGAGGGTTGCTGCGTGACACTCACACGATCGAGATAGTAATCATACAGATCTTCGAAGCTTTCTCCCGCCCAGAATCGAGGAAACCTCGAGATTATATCCGCTCCCGCGGGAGAAAAATAGCTACGCAATGGCACCTGTTTCTCCAGGGCCCGAACAGCATCTCTGGACAGTAAATAATTTTGAACAACGTTGGTGTCATCTTGAGTTCTCGCCAGCCCAAACGTTCGAAAGAACATTTCCAATCCCGACGTCCGACTGCTCGAAATACCTCTGACGACGAAACTAGCCTCGGAAACATAGCGATCGGTGGCAACGAAACCATAGTAAATCAACGCCACGAGCGTCGGTATGCCAACCCCGATGAGAAACATCGTGCGGGGGCGCAATAGCTCCCTAAGGCTACGCTTGGCGCCTCCCTTCCTGCGAAATCCCTGAGAGCTACCGAGCTTCGGCTGAAGAAGGTTTACCGGCAAACCGCCCTACCTGTCCGCGTGTTGGCTGAACGCGCCATAACCTGCCAATGTGACCAAATTTACGCTCGGGCCCTACAGGCCCGCTCGACCTGGATCACCTCGGTCACCAAATGGCGATATCGCTGAAGAGTTTCGTCTGTCACCGAGTGTCTCGTCAATGCCGAAGCGGCATATCAATCATGACCAAGCACCCTCGATCGCACTTGTCAAACACCATAATGCGATTCGAGTCGTTCCAGGCTCATGAAATTCCACAACGCCTAATACTAAAGACTTATTGACACATATATACATATATAGCCCTGCAAAAAAGCCACATTTCTGATCGCCTAGAGTCTCGCTATCAACCCAATTGTCGCATATCCGATTCAATGTCTGCCTATATGAAAGTATCTATGTACGAACATAAGGGAAGGCTCCGCTCGGGCCGCGCACCACTCGTCCCCCGCACCGAACGCGCGGCACAATCGGTTCATCCGATCATCTCATGACGATCGCGAGGCCGGCGCCCAGTCCGTTTCATGTCCTGGCACGAAAGTGGGGAAGAAGTTTTCGTGCACGCAAGCACCAAGGCCCAACAGGAATTATGAGATCAGAGGTAAATATGCCGCGAATTGCCGTCGTAGGAAATTGTCAGGCTCTCGGCGTGGCAGAAGTACTAAAATACCTCCTCCCCAATTCTTTTATCAAGCAATCAATTTCGTGGGAAATTCAAAACTGGATTAGTTCTTACGAGGATTTTGTTCGAGACCTCGCAACTTTCGATCACGTATTCGTTCAAGACGTTGCATTTGGAAATTTCCCCGGCGCCAACCTCGAACGGCTTCGTCAAGATCTCCCGAACATCGTCGAATTTCCCATCATCGTATTTCCCGCCTTCCATCCCGATTTGGTTTATGTTTCGAATAAAAAGAAAGAAAATTCTAACTTTATATTATCTCCAATTGGACCATATAATTCGGCCATAGCATTGTATGCATACAAGAGGGATTATACTGTTATCGAAGCTCTCAACCTCTTCAAAGAGAACGTCTATAAGAGACTTGGGTATTTTGATTTTTGGGATTCCTCTACAGACGCGCTATTGGCCAATGGCAAACGCCTCGGATTCGACCTCACCGAAAACCTCGCACGCTGGAGCCGCGAGGGATGCTTCATGCATTCCATCAACCACGCGAAATTGATCGTTCTGGCTGACATAGCCCAGCTTCTCCTCGATAAGGTCGGCATCCGAGCTCGCCAAAACAATTGGAAAGACTATGTCGTCGACCCGGCTCAGATGGATGCGATATGGCCTGTATATACGGAAGTAGCCTCAAAATTCGCCTTCAATGGCTCATACATTTTCAAAAAACCGAACTACGCCTTGAAAGAAAATACTCAATTCTTCACTTTGGATACTTTTGTATCGAAGAGTTTTGAATCCTATAAGCACTTTCCAAAAACCGACCTGCTTTGCGAGCGCGTCGACCAGTGGCTGGCAGACGAGAGTCTCGCTGCCTTCCTCGACAAAGCAGCAATGTGAGAGCCTTGAAGGAGGGTAAAATGCCGGAGAATCCTTATCGCGGTCTCCCATCGCATCACTTCTGGCGGCAGTCGGTGGCCGCAATTCCCCCGTTTGCGATCGATCCGCTCGTGCGTTTTCCGTTCGAACTCGCGCAAGACCACAAAGTGGCGGCCGCCGGCTCATGCTTTGCGCAGCATATATCCCAGGCCTTGCAGCGACACGGCTTCAACTACTTCATGACGGAGCCACCCCCGGCCGGCATGTCCAGGGAGGCGGCCCAGGCTGACAATTACGGCGTTTACTCCGCACGCTACGGGAATATCTACACCGCGCGGCAATTGCGGCAGCTGATCGAGCGAGCTTTCGGTGAATTCTCACCGGATCTGCCTGAATGGCGCGACCGGAGCGGGCATTTCGTCGATCCTTTCCGTCCCCAGATCCAGCCGTCGGGCTTCGCCTCGACGGACGCCATGCGCTCCGCGCGCGAGGCGCATCTGGGCCAGGTTCGCCGGCTCGTCGAGGAGTTGGATGTTCTCGTGTTCACGCTCGGCCTGACTGAAGGGTGGGTCCATATCGCCGATGGCGCCGTGATCCCGCTCGCACCGGGAGTCGCAGGCGGCACCTTCGACGAGTCTGTCTATAAATTCGTCAACTTCTCCACCGCGGAGATCGTTCAGGATCTGTGCGCCTCGATCGACCTCATTCGAAAGGTCAACCCAAACGCTCGCTTTATCTTCACCGTATCCCCCGTGCCGCTGATCGCGACCTACCGCGATCAGCACGTATTGGTCTCGAATACATACAGTAAAGCCTCGCTGCGTGTAGCAGCAGAAGAAATTTCTCTCGCCAGGCCTGGGGTTGCCTATTTTCCTTCCTACGAAATTATCACCAGCCCCGCGACATCGCGAAATTACTATCTCGACGACTTGCGTTCCGTCTCATTATTGGGCGTTGATCACGTCATGCGCGTCTTCTTTGCTCACTGTGTCGCCGGCAGCAAAAAGACCGCAGCTTCTCCGCCTGCCCTCCCCTCCGAGTTACGGGAGGAAATCAGGAACGTTGGACAAATAGTCTGCGACGAGGAAGCTATAGTTAAATTATAAAAATACGATCTTCTTCTATCGAATTCCGCAATAATTGTGATCTGCATATAGACTGATCACAATATGCCTCAAAAGAATGAGCAAAACTTGAGTTTCGAGAGAGCTGCACTATGAACGGTCTCCAGAGGATGTTCGGCTTCAGATCTTCAAAACGCTGGGTCTCGGAGGGGCGAGACGCCAGCCGCCGGCGCGACTGGACGGCGGCAGCGTCCGCCTATCGCGAGGCCCTGTCGATCAACCCCAAATTATGGAAGATCTGGGTCCAGTATGGCCATGCCATGAAGGAAAGCGGCCACCTCAAGGAAGCGGAGGATGCCTATCGACGCTCGCTCCAACTCTCGCCCGGCATTTCCGACACGCATCTGCAGCTCGGCCATGTCCTCAAGCTGAAGAAAGATGCCACGGCGGCAAGCTCGGCCTATCTGCAGGCCGCGGTCCTGGATCCAGACAATCTGCATGCCTTTACGGAACTGGGTGCACTGGGCTGGACCAAGGAAGAGGTCATCGAGATCGTCGACCCGCAGGGGCGTCAACGCACCAAGGCCAGCATTCCCGCAGGTCGGTCGGAGATCACCAGGATCGCGACGGCGGGCTCGCCATCCTTCGACGCCCAGGCCTATGTCGGCCGTTTTGCCGACGTCCGTACGCTGCTGGATCTGGGCCTGATCAGTTCTGCTGAACAGCACTATCTGCATTACGGCTATCGCGGCGGCCGGGACATCCTGGCGACCTTCGCCGACAAGCCACCGACGCGCGTCTTCGTTCTTTGCCCCAGTTTCTTCAAACGATGCGGAATCGGCGAACATGCCCGCTATCTCGCCGACAGCATCGAAACTTTCGGCCTGGAAACGCACCGGGTCCGCACGACAGCAGTGCTCGAGACCTATCCGCCGGAGCAACTCCGCGACGCCGTGGTCATTGTCAATCACGGCCCGGGCCTGTTCGATGGCTACAATCCCGAGCTTTCGGAGGGCGAAGCGACCACGGACCTGATCACCAAGCTCCTGGCGCTTCACCGCGCTCATGGCCTGAGGCCCGTGGTCTTCATGCATTCTTTGCTGGATCGCGACAACGTCATCATGTTTCCGCGCCAGCAATTCTGGCTCGAGAGCCCGATTCCGGTCGTCACCACGATCGAGGCGGCCGGGAACGTCTTCAACATCTTGCGGGTGGAGCACGGCATGCAGCCCGCTCCGACGCCGGTGCGCAGCGAGAAGGCGCTGAATCGACGGGACCGGCCTGTCATCGGCTTCTTCGGTTTCTTCCAATGGGGTGGCAAGAATTTCGATGCGCTTCTGGATGTCGTCCAACGGCTGAAGGGCAAGCTCGTCGGCTCGGTCGCCACAGGCAGCGAATATGATGTCGAGAAGTTGCGGGGCCTCATTGCCGACCGAAACATCCAATGCAACCTCGGCACCGGCTGGGTCGAAGATTCCGAACTCATGCAGCGCCTCGCCGAGGCGGATTACTATTACCTGCCCCAGCATGACTACGACCATTGGAACAACAGCGGTACAGCGCGCCTGGTGATGAACTTCCATCAGCCGGTCATCCTGCCGCCCCACAATCCCTTCCTGGACCTGCGCGAATTCGCCATCTTCGCCGACGAACACGACCTGCCCGGCCTCATGGCCTGGATGCGCGACGAAAAGGTCTATCAGAGCGCTTGCGCCCGGGCCGCCCGCTATGCTGCCGAACATCCGATGACGGTCGAGATGCCAAAGCTGGCTATGTCGCTGCACGAGGTCGCGTCGGAAACCGGCGCCCGCAACTTCATCGACGAGAGCGCATTCAGTACCTGGTCCCTGCTCGCGATCCCGTTTGAGCAGTTCCTGGCAAGGGTTCGCCGCAGACTGCCAGAAAACGCCCTGTATTATCTGGAGAAGACACAACCGGATAGCGCCGACCGGGCTGCGCAGATCAAGACATTGAAGCTGGACAATCCCGGAAAATTCGAAACCACCTACTCGGCCCCTCTCGGCATCCAATATTGGAAAGATCACTACGAGATCGACAGCTTTTTCTTTCCCCGCATGACGGAATGCTTCGTGAATGCCTATCGCTGCTTCTTGAAGCGAGAACCGAGCATGACCGACAGGGACAAGATGATCCGCATCCTCGGAGTGGATCTCCGCGACGAAACGGCCATTGCCTGGCCCGCCAAGGTCGTGGCCATGCTGGCACTTCTCCACGACGAGGCACCCGCGCTCGAATTCGCGGCCCAAGCGCAAATATACGATCAGGGAGAGCTGTTGACGAAGACCGAGCTGGCATCGACCGCCTTGATCGAGACGCTGGAGCAGCGCTGGGTCAAGCGGCTCAAGCTGTGCCAGGATACTGCAACGGTGGGGCAGCCCGCATTCGGAACCGCTCAGGATCGGAACATCGTGCAATTGCTGCTGCTCCCGGGCCCGTGGCTGGAGGCGGCTCTGCATGCGAGCGCCCGAGCTGCTGGCCTCGATCTCAATTTCGATGGCATTGGAGCCCGGATCGGCCCCCTGTCCCGCTACCAGGGCATCATCCAAATCCTGGAGAGAGCGAATGTCCGCCTGACGGAGATCGGCCTGTTCGATCGCCCTATCGTGTCCGCCATCAACCACGCGCGCGCGCAATACAGCCTTGCCGACTTCTGGCCCCTCGAAGGCGATGCCTTTGTATTCCATGTCGTGCGCTGCCTGCTGAAACGCGACCCACTCACCCAGGAAATGTTCGGCCTCGGGGAGCTGCTTTCCAAACAAGGCAAGCTCGCGGTGATCCGCCAGGTGGCCGGCCGGCCCTTCGTCGCCACAAGCGTGGTGGATATCGCCGACGATCAAGCGGCCGCCGAGCTCGACACATTACTGCCCAATCTGGAATTGCTGGTTTCGCAATTCAGGGCCGTCTATGCGGGCGGATGGGATCTGCGGAATGCCTATCTGGAAGCGCGCCGCAATTTTGACCGCGTCTGGCTCAGGATGAAGAAGCAGAAGGATGTCTGGTGGGCCCAGGCCAACGGCGACGTCTCCCGTATCCTGCCGGCCAAGCATGCGGCCGGCGCCAAGCAGGGATCCTGAGCCGGTGTGGCGGCGACATCGCACCGAAGGCCTGCCCGCGAAGGCAGGTGAAAAACGCTCTCGGTCCCCGGTCTCCCCGATGCGCCTATATGCAGCCCTCTTGGGGATCGCCGCTGCCATGTTGGCTTGCCACCCCGGTTCGGCAGAGACAGCCCTGACCGGACTCGGCAAGGCCGATGCGGCAAGCGCCATAAACGCCCTGCTGGCCTCCGGAGCGGACGTCGAGCTTCCGGCGGGACAATATGCCTTGCGCAGCCGCTGGATCGAGATGCGAACCCCGGGACAGGTGCTGCGGTGCAAAGGGCCCAACACCACCTTGGTCGTCGACCGGCCGGGCACCACGGCCTCTCCAGCGCTGATCATGACGCAGGCGGCGGTCGGCGCGAAGGTGATCGGCTGCAAGTTCGACATGAATGGCGGACAATTCGTCAATACCGCCTTCGCTCCGCTCGCTTCGAACGACGCCATCAAATACGTGCCCGGCACCGGCCTGGTCGACAACCCACAAGGCAAGGCCAAGGCGAATGACGGCATGGCCGTCGCCGTCCTCGTGATGTGCGATCGCTGCGAGATCGCCGAAGCCGAAGTGACCCGCGGCTTCGACAACAATATCATGGTCGCAAATTTCGACCTCTCCAATGGCAAGCAGTCTCTGGGGCCCTGGGGCGTGTCCATCCGCGATACCCGCACCAGCTATGCCGGCGCTGGCCGGCACAATTGGGATCCGGACTATTATCAAGGCTGCGGCATCGACATCGGCTCCGGAGTCGCTGCTCGCCTGACCAATGTCGAGGACCGCTATTCGCGCATCGGCTTCTGTGTCGATGAAGGGGGCGGGGCATCGGCCCAGATCGTCAATGCTGCCAGCTTCAACGCCCAGGTAACCCAGAAGCCTTTTCTCCGGCCGGACAAGATGAGCAGCTACTATCCCGCTGCCGACGATCCCTGGCATGGCTCCAGCATTGCCGGTACAGGCTTTTTCTTCGGCGGCTCAGACCGCCGCGCCAATCTTGGCCAGGTCCAGCCGGGCCTGATTTCGACCACCTGCATCAACTGCCTGGCCTATGAGCCACAGGGCGTTGGCTTCTGGTTCTCGCGCTACTCCAACGGTGCTCACCTCGTCTCGCCGCACGCAGCGAGCCCGGGACTGGAATGTTTCTGGGCCGTCGGTGGCAGCCACTATCTCACCGACGCAATCTGCGACCAACCGAATGCACTGGCCGGCAGCACGAAAATCTGGGGTGGTAAATTTCCCTGGCCTCGGACGGCCGCCGTCCGGGCGAGCTGCGCCAATTGCGGTCCGTTCAGTTCTCTTCCCGCGATACGAGGCACACCAGACCAGCTGAACACCACACTGCACTTCAACGGCCTCACGATGACAGACAGAAGCCCTCTTGATGCAGCCAAGAAACCGAACTTTGCCTATTCCTTCTCAACGGCTCCAGGGAATAAGGATGAATTTTCTCGAATCCAAGTCTTAAGAGGTAATATTCAACCTGGAACATCTGGACTTATTGACCAGGGGGACGGCACAAAGATCGAAATCATCGACGGAAAATAAGGAAAGATACTGATAAGTGTTTATATTTTGAACTGATATGACGTATAGGAATCTCAGTTCAGTGGTGCGAATGGGAACAGGCCTGAATGGATCGCACAAGCCAGTGGATCGAAGAGCGCCCGGTTCGGTCTTCGACGCCTGACGAAGGCATCAGCATACCGTCCGCCAAGGGGCCCAACACCGCCTGCAGAACGCAGACGATTTCCCGCAAAGCCTTGCTCCACCTGGGAAATAAGGAGGCGAGGAATGCGCATCCTCTATGAGCTCTACAATCTCTCCCTCCCGTCGGGGACAGGCATCGCCACCTATGCGCGCAATCTCTGCAAGACCTCCAAGGAACTCGGCTACGACATAGGGGGATTGCTGCACACGAACCGCCGCCTTCGGCTGGGTGATCCGCAATCTACGGAGGCCGGACTCTTCAGCCCTCCGGGAAGACGCAAGGCGCTCGTCGGCACGACGCTGCGCCGCATGCTCGGGGCGCCCTTTGGCATACCGACCGTGCGGCTCGAAAGCGACAAGATCTCCGTCCAATCCGAGCAGTGGGAGAAACGTAGCGGTGGCGTGCAGGACGCCTATGTCGCATCGCGTTATCACGAAATGGCTCGCCTGCATTTCCAGCGCTACGGCAAAAGCGCCAGGATACTTCTCGACCAGCCGCCGGACATCTTCCACACCACGCAAGTCATTCCGCTCAGCGTGCCGGGCGCCAAGAATATCTACACGATTCACGACCTTGTGCCCCTGCGCATGCCGGAGGCGACAACGGACGACAAGAGCTATTTTGTGAATATGATCCGGTATCTCGCGCAGACCGCGGATAGGATCGTGACCGTATCGGAGACCTCGCGGAACGACATCATCGGCTTGACGGGCGTTTCCCCTGAAAAGGTAGTCAACACTTACCAAGCCGTATCCATTCCCCAAGATCTTCTCGAAATTCCGACGAATGAGGTCGAGGACATCGTGAAGAGCTTCTACGATCTAAACTATAAAGACTATTATCTTTTTTATGGGGCGATCGAACCGAAGAAAAACCTGTCCCGCCTGATCGACGCCTTCGTTGCAAGCGACACCCGGAGTCCGCTCGTCGTGGTCGGAGGCCTGGGCTGGCAATACGGTGCCGATCTTCGGAAAATAAGAGAGCACAAATCGCGCGGCTATCTTTTTGACGGTCGGCATCTGAAAGAGGATATCCGTATCCGGCGCCTCGACTATGTACCTCTGCTTCAATTGATCTCGCTGATCCGGGGAGCAAAGGCGGTTCTGTTCCCATCACTCTACGAGGGCTTCGGCCTGCCCGTGCTCGAAGCGATGCTGCTGGGTACGCCAGTCCTCACTTCAAAAGGTTCCTCGCTGTCGGAAGTTGCCGGCGATGCTGCCGTTCTGGTGGATCCCACCGACACCGTCGATATGATGCGCGGCATCCGTGCTCTTGACGGCGACGCGGAGCTGCGCGCCGAGCTTGTCGGGCGCGGACAGGCGCAATCGGCCAAATTCTCAGAACAGGCTTACGCGGAACGGCTCACCAAGCTCTACGAAGGCCTCCTGTAGGGTAGGGAGGGGGAAAATCGAAACGGATTTTCCATCCCCCTTCGCCCCCTGCCGTTGCAAATTTCGGCAGGGGCTTTTCACCGGCCTAACGGCTCGCCGTCACGACGCCTCGCGATTGTAGATGTCCTCGATGCGGATGATGTCATCCTCGCCAAGATAGCCGCCGGTCTGCACTTCGATGATTTCCAAATCGATCTTGCCGGGGTTCTCCATGCGATGCACCGCACCGATCGGGATATAGACGGATTCATTCTCATGCACCGACTTGACCTCACTACCGATGGTGACGAGAGCGGTACCACGCACCACGATCCAGTGCTCGGAACGGTGATGATGCTTCTGCAATGACAGGCGCCCGCCCGGTTTGACCACGATGGACTTGACCTGGTGCCGTTCGCTCAAATCCAGCGAGCGATAGCTGCCCCAGGGGCGGAAGGATTGCCGGTGCTCCTGTGTCAGGAGGCGGTGGCTCGCCTTGAGCTGTTCGACCAGCGCCTTGACGCCGGCTGCATCGTCACGGCGGGCGACCAGGACGGCATCGGGCGTGACGATGACGGCGACGTCGTCGAGACCGGCAATGGCGACCAGCGGGCCATCCGTGGAGACGAAATTGGCACGGGCGTCGACGAAGGCCGCCTGGCCACGGGCGGCATTGCCCGCCTCATCCAGGGCGTAGAGATCGCGCACGGCACTCCAGGAGCCGACATCCGACCAGTCGAAGGTCGCAGCCACCACGGCCGCGCGCGCCGTACGCTCCATCACCGCATAGTCGATGGAGCGGGCCTCGGCACGTGCGAAAGCAGTTGCATCGAGGCGCAGGAAACCGAGATCGCTCTGTGCCGTGGCGACGGCCTCGCCAACCGCGTCAGCCGTCTCAGGGTCGTGCATCGCATAGTCAGCGAGCATCACGCCCGCCTGGAACAGGAAATTGCCCGAGTTCCACAAAAAGCCCTCGCCGACATAGCGTTCCGCCGTCGTGGCATCCGGCTTCTCGACAAAGCGGACCACGTGCCGTCCGCCAGCGACGATCTCCTCACCCGGCTCGATATAGCCATAGCCGGTGGCAGGGCCTGTCGGCTCGATGCCGAAGGTGACGATATGGCCGGCACGGGCCGCAGTGCCGGCTTGCCTGCATGCCCGCTGGAAGCCCTCGACATCCCGCACCATGTGATCGGCAGCCAGGGCAAGCACCAGGGCCGTTTCACCGTCCTGATCGGCGATATGGCGCGCACCGGCGAGGATGGCCGGACCGGAGTCACGCGCTTCCGGCTCCAGCAGAACATCGGCCTCGATGCCGAGCGCCTCCAACTGATCGGAGACCAGAAAGCGATGGTCCTTGTTGGTGACGATGACGGGGCGTCCGAACAGGCCCGCATCGGCAACCCGACGCAGGGTTTCCTGAAACGTCGACAGCGCCCCGAAGAGAGGCAGGAATTGTTTGGGACGGTTGGAGCGGGAAGCCGGCCAGAGCCGGGTTCCTGAGCCGCCGCACATGATCAGGGGACGAATCGGATTGGACGGCTCGCGCTTGAATTCCATGATTTCGGACGCCACAAATACCTCCAGACAGGTTCCAGCCTTGCAACAAATCCAGATAACGTAACGTTATCTCAGCAAGGATTCGTGCGCACAAACATCAACTCCTCCACGACAAGCAAGCGAAATTCCAGAACATCGAGGCAAAGATAAGGCCGCTGCCTCTAATAATACCTTCGTATGCGTCGTCCGCCCGTCCGCTCTGAGCAAGGGGCGCAATCTCCGCCTAAAAATAAAATCTTTATTACCAACAAGTTATGCAACAGCGCATCAGCCCTGCCCATCAGAGCACAGGGCTCTCCTACTCCATCGCGACGATGACTAGTATTATATTACTATAGTTACTCAAGGTAATTTCAAATTCACAACACGGCTGCCGGCACCAGCTCGATCCGGGCGAGCGAGGCCATGTTGCCAAAACAAACGCGCCCCGCCCTTTCGGGCGAGGCGCGTTGAAGAAAAGCCGTTCGAGAGCTTGGGCTCAGCGCCCGATCGTCGAGAGATTGGCACCGGCACTGACGATGCCCACGCCCCCGCCGATCATCTGCAGGAACTTGGCGAGATCGGTCGACGGTGCGTTGGAGATGTAGAGCACGTCCTTGTTGCGCATCAAGAAGCGTTGCGACCACAGGAAGGAACCCGGATTCTTCATGTCGAGGCGATAGACGACGGGCACGCTGCCCGAACGATAGCCACCGGATGTCGCGCCGCCCCTGAGTTCGCGAAAGGCAGCTGCATCCTCGTAGCGGAATACGAAGACGCCGCTCGCATCCGAACGCGAATCGTTCAAGCCGCCCGACTTGCCGATGGCTTCGGCGAGGGTGACCCTGTCGCTCGTAAAATCGATGGTGTCGTTCTTGCCGGTGGCGCCGAGCACCGTGAAGGTACGCGGCTCGCGATAGATGAAGAGCTGATCGTCCGCGCGCAGATAGATGTTCTCGCGCGGATTGGAGACCAGGGAGGTCAGGCTTTCCACGCCCGTGCGCGACCCCCGCGTCAGGCGGACGAAGAGGTCGTGGGCCGCTGCCTGCGGACCGCCGGCCAGGGCGATCGCATCGAGCACGCGCGTGCCCTTGACGGCGAGGGGGAAGCGGCCGCCCTGGCCGACTTCGCCGGAGACCGTGACGAGATTGGCGGCATTCTGGGTAAGAGTAACCAGCACCTGCGGCTCGATCGCCTTGGACGACAAGGCGCTGACGATGGCCTGGCCGACCTGGGCCGGCGTACGGCCGGCGGCGACGACGCTGCCGGCATAGGGCACGTTGATGCGCCCGCCGCGATCGATCTGCTGGGGCGGCAGCTGCACGCTCTTGCTGCCGGCGCTGCCGGTAGCGTCGGAGGTGCCGAACAGGCCACCCGAGCTCGCCTCGAAGATGGAGACCGACACCATGTCGCCGATGCCCAGCGTCCCGCTCGACGGCGGGCCGCCTGCCGCGAAACTGCCGAGGAAACCGGTCGGGCGATGCCGCGACAGTACGGCAACCGTCCCGGCATTGACGTCGAAGATGGAATAGGGACTGGCGACGCCGCGCGACTGCGCACCGCCATTCTGCTGACGGCTCAGAATGGTTTTGGCCGTGGGGCCAGCATTCGGCAAGCTGGAACAAGCCGCAAGGCTGGCGGTGATCAGGAGAATGATTGGAATACGCAACACTTCGACATCACTCGCTTTTCAACGGCACCCTATCTTTTTTCCCATCACTGACGGACTGGAACAAGCCTTGATGCTTTTTGTGGTAAAGATCTCTGTTCAGAAGGAGGTAACATTTGCCCAAACATCAGGCCCCTTCGAGCTTTTCTCGCCGGCGCCGATGAAATGAACGTCACAACTTCAAACCCGAATCGACTTCCATCCAACCCACCATGGAGACCTCATTCGCTCGGGCGACCTCGCAGTCCCGCTTTCCGTCGCTCCCATATTTTCGCTTCCGTTTCGGTCTCCCGAAAGGTAAGTAGGAGCCATAGGGATTGGCGGAGGGCTCTGGCAGTGCCAACCGAAGGAGGCTGCATGGCAGCCCGCGCCAATTTGCAAACTTTCCGTGATAATGCAACAGAAATTGCGCCGCTCCTGGCAGCCATCCCGTCACGAAATCTACACATTAGATTCTCTTGTGAGAAACTTTCCTTAATTTGCCACCTGATTTTTTCCACTTTCTTCAAGAGCAAAAAAAGGTATTCTTATAATATACTGACAATCGACAGCGAGGTTTTCGCTCGAACTCCCCAGAGAGACATCTCGACTGAGAACCGTAAAGGCTCAAAGCCTGCTGAAGATACAAAGATTACTCCTTTAGTAGTAGGACGCGCCTCTTTGCCGGCGGCGTTTGCGCGGGCCCGTGCAGTTCCATTCCGCTGGGAACGGCAAGCGGTCACGTCTTTCAGATTCAGGTCATCGATCCCGGTCATGCGCCACCTGATGCAGGCGCCCCTGCAACCATCCCCGAAGCCGCCTTCCGTCATGGGCATCTTGGGCACCCTGCGCGCCGTGCCCGCCACTGCCTTTCCAGGGTCATGCTGATGGACCGGTCCTGGTTGCCACGTCCTGGCAGCGTTATCGGCCTGCCGCTGGTCACCCTGCTGCGTTTCCCGGATCTCGGCGAGTTGCTGCCGGAGTATCGGCTGGTGGCCTTGGAGCGGGCGGGACGCAGGGTGGATGCCGTCGCCGGCTGGGGCCGCAAGCTGCCGGCCCGCTGGGCCAGGCATGCGGCTGCCCGGCTGGCTCGCCCCTTTTTCACCCTGGAGGACGGCTTCCTGCGCTCTGTCGGCCTCGGCAAGACCGGGGCGGCGGCCGTTTCGGTGGTGATGGACGACCTCGGCGTCTATTACGACGCCCGCACGCAATCGCGGCTCGAGCACGAACTGGCACTGGGGAATTTTCGCGAGACCCGGCCACGCGCCACCGCCCTGCGCGACGAGATCGTGCATCATCGGCTGACCAAATATAACCATCTGCCCGACAGGCCATTGGGGCTCGGGCCGCGCGGGAACCGCCGCATCCTGCTGGTGGAGCAGGTCGCGGGCGACCTGTCGATCGCCGGCGCCTGCGCCGACGGGACGAGCTTTGCCGCCATGCTGGCCGATGCCCTCGCCTTGCAGGACGCCCAGATCATCATCCGCTCGCATCCGGATGTGATGGCGGGCCGGGCCCGGGGCAGCTTCGCCGGCCTCCCGGCCGCCTCCCATCTGCGCCGGCTCGACGATGCCGTTTCCCCCCACGCCGTGCTCGATGAAGTGGATGAGGTCTGGACCGTGTCGAGCCAGCTCGGCTTCGACGCCCTTCTGCGTGGATTGCCGGTGCGGTGCTATGGCGTGCCCTTCTATGCGGGGTGGGGATTGAGCGAGGACCGGCCGGTGCTGCCCGGCGCACGCGAAGCCCTGGTGCGCCGCCAGGCGCGGGCCGGGAACCCGCTCGACATCGTCGACCTCGTCGACGCCGCCCTGATCCGCTACCCGCTCTACGCCGATCCGATCACCGGCCGCGCCACCGGCCCCGAACAGGCGATCGCAAGGCTGCAGGGCTGGCGTGCCCATGCCGGGCGCTGGCGCGGGGAAACCGAGGCCGTCGCCATCAAGCTGCACAAGCGGCCGATACTCCGGCGCTATTGCGCCGCTCCGGGCGCCACCCTTCGCTTCAACGCCACGGCATCCGGAAAGGCACGTCAGCTCAGCTGGGGCCTGCCACGGTCTTCCGCTAACGGGGCTGCGGCGATCGCGGTCGAGGACGGCTTCCTCAGATCGGTCGGACTCGGCTTTCCCGGCACCGTCCCGATCTCGCTGTGCTTCGATGCGAGCGGTATCTATTATGATGCCACCACCGCCAGCGATCTCGAGACCCTTCTGGAGACCGGCACTTTTCCCGTCGAACTCACCGAGCGCGCCGCGCGGCTGCGGCAGGCGATCCTGCAGGCCGGCCTGACCAAATATAATCTGCGCAGCGATGTGCCCGACGAGGTCCATCGGCAGGCAAGGGGGCGCCGGCGCGTACTGGTGGCCGGGCAGGTGCCCGATGACCAATCCCTCAGGCTCGGCCTGCCCAGCCATGCCAGCAATCTCGAATTTCTGCGGGCCGTCCGCCGCGAATGCCCCGACGCCTTCATCATTTTCAAGGAGCATCCCGATCTGGTGGCCGGCAAACGGCCCGGCCTGAGCGACCCGACTGCCGCCGGCGCCCTGGCCGATCATCTGGCGGTGTCGGGGGATGCCGCGGCCTGGATCGACTTTGCCGACGAAGTGCATGTACGCACCTCGCTGGCAGGGTTCGAAGCCTTGCTGCGAAACAAGCCCGTCATCTGCCACGGAGCCCCCTTCTTCGCCGGCTGGGGCCTGACGACCGACCGCGTCGCCATTTCCCGCCGCACGCGCCGCCGCACGCTCGATGAATTGGTGGCTGCCGCCCTCATCCTTTATCCGAGCTATCTGCACCCAGTCCGAGGGCTGCCGATGGAGGCCGAAGATGCGGTGAGCTGGCTGAGCGCAGCGCGCCAGGCTCCCGCCGGCAGAACCAACCCCTTGCGCCGAATCATACGCTGGTGGCCCCGCAATGCAGTTTCTTTTTGACGTATCGCGGCATCTGCGCCGGCTCATCCGCACCACGCCCACCGGCATCGATCGGGTCGATGCCGCCTATATCCGGCTCCTGCCCGACATGGCCGGGGACGTTTCCTTCGTCGCCAAGATCCCGGGCTTCAACGGTTTGCGGCGCGTCGACAAGCTTCTCCCTTCCCCGGAATCTTCGGCCTGGCAGGGATCCGATGTCGAAAAGGATCGCATCTACACCGATCTGACCGATTATCTCGCCACGCCGGTGTGGGCCTCCGAACGCGGCTGCCGGCGCCTGGCCGAAACCAACCGGACCGAACCTTCCGCCGCCCGGGTGGCGCTCACCGGCATGCGGCAGGTCTTCGGCACCCGCGACCTGCCTCTCAATCTGCGCGGATCGGTGTATCTCAATACCTCTCATTCGGGCCTGGAGAACACTCTCAAGATTCAGGAGATGAAGCGGCGCGGGGCACGCATCGTCGCCATGCTGCACGACCTCATTCCGGTCGACTTTCCGGAATTCTGCCGCGAAGGCGAGGCGGCCAAACATCACCGCCGCATGCTCTCCCTGCTGCAGCATGCCGACCTGATCATCGCCAACTCGGCCTATTCACGCGACCGCTTCATGGCCTGGCTGGCGACGGCCATTCCGCGCGGCGAGCGCCGGCCTGCCGCGCCGCGCGTGGTGGTGGTGCCGTTGGCCGTCGAAAACGAATTCCTCACGCGCACCGCCCTGCGCCCGCCTTCTTCTCAGATTCCTTATTTCGTCTGCCTCGGCACCATCGAGGCGCGCAAGAATCACGCCTTGCTGCTGCTGCTCTGGCGCCGTCTTGCCGAGAAGCTCGGCGCGGCCTGTCCGCGCCTGGTGCTGGTAGGACGGCGGGGCTGGAAGGTCGAGCAGGTCCTGGATCTGTTGACCCACGCCGCCCCGCTGGCCCGCCATGTCGTGGAAGTGGCCGACCTCAGCGACGCCGCCGTCGCTTGCCTGATCGCCGGCGCACACGGCATGGTTCAGCCATCACTGGTGGAGGGTTTCGGACTGCCGATCCTCGAAGCCAATGCCCTCGGCGTGCCGGTGATCGCCTCCGACATTCCCGCGCATCGCGAGGTGGCCGAACTCGCCGGCCATCATGGCATCAGCCTGGTCGATCCCATCGACCTGCCGCAATGGATGGGTGCGGTGACGGCACTGGCCTCGGACCGCTTCGAGCTCAGCACCCGTGCCGCCCTCCCCACCTGGCGGGATCACGTGCAGCAAGCCCTCGAAGCCGTGCGGGATCACTTCGAGCATGCGGCTCCGAAAAACAACTTTGCCAGCAGGAGTCCCGCCTGAGGCGAGCTACCGCATGATACCACGTGACCTAACGACATTTTCCCATTCGAGACACAATTTTCTACTATATAGAACCGGCCTTCGATAAAACTCCTTTGTGATTATAGGCAAATCATCTTACCTTGCAAAAATCAGAGCGGCCCTGCACCTTAGGGCACCCATCGAAGTAAGGACGTTATTTCCCCGCTACCTGTTGCATCAAAGCTACAGACTCGCGTTTCGAAAGCTGGCATGGTGGTTTCACCTTTAGGAGTAACGCATATGAGAATCTCTGCAGCAGCAATTGCTCTCCTGCTCTCGTCGACGGCAGCTTTCTCCGCCGACCTTGCGCCTGCACCCGTTGAGCCTGTGGCACCGGTTGTCCTGCCGTTCTCCTGGACGGGCTTCTATGCTGGTGCGAACGTCGGCTATGCTTTTGGCGGCCGCGACACGGTCGGCATCCACGATCCGGATTTCCTCGGCGACATCGGCAAGCTGACGGGCAAGGGTTTCCTGGGCGGCTTGCAGGCCGGCTATAACTACCAGTTCGACAACATCGTGGTCGGTATCGAAACCGACTTCCAGGGTGCCCAGATCAAGGACACCGTGCATGGTGTGGTCGCCGACGCTCCCGGTCGTGCCCGCTCGGACATCAAGTGGTACGGCACGCTGCGTCCGCGCATCGGCTATGCCTATGACCGCTTCCTGATCTACGCCACCGGCGGTCTGGCCTATGGCAACATCGACTACAAGCTCAGCTATGACGGCGCTTCGTTCAGCGACAGCAACACCAAGGTGGGCTGGACGGCCGGTGCCGGTCTCGAATATGCCTTTACCGACAATCTCTCGGGCCGCATCGAATATCAGTATGTGAACTTCGGCAGCTACACGGTGCGCGGCAGCGGCACCCTTCACTCCAAGGCCTCGCCGGACTTCCACGCCGTGCGTCTGGGTGTGAACTACAAGTTCTGATCCGACGCTGCTGCATCAGATCTCATTGCATCAACGGGGGCAGGTTTGCCCCCGTTTTTGTTTGCCGGATCTGCAACGGCCGATGATGAGACGGGTGGGTCCGGCCCAGCACCGTCCGATAGCGCCAGCCCTCTCTCTTGTAAGCCGGCTCAATTCAGCGCAGCCCGCCATTGCGTTTGCCGCGACGGGATCGCCTGCCTGGCCGCGGACCCCTCACCACCGATTTCGGGACGCCTCTCAGGGCTGGTCGTCTCTCAGACGACCAAAGAAGGATTTCAAGCCGACTTCGGTGCGCGCACAGGCGCCTTCTTCGGCAATTCCACCACATTGTCGTCGATGCGGCCGATCAGATTGCGGATGGTCAGGTCAAAGTAACGGCTCAGATAATAGGAGCCGTTGATCTGCGTCTCCGCCACCATGTGACTGACGAAGGCGTCCCTCGCGGCCGCGTTGGGCAGGAAGGGCGCGCTCCAGAACTGTTTCAGCCTGTCTTCGCCACCATGGGCGACAAGGCCGTCAATGGCATAATGTGCATTCCCCAGCACGAAGACCGGGCAATTGCGCTGCAACGCCAGAATTCCCGTGGTGCTGTTGACCGTGATCATGCCACGGGCATGCCGGATCAACAGCCCGGTCGGCCCGTCGTCGATCAAGGAGACTCGATCGGCCACACCCGCCAGCTTGGCGAGCTGCGCCACGAAGCGGTGATAGGGCCGATGCCCGCGGTCGAGCGGATGGGCCTTGAAGGCAAGGCGGGTGCCGGGCGGGGCGTGCTTGGCAAAGGAACGGATCGTGGCCTCGATCATGCGCTCCATGGTCCAGCCTGCGCCATGGACCCTCAATTGCAGGTCATCATGCACCTGCAGGGCGGCGACAAAATATTTGCGGTCGAAATTGTCGACGAGGTCGATGATCTTCTTCGCATTGGTCCAGCGATCGGTGTATTTGCGCATGGCGTTGCGGCTCCAGAGCATCGCCTCTCCCAACAAGGAGCGCTCGCGATGATGGGAATATTGCCGAAACACCACGCTGCCGGCCGACATCGCCAGGTAATATTTGAAAGCCCACCAGGCCATGGGCTTGAAGCTGGCGGCGGGGATCGTCACCGGCGCCTCGACAGGGGCCGCCTTGTTGCGATCATAGGCCGACAGGACCCGCGGCAGCAGGGACGCCGCATTGTTGCCCTCGCGTTCGGCGGTCACGTAATCGGGTCGTAGATACCCTTCCTCCAGGCACCACACATCGATGCCGAGCTCCCGGCACAGCGCCACCGCCACCTGGTGATAGGGACGCTGATCGCCGAACAGGATCACCTTGTCCGGCTTCTGACCAAGCAGGAACTGCGAGAACCAGCCCCGCCAGGCCGACAGGCTGTCGGAAAACATGACAAACGGAATCCGCCTCGAATAGATGCGGTCGCCGAGATTGAAATTGATCTTGAGGACTCTGTCGCCACGCGCCAGGAGCGATTGCGCAAGCTCGGAAAAAAAGGGGCCGACCGGTCCCTGGAGCAGCACAATGAACTTGGGACGCGGCATAGGCAATCCGACAATTGATTCAAACTGAAACAGCTTACACATACTGATAGTTCTTGTCGCAAATATGTACATACCGCTGATTTGACAGGCTACCGTTTCGGCAGGCATGGCGGCATCGAATCCGGTTTCGGAATCGGGTCCAACCCCGCGGGCCGTTGCTGCTGCATCGCTTTTGCCGAAAGCCGGCATCCACTTTTCGGCATGATGCCCTACGCTGCGGCAATGTCCTCGATCGCACGGCCGAAAGCGCGGGCGGCCGGCCCGAGCGGTTCATCGAGACGATGGGCGAGATAGGCCTGCGTACCGGCCCTGGCATGACGACCCAGATCCTTGGTGTGCAGCCGGACAAGGCGGCCTTCCCGCAGATCCCGTTCCACCTGCCAGGCGGGGAGGCGTCCCCACCCCAACCCCGCCAGGATCATGGCGTGCTTGGTATCCTGGCTGCCAACGCGGCAGGTCTGCGGCGACAACACGCCGAAATCCCGCCCCTGTGACAAGGTGGTCGGATCCACCTGGACGATCTGCAGATGATCCGCAAGTTCGGCGACTTCGATCGCCTGGTCGTCGATCCGAGTGGCCAGCGGGTGGCCTGCCGCGGCAACCGCCACGATTTCGATCGAGGAGAGGCCCTGCAGCACCACGCGCGCATCACGGAAATTCTCGCCGGTGATCACCGCCAGCGTGCTGCGCCCCGCCAGCAGGGCCGTGAGCGGGCCCCCCAGGGGTTCGAAGGCCAGGCGGATCGCGACAGAAGGATAGTCCTGCCGCATCGTCCTGAGCGCCTCGCCGACCCAGGCGACCGGAAACAGCGTGTCCACCACCAGCGAAAGTTCGAGTTCCACCCCCTCCCCCAATCCTCGGGCACGGGCGCGCATGGCGTCGACGCGCAGGAGGATGTCACGGGCATTGGCGAGCAGGGCCTTGCCCTCACCGGTCAGCACCGGGCGATGACCGGTGCGGTCGAACAAGGCCAGCCCGAGTTCCGCCTCCAGATTGGCGATGGCATGGCTTACCGCCGATTGCACGCGTGAGAGCCTGGCGGCCCCCGACCGGAAGCTGCCGCTGTCGACCACCGTCACGAAGGTGCGCAGTTGATCCAAGGTAAGGGCATCGATCATGATCAATTCTTTCGATCGGTTTGATGCCAATTATATCACTCCGATCGATAAGCCCGAAATGCGATGCTCCCCTCATCCAGGAATGACGAGGAGCTGACAATGACGTCCGTGCTGGTGCTGTACTATTCCTCCTACGGCCATATCGAGATCATGGCGGGTGCGGTAGCCGAAGGCGTGCGTGAAACCGGCGCATGCGCCATGGTGAAACGGGTACCGGAAATCGTGCCGGATGCCGTCGCCATCCGTGCCGGCTACAAGCTGGATCAGCGGGCGGCGATTGCCGATGTCGCCGAACTGGCCGACCATGATGCCATCATCTTCGGCACGCCGACACGCTTCGGCACGATGGCCGCGCAGATGAAGAACTTTCTCGATCAGGCCGGCGGGCTGTGGGCACGCAATGCCCTGGTCGGGCGCGTCGGCAGCGTCTTTACTTCCACCGGCAGCCAGCATGGCGGGCAGGAGGCCACGATCCTGTCCACCCATATCGCGCTGCTGCATCTGGGCATGGTCGTCGCCGGCCTGCCCTATACCTTCGGGGGCCAGTCGCGCATGGACGAGATCACCGGCGGTTCGCCCTACGGCGCTTCGACATTGGCCGATGACGGCCGCGGTGGCAATCGCGAGCCCAGCACCAACGAACTGGACGGTGCGCGCTTCCAAGGACGTCACGTCGCCCATCTCGCCCGGGCCCTCGCCGCCGCGCGGCTCCAGGATGCCGCCTGATGGCTCCCCCTCTCCTCCTGCCCCGCAGCACCACGGCCTGGCCGGCAGTAGCCGTGGTGGTCGCCTCCGGCATTGCAGCCTCGCTGCAGGTCGGCAAGACGCTGATCGCCGCTCCCATGCTGCAGGCCGATCTCGGCCTCGGCCTTGGCGCCATCGGCTGGCTGGCCGGCATCTTCGCCGTGCTCGGCCTGGCCGGCGGTATCCCGGCAGGAGCGGCCATCTCCGGCTTCGGCGATCGCCGCATGCTGGTGCTGGGCCTGGGCGCCATCGCGGCCGGCAGCGGACTTGGTGCCCTTACCTCCCACTATGGCGTGCTGGTCACCTCGCGCATCGTCGAAGGCCTCGGCTTCCTGCTGGTCACGGTGGCGGGTCCCGCCATCCTGAACCGGATCAGCCCCGCCGGGCAGCGCGATCTCGCCTTTGCCCTGTGGAGTTGCTTCATGCCGGCCGGAATAGCGCTGGCCATGCTCGCCGGCCCGTTCTTCGGCAATTGGCGCGCCATCTGGTGGTCCGGCGCGATGATCACAAGCCTTGCCATCCTGGCCGCGCTGGTCACGGTGCCGGGCAGCCCCCGCCGGAGCCCGACGCCGCCGCAGCGCCTCGCCCGAAATGTCCTTGCCGTGCTGACGGCCGGTGGCCCCCCGCTGCTCGCCCTATGCTTTGCTCTCTACAGCCTGATGTTCTTCGCCCTGTTCAGTTTCCTGCCGGTGCTGCTGATGCAGCGCATGGGCTTGGGCTATGGCACCGCCGGCATGGTCAGTGCCCTCGCCAGTGCCTCGAACATTCTCGGCAATCTCGCGGCCGGCTTCCTGCTGTCGCGCGGGGCCCGCCGCGCCGTGCTGATCGCGAGCGCCAGCCTGGTGATGGGAATCGCCGCGCCTTGCGTGTTCCTGCAGATCTTCCCGAATGGCCCGCTGCTGCTGTTATGCATCATGTTTTCGGCCGTCGGCGGCCTCATCCCGGCGACACTCCTGTCCTCCGCCCCCGTCCTGGCGCCCGCCGCTGCGCTGGCTCCAATGGTGGTCGGCCTCACCATGCAGGGCAGCAGCCTCGGTCAGGTCGCCGGGCCGGTTGCGGTGGGCGCGCTCATCGACACCTATGGCTGGGGATCGGCAAGCCTGCTCGTCGTCGCCGCCGCCGCGGCTGCCATCGCCCTCGCGCTGGCCCTCGGCCGCATCGACCGGCCGGCTGCACCTTCCCCGTCAGGCCCGTGAGGAAGGACCGGCCCCGCGATTGCACGGGAAGGCCGCGGATCGCCTTCTCGCGCCACCGAGGCAGGCGACAACACAAATCGCCAGCCCCCTGCGGCTCGGGCGCATTCGTCAACATGCGCCGGCCGTGGTGGTGATCGCCCCTTTCAACCGCTGCCCGGCAGGAGCGTGCGCAAGGTTCGCGCAATGCAGGACGGGTAACGCTATGTTGGCAAGGCGCGAGGCAAGGGGACATGGGAGAGACGGGCAATGCGGATCCTGCTGGTGGAAGACGAGCCTGAGATGGTCTCGGCCTTGCGCTCCGCCCTGGTCCGACACGACATGATCGTCGACCATGTCTCGAGCATCGCCGCCGCCGAGGAAGTCCTCTGCGATCGGGTGCACGACGCCCTGCTTCTCGACAGGCAGTTGCCCGACGGTGACGGACTGTCGCTGATCCCGACCCTGCGTGCCAGCGGTAATGCCGTGCCCGTGCTGGTGCTGACCGCCCGCGGCGAGTTGATCGATCGTGTCAGCGGTCTGGAACATGGCGCCGACGATTATCTCGGCAAGCCCTTCGCCTTCGAGGAATTGCTGGCGCGGCTGCGCGCTTTGCTGCGCCGGCCCGCCAATCTGCAATCGCATATGGTGCGGGTCGGGCGGCTCTGCTTCGACTTCACCCACCAGGAGGCCAGCGTGGCGGGCACCCCGCTGGACATGCCGCGGCGGGAATTGCTGGTACTGGCCGCTTTGGTGCGGCGCATGGGGCGCATGGTGCTGCGCCCTTTCCTGATGGAAGCCGTGTTCGGCCTGGATGACGAGATCCAGTCCAACGCGCTCGACACCCATATTTCGCGGCTGCGACGCAAGCTTGCCGATGCCGATGCCGGGGTTGTCATCAACGGCATTCGCGGGGTGGGCTACCTTCTGCGCGAAACGTCATGACGGCCGCCTCGTCGCCTTCCCTGCGCTGGCGCCTGGTCAAGCGGCTGGTCGCCTTCCAGACCGTCATGCTCGCGCTGATCGTGGTGATCGTGGTCGTCGCCGTCTGGGGCACGGCGCGGTTCGCCGATGCCTATGAAGACAGCGCCCTCGACGTACTCCGCGACGCCCTGGTGCGCAACACCGACGACCTCCTCGTCCTGGGGGAGACCGGCGATCTCCGGCGGCTGCGCCGGGAAGCGCCCGATCTGTGGTTCATCATCCGCGACAAGCAAGGCCGGGATCTGAGGGAAGGCCGCGTTCCCGCCGACTATGCCCCGTTCGCAGCGGGCATGAATCACATCCAGCAGATCCGGCTCGGAGAAGACCGGGCCGGCATCGACAAGCCCGCTGCCGTGCTCAAATGGGTGGACAGCGCCGCCGGGCGCGTACAGATCCTCACCGGCACCCAGGGCCATATGTCCTGGCAGCATTTGTTCTGGGGCGTCTCCCTGAGTTCGGCCACCGTGATCGGTCCACTCTTCGTCCTGATGGCGCTGGTCACCCTTATGGTCACGCCGATCGTGGTGCGCCGAGCCCTTTCCGGGCTCGGTGCCGCCGCGACGCAGGCCGGGCGCATCGACATCGGCCAGCGCGGCGTTCGCCTGCCCCAGGCCGGTGTGCCGGCAGAGATCATGCCGCTGGTGAAGGCCGTCAACGATGCGCTGGCCCGTCTCGACAAGGGCTATGAGCGGCATCAGCGCTTCCTGGCCGACGCCGCGCATGAATTGCGCACGCCGATCGCCATCCTCACCACCCGCATCGCCTCGCTGCCGCCAGGGCCGGAGAAGACGCGACTGCTGGAGGACGCTTCGCGCCTGGCGGTGTTGACCGGGCAATTGCTTGATTTCCAGCGCCTGGACCAGCAGGAGAGGCCGACGGCGACGGTCGATCTCGCCGCGCTCGCCCAAAGGGTGATCGTCGATCTCGCACCACTGGCCTTCGCCGCCGGCTACGAGATCGATTTCAAGGCCGATGACGGGCCGATCCTGGTGACAGGCGACCAGACCTCGCTCGAGCGGGCGCTGACCAATCTCATCCAGAACGCCATCGATCATGGCGGGCGCCGCGGCACCATCGGCATACGCGTCGACCGCAGCGGCCGCATCGAGATCTGCGACGAGGGCGACGGCATTCCCGAAAGCGAGACCGAGCGGATCTTCGAGCCATTCCACCGCCTGCGCCAGGACGGCCGCGGCGCCGGACTCGGTCTCAATCTCGTGCGCGAGATCGTACGCCTGCATGGCGGCCATATCGCCGCATCCAACGGCCCCAAGGGCGGCGCCTGCCTGGAAATCGACCTGCCTTTGGCGGCGCGACAGGCTGAAGGAAAGATGCTGTCTTGAGCAATGGCCCGTTCATCGGGCTGTACTCGTCTTGAGGACGGTATTTCAGGACAGGACAGGCACTTTTACGGTCATCCTTCCAGATCGGCCTTGAGCTTGTCGAGAAGGGCGAGGGCGTGGGCGGCGTAGCCGCTGATCCAGCGGTCGTGGATGCGCTTGATCGGCAGGGCGTTGAGATGGTTCCAGCGCTCACGCCCTTCCCGCCTGACGATGACGAGATCGGCCTCCTCCAGCACCTTGAGATGCTGCATCACCGTGCAGCGATCCATGTCCGCGAAGGCTTCGCAGAGCATGCCGGTGGTGCGCGCCTCCTCCTTGAGGTGGTCGAGCATGGCCCGCCGGCGCGGATGGGCCAATGCCTTGAAAACCAGGTCTTCTTCGAGCTCGCTTGACATGTTATAAATTTATAACATATTGTCGCCTCCTGCAACAGGGAGAAGCCCGATGAAGCCGAAATTCAGGGTTTCCGCACGGATCGCAAAGCCGGTTCGCGAGGTGTTCGAGGCCGTGGTCAACCCCGGCAAGCTCAGCGCCTATTTCACCACGGTCGGCGGCGCCAGCGCCCCATTGGCGACCGGAGCGACCGTGGTGTGGTGGGGCAAGGTCCCCGTCGAAGTGGACGAGGTGATGGCCGACAGCCATATCGTGCTGCGCTGGGATGGGCCGAAACCCGCCGATGGCGCCGCGCGCTACAAAACCCGCATCGAGATGAATTTCGAGGCGCTGGAAGACGACGCGACGCTGGTTACCATCGCCGAGACCGGCTGGAGCGAGGACGCGCAGGGGCAGCACGCCTCCTACCTCAATTGCGAGGGCTGGTCGCAGATGCTGTGCTGCCTCAAGGCCTATCTCGAATACGGCATCAATCTGCGCGAGGGCTATTATCGAAGCGAATTGGCCGGCGTGCCGGCAAGCGAACCCTCCAGTGACACCCCATGACGGGACAAGGGAAACCAACCATGGCTGCGACCATCTATGGCGGCATCGATATCGCCATGAAGATCCCTCCGCATCAATATCAGGCCACGGTAGCGTTCTATCGCGATGTGGTCGGCCTGACGCCGATCACCGACAAGGCGCCTGCCATCGGCTTCGAGCTCGGCCCCAACAAATTGTGGCTCGACGAGGCGCCGATGCTGAGCCAGGCCGAAGTCTGGCTGGAGCTGTTCACCGACGATTTCAACAAGGCGTCCGGCCATCTGTCGGGTGCCGGCGTGGTCCGTTGCGACGCAATCGAGCCGCTGCCGGACGGATTCAAGGGCGGCTGGGTCACCAATCCCGCCAATATCGTCCACATGCTGCGCGAGCCGGACGCCTGGTGAGCCGAGGGCGGTCAGCCTCGCTCTCGGGCTGAAGCGACTTGACCGTGGTGACGCGCCCTATTACGAAAATGCTTGCAGCGGCCATCCATGCTGCTGCCGTAGGCGTTACCGTCATCCAACGCGTCCTTTGTCGAGGGGTTCCCAGCAGGGAGATCTCGATTCAACAGGGCGCTACGGTCATGCCATCCCACTTCTGCTCCGCCTTCCCGTCATCCCCTGGGGCTTCCATTCCGGTGCGGCTTGCCGCTGCCATGATGGTCGATGCTCACCTGGGATTGCAGGCGGCCCGCTGCCTCACGCGCAGCGGCGGCATTTCCGTGCCCCCAGCTCAACGGAGACGCAATACCCATGAAGATGACCGGCAACACCATCCTCGTCACCGGCGGCACCAGCGGCATCGGCCGCGTGCTCGCCGAAGCCTTCCACCAGCGCGGCAACCGCGTCATCGTGACGGGACGACGGCAAGGCCTGCTTGATCGGATCACGGCAAACCGGCCCGGCTTGATCGGGCTGCCGCTCGACCTCGCCGATCCCGGCTCCCTGTCGCGCCTCGCCAACGAGATACGCAGGCATTTTCCCGACCTCAACATGCTCATCGCCAATGCCGGCATCTCGCGCGCCGAGGACCTGACGGCGGACGGCTGGGATGTCGGCGATGCCGAGGCGATCGTGGAGACCAACATCCTGGGCGTATTGCGCGTGACCGCAGCACTCCTCCCGATTCTGAAGGCTCAAGCGGATGCGACGATCATCGCCACGAGCTCCAACCTCGCCTTCGTGCCTCGTGCCGACTTCCCGACCTATTGCGCCAGCAAGGCGTTCCTGCATTCCTGGCTCCAGTCCCTGCGCCACCAGCTTCGCAAGGTGCCCGTCGAGGTGCTCGAGCTGGCACCCCCTTATGTGCAGACCGAGCTCACCGGCAGCCAGCAGGCCTCCGATCCGCGCGCGATGCCCGTCGACGCCTATGTCTTCGAGGTGATGCAGTTGCTCGACCAAGGCGACCATCCGCAAGGCGAGGTACTGCTCGAACGTGACCGCGCTCGCCGCTGGGCCGAGCGGGACGGCCGCTACGAGGCCGTCTTCGCCGCCATGAATCCAGACTGAACCGCCGGTTCGCCGCATCTCCTGCGACCGACAAGCCTCGCCGCCCGGGCACATCTCGAGCGGCTTCAAATCATTTCAAAGGGGAAAATGGCGCACCCAGCACGATTCGAACGTGCGACCTTTGCCTTCGGAGGGCAACGCTCTATCCAGCTGAGCTATGGGTGCGTCGTTCGTCCTTCTAAACGATCGTTCCGCGTCCTGCAATCGCCCGATGCGATTTCGCCCGATGCGATTTTAAGCTCAGCCGAATGTCTTGCGCGGATCGAGCGCATCGCGCACCGCTTCGCCCACCAGAATCAGCAGCGAGAGCAGCAGCGCCGTCACGGTGAAGCCGGAGATGGTGAGCCAATAGGCATTGGGCCGCGCCTGGGCCTGCTTGAGCAATTCGCCGAGCGAGGCCGTGCCGGGCGGCAAGCCGAGGCCGAGATAATCCAGCGCCGTCAGCGTCGAGATGGCGCCGGAGAGAATGAAGGGCAGCATGGTCAGCGTCGCCACCGTCGCGTTCGGCAGGAGGTGCTTGATCATGATGGTGGTGTCGGACAGGCCGAGCGCCTTGGCCGCCCGGACATATTCGAGATTGCGGGCGCGCAGGAACTCGGCACGGACCACCGCCACCAGCGCCATCCAGGAAAACAACAGGAGGATGCCGAGCAGCACCCAGAAGCCCGGCGCCAGCACCGCCGAAATGATGATGAGCAGATAGAGCGAGGGAATGCTGGTCCAGATCTCGATGGCGCGCTGGAAGATCAGGTCGACCCAGCCGCCGAAATAGCCCTGCACCGCGCCGGCCGTCACGCCGATGAGCGAGGAAAAGAAGGTGAGGATCAAGCCGAAGAGCAGGGAGATCCGGGTGCCGTAGATGATGCGGGCCAGCACATCGCGGCCGGTATCGTCGGTACCGAGCCAGTTCCATTCGATGTCGCGGCACCCCGTCCCGCCCACGGTCTGGGCGGCGTCGCGGCACTGCTCGTCGCGCAGGGCCCAGGTGGGCGGCGAGGGCACGCCGCCGGCCGGCGGGTTCTTGTTGATGGTCTGCGGGCCATAGCGAATCGGTGCCCAGAGCACGAAGGCTCCGCGATCGGCCAGCAGCTTGACGAGGTAGGGATCGCGGAAATTCGCCGGTCCCGGCAGGTCTCCGCCAAGATCGGTCTCGTCGTAATCGACGAAGACCGGCGCAAAGACCTGGCCCTTGTCGACGATCAGCAGCGGCTTTTCATTGGCGATGAACTCGGCGAACAGCGACAGGATGAAGAGGGTGAGAAAGAGCCAGAACGACCAGTAGCCGCGCCGATTGGCCTTGAAATTGTTGAGGCGCCGCCGGTTGAGAGGCGACAGGGCAAGCCAGCCCCGCCGGGTTTGGGTGGCAGCCTCCATCTCAAACCTCACGCGCTTCGAAGTCGATGCGCGGATCGACGAACATGTAGATCAAGTCGGTGGCCAGATTGATGACCAGGGCCACCAGCGCCAGGATGTAGATGGAGGCCAGCACCACGGGATAGTCGCGGTTGATGACCGATTCATAGTTGAGCCGGCCGAGACCGTTGAGCTCGAAGGTCTGCTCGATCAGCAGCGATCCGGTGAACAGCGCCGCGATGAAGGCGGCGGGAAAGCTCGCGATCACGATCAGCATGGCGTTGCGAAAAACATGGCCATAGAGCACCCGGCGCGGCGACAATCCCTTCATGCGCGCCGTCAGCACATATTGCTTGCGGATCTCGTCGAGGAAGGCGTTCTTGGTCATCATGGTCAGCGTGGCGAAGGCCGAGACGCCCATGGCGATCAGCGGCAGCGTCATGTGCCAGGCATAGTCGGCGATCTTGCCCCACAGCGATAATTCGTTCCAATTGTCGGAAACCAGCCGGCCATTGGGAAAGATCTGCCAGAAGGCGCTGCCGGCAAACAGCGTGATCAACAGGATGCCGAGGGTGAAGCCGGGAATGGCATAGCCGATGACGATCACCGCGGAGGTCCAGCCGTCGAAGAAGGAACCGTCCTTGACCGCCTTGCGGATGCCCAGCGGTATCGAGATCGCGTAGGAGAGCAGCATCACCCACAGGCCGATGGAGATCGACACCGGCAGTTTCTCGGCGATCAGCGTGGTGACGGGCGTATCGCGAAAATAGCTCTGGCCGAAGCTGAAGGTGGCGTAGTTCTTGATCATCAGCCAGAATTGCTCATAGACCGGCTTGTCGAAGCCATATTGCTTGCGCAGGCTGGCGATGAAGGCCGGATCGAGGCCCTGGGAGCCTCGATATTGCGAGGCGCCGGCATTGAAGCTCGGTGCCGGGCCGCCGAGATCGCCCCCGCCCCCGGCATTGCCCGACAGCATCGACACCATGCGCTCCACCGGACCGCCGGGCACGATCTGGATGATGGCAAAGGAGATCAGCATGATGCCGAACAGGGTCGGCACGATCAGCGCGAGACGGCGCAGGACATAGGCGAGCAAATCGACGTTCCGGGTTGGCCTGTCGAACCTAGAGGAGAATCAGGGCGATGGGAATCCTGGCGGGACGCGGATCACATCCTGAATTCGCTGCCGAGATAGAGCCGGCGAGCTTCGGGATTGTCGATGATCTCCTGGGGCGTGCCCTGGGTCAGCACATGGCCGGAATGGATGATGTAGGCCCGGTCGATCAGGGCCAGCGTCTCGCGCACATTGTGATCGGTGATCAGCACGCCGATGCCGCGATTGGTCAGATGGCGCACCAGGGTCTGGATGTCGCCGACTGCGATCGGATCGATGCCGGCGAAAGGCTCGTCGAGCAGCATGAAGGACGGCCGGCCAGCCAAAGCGCGCGCGATTTCGACGCGCCGGCGTTCGCCGCCCGAGAGCGCGATCGAGGCGGTCTTGCGCAGGCGGCCGATCTTGAACTCGTCGAGCAGTTCGTCGAGCTGGCGCTCCCGCTCGGCCTTGTTGGGCTCGACAATCTCGAGCACGGCGCGGATATTCTCCTCGACATTCAGGCCGCGGAAGATCGAGGCTTCCTGCGGCAGATAGCCGATGCCGAGCCGGGCGCGCCGATACATCGGCAGCGCCGTCACGTCATGGCCGTCGAGCTCGATGCGGCCGTGGTCCGGCGGCACCAGGCCGGTGATCATGTAGAAGACCGTGGTCTTGCCGGCGCCGTTCGGACCGAGCAGGCCGACGGCCTCGCCGCGCCGAACCTCCAGGCTGACGTCGCTCACGACCGTGCGCTTGCCATAGGTCTTGGCAATCGACACCACCGAGAGCGTGCCCTCGACACTGACGGCCGGCCCTGCTTCATCGCCGTCAGCCGCATATTGCACCATCTCGTTCATGCCTGGCCCGCACTCTTCCTGCGGCATCGGGCCCGATGCCGCGTTATCCTGTTATATCAAGAGGCATTTTCAATGCCCCTGGATTCTATCCGACGATTTTCGCCAAATCTTTGATTTGGCATCGAAAATCGTCGGGTGTCCAAGCCGGGAATGCTTTAGCATTTTCGAGGCTTGGTTCCATTAAGCTGCCCATACCGAAAACCGGCCTGCATTGCGCATTCCGGTGTCCAATGACAGCTTTGCCGCACGCCGGTGAATATCTCGTTCATCGGGCAAAAACATGCCGCCTATAGCGTTTTTCTCTGGGGACGGTACGCCCCTGGATCAGCACTTCTGGTCGCCCGAGACGAAATGGCCGGTGGTGCCGCCGGTGACGGTGGCTCGGCCGGTTTGGGTGTTGACCACCAGCTTCTTGCCACGCAGCACGTTGCAGCCCTGGGTCATCACCACTTCCTGGCCCGTCAGCGTGGCGATGTTGGTCTCCATGTCGAGGATGCCGTCGTCGCCGGTCGCCTTCTGGTCCGGGGCAGTGACGACGACATTGCCCTTGGCTACCAGCTTCTTGACCTTGTTGTCAGGCGCAGGCGCCGCATCGGCATCGGCGGCTTCTGCAGTCGAGGATGCGTCGGCCGGCAGGGCAGCCGAGGGGGCCGCTGGCTTGGCCGGGCTGGCACCGGCAGCATCGGCCGGCTGCTTGCCCGGCAGGGACGCGGCCTCGTAGAAGACCGTCAGTTCCTCCGAGGTCAGCGTCGACTCGCCCTGGGTCGCCACCACATTGCCGGTGAAGATCGCCTTCTGCTCGTCCTGATGGGTTTCGAGCTGATCGGCCTTGATGTTCACCGGCTTGTCATTGTCGGAGGAGAAGCCCTGGAAAGGCGTGGAGGGCTTCTTCTCCTGCGCACCGGCCGGCAAGGCCAGTGATGAAACGAGCAGCGCCAGAGGCAGCAACAGCGCCGGAGCGAGGCGGCGAGACGTCGGGCTGGGTCGCATCATCACGGGCCTGCTCCCTCAATTGCTCTTCTTCTGGCTGCCCTGGGTGAAGACGCCCGAGACACCGCCGGTGCCACCGCCTTCGACCCTGGCGATGCCCGTCTTGAGGTTGACGGTCAGCTTGGTGCCCTTGAGCACGTTCGGACCCTGGATCATCACCACCTCGCCGCCCGTCAGCGTGGCGACATTGGTGGCCATGTCCATCACGCCATTGGCGCCGGTCGCCTTCTGGTCCTTGGAGGTGACCACGACATTGCCGCGGGCGACCAGCTTCTTGATGGAGCTGGCCGGCGTGCCGGAACCGGAGGCCGGCGCCTTGCTGGCGTCGGCCGGTTTCGTCTCGGCAGGCTTCGCTTCGGCAGCCTTGGCATCGCCAGCCGGCTGGCCGTCTGTCGGCTTGGCATCGGCGGCCTTCGGGTCGGTGGGCTTGGCATCCGCGGATTTGGCATCGGCCGGCTTGGCATCGCCCGACTTGGCGTCCTTGGCCTTGCCATCCTTGGCGGCGCCGTCCTTGGCGTTGTTGTCGACATTCTCGTAGAAGACGGTCAACTCATTGGTGCGCAGAACGGATTCACCCTGCGTCGCCACCACATTCCCGGTGAACACCGCCTTTTGCTCGTCCTGATGCACTTCGAGCGAGTCCGACTTGACGTCGACGGGTTTGCCGCTGTCGGAGGAGAAGCCCTGGAAGGGGCTGGCCGCCTTCTTCGGGGCGGCGCCGGCATCGGCAGCCGTCAGGGCCAAAGCGAGCGGCAGCACCGCGAGAGGCACCAGGCGGCGGATTTTCATCGTCATTGGGTGGGATTTCCCTGCACTGGGTTGGCTGGATTCGGGGGAGCGGCATTCGGAGCCGCAGCATCAGGAGCCGGCGCATCGTCGGATGGGGTAGCGGGCGTGTCGGCGCTGTCCGTGCCGTCTTCCGCGTCCGGCTTGTAGGGTACCTTGAAGCTGGCGCTGACGCCGTCCTTGAACAGGATTTTCGAACCGCCCTGCACGATGCTCAGGCCATTGCCCGAAATCGTGCCGGAGGTGAGATTGACGGTGACCGGCTCCTTGCTGTTGACCGTGCTGGCCTTGAGGTCGATGCTGGCGCTCTTCAAGGTCGCGTCATAGCCCTTGGTGGACTTGACGCGCACATCGCCCTTGAGATCGAGAAGCTGGCCAACCGTGTCGAAGGTACCGGTTTCGGCGCTCAGCGTGGCATCGCTCTGGTCGGGCGCGGTGATCACGGCCTTCAATCCGGTGAGGCTGACCACGCCGGGCACGCTGACTTTCTGCGTGCCGCCGGTGGCGGTGACGTCATATTTCTGCCCGCGATTGTTGGAGCCGGTCAGATGCGGCCTTTCGACGGCCAGAATGCCTTCGCCGGACGGCTTGACCGGATCGGGAACGACGATGGGCAGCGGCGCGAAGGGGTTGAACACCGCCAGAAACACAAAAATACCCGCTCCGGCAACCGCTATTGCGGGCACGGCAAACTTCAGGAAACGCACCAGCCTGCTGTGAGCGCGGGCAGCTTTGAAAGCGCTTTCACGCGAAGGCATGGCGGGTTGGGGGATCTTGACCCGCGCATCCATGATATCGGCCAAACGAATACCTATCCAAACGCTGCTAGCGGCGGGAAACCATCGCCACCGACCATCATATTGCGATGCGAAGTGGAGACGTCAACCCGGCGCCACAGGCGCCGTCCATCCCTGTCTGCAATTCCTCAACTTTGGGTGAAAATCGCAACAGGTGCGCCCTCATAGCAGATTTCGGGCGCAGGGGGAATGTGCCGAAGGGAACGCGTCACGCCGCCGTCACCCGCCAGGCCTCCCGGACGGGTGCGAGGCGTGCGGCGCCGGCTTCAGCTATGGGCGAAGATATCGGTCTCCGGCCAGCCATTGAGGTCGAGCAGCGCCCGCGTCGGCAGGAAGTCGAAACAGGCGCGCGCCACTTCCGAACGTCCTTCCCGCGCCAGGGTGGCGTCCAGCTTGGCCTTGAGTTCGTGCAGATAGAGCACGTCCGAAGCGGCATAGGCGAGCTGGGCGTCGGTGAGTGTGTCGGCGCCCCAATCGGAGGATTGCTGCTGCTTGGAGAGGTCGATGCCCAGCAGTTCGCGCACCAGGTCCTTGAGGCCATGGCGATCGGTGTAGGTGCGCGTGAGCCTCGAGGCGATCTTGGTGCAATAGACCGGCTTCGTCGCCACGCCGAAGGCGTTCTGCAGCGCGGCAATGTCGAAGCGGGCGAAGTGGAAGATCTTGGTGACCGAGGGATTGGCCAGCAATTGCTCGAGATTGGGGGCGCTCTTCTGGCCCTGGGCGATCTGCACCACATCGGCGGTGCCATCCCCCGGCGAGAGCTGCACCACGCACAGACGGTCGCGATGGGGGTTGAGGCCCATGGTCTCGGTATCGATGGCGGCGCTGGTGGTGTAGCGGGACAGGTCGGGCAGATCGCCGCGGTGGTAGCGAATGGTCACGGAAACTTCCTGAACTCGATATCATTGGGTCAGACGGCAAATAGAACCCTCGCAAGACGATGTGCAAGAGGGAGGAGAGCTTGAAGCCCACATCGGGAGAAGGTTTGCCAATGCGCCTGCGCGTGCTATCGACCTCCCCGCGAATTCATTCGGCTGGTACCCTTGGCTTCTTTCCTCGACCCTTTTCGTCTCATGCGCGCCGGCTGGACGCTGGCCCGCGAGGGCGCGCTCGGCCTCGTCGACATCCATGATTTGCCGGCACCGGCGCGACTGGCGGTGCGCCTCGGCCGGCTGGTCGAAAAACGCAACGTCAGCGGCGGCAAGGGCCTCGCGGCTGCCCTGGTGAAGCTCGGGCCGAGCTGGGTGAAGCTCGGGCAGTTCCTCGCCACCAGGCCGGATGTCGTCGGCTTTGCGGTGGCGCGCGACCTGGAAGAGCTGCAGGACCGCATGCCGCCCTTCCCGCAGGCCACCGCCATCGCCGAGATCGAAAGGGCGCTGGGCGGGCCGCTGAACCAGTTCTTCGCCGAGCTTTCCGAGCCTGTCGCCGCCGCCTCGGTGGCACAGGTGCACAAGGGCGTCATCCGCGACGCGGACGGCGAGCGCGAAGTGGCGGTGAAGGTGCTGCGCCCGGGCGTCGACCGGCGCTTTCGCTCCGACCTTTCCACCTTCTATTTCGCCGCGCGCACCATCGAGCGGCTCGACCCGCGCTCCAAGCGCCTCAAGCCGGTCGAGACCGTCGACATGCTGGCGCGGACCGTCGCCTTCGAGATGGATTCGCGCCTGGAGGCAGCGGCCCTGTCGGAAATGGCGGAGAACATCGCCGAAGATCCCGATTTCCGCATCCCTGCACCGGACTGGAATCGCACGGCCCGCAGCGTGCTGACGCTGGAATGGATCGAAGGCATTCCCCTGTCCGACATCGACAGGCTGAAGGCGGCCGGCTTCGATCTCGTCGAGCTCGCCCGCATCATCATCCAGTCCTTCCTGCGCCATGCCATCCGCGACGGTTTCTTCCACGCCGACATGCATCAGGGCAATTTGATGATCGATGCCTCGGGCCAGCTCGTGGCGGTCGATTTCGGCATCATGGGTCGTGCCGGCCTGAAGGAGCGCCGTTTCCTCGCCGAGATCCTGCACGGCTTCATCACCCGCAACTACCGGCGGGTGGCCGAAGTGCATTTCGAGGCGGGCTACGTGCCTCGGAGCCATTCGATCGACGATTTCGCCCAGGCCATCCGCGCCATCGGCGAACCGATCCACCAGAAGCGGGCCGACGAGATCTCGATGGCCAAGCTGCTGACGCTGCTGTTCGAGATCACCGAGCTCTTCGACATGAAGACCCGGCCGGAGCTGATCCTGCTGCAGAAGACCATGGTGGTGGTGGAGGGCGTCGCCCGGCGGCTCAATCCCAAGCTCGACATGTGGGCGACGGCCGATCCCGTGGTGCGCGACTGGATCGAGCGCAATCTCGGGCCGCTCGGCAAGCTCGGCGATCTGGGCCAGCAGACGCTGGAGGCGGGAAAGTCGTTCACCTTGCTGCCGAGCCTGCTCAACCGGGCCGAGACCTTGGCCGAACGCCTCAACGAGGCGGCGGAAAAGGGCTTTGCCCTGCTGCCCGACAGCATCGAGGCGATCGGCAAGGCCGAGGCCCGCCGCAATCGCTGGGGCAATGCAGCCCTATGGCTGATCGCCCTCGCCGCGCTCTACCTGGCGTGGAAACTGGTCTGAGCCCAGCGGCGTAGGCGACGGCATCATCTGGGGCCAAACGCTTCAGCGCCGAAAACCAGGGGCCGAACGGGTTCGGCCCCTTTGCTGTTCAGGAAAAGACACCGGCGACTTCGTTGCCGCCGATACCCTTGGGCGAGGGACCGTATTGGTTGGGACCCTGGGTACCGTCGAGGAAGCCGAGTTCGATGAGAACCCAGATGGCGCCGACGAGGGGAATGAAGCTGACCAGCAGGAACCAGCCACTCCTGTTGCGGTCGTGGCAGCGCCGGACCCCGATGGAAAGCCCGGACCAGACGAAGCCGACATAGACGACGATGCCGATCAGGCCCAGCACATAGATGAGCGGACTATCCGGCGTCACGGTCAGCGCCAGGCCGTAGAAGATTCCCACGACGACGCACAGGGCGAGCCATTGCAGAAGATGATAGATCCAGTAGTTGCTGCGGCGCAGCCGGCCCTGGAAACTGAACAATTTCTCCGCAAGTGTCGGTTCATTCATCGCACTCAACCCCTTTTGCTCATCAGCTCTTGCGATTTCGATGTTTGCCGACCTATCAGCACAGACGATTGGAAACAAGACGTCAATCTCGATCGGTGGAGAAACGTGTTTCCAGCGTGACAGAAGAACAGCAGCCAGACCGCTTGATCTCGTGGCACTTTACAATTCAGGAAATTGTCACAATACGAGCCATGGTCTTCATCTCACCTTGGCCTTGCAGGCCATAGGCGAGAAACCTCTTCGGCATCCCTGGGCTTTGACCGTCAGCTTGCCTTAAACGATCCTCGTTCGCTGCCCGCCATTGGCTGGCCATGCCCTCCGGTTCAGGACCGAAGCGATTGACCGCACGGGTACCGCGCCAGAAAAACAGATCGACCAGCAGCCAGAGATTGGCAAGCGGGATCAGTCCCATCAGCAGGAACCAGGCTGAATGGTCGCGATCATGGCAGCGCTTGGCCAGGATGCAGAAGCCCATCCAGCCCGCCAAGAGGCCGAGCCCTCCGAGCGGCGTCCAAGGCATCACCTGCAATGCCGCTGCCGGATCACGGCGGTAATAGGCGAATACCCATCCACCCCAGACGAAGGCGGCCGCCGCGAACATCACGCACAGGCAGGCATAGGCGAACAAGGCGTCGAAGCGAGGAATCCGGCCCTTCGGGCTGAGCAGCATCCGCCCGACGGTCATGCCGCCATCATTTGCACCGGCCTGGGCCATGTTGCATTCGTCGCGCCTGGCGTTTCCTCGAGCAAAACGCGTTCAGGCGCGAGCGCTTGTTTGCTCTATCTCTTTGGTTCGACGCGTCTTTGCGATTCGAGAGGCTTCCGTCCAATCGCAAAACACCGGAACGAGGATACACCTGGAACGATATTGCGCCAACGGCCTGCAACTTGAGGTACCGGGCGGGACGCCCCGCCTGCTCGACGACGATTTCTTCAAGCCACGGGGTTCTATGCTTGCGGAGGCCATTCGTCGGCAGGCGGGCCGAAGCGGTTGGGGCCCGGCGTTCCCTTGATGAAACCCATCTCGACCAGGGTCCACAGCGCGATGAGATTGCCCAGCCAGGCCAGCAGGGGCTGGACCATGATCGCTGCGATCCAGAAACCGAGGCAGCCCGCCGTCCAGCCGACATACCACAGGCCGGATTTACCGCGGTCGTGACAGCGCTTGAAGCCGGCGGCCAGATAGGGCCAGGCGCAGACAACCCAGCCGATCGCACTCATGCGGAAAATCTTGGCAGGCCCCTCGTCGTCGAAACTGGAGGTGGCGAACAGCCACCAGGCAATCCAGACCAGATAGACGAAAGCCAGCGGCACCGTGACGAGAAGATAGGCATGCCGGCCGATGCGGCCCTTGAAGGAAAACAAACCAGCCATCACGCCCCATGATCAATGATGCCGGTCCGACAAGGCCTTGCTGGACACCCGGCCGGCCCGACACAGGCCAGCTCCTCGTGCAAGAATCTCATCACGACGAGCCGGTCTATGCTAGATCGCGGCGGTATCCGGCACCAGCGCCTATTCGAAAATAGGTTACAGCCCCCAATCGTCCTGGTGGTCGAGCAGGCCGCGCTCGCGCAGGGCTTTCACCACGGCCTGCGCCAGGGTGTCGGGCGTCTTGCCCACGGTCTGCAGCACGATCTCGGCATTCTCGGGCCGCTCATAGGGGCTGCTGACGCCGGTGAAGTGCTTGATCTCGCCGGCCAGGGCCTTGGCATAGAGCCCCTTGGGATCGCGCTTGATGCAATCCTCGATCGGGGTGTCGACGAAGACCTCGATGAACTCGCCGGCTTCGACCAGGGAGCGAACGAGCGCACGCTCCGCCTCGAAGGGCGAGATGAAGGAGCACAGCACGATGGTGCCGCTCTCGACGAACAGCTTGGCCACCTCGCCGACGCGGCGGATGTTCTCGACCCGGTCGGCATCGGTGAAGCCGAGATCGCGGTTGAGGCCATGGCGGACATTGTCACCGTCGAGCAGCATGGTGTGATGGCCGGCATGGGCGAGCTCGGCCTCGACCAGATTGGCGATGGTCGACTTGCCCGAGCCCGACAGGCCGGTGAACCAGACGATCGCCGACTTCTGGTGCTTGAGCGCCGAACGGGCGAGCTTGTCGATAGTGAGCGACTGGCGATGGATATTGGTGGCCCGGCGCAAGGCGAAATCGATCATGCCGGCGGCCGCGGTCTGGTTGGTCGCGCGGTCGATCAGGATGAAGGCGCCGGTCTCGCGGTTGTCGACATAGGAGTCGATCGCCACCGGTACGCCGGTCGCCACGTTGACGACGCCGATCTCGTTGAGTTGCAGCGTGCGGGCCGCCAGATGCTCCTGGGTGTTGACGTCGATCTTGTGCTTGATCGAGGTGATGGTGGCGGGCGCGAACTTGGTGCCGATGCGCAGCATGTAGGAGCGCCCCGGCAGCAGGGCGTCCTCGGACATCCAGATCAGGTGGGCGGCAAACTGGTCGGTAACGTCGGGCCGCTCGGTGGTGCGGGAGAACACGTCGCCGCGAGCGGCATCGATCTCGTCGGCGAGCGTGAGGGTGACCGCATCGCCGGCGACGGCCTCCTCGAGGTCGCCGTCCTGGGTGACGATGCGCGTCACCACCGAGGTCTTGCCCGAGGCCGCCACCGTGACGCTGTCGCCCGGACGAATGGTCCCGGAGGCGAGCGTGCCGGAAAAACCCCGGAAATCGAGATTGGGCCGGTTCACCCATTGCACCGGGAAGCGGAAGGGTTTCTTCACGGCATCGGAGGCAACGTCGATCGTCTCCAGATGCTCGATCAGGATTGGGCCGTGATACCAATCCATATGGGTCGAACGCATCGAGACGTTTTCGCCGAAGCGTGCGGAGATCGGGATCAGGGTGACCGAGGTGAAATCGAGGTTGGCGGTGAAAGCCAGAATGTCGTGGACGATCTTCTCGAAGACGACACGATCATAATCCACCAGGTCGATCTTGTTGACCGCGACCACGATGTGGCGGATGCCGAGCAGCGAGCAGATGGTGGCATGGCGCTTGGTCTGCACCAGCACGCCCTTGCGGGCATCGATCATCAGGACGGCGAGATCGGCGGTGGAGGCCCCCGTCGCCATGTTGCGGGTATATTGCTCGTGACCGGGCGTGTCGGCCACGATGAAGGAGCGCTTGGCGGTGGAGAAGAAGCGATAAGCGACATCGATGGTGATGCCCTGCTCGCGTTCAGCCTCCAGCCCGTCGACCAGGAGGGCGAAGTCAATGTCCTCGCCGGTGGTGCCGTGACGCTTGGAATCCTTTTCCAGCGTGGCGAGCTGGTCCTCGAAGATCAGCTTGGAATCATAGAGCAGCCGGCCGATCAGGGTCGACTTGCCGTCATCGACGGAGCCGCAGGTGAGGAAGCGCAGCAGCCCCTTTTCGCGGGGCTTGAGCATTTCGGCGAGCGAGAGCTGGGTCTGGGGGGCAGCAGCGTTCATCAGAAATAGCCCTCGCGCTTCTTCTTTTCCATCGAGGCCGATTCGTCATTGTCGATCAGGCGGCCTTGCCGCTCGGAGGTGCGGGCCGTGAGCATTTCGCGCACGATGTCGGCCACGGAGGTCGCCTCGGAATCGATGGCGCCCGAAAGCGGATAGCAGCCGAGCGTACGGAAGCGGACGCGGCGCATCTCAGGCACCTCCCCCGGCTCCAGCGGCAGGCGCTCGTCGTCGACCATCAGCATGGTGCCGGCCCGGAACACCACCGGCCGCTCCTTGGCAAGATAGAGCGGCACGATCGGGATGTCCTCTTCGAGGATGTATTGCCAGATGTCGAGCTCGGTCCAGTTCGACAGCGGGAAGACGCGGATCGATTCGCCCTGCCGGATCTTGGTGTTGTAGAGCGACCACAATTCGGGGCGCTGGTTGCGCGGATCCCAGGTGTGATTGGCGGTACGGAAGGAGAAGATGCGCTCCTTGGCGCGGCTCTTCTCCTCGTCGCGACGGGCGCCGCCGAAGGCCGCGTCGAACTTGTACTTGTCGAGGGCCTGGCGCAGCCCCTCGGTCTTCATCACCTGGGTATGCAGGGACGAACCGGAGGTGATCGGATTGATGCCCCGCTCGACGCCGTCCTGGTTGATATGCACGATCAGGTCGAGCCCGTAGCGCTTGGCGATCTCGTCGCGGAACGAGATCATGTCCTTGAACTTCCAGGTCGTGTCGACATGCAGCAGCGGGAAGGGCAGCTTGGAGGGATAGAACGCCTTCAGGGCCAGATGCAGCATCACCCCCGAATCCTTGCCGATGGAATAGAGCATCACCGGATTGGCGAATTCGGCCGCGACTTCGCGGATGATCCCGATCGACTCGGCTTCGAGCCGCTTGAGATGAGGGGAGAGGGTGCGGGACATTGGCGCCTATGGGCCCTTTTCACATTGGAAAATGTGTAATTAGGGCATTTTACATAGAATGTCAGGGCTGCCGGCGCAAGTGCGTTTCTTGCGCGGAGAATAGGCAGGACCCCAGCATGTCACCGCGGGAGCCGGGCTGCAAGGCGAGGCCCACCTCTCGCCCCTAGGGGGAGAAAAGACAATGCCGACGCCTTTGCCGGCACTGTCTGGCCGTCACAGCTTCGGCTTCACCCGGATGATGCCGGTCATTTGCGGATGAAACCGGCAGAAATAGGACATCACGCCAGGCGCGGTCATGGGGATGCTCCCGCTCTTTCCCTCCGGCAGGGCGACGTCCCATTGGCCGCTACGGTCTGTCGCAGTATGGCCGACGAAATCGGCGTTCCGCCATTCGATGACGTCGCCGACCCGGGCTTCGACGACGGCGGGCTCGAAAGCAAGATCGCTGACCGTGATCGCGATCGTGGCGGCGCATGCCGTTCCGCCCCAGAGCAGTATCATGCCGGCTGCAATGCCGAGCGCGGCGCGGCACGATGCTCCTGCCTCGGAGTGACGCCTCATTTCAGTGAGCCCGCCAGATGTTCGGCATGCAGTTCATGACCCTGGAAGATCTTGAGCCCGGTCTGCAGCAGGCTTTTGAGCTCGGCATTGCCGGCAGCCGGAATGAGCGTATCGGCGAGGGCGGCGTTGACGGTCTTGTGATAGCCGACCTCATTGTCGGCATAGGCCTTGTCGAAGGCCGGCCCCTCGAGAGCCGCAAGGCTGGCGCGCTTGGCTTCGGCCTGGCTGACCAGCCCCTTGCTGACATCGTTGTCTTCGGGCGTGACCTTCAGCTTCTTGACCAGCGCAAGCGCCTTGCCGTTCACGGCCTCATGGTCATGGACCATGTTCCGGGCGAAGGCCACGACCTCCTTGTTCTTCGATTTCTTCAGCGCCAGCCTGGCTGTCTCGATGTCCAGCACGCCCGCCGTGTAGGCGATATGGGCGATCTGCGGATCGGTAAGGCCGCCGGCCCGGGCCGGCGCGCCGGCGGTCAGAATGGCGAGAACGGCTGCTGTTCCCGCAAGCCTGGCAATCAACATGGCATTTCTCCTGTGCAAAGACGTCTGCAGAAGATTGGATGCCGGCGCCGCGACTTGGTTTCCGCTGCCTCAGGGGCTGGACAGAATTTTTTCGATCACGGCTCGCGTCATGCGTTCGCAGCGCCAGCCATCGAATGGGAAGGTGTCCATCAGATGCGGGCCGGCCTGGCGCTCCAATGCCTCGCGCAGCAGGCGGCGCGCCCGGTGCAGACGGGTCTTCACCGTTTCGGGCCTGAGGCCGAGCAGCGCCGCCGTCTCCTCCAGGCTCATCTCCTCGACCACCCGTGCCATCAGGACAACCCGGTAGATCGCCGGCAACTCGTCGATCGCCATTTCCAGCAGGGACTGGATCTGTCTCTGGGCCATGGTCCGCTCCGGATCGGCCGCCATGGCCTGGATTGGGAAGGGGATCACCTCGCCGGCCAGAAGGGCCCTACCCGTCTCGATCCCGATTGCGGGCCGCCTTGCCCGCACGCGGCCGAGCGCCTCGTTCATGGCGATGCGAGTCAGCCAGGTCGCAAGGCTGGAATCGCGGCGAAAGGCCGGCAGCGCCGCAAAGGCCCGCATATAGGCGGCCTGCACGGCTTCCTCCGCCTCGTCGTCGTCACGCAGGATGCTGCGGGCGATCCGATAGAGGCGGCGATTGTGCTGCGTCGTGATCGTACGGATAGCTTCGGGCTCACGCCGGATCGCCCTGTCGATCAGGTCGTCGACCGGATGAATCTGCAGACCGGGATGGGACATCGGAGTCGATATCTCGTTGGGAACGCGTGATTGGATGCGTCCCGTCTCCAAAGGTTCCCGATGAAATTCGGCGCTTCCCACTGCCCTCTTGGCGGGCGAGAGCCCATCAATCGCTGGGGTAGCGCCGTACGCCCTGATCCGTAACGATGGCGTCGAGCGGGATATCGTGCGCCAGGGGATGGATGGTACGGATCGCCGCCTCGGCATAGCCGACGCCGAGCGCCACTACGCTCGCCGGGAGGCTTGCCAGCGTGCGGTCGAAATAGCCGCCGCCGTAACCGAGCCGGAAGCCTCGGGCGTCATGGCCGACCACCGGCGCCAGGCAGATGTCGGGCACCACCTTGCGACCGCCCTCGGGCACCGGGATGTTCCAGAAGCCCTTGACCAGCTTCTCGCCCTGCCGCCAGGTGCGGAACACCAGCGGCGCGTTCCTTTCCACCACCAGCGGCAGAGCCGTGATCGCGCCACGTATGGCGAGTGCCTCGGCCCAGTCGCGCAGATTGGGTTCGCCCCGCAAGGGCCAGTAGAAGCTCACCACCCGCCCGGCGACATCGCCGACGACGGCATCGAGATGTCCGGCGATCGCCTGGGTCTTCCCGGTTCTCAGATCGACAGGCATGGCCAGGCGCTCGGCGATCAGGCGCGCCCGCTCTCCTTTGCGCCAGGCCATGATCTCCGCGCGACGCTCGCCCTGCATCCGCGCTGCGGTATCGAGCTGGCCGCCCTCGGCCTCATGAGCGAAACAGGCTGACGAGGCGAAGGGACGCACAGCATCGTCGGCGTCGTTGCGATCGGCTTCCATCATGGCATCGGCCCCCTGATCGAAGGTACGGCTATCATGTCCCAAACGCCCGCTGCCGGCCAGTCTCGTGCGGGCGAGCCGCCTCCAGCGCCTGGGCGAGATCGGCCAGCAGGTCGCCCTCGGCCTCCAACCCCACCGAAAGCCGCAACAGGCTGTCCTTGATGCCCGCGGCTGCCCGCGCGGCCTCGCCCATGCCGAGATGGGTCATGGTGGCGGGGTGGGCAACCAGGCTTTCGACGCCGCCGAGCGACTCGGCGAGGGTGAACACCCTGACGGCCTCGGCGAAGCGCTTGACGGCCAGGGGGCCGCCGGCGATCTCGAAACTGAGCATGGCGCCGAAACCGGCCTGCTGACGCCGGGCGATCTCGTGGCCGGGATGGCCTGGCAGACCCGGATAATACACGGCGGCAACGCCGTCATGGCCGGCCAGGAACGCCGCGATCGCGCCTGCCGAGCGCTGCTGGTGCTCGATGCGCGGAAACAGGGTGCGGATGCCGCGCAGCGTCTGATAGGCATCGAAAGGCGAACCGGTGACACCGGTCAGATTGGCCCAGAAAGCCAGCTCCGTAACATCCTCGGCCCTCGCAGCCACCACCGCGCCGCCGATCACGTCGGAATGGCCGTTCAGATATTTGGTGGTGGAATGGATGACGAAATCGGCGCCGAGGCCGATCGGCTTCTGCAGCGCCGGCGAGAGGAAGGTATTGTCGACGGCAAGCGCTGCCCCCACCCTATGGGCCTTGCCGGCGATGGCGGCGATGTCGACGACGCGCATCAGCGGATTGCTGGGGCTTTCGACCAGCACCAGGGCTGGACGCCGGGCCAGGGCGGCATCGAGTGCGTTCTCGTCGGTCTGGTCGACCAACGCGAGGTTGAACTGGCCCTTGTTGGCACGCATGGCCAGGAGGCGCTGCGTGCCGCCATAGCAGTCATGCGGCGCCAGGATGGTCTCGCCGGGATTGAGGCGCGACAGCACCAGATCGACCGCCGCCATGCCGCTGGCGACAACCACGGCGCCGGCCCCGCCTTCCAGCGCCGCCAGCGTCTCGGCAAGCTGGTCCCGCGTCGGGTTGCGTGTACGCCCATATTCATAGGTCCCGGCCTGTTCGAAGCCGCCGAAGGCGTAGGAACTGGCGAGGTAGAGAGGCGGAGCCACCGCGCGGAAGGCCTTGTCGGCCGCCATGCCGTTGCTGGCGGCAATCGTTTCGGGAGACCTGTCGTCCGTCATGCCATTTCACTCGATACCACCGCGTTTCGATCGAAACGCGTCTTGCTTCCGCCAGGCCAGACACCGGGCCGACGCCCCGCCGCACGGCGGATCCGTCCTGCCGCATCAGGCGGTCCTGGAGTTGTGACATCGGAAATGAACTCAGACAAACGCATTGTTATTGCGGTTCAATGCAAAATCCATAATCTTATTTTCATGGATATCGGGCTTGCACGAACCTTCCTGGAAATTGCGCAGAATGGCAGCTTCGCCGCCGCGGCCGAGCGCCTGAATCTGACGCAGACGGCGGTCAGCGCGCGCATCCGGGCCCTCGAACAGCAGATCGGCCGCCGCCTTTTCGTCCGCAACAAGGCCGGGGCCCGGCTCACGCCGGCCGGCGAGCGCTTCGTCGGACCGGCCGCCGCGCTGGTGCAGGTTTGGGAACGTGCCCGGCAGGAGGTGGCGCTGCCGCCCGGACGGGAGGACGGCATCAGCCTGGGCGGCGAGCTCAGCCTCTGGCATCCCCTTCTTGCCGACTGGTTGGCCTGGATGCATCGCGAATGCCCGCGCGTCGCTCTGCGCGTCGAGGTCGATACGCCATCCCCGCTGGTCGAGCGCGTCAGGGAAGGCTCGCTCGATCTGGTCACGCTCTACAATCCACCGCAATATCGCGACATCGTCGCCGAGCTGGTGGTGGAGGAACAACTGGTGCTGGTGACGACCGCCACCGACGGCACGGTGGATCGGGACAGCTACATCCAGGTCGATTGGGGACCGGCTTTCGCCCTCAACCACCGCGCCGCCTTTCCCGATTTCGCCGCCGCCCCCCTGGCGATTTCGCTCGGGCCCCTGGCGCTGACCCACATTCTCTCGGTGGGGGGCTCGGGCTATTTTCGCGCCGGCGCGGTCACGCCCTTCCTCGCCGATGGGCGCCTGCGGCTGGTGAAGGGGGCACCGGCCTTCTCCCATTCGATCTATGCGCTCCATGCCGCCCGGCGGGACAATCCGGCCCTCCATCGGGCGCGCGAGGGCCTTCGTTTCGTTGCCGCCCGCGCCGAGCGGCCGGGACTGGGCGTTGCGACCATCGGATAGCATCGCCGAGAGGATGCGAGCGGCCTTGCTTGAACGAAAAGAAGTTTGCTGCTACTCACAACAAAATAAGACCAAAAAAGCATGATCGAGCCGGCACGTTCCGGACGGAACCCGGCCGGCGCAACAGGGCAGGATCCACCATGGACAAACTCGGCATTCATTCCTTCGTATGGACAGGCGGCACCACCCAGCAGGATCTCGAAGGCGCGATGGAGAAGTCGCATCGCCTCGGCTACAAGCTGATCGAATTTCCCCGTCTCGATCCCCGCAAATTCGATGTGTCCTGGCTGGCGCAGCGCCTCAAGGACTATGATCTTGCCGTGACAGTCACCATGGGCCTGCCCCTGGAAGGCGACATTTCGAGCGAAGATGCCGCCGTGGTGCGCCGGGGCGAGGAGATCCTGTCCGACGCGGTCGCCATCACGCGCGATCTCGGCGGCCACAAGCTGGGCGGCATCATCTTCTCGGCCCATACCAAATATCGCAGCCTGCCCACGCGCAAGGGCTGGGACAACAGCGTGGCCACGCTGTCCCGCCTGGCCGACAAGGCCAAGCAGGCCGGCGTCAGCCTCAATCTCGAAATCGTCAACCGCTTCGAGACCAACCTGCTCAACACCACCGCGCAGGGCCTTGCCTTCATCAAGGATACCGGTTCGGACAACATCTTCCTGCATCTCGACACCTTCCACATGAACATCGAGGAAGCCGACCCCGTGCAGGCCATCCGGCTTGCCGGCGACAAGCTCGGCTATTTCCACATCGGCGAAAGCAATCGCGGCTATCTCGGCTCGGGCGTGATCGACTTCCCCGCCATTTTCGACGCCCTCGTTGCCAGCGGCTACGAGGACTGGATCACCTTCGAGAGCTTTTCCTCCGAAGTGGTCGACGAGGATCTCTCGATCATCTGCGCGATCTGGCGCAACACCTGGACCGACAATGTCGAACTCGCCAAGCGCGCCAAGGCCTTCATCGACGATCGCTACGCCGAAGCCCGGCGCAAGGCCGAGACGGCCCGCACGCCGTGAAGGCGGCTTGCTATACGGCCCGCCCGCGCCGCTTCGCATCATGCGCCATCCATGCAAGCGACCGGGACAACGCTGTTCTAACACGTTGTTTCGACGCGCCTTTGCGCGGTTTGACGATTCCATCGGGTCGCAAGACATTGTAGTGTCCTCCTCCCTTCCGAGCGGATCACCCCATCTTGGCAACGCCGCAAACCGTCCGTCATCTCAATGAAATCAGGGCTCTCAATGCCCTGTTCCGCGACGCTGGCATGAGCCGGGCCGACCTCGCCCGGGCCCTCGGCCTCAACCGTTCGACCACCGGCAACATCATCACCGGCCTGATGACGGAAGGCCTCGCCGTCGAGCGCCGCGACGAACCGCGCAGCGAGAATGCCGGCAAGACCGGCCGCCCTGGCATCCGGGTGCAGATCGATCCTGCCGGCGCCAGCTTTCTGGGCGCGGAGATCGGCGTCGACCGGCTTACGGTCGTCGCCATCGACATGCTGGCACAGGAGATCCTGCGCCTCACTTTGCCCTTCCCGACCTATCGCGAAACCCCCGAGGCCGGCACCGACCGCATGGTCGCGCTGATCGCCGAGGCCATCGAAAGCCTCGATCGGCCCGAGCGCCTGCGCGGCCTGTGCGTGACCCTGCCGGCCCTGCTGGCCTCGGACGGCACCGTGATCAACGGGCTCATGCTCGGCTGGCGCGACGTGAAGCTGAGAGAGATGGTCACCGATCGATTGAAGCGGCGCTTCCCCTCGCTCGATCCCGCGATCTCGATCGAGAATGACGCCAATGCCTTCGCCATCGCCGAGACCTATCGCGACACCACGCATCGCTCGGAGACCGTCGCCTTCCTGCTGATCGAGAACGGTGCCGGCGGCGGCATCGTCATTGGCGGCCGCCTGTTGCGCGGCTCAGCCGGCTTTGCCGGCGAATTCGGCCAGATCGTGCTCGGCGGCGACAGTGTCCAGGCCGGCCGCTCCAAGCCGGGCCATCTGGAAAGCTATATCGGCAAGGACGCCATCCTCGGCTTCTATCGCAGCCAGGGCGGCGAAGCCGATCTCGACAGGCTGCTACAGGGCCTTGCACGCGGGGAAGGCGCGGCGGTGGCCACCGCGCGGGCCTGGGGCGAACGCCTCGCCGCCGGCCTGATCCAGGTCACCAGCGTGCTCAACCCCGGCCTGATCATTCTCGGCGGCTCTGTCGCGCCGGTCTTCACCCATGTCGCCGCCGAGGTCAGCAAGGCCATGCAGCGCGAACTGCTCGAGGGCTTTCCGCTGCCGCGCATCGAGGTTTCCGCTCTCGGCGTCGAAGGCCCGGCCCTTGGCGGCGCCCTCCTGATGCACCAGCGCATGTTCTCCATCGACGAGAGCGCGATCTATGCCAGTGAACAGCCCATCACGCTGTTCCAGAGCTAGGCCCCAGGCCTGCTCTCCTTTTCTCCGATATCGAGGAACCTCCCATGCTTGCAGGCAAGATCGTCACCATCGGCGAGATCCTGGTGGAGATCATGGCGACCACTACCGGCAACGGCTTCCTGGAGCCGCAACCGCTGGTCGGCCCCTTCCCGAGCGGTGCGCCGGCGATCTTCATCGACCAGGTCGGCAAGCTCGGCCATCCCGCCGCGATCGTCTCGGCCGTGGGCGACGACGATTTCGGCACGCTGAACCTCGAGCGCCTGCGGCGCGACGGCGTCGACGTCTCGGCCGTGGCCGTGCATGCGGGAGCGGCCACAGGCAGCGCCTTCGTACGCTACCGGCCGGATGGCGGCCGCGCCTTCGTCTACAACATGCGTGACAGCGCCGCCGGGCGCATCGCCGCCACGCCCGAGGCCGAGGCGGTGCTCGCCGAAGCGGGCCATCTCCACATCATGGGATCGGGACTGCCGGTGCCGGCGGTCGCCGACATGATCCTGAAGACATTGCCGGGGCTCAAGGCACGCGGCGGCACAGTCTCCTTCGACCCCAATATCCGGCGCGAGATGCTGCGCGACGGCAGCAAGGCGATCTTCCATACCGTACTGGCGGCAACCGATCTCTTCCTGCCTTCCGGCGAGGAATTGTCGCTGTTCTCCGGCGAGGGCGACGAGGACAAGGCGGTGGCGGGCCTGCTGGCGACGGGCGTCAGGGAGATCGTTCTGAAACGCGGGGCCCGCGGCGCCAGCCATTTCAGCCAGGAGGGCCGCACCGACATGCCCGGCTTTGCGGTGACCGAAATCGATCCGACCGGCGCGGGCGACTGCTTCGGCGCAACATTTCTGGTGGCGCGCCGGTTCGGCAAGCCGGTCGCGGAGGCCCTACGCTATGCCAATGCCGCCGGCGCCCACACCGTGACCATGCAGGGGCCGATGGAAGGGAGCGCGGGTTTCATCGAACTCGACCGCTTCATGGCACAAACCCGCAGCCTCTGAAGCCCGACAGCCCGCTGCACTTGTTACGAAACTGTCGCAAGCCAACGATAGCATGGCCGAGCATCGGGCCTCTCTCTCGCCCTGCCACGGCCCGGCCGGGTTCTCCAGCAGCGTTCGCTGGCTGGGCCGTGCCCCGCACCCATCGTCCGGTAGCGGTCGGGCGCAGGTCGTCGGCGCCTCAGGCGGATCGTTTCAGCATTCTTCCGAGCGCGATCAGGATGCAGGCTCCGACGAATCCGGCGATGAGATACCCAATCCAGCCACCCAGAACCACGCCGAACATGCCCAGCACCAGATTGGCGACGGCCGCGCCGACGATGCCAAGAATGATGTTCATGAGGATGCCCATATCGCTCTTCATGAACATTTCGGCCAGCCACCCCGCCAGGCCGCCGATGACGATGGCTCCGATCCAACCCACTTGCGGATTCTCCATACTGCACCCCTCTCGTGAAGCCAGGAGCCAAGCACGCCCGCTGAAGGCAATTCCTGCGACTGGCGGCAAGGCTGCCGGCTTCGCAAGGCGCTATGGCACCGAGACGGGACCCTGCTGGCCCCGCGGTGAGAACGCATGGATCGGGTCATGGTTCCACATCGAATCGGGAGGCCCGACCAGCGGGCCTCCCGACGACGAAACCCGCAGGGCTCAATAGCCGTAATAGTACCGACGGTGGTAATAGGGCCGGTAATAGTAGTAGCGCGGCCGATAATAGCGCCGATAGGGGCGATAATACCGGTAGGGCCGGTAGTAGCGCGGTCGGTAATAGCGCGGCCGGTAGTGCCGGCGATAATAGTAATACTGCGCCTGCTGGACCTGGGCCGTGCCTTCCAGCGTGTTTGCCATGGGGGCCATCCGCTCGACCGGCGCAACCGGCAGGGCCGAAGACGGCGCCGAAGTCAGAGCCAGTCCGCCGAGCATCATGACGACAGCGAACAAGGCCTTGAGTGAAAAGCGCATGCTTTATCTCCCTTTGCTTGGCATCTCTTGCCTCGGTCATTTTCGCTGACCCCGGTCATCCGGGCTATCGCCTGCGAAACACAGAACCAGGCGAACTCGGCAAGCAGCAATCGAGCTGCAATGATCGACGGGCATTCGAGATAACCGAACGGAACGCCATCAAACTCTAGGCGCTCATCAGCACAGAGGCAATGCAATCCTTAGAGGCTTTCATCGCGCAATAAAAAAGCCCGCTCGATGCCGGCGGGCTTGGTGCAACCTGACTTCTGCCATTGAAGTCCTGGAAGAAAGTGGTGGAGCCAGGCGGGATCGAACCGCCGACCTCTACAATGCCATTGTAGCGCTCTCCCAGCTGAGCTATGACCCCACTTTTGCGAAGCGGCCTGGGAGCTGCTTCGGTGTCCCTCGGCGTCACCGCCGACGGGCCGCTCGTTTGTCACGTTTCGCGGCCCGATGCAAGACGTCTTGTGAAGAAATTTTGTAAAATCTTTCGATTGGAGAAAAGACGCGGTACCGGGCCGGCTCCGCGTCCCTGAACGAGCTCGTTGCGAGCCTCAGCTTTCCTCGTCGTCCTCGATGCCGTCGCCGATCAGATCGGTGACGTCGTCATTCTCGTCCTCGTCTTCTTCGAGGAAGGTGTCGTCGGAGACCGGATCATCCTCGACATCGATGTCGTCGTCGCCGACCACAGCCTTGGCGGCGCTCGCCTCGTCATCGGCCTCTTCGAGGCTGATCAGTTCGGCGTCCGCGTTCTGATCGAGATCGTTGTCGTCCTCGGTCTGATCGGCGGCGCGCGGAGCGACCGCATCGGGACGGCCGCGCAGGAGCGGTGCTGCAATGGTGACCACCTGGCCGGTATAGGGCGAGATGATCGGATCCTTGTTCAAATCGTAGAATTTGCGCCCAGTCGTCGGACAGACGCGTTTCGTGCCAAGTTCGGGTCTGGCCACGGCGTGTACCTTATGTCGGAAATCGAAGTGCGAGGCCGCTACAGACTAGAAGCCCCTATGTCAATCAGAATCGCAAAGATGGCGTTTTTTCGCGATCTGGCAAGGGGTTGAATCAAGAATTCCTCCCACCGCCGGCTTTGCCCTTCGGGCCATCCATGCTAGGGCGTTTGGCCGGGCGGACTTCCAGGTCTGCCCATGCGGGGCCGAGCCCCTCGCCATCGGCATTCCGCCCTGCCGCAAATTCCTTCCGCCTGTTCGGAGCCGCTCCTTGCCCGCATCGCCCTCCCACGCCGTTTCGCTTCCTGCGCACCGGTCCCCGGAGCAGGGTCGGGCAAACCCGGCGGCACGCGACGATACAGCCGGTCTGCTCACCATCGTCCTCGGCCTCCTCAGCGTGGGCGAGACGCGTATCGAAAACCTTCCTGAAAGCGATGGCATCCTGGCAACCGCCGAGGCCTGCCGCAGGCTGGGTGCGGCGATCGAGCGCGCCGCGGACGGAAGCTGGCGCATTCACGGCGTCGGGGTCGGCGGCCTGCTCTCGCCGGAAGGCAGCCTCGATTTGGGGGGATCCCTGGCAGGCGCTGTCCTGATGATGGGCGTTGCCGCCAGCCACGGCGTCACGGCCAGCTTCGATGGCGATCCCACCTTGCAGGCCTGCCCGATAGCGCCTGCCTTGGTGCCCCTGACGCGGATGGGCGCCGAGATCGTCACCTCGGCCGAGGGCACACGCCTGCCCCTGACCTTGCGGGGTGCCGTCGACGCGGTGCCGATCGTCTGGCAGATGCCCGAGGGCGGCACTTCATCCCCGATCAAGCCGGACCTGGCGATCTCGGCCGTGCTGCTCGCCGGCCTCAATGCGCCCGGTGAGACCCGCGTCGTCGCGCCGCAGGCGGCCGGAGACGAAGCCATATGCCTGTTTCGGCTCTTCGGAGCGGATGTCGCGACAGCGTCCGAGCGCTCCGCACGCCTCATCGTGCTTCAGGGCCGCCCGACGCTGCGACCCGCGACCATAACCTTACCGGCGGAAACTCCGCCTTCCTCCGCTGATGTGTAGTCGCTGATGTTTAGTCCTGGTGCCTCGTCATGATCATCGCCATTGATGGCCCCGCCGCCTCCGGAAAGGGCACCCTGGCCAAGCGCCTGGCCGCCCATCTCGGCCTGCCCCATCTCGACACCGGCCTGCTCTATCGCGCCGTCGGACGAGCCGCCATCGATGGCGGCTTCGATCTCGATGATGCGGACGCCACCGCCGAGATCGCCGACGGGCTCGATGTCGGCAGCCTCGACGAGAACCGGCTGCGCGGGCGGGAAATGGGCGAAGCGGCCTCGGTGGTCGCCGCCCACCCCAAGGTGCGCAAGGCCCTGCTCGACCTGCAACGTCGCTTCGCCCATCAGCGCGGCGGCGCCGTGCTCGATGGGCGCGACATCGGCACGGTTATCGCGCCCGGCGCCGAGGTGAAGATCTTCGTTACCGCCGATGCCGAGATCCGGGCACGCCGGCGCCATCTCGAGCTCGAAAAGCGCGGCGATGCCCCGCCTTTCGAATCCGTGCTCGCCGATATCCGCAAGCGCGATGCCCGTGACGCCGGCCGCGCCGATGCCCCCCTCAAGCCGGCGCCCGACGCCCATGTGCTCGACACCACCGCCCTCGACGTCGAGAGCGCCTTTGCCGCCGCCCTGGCTCTGGTCGAGCGCCATCGGCGTTGATTCAAAATGGGCGGATTAAGGTTGTCCGCAGCATCAACCCTTGATTTTATCGGCGAGGACGCTGATATCCCGGCCGAACATGAGTTGGAAAAGGTGAAATGACCAGCAAGACCAAACCCGAAGCCGAAACCGAGACCCGCGCCGCGGCCGAGGCGGCCGCCCCGGCGGCGCCGACGGCGGACAGCGCGGGCCAGGCTGGTGGCGAACAAGCCGGCGCCGACCAGACCGCCGAGAACGACAACGCCTTCGAGGTTCTCACCAAGCTGCAGGCCGAGAATGCCGAGCTGAAGGACCGCGTGTTGCGCGCCATGGCGGAGATCGAGAATGTGCGCCGCCGCGGCGAGCGCGAACTCAACGATGCACGCCAATATGCCATCGCCAAATTCGCCGGCGACATGCTCGGCGTCGCCGACAACATGGAACGTGCTTTGGCGAGCGTCCCTGCCGAGGCTCGCGAGACCGATGCCGCCGTCAAGGCGCTGATGGAGGGCGTGGAGCTCACCGAGAAGGAAATGCTGCGCTCACTGGAAAAGCACGGCGTCAAGAAGCTCGACCCCAAGGGGGAGCGTTTCGACCCCAATTTCCATCAGGCGATGTTCGAGATCCCCGATCCCTCCGTGCCCAACGGCACCGTGGCCCAGGTGGTGCAGGTCGGCTATTCGATCGGCTCGCGCGTGCTGCGCCCGGCCATGGTCGGCGTCGCCCGCGGCGGCCCGAAGCAGGCCGCCGAAGCCGAAAAGCAGGCCTGAATCCAATAAACACCGATCCTTGTCATGCCCGGGCTTGACCCGGGCATCCAGATGTCGAGTTCTCCCGAAAGCCGGACTGGATTGCCGGGCCGAGCCCGGCAATGACAAATGTCACGGTCTTTTCAGGTAGAGAGACAGCCTCAATATCCGGCCGCCAGGCCTGATTCGACGCGGCTGTCCATGGCGCCGTTGTAACGGGCACCGTCGCCTTTCTTGATGGTGGCGAGATCCTTGCCGCCGACCAGGATGCCGGCCGCCTTGCCCCAGACCGGCCAGGCCGGGTCGCCCTCATCCACCTTGTAGCCCATCTCGACCAGCAGCTTCACCGTGTCGGGCGAGAGCGCCTGGGGCTCGGTATAGATCTGGTCGGGCAGCCATTGATGGTGGATGCGCGGCGCATCGACGGCTTCCTGGATATCCAGGCCATGGTCGATCACATTGAGGATGGCCTGCAGCGTGATGGTGATGATGCGCGAGCCGCCGGGGCTGCCGATCACCATGAAGGGCTTGCCATCCTTGGTGACCACGGTGGGACTCATCGAGGAAAGCGGCGTCTTCTTGGGTTCGATGGCATTGGCCTCGCCCTGCACCAGCCCGTAGAGGTTGGGCACGCCGGGCTTGGCGGTGAAGTCGTCCATCTCGTTGTTGAGCAGGATGCCGGTACCCTCGGCCACCACGCCGGCGCCATAGGAGCCGTTCAGCGTATAGGTGACGGCGACGGCATTGCCGTCATTGTCGATGATCGAATAATGCGTGGTTTCCTTGGACTCGCCCATGCCCTTGGGCATCAGCTCCTTGGAAACGCCGGCCTTGTAGGGATTGATCTTGGCCCGGATCTCGGCGGCGTAGTTCTTGTCGAGCAGATGCGGGACGGGGTTCTTGACGAAATCGGGATCGCCCAGGCTGGAATTGCGGTCGACATAGGCGTAGCGCATCGCCTCCACCATCAGATGCACGGTATTGGCCGAATCAGCGCCGAGATAGGAGAGCGGATAGCCCTCCAGCACGTTGAGGATCTCGCAGATGATCACGCCGCCGGAGCTCGGCGGGGGCGAGGAGATGATGTCGTAGCCGCGATAATTGCACTTCACCGGCTCGAGCTCGCGCACCTTGTACTGCTCGAAATCCTCCTTCTTGAGGATGCCGCCCTTGGCGCCGGACGCCTTGACGATGGCATCGGCGATCGCGCCCTTGTAGAAGGCATCCTGGCCCTTTTCGGAAATGGCGGAAAGCGAGGCGGCGAGATCGGGCTGCTTGAAGGTGTCGCCGACCGCATGCGGCTTGCCGTCGGCCTGCAGGAAGATCTTGGCCGCGTTGGGATCGCGCTTGAGCCAGTCGGCATTCTCCTTCACCGAGGCGACGTCGCCCTGGCCGAGCACATAGCCATCCTTGGCATAGCGAATGGCGGCTTCCATCAAATCCTTGCGCGGCAGGGAGCCATATTTCTCGCGGGCATATTCGAAGCCTGCCACCGAGCCGGGCACGCCGACGGCGAGATAGCCATCCGTGGAGGCGCCCTTCACCGGATTGCCCTTGTCGTCGAGATACATGTTCTTGGTGGCAGCGTTAGGCGCCCGTTCGCGGAAATCGATGAAGGTCGACTTGCCGTCCTTGGTGCGGATGGTCATGAAGCCGCCGCCACCGATATTGCCGGCTTCCGGCCAGACCACCGCCAGCGTGTAGCCGACCGCCACGGCGGCATCGATGGCGTTGCCGCCTTTCTTGAGGACATCCACGCCAGCCTGGGTGGCCAGGCGCTGGGTGGTGACGACCATGCCGTGCTCGGCCTCCACCGGCGCCGGCGAAGCGGCATGGGCCCCTGCAAGGGGTGCGAAGGTCAGTGCGACGACAAGACCGGTGACGGTCACCGGACGGACGTGGTGCATAGGCTCCTCCTCTGACTGCGCGGTTTCCGCCCCCCGAGGCCGGAACGCCGCGCTCATTTCCTTGACGTTCAGAGCCTGATTCGAACCAGGTTGAGAGAATCAGGCCTCCGCTGCACCCGACTTGCTCGGGAACATCGATCATCTCGGCACGACCGCTCCCCGGGACCGCATCAACGGCCCGCCGGCGGCGCACGCCTCCGAAGGTCTCATTGCTAGACGGGATTTCGGCTTGCGTCGATAGAGCCGTGTCTGACCCGGCACCCTCTCAGCCTCAAGAAATCGTTCGGCGCTTTGCCACCGGCAGGCTGGCCACGGCCGCATCGACCGCATCGCCAAGGCGCTCGACCACGGCATCGACCTCGTTGCGCTCGATGATGAAGGGTGGTGCCAGCAGGACATGGTCGCCCTCGACGCCATCGATGGTACCGCCCATCGGGTAGATCATCAGCCCGCGCGCCATGGCCTCGCGCTTGACGGCGGCGTGGAGCTTGAGCGCGGGATCGAAGGGCTGCTTGCTGCTGCGCTCGGCGACGAACTCGATGGCGCGGAACAGGCCGCGGCCCCTGATGTCGCCGATATGGGAATGGTTGGCGAAACGTTGCTCCAGCCGTTCCTGCAGGTGGCCGCCCATGACGACGACATTGGCCAGAAGATTATCGCGCACGATTGTCTCCTGTACGGCCAAGGCGGCCGCGGCGGCCATGGCATGGCCCATATAGGTGTGGCCATGCTGGAAGAATCCCGAACCTCCGGCGAAGGCCTCGAAGATCGCGCCGCTGAGCAGGACGGCGCCGATCGGCTGATAGCCGCCGCCGAGGCCCTTGGCGATGGTCATGAGATCGGGCGCCACGCCCTCCTGCTCGCAGGCATGCAGCGTGCCCGTACGCCCCATGCCGCACATGACTTCGTCGAGGATGAGCAAGACACCGTAGCGGTCGCAGATCTCGCGGATGCGGGCGAAGTAGCCCGCAACGGGCGGCACCGCGCCCGCCGTGGCGCCGACCACCGTCTCGGCCAGGAAAGCGAGGACTTCATCCGGCCCCAATTCGAGAATCTTGTCCTCAAGGGCCTGTGCGGCCCGCGCTGCATAAGCTTCGTCGCTCTCGCCCGGTGCCTGGAAGCGATAGGCGAAGCAGGGATCGATATGATGGGTCTCGATCAGCAGCGGCAGGAACTGGGCCCTGCGCCACTGATTGCCTCCGGCGGCGAGGGCCGCCAGCGTATTGCCGTGAAAGCTCTGGCGCCGGGCAATCACATGCCGGCGCTGCTGCTGCCCCTTCTCGACGAAATATTGCCGCGCCATCTTCAGGGCCGCCTCGACGGCCTCCGAGCCTCCACTGACGAGATAGGCCCGCTCCAGCCCGGCAGGCGCATGGGCGATCAGGCAATCCGCCAGTTGCTCGGCGACCTCGGTGGTGAAGAAAGAGGTATGGGCATAGGCGAGCATATCGAGCTGGCGGTGCAGGGCCTCCCGCACGGCCGGATGGCCATGGCCGAGGCAGGAGACCGCGGCCCCGCCCGAGGCATCGATATAGCGCTTGCCGGCGGCATCGATCAGTTCGATGCCGCGCCCCCCGGCGGCGACCGGCATGACGGCATTGGCGGCACGGTGGAGCAGATGGCTCATGGAGAGGCTCCCGGAAGTTTCGGCTGGGGACGCTGGGTCAAGTGGGTGCCGAGGGCGGCCAGATGCGCATCGGTCCGGCGCAAGGCGGCAAGTGCGGCTTCGCCGTCATGGCCGGCCACCAGCGCAGCCAGCACTTCGGCCGCCGCGAAGGCCGGCGTCACGGCATGCAGGAAGGAGGGGCTGGCCGTCGGCACGACGAGGTGATGGCGCGAGATCCTGGCCAGCGGCGCCACTTCGCTGTCGGTGATGGCGAGGACCGACAGCCCATGCGAAGCGGCATGCTCGGCGAGCTCGAGGGTGAGGCGCGTATAGGGTTGCAGGCTGACAGCCACCATCACCTCGCCCGGGGCGGCACCGATGAGGGCGTCGGCGCCGGTGGCGGCGATCCCGTCGAGCAGCACGCTGGGCCTGCCGATCAGGGTGAGTGCATAATGCAGGTGCCAGGCGACCGGATGGCTCGCCCGCAGGCCAAGGCAATGGATGCGGCGTGCTGAAGCAAGCGCCTGCGCAGCGCCAGCAAATGCGGCAAGCGGCTTGGCTGTCGCAAGCCCACCAAGCTGGGCGCCGAGCATGGCGAGCATGGCGGCGGCAAGGTCTCCGTCGCCGCCGCACTCCTGCCGGGTAAGATGGTCGCCCGCCTTGCCCGCGAAACCTGTCGGCGCTTCCCGCAGCGTATCGGCATGCCGTTCCCGCAGGGCCTCGTAACCGTCGAAACCCAATTGCCGGGCCAGCCGCATCATGGTCGCCGGCTGCACGCCGGCACGGCGGGCCTGTTCCCGCATCGACAGAAGGGCGACATCGCGCGGATTCTCCAGCACATAGCGCGCGGCTGCCTTGATCTGCGCCGGCATCGCGTCAAAGCCCCTGACGATCTCCTCGGCCAGGCCGTCGAGATCCACAAGCTTGGTCATGCCCTGTGCTCCGTCGGAAGGATTATTGAAACAAATGTATCATATGCTATCATATTGATACAAATGAATCCTTACCCGGAGACGGATTTGTCGGCTACGCTGGATTGCGCCCCCCGTTTCATAGCCGTCGCTCCCAATGGCGGCCGACGGACCAAAGCGGATCACCCGGCCCTGCCGATGACGGCCTCCGCCCTGGCGCAGACGGCCGCAACCTGTCTCGAGGCCGGAGCGGCCATGATCCATGTCCATGTCCGGCGCAAGGATGGCAGCCATTTGCTCGATGCCGAGGCCTATCGCGCCGTCATCGCCGCGATTGCCGCCGTGACGGGCAAGGATCTCGTGGTGCAGGTCACCAGCGAGGCGCTCGGCCTCTATTCACCGGCGGAACAAAGGGCCGTCATCCGCGCCACCAGGCCGGAGGCGGTATCGCTTGCCTTGCGCGAACTCGTGCCCGTTGCCGCCGAGGAAGCAGCCTTTGCCGAATTGCTGCTGTTCCTCAGGCTGATCGGCGCCATGCCGCAGATCATCCTCTACACGCCGGACGAAGCCGTGCGCCTGGCCGACATGCGGCAGCGGGGCCTCATCCCCTATGAAAAACTGCCCGTGCTCTATGTTCTCGGCCGCTATACGGCGGACCAGACCTCCAGCCCCGCCGATCTTCTGCCCTTCCTCGCCGAGGACATGCCACGCTTCGATCCCTGGAGCCTGTGCGCCTTCGGGCCGCAGGAAGCGGCCTGCGTCACCGCCGCAGCCCGACTTGGCGGGCACGCCCGCGTCGGCTTCGAGAACAACCTTCATCGCCCCGACGGCACGCTGGCTCGGGACAATGCCGAACTGGTGTCGCTGACACGCCAGGCGATCGAGGCGATCGGCCTGAAGATCGGCGATGCCGATGCCCTGCGTGCGGCAACGCTGGCGGCATGAAAAAGGCGGCCCGGAGGCCGCCTTCATTCACAAAGCAGATGCTGAAGCGAGTTTTCGCCTCAGGCCGCCGAGGCCGAAACCCAGCGCGACAACTCGCCCTTGGGAGCGGCGCCGACCTTCTGGGCGACGGGCTTGCCGTCCTTGAACACGATGAGCATCGGGATCGACATCACGCGGAACTGCGAAGCGATCTGCGGGTTCTCGTCGACGTTCAGCTTGGCGATCTTGACCTTGCCGGCCATCTCGGTGGCGATCTCGTCGAGGGCGGGCGCGATCATGCGGCAGGGACCGCACCACTCGGCCCAGAAATCGACGACGACCGGCTCAGCCGAATTCAGCACGTCATTGGCGAAGGAGGCATCCGTGACCTTGATCGTGTTGGCACCCATTTCGAGAATCTCCACAGCGGGAATGGCGGAATCGCCATGCAAATATCCGTTGCCCTCAAGCTAGGAATGCACCGGCCCAGCGTCAAGGAGCGGAATGGCCTCTCGCGCGAATGTGCACGGCTGATATGCAGATTCGAGGCGATTACCGGCCCAGTTCGGTGAAATCCAGCGGCTAGCCGATCACCACGCGCGTATCCGACATGCCTCGGTGCCGGATGAGCTGGTAGAGGGCCGCGGCGTGGGACGGCGCCAGCCGGATGCAGCCATGGGAAGCGGCACGACCGAGCTGCTTGACCGAATAGGTACCGTGCACCGCATAGCCCCCCTTGAAGAACACCGAATAGGGCATCGGCGAATTGTCGTATTTCTTCGAGTAATGCATGCGCTTGAGCAGCTTGGGGCGGTAGATGCCGCGCGGGGTATAATAGCCGCGCCGCGCGGTCGACACGGCCCAGACCGCCTCGACATTGCCGTCCACGATCACGGTCATGCGCTGCCTGGCGATATCGACCTTGGCCACGACGCCCGCGGAGGCCGGGGCCAGCTGGCAGAGCGCGGCGACGAAGAGCGTGAAGGCAACGGCGATCCAGCGGAATTTCGCGCTCAAATGCGGGGCAGGCATGACAGGTTCCTCGATGCGGTTCGCTGACATTGGCCGTACCGGGCCCTTATTCGCCATGCGCTTTCGCACAGGATGCAAGTCCGCCCGGAACCGAACAAAGCATGAATCGAACATGGTTAATTTTCGGTTTCCATGCTCCGGCCGGCGGGATCCGAAATCCGAGGGATTACCGCTCGATGCTGCCGTTTGGGAAAAGACAGGATAGGATGCGGTCACGAATCACTTCGCGGGAGCACGCATGCGCCGTTTCGTCCGGACCTTCCCGTCGCTCAAATGCGGCTTGGCCCTGGCCGCCTTGCCGTTCCTGGCCATGGGAGGATCGGCCGCGGCGCAGGACATCACCCCGCCCGGCTACAAACTGCCGCCGCTCGGCGCGGTGACGGCTGCCACCCCCGCCAAGCAGCTCTTCGGCCGCGCCGAGACGCCGGCCAATATCGGCCTCGGTTCGATCGGCTTCTACGCCAAGGGCTGCCTGTCGAACGGCGTGGAACTGCCGGCCGACGGACCGACCTGGCAGGTCATGCGCCCCTCGCGCAATCGCGCCTGGGGCAATGCTGCCGTCATCCGGGTGGTGAAGAATCTCGCGGCCAAGGCCCCGACCGTGGCCGGCTGGCCCGGCATCCTGATCGGCGACATGGCGCAGCCGCGCGGCGGCCCGATGTTGACAGGCCATGCCTCGCATCAGATCGGGCTCGATGCCGACATCTGGCTGACGCCCATGCCGAACCGCAGGCTCAGCGTCGCCGAGCGCGAGACCAAGAGTGCCGTGATGATGGTGCGCCCGGACCGGCTCGACGTTTCGCGCTCGTGGACCGCGGGCCAGATGGGCATCGTGCGCGCCGCCGCCCAGGATCCGGCGGTCGAACGCATCTTCGTCAACGCCGCCATCAAGAAGGCGATGTGCCGCGATGCCACCGGTGACCGCTCCTGGCTCGGCAAGGTGCGCCCGATGTATGGGCACGACTATCATTTCCATGTCCGCATCACCTGCCCGCGCGGCAGCCCGAGCTGCACGCCCCAGAAGCCGCCGACAGGCGATGAGGGCTGCGGCAAGGAACTCGACTACTGGTTCTCGGATGCGGTGCTGCATCCCAAGCCGCGCCCCAAGCCGCCGCACCCGCCGCGCCAGCTCACCCTGAGCGATCTGCCCGCCGCCTGCAGCCAGGTCATCGCAGCGCCGTAGAAACGGCCCGAAGCCTGCCTTCCGGCCGAAGGCGGCATGGGCAGTCGAGCAGCGCCAAGCCGCGACCTCAATCGTCGGGATGGCCCGCCTTGGCCTGCAACAGGTCCGAGAAGGCCAGCAACACGCCCGAGATCATGAACACCATGTGGATGCCGACCAGCCAATAAAGGTCGCGGTCGGTCAGCTTCTCGATCTGCATGAAGCCCTTCAGGAGCTGGATGGCCGAGATCAGCACGATCGAGGCCAGCAGTTTGAGCTTGAGGCCGGCGAAATCGACCTTGGTCATCCAGGACGGCCAGGACAGATGTTCGGTGCCGTCGATCTTCGAGACGAAATTCTCATAGCCCGAGAAGATCACGATCAGGATCAGGCTGCCGAGCAGGGCAAGATCGACCAGCTCCAGCACGCCGATCACCGTTTCCTCGGTGGTGAAGCCATAAGCGCCGACGACATAATGGAGCAGTTCCTGCCCGAATTTCAGCAGGACGACGAACAGGGCGATGACCAGCCCGATATAGAAGGGCGCCAGCACCCAGCGCGAGGCGACAAGGCAGCGCTCGATCATTTTTTCCATGGAAAATCTCAACCCGATTGAACAATCGCGGGCAAAATAGAGGGACGCGCCCGGCCTGGGAACCCAGCCTTGCCAAATTGTAATCGAGTTGGATGGCTATCGCGGCCGCGGCCGGCTACTTGACGCGCAGGATCTCGACGCCGGCCATGGCGCCCGGCACGGCGCGCGGCTTTTCGACATGCACGCGCACGGTTGCGGCACGGTCGAAGGCAAGGCAGCGCTGCGCGAGCCGCTCGGCGAACGTCTCGAGCAGGTCGACATGGCTGGCGGCCAGGTCCCGGCCGATGGCGGCGATCTTGTCATAATCGATCGTGCCCTCGATATCGTCGTCGCCGAAACGGGCTTCGGCCAACGTCAACTCGACATCCACGACCAGGGGCTGGGTTACGCCCTTCTCATGCTCGTAATAGCCGATATGGGCTTCGAGATTGAGGGCGCGCAGAAAGACGCGGCTATAGGATCGCGGTTCGGTCATGGCAGCGAGACATGCCACACTCAGCCGCGAAGCGCCATCGCCGTTTCGCCCGTTGCTTGCGCGGCTTCGCCATTCAGGGGGTTGTCGGGATCCCAGCCATAAAGGGTTTCGCCGAAGCGCATGTCGCGCGCATCGAGATGGATCAGGCGGCCAGTGAGCCCGGTGCCGAAGCCGACGATCTCGCGGATCGCCTCCAGCGCCATCATCGAGCCGGCCACGCCGGCAAGCGCGCCGAGCACGCCGGCCTCCGAACAGCTTGGAATGGTGCCCGGCGGCGGCTTTTGCGGGAAAAGGCAGCGCCAGGTCGGGTTGGGCTCGCCTTCGGCATTCCTCTCGAAGGGCCGCAATGTGGTCAGCATGGCATCGAACACGCCGAGCGCCCCCATGATCAGCGGCTTGCGGCCGAAGAAGCAGGCATCGGAGACGGCATAGCGGGTGTCGAAATTGTCCGAGCCGTCGATCACCAGGTCATAGGCGGCGATCAGGTCAGCCGCGTTGGCGGGATCGATGCGCAGGGCATGCGGAACCACCGTCACATGCGGATTGAGCCGTGCGATCGCCTCGCTTGCCGTCTCGACCTTGGGACGGCCGATATCGGGCGTGGCATGGATGATCTGGCGCTGCAGGTTGGAGAGCGAGACGATGTCGTCGTCGACGATACCGAGCGTGCCGACACCTGCCGCCGCCAGATAGAGCAGCACGGGGGCGCCGAGCCCGCCAGCGCCGACCACCAGGATACGGGCCCGCGACAGGGCCTGTTGCCCGGCGCCGCCGACCTCATGCATGACGACATGCCGGGCGTAGCGCTCCAGCTCTTCGGATGAGAATGCCATGGGGCGAATGTAGGGGCGCGGAAGGTTGGGCGCAATCGCGGGGAGGGCCCTCCTGGGAGGACTTATCCATGGTCTCGCCTTCTCGATGCGAGCCTGTATGATCGCGCTCCAAGAATCAGTCCTGAACAGACCGAAGACGAGGCCCTGATGACTCCTGCTCCGCGCCCCCCCGGAAAGGGCGACCACGTCTTCCTGGTCGACGGCTCATCCTTCATCTTCCGGGCCTATTTCCAGTCGATCAACCAGGACGCCCGCTACAATTACCGCTCCGACCGCCTGCCGACGGGGGCGGTGCGCCTGTTCTGCAACGTGCTGCACAAGATGATCAAGGAAGGGGTGATGGGCAAGCAGCCCACCCATCTCGGCATCATCTTCGACAAATCTGAAGACTCCTTCCGCAAGGAGATCTACCCGCCTTACAAGGGCCACCGTCCCCCGCCGCCGGAAGAGCTGGTGCCGCAATTCCCGCTGATGCGGGTTGCCGTACGTGCCTTCGGCCTGAAGCCGGTGGAGCAGTCCCGCTACGAGGCAGACGATCTGATCGCCACCTATTGCGACATCGCCGTCAAGGCCGGCGCCGACGTGACCATCGTCTCGGCCGACAAGGATTTGATGCAGCTGATCCAGCCCGGCGTGGTGATGTTCGATCCCGCTTCCGGCGACCAGAAGGCCAAGGGTTCGCGTCCCGAGCGCCTGATCGCCGAGCCCGAGGTGCTGGAGAAGTTCGGCGTGACGCCCGACAAGGTGGTCGATGTGCAGGCCCTGGCCGGCGATTCCACCGACAATGTCCCCGGCGTGCCCGGTATCGGCGTCAAGACGGCGGCGCAGCTGATCAATGAATATGGCGACCTCGAAGGCCTCCTCGCCCGGGCCGGCGAGATCAAGCAGCCCAAGCGCCGCGAGAGCCTGACCGACCCCGAAAACATCAAGCTCGCCCGTATCTCGCGCGAACTGGTGAAGCTCGTCACCGACGTCACCCTGGAAACGCCGATCGAGGATCTCATCGCCCCCGGCCTCGATGCCAAGGGCGCCATCGCCTTCCTGAAGGCGATGGAGTTCTCCACCCTGACCCGCCGCATCGCCGAGGATGCCGGCCTCGACGTCACCGATATTCCGGCCGACGAGGCACTGAAGATCCCCGACAGCGATTTCTCGCCCGCCCCGGCCCGGACGCCGGCGCCGAGGCCCGATGCCGACGGCGCCGTTCCTGCGCCGGCAGTTGCCACCGGAGCCGGCACACCCTCCGCGGTGGTGGAGAGCGTCAAGGCCAGGCTCACCGCCATTCCCTTCGACGCCGGCTCCTACGAGACCGTCGCCAGCCTGGAAGCGCTCGACCGTTGGATCAGCAGGGCCCGCGAACTCGGCTTCGTCGCCTTCGACACCGAGACCACCTCGCTCGACGCCCTGCAGGCCGATCTCGTCGGCTTCTCGCTGTCGGTCGAGCCGGGCAAGGCCTGCTATGTGCCCCTGCGCCATCGCGACAAGGCGGACCTGTTCGGCGGCGGCATGATGGCCGGGCAGGTCGATGTGTCAGAGGCCCTGAAGCGGCTGAAAGGCCTGCTCGAAGATCCCGGCGTGCTGAAGATCGGCCAGAACCTGAAATATGACACGCTGGTGATGGGCGAGGAGAACGTCAGGGTCGCGCCCTATGACGACACCATGCTGATGTCCTATGTCGTCGATGGCGGGCGCGGCAATCACGGCATGGATGAATTGTCCGTGCGTCATTTCGGCCACAAGCCGATCGCCTTTTCCGAGGTCTGCGGCTCCGGCAAGTCGCTGATCGGCTTCGACCAGGTCACCATCGAGCGCGCCACCGCCTATGCCGCTGAGGATGCCGACGTCACGCTGCGCCTGTGGCTGCTGCTCAAGGCCCGCCTGGTCGCCGAGGGGCTGGTCACCATCTACGAGACGCTGGAGCGCCCGCTCGTCGCCGTGCTCGCCAAGATGGAATCGCGCGGCATCATGATCGACCGCCAGATCCTGGCGCGGCTGTCGGGCGAATTCGCCCAGAGCGCCGCCCGGCTCGAAGCCGAGATCCACGAACTCGCCGGCGAGAATTTCAATGTCGGCTCGCCCAAGCAGCTCGGCGACATCCTGTTCGGCAAGATGGGTCTGCCCGGCGGCAAGAAGACCCCCACCGGCCAATGGGCGACCTCGGCCCAGATCCTGGAGGACCTGGCCGACCAGGGCCTGGAACTGCCGCGACGCATCGTGGCCTGGCGCCAGCTCACCAAGCTCAAATCGACCTATACCGACGCGCTGCCGACCTATGTGAACCCGAAATCCGGCCGGGTGCACACCTCCTACTCGCTGGCGGCGACCACGACGGGGCGCCTGTCCTCCTCCGAGCCCAATCTGCAGAACATCCCGGTGCGCACCGAGGAAGGCCGCAAGATCCGCTCGGCCTTCATCGCCGCTCCCGGCGCCAAGCTGATCTCGGCCGACTATTCGCAGATCGAGCTGCGCGTGCTCGCCCACGTCGCCGAGATCCCGCAGCTGACCAAGGCCTTCGAGGACGGCGTCGACATTCACGCCATGACGGCTTCCGAGATGTTCGGCGTGCCGGTCGCAGGCATGGATCCGCTGGTGCGGCGGCGCGCCAAGGCCATCAATTTCGGCATCATCTACGGCATTTCGGCCTTCGGGCTCGCCAATCAGCTCTCGATTCCCCGCGAGGAGGCGAGCGCCTATATCAAGAAATATTTCGAACGCTTCCCCGGCATCCGCGACTACATGGACCGGATGAAGGCCGAATGCCGCGCGAATGGCTATGTCGAGACCGTCTTCGGCCGCAAGATGCATTTTCCGGCGATCGAATCGAAAAATCCGTCCGAGCGGGCCTTCGTCGAGCGCCAATCCATCAACGCCCCGATCCAGGGTTCGGCCGCCGACATCATCCGACGCGCCATGAGCCGGATGGACGCCGCCCTCCTCAAGGCCGGGCTCTCGGCCAAGATGCTGTTGCAGGTGCATGACGAACTCGTCTTCGAGGCACCCGAGGAGGAAGTCGAGGCGACGCTGCCGGTGGTCTCCCAGGTGATGGAGCATGCAGCCCTTCCGGCCCTGCAGCTCAAGGTGCCGCTGCAGGTCGAAGCGCGGGCCGCCGGCAACTGGGAAGAAGCGCATTGAGGCCTGGAGCGCGGACATCCTGTCCGCTCTTGAAACAATCAGATATCAGGATAGGACAACGCCCGTTTTTCTCTGCAAAAGCCGAAGGCAAACGAATTTCCTGGCAGCGTATCGTTTCAAGAGCGGACAGGATGTCCGCGCTCCGGGGCATTACTCCTTTGTAACGCGCCCCAATTCTGGCCGGTTCTTGTCCGATTGAAGTGCAGCACCCACATGGGAGGCGTTGCGGCCTACCCCCTCAGGAAGCAGCCGCGAAGGAGAGTCAGGATGACCCCCAACGAAAAAGCCCTCATCGAGGACCTGTTCAACCGCCTGCGCAGTTCCGCCCCGACCGGGCGCGATAACGAGGCGGAAGCCGCCATCGCGGCGGAGATGGCTCGATCGCCCGGCGCAGCCTATGCGCTGGTGCAGACCGTCCTGGTGCAGGACCACGCCCTGCGCGAGGCGCATGCCAAGATGCAGGCCGCCGAAACGGCCTCCCAGCAAGCGCAACAAGCTCCGCAGGCACCCCAGCAGCCTGCACAGCCGCAATCCATTCTCGAGCGCGCCGGCTCGGCCCTGCAGGGCTTCGGTGGCCAGCGCAACCAGGCTCAGCCAGGGCAGGTGCCTCCGCAGCAGGCCGAGCAGCCCGCCCGTGGCGGCGGCTTCCTGCAGGGCGCCCTGCAGACGGCGGCCGGCGTCGCCGGCGGCGCCTTGCTGTTCGAAGGCGTGCGCTCGATGTTCGGTGGCGGTGGCGGCCTGTTCGGTGGCGGCAGCTCGGCCCCCTGGGGCGAAGGCAACACCACCATCAACGAGACCATCATCAACGAAAACGCCGACAAGGGCCGCGACAACGACGACAATGTGCGCGACGCCAGCTACGATTCGAATGACGACGACGATGATGGCGATTACGATTCGGACGATTCCGGCGGCAGCGACGACAGCTGGATCTGATCGAGCCGTCTCCGGGTGCACGGGCATCACAGCGACATGTTTGCATGTCGCGATGCCTGTCCTTGGAAACGTACCGTTTGCCGGTGAGATAGAACGGGCAGGATGCCCGTGCACCGGAAAGACGCGAACCATATGACCTGACAAAACACCCCCGGCCAGTGCCTGACCGGGGGTGTTTTGCGTGGCAGGCAGGTCGGCTTACAGCCCTTCGAACAGGGCGCTGGAAATGTAGCGCTCGGCGAAGGAGGGCACGATCACCACGATGGACTTGTTGTCCATGCCGGGGCGGGCCGCCAATTCCAGCGCCGCGGCAACCGCCGCACCCGAAGAAATACCGCAGGGGATGCCCTCGATGCGGGCGAGGAGGCGAGCGGTGTCGAAGGAGGTCTGGTTGCCGACGGTGATGATGTCGTCGATCACCGAGCGATCGAGCACATCGGGCACGAAGCCGGCGCCGATGCCCTGGATCTTGTGGGGGCCGGGCTGGCCGCCCGACAGCACCGGCGAATCCTCCGGCTCCACAGCGACGATCTTGAGATCGGGCTTGCGCGGCTTGAGCACCTGGCCGACGCCGGTGATGGTGCCGCCGGTGCCCACGCCCGAGACGAAATAGTCGATGTCACCCTTGGTGTCGTTCCAGATCTCCTCGGCCGTGGTGAGGCGATGGATCTCGGGATTGGCGGGATTGCGGAACTGCTGGGGAATGATGGCGCTCGGCAGTTCCTTGACGATCTCCTCGGCCTTGGCGACCGCGCCGCGCATGCCCTGGGCAGCCGGAGTGAGCACCAGTTCGGCGCCGAGCAGGGCCAGCATCTTGCGGCGCTCGATCGACATCGATTCCGGCATGACCAGGATCAGGCGATAGCCGCGGGCGGCCGCGACGAAGGCGAGCGCGATGCCGGTGTTGCCGGAGGTCGGCTCCACCAGCACGGTGTCGGGCTTGAGATGACCGGACTTCTCCAGCGCATCGATCATGCTGACGCCGATACGGTCCTTGACGCTGGCGATCGGGTTGAAGAATTCGAGCTTGGCGAGGATGCGCGCCTTGACGTTCTTGGCCTTGGCCAGCCGGTTGAGCTGCACCAGCGGCGTGTCGCCGATGGTCTCGGTGATCGACTGGTAGATGCGGCCGCGGCCGGGCACATGATTGGCATTCGCCATGGGGAACGTCCTTGATTGAAAGCGGCTGGAATTCAACATTAATCCACGAAAATGTCGAGGTTTATGTTGAATTACATATTTCTAATGTTTTTAGATCGCCAAGTTTTTCAGATCGCAAAGTCGATATTCGCAGGCGTGCCGCCAAAGACATGCTTGCGCTCGGCATCCCGGCAAAGATCCTCGACGGTGATCTGGTCGAGTTCGGCCAGGAAGGATTGCGAGGCCTGGTTCACCGCCGGGGCGATAACCTGGTCGACCAGGGTGGAGACAGGCGCCGGATCATCCTCGCCGGCGGCATCGGTCATCGCCGCGCGTACGATGTCGCCGACGCTGATGCGCCGCCGCTCGCGGGCCAGTTCATAGCCGCCCCGCGGACCGCGCACCCCCTTGAGAATATTGTGGCGCACCAGGGTCTGCAGCAAGGTTTCCAGATGGCGCGGCGGCAAGGCATGCCGGGAAGCAAGAGCCTTGGCGGCGACCGGCGTGGGCCTCGAATGGTGGGCGATATCGACCACGGCGGCGAGGCCAAGCAAGGAACGGCGCGAAAGCAACTGCATGTCGACCCCCTGATACGGTCCTATTCCAGAGCAAAGAGCGTTCAAGACTGAACGCCCATTTCCTCTGACTTCTCGTTCCGACGCGTCCTTGCGATTCGAATGATTCTTTCGAACCGCAAAACGCTTTAGGTTGCGGTGCCCGTCGAACCGAAGCCGCCGCTGCCGCGAACGGTCGAATCGACTTCCGCCGTTTCGACCAGGACAGACAACGTCACCGGGGCAATGACCAACTGGGCGATTCGCATGCCATGGGTGATGGCAAAAGATTCTACACTCAGATTGATCAGGGCGACTTTAATCTCACCGCGATAATCGGCGTCTATCGTACCGGGTGCGTTCAAAACGGTAATTCCGCTTTTCACAGCCAATCCGGAACGTGGGCGCACTTGTCCTTCATAGCCCTGTGGAATTTGGAAAACCAGCCCGGTCGGCACCAGAGCACGCATCATCGGTGCAAGAACCAGGGTTTCCCCCGGACCCAGCGCTGCCGGCAGGTCGAGACCTGCCGCCCCCTCGCTCTGGTAGGCGGGCAGCGGCAGGTCGGCGGCATGGGCGAGTTTCTTGACGGGAATGGTCAGGGTCATGGCAATCCTGCGTGGAGGGCGGGTCTTCAGACCCGCCTGTTTCAAAATCGTGGGGACAGGTGACGGCGTCGATGGGTCTGAAGAGCCTGTCTCAAAACTCGCAACACGGCCCGGAATAACTCCACCTTTGCCATGCTCGGCCTCGTCCGGGGCATCCCGATACCGCAACCCCATCGAGACTGGGATCCCAGGATCACCGGGACAAGCCCGGTGATGGCAAAAAGTCGAGGTTCCCCCGGTTTTCGGTCAGGCCCCGAAGACCGGCCCCCGGTCACGCCGCGGCACTGGCCAATTCGCCAAAACGAGCCACCAGAGCCCGGGCGACCGCATCCTTGTCCATGTCGGGCCAGGTCTCGATGCCCGAGGCGGAGACGAGATGAACGCGGTTGCGGTCCCCGCCCATCACGCCGCTCTCCGGCGAGACATCGTTGGCGACGATGAGATCGCAGCCCTTGCGGGCGAGCTTGGCCTTGGCATGCTCGACGACATGCTCGGTCTCCGCCGCGAAACCGACGACCAAGGACGGCCGGTGCGCCTTGTCCTTTGCGATGGTGGCGAGAATGTCGGGATTTTCCACCAGCGAAAAGCTCGGCGTGGCCTCGGCGCCCTTCTTGATCTTCTGGGCACCGGCATCGGCCACGCGCCAATCGGCCACCGCTGCCGCAAAGATGGCGATATCGGCCGGCAGCGCAGTGCTGACGGCATCCAGCATTTCGCGCGCTGTCTCCACCGGCACCAGGTTCACCCCCGGCGGCGGCAGCAGCGCAACCGGCCCCGAGACCAGGGTGACGCGAGCCCCCGCGGCCAAGGCCGCCGCCGCAATGGCATAGCCCTGCTTGCCGGAGGAGCGGTTGGCGATGTAGCGCACGGGATCGATCGGCTCATGCGTCGGCCCGGCCGTCACCAGTACATGCTTGCCGGCAAGCGGCAGTGCCGGCAGCAGGCGCGTATCGGCAGCCACCGAACCAGGCAGCGGAATGAAGGTCGGGCCCGCCAGGGCCTTTTCGATCGCAGCGACGATCTCCAGGGGCTCGGCCAGCCGTCCCGGCCCGTATTCGCCGCAGGCCATCTCACCGTCATTCGGGCCGACAAAGAGCACACCGTCCTCGCGCAACTGGGCGATGTTGCGCTGGGTCGACGGATGCAGCCACATGCGCACATTCATGGCCGGGGCGACCAGCACGCTCTTGTCGGTGGCCAGAAGCGTGGTGGAGGCAAGATCATTGGCGAGCCCCTGCGCCATCTTGGCGAGGAGATCGGCCGTCGCCGGCGCCACCACCAGTAGGTCGGCATCGCGCGACATCTCGATATGCCCCATCTCGGCCTCGTCCGTCAGCGAGAACAGGTCGGTATAGACCTTGTCGCCGGTGAGGGCGGAGACGGAGAGCGGTGTGACGAAGGCTTCGCCGGCCTTGGTCAGGATGGCCCGCACATCGGCACCACGCTCGCGCAGGCGGCGAATCAGTTCAAGCCCCTTATAGGCCGCGATACCGCCACCGATGATCAGAAGAATACGCTTGCCGACGAGGGGAGTGGACATGGATCGATCCGCCTGGAGCCATTATCGCATTGTGCCAAAGTTTTGCGATTCCTAGAGCAAAATGCGTCCAAGTGTGAACGGCTATTTGCCCTAACTCTTTGTTTGGACGCGTCTTTGCGATTCTTGGCGATTCCAGGAAATCACAAAACGCTGTGGCGAGTCAGCCAGATCGCAAAACACTCCAGGAACTGGGCGAAAGAACCTTCCACCGGAATGTGCTCTGCTCCAGGACCTGCCGCACACACATAAATAGCGGAACCCGGCGATTCAATCGTTTCAGCGTTTGCTCGCCTGCGTCTCCATCCCGACGGGGTGGGCCAGCCAGGCGAATCGATCCATCCCCGCATAACGGATCGGATCGCTGCTCGGCGACGCCGGCATGCCTTCAAGGATGAGGCTGGCAATCCTGTCGTAGTCACCGTCGAAATGGTGCCCGCCGGGGACTTCGACCACCTGCACCTTTGCGGCATCGACATCGTTGCAGCCCGACCGCGCGCCTTCATCGGCGCCGTGGAAGCACTGGATATGGGGGCCGTCAATGGCGTCGACGGCCGGGATGGTCGCCCTGCGCCCGCCGGCGACCTTCATGAAACCGACGGCGTAGTCGGCTTCCCGCGAGAGGCCGAGTAGCGAGACCTGGCGAATGCGCGCGCGCAGGTCGTCGGAGAGGCGGGTATAAATCGTGGCAGCGATATCGGCGCCGAAGGAATAGCCGACCAGGATGACCGGCCTGTCGGGGCCGATCGAGGCGGCCATCCTGTCGATCGCGGCCGCGACCTCGTCGGGGGAGCGGCGATGGATGAAATAGGCCAGGCTGTTCAGGCCGACCGTGGTCACGCCGGCGCGGGCAAGCCCCTCGGCGATACCGTCATCGATGCCCCACCAGCCGCCATTACCCGATAGCAGGATAGCAACGGGGCCATCATCGCGCCTGCCCTTGACGAGGACGACCGGAAGGTCGCGCAAGGAAGCGGGCACATTGGCATTGTCGGGGGCGGCCAATCCACCCCAGACCCCGCCAAAGGCCTGCGGAAACCAGCGCGGCAACACCTTGGCGTCGACGAAGACGCCACCTGCGACGACAAGGGTCAGAAAGGCGAAACGCCGTAATGTCAGGGAACGGACCATGGGACGGCATGAAACAGATGAACTGTCTGTTCCTGTGCCCTGAACATGGCGCGACGATGGCGGCCCGGAACCGCATTAGATCTAGAACGTCGACCACGCTCCATCAATCGATGGAGCCGAGAGATCGACAATCTTGGCGCCACCGCCTTTGCCGACAAGAAGGATGTCGACCAGTGGTCGACACTCCATCCATCCGGCTCGATCAGCGCGGTGCCAGCACCATCACCATCTGGCGGCCTTCGAGCGAGGCATCGGATTCCACCTTGGCGATCAGGCCGGTGTCGTCCTTGACACGGTTGAGCAGGCGATAGCCGATCTCCTGATGCGCCATTTCACGGCCACGGAAGCGCAAGGTGACCTTGACCTTGTCGCCTTCCTCGAAGAAGCGCTTCATGGCCTTCATCTTGACGTCATAGTCGTGATCGTCGATGGCCGGGCGGAGCTTGATCTCCTTGATCTCGACCGTCTTCTGATTCTTGCGGGCCTCGGCGGCCTTCTTCTGCTCGTTGAACTTGAACTTGCCGTAGTCCATGATCTTGCAGACCGGCGGCTCGGCATTGGCTGCCACTTCGACCAGGTCCAGTCCGGCTTCAAAGGCCATGGCGATCGCCGCCCTGGTGTCGGTGACACCGCGATTCTGCCCGTCCTGATCGATCAGCATGACTTCGCGGTTCCGAATCTCCTCATTGATGCGCGGGCCGTCCTTGACGACGGGTGCGTTTGTCCTCATAGGGCGACGAATGGCGGTAAACTCCTCTACCATGAATTGATTTGGGCGAGCCGACGGCTTCGCGTCGAAGCCCGCGCCCGGATGCGGGAAGATGTTGCCGAAGCGCCCGGAAGTCAACGCTTTCATGCCCGCTGCGCGAAATTTAGATCACAAATCAGCCCGATAGACTGTCACGGGCTCGCCATGCGGCGAACAATTCGCGGCTTTTCGCTCACTCGTCTTTGAGCTTGCGGCTCTTCATCAGAAGGTCGGCATAGACATCGAGCGTGGCATTGCACATCACGTCCAGCGAGAAATGTGCCTCGACATGCGCGCGGGCACGCGCCGCGAGGCCATCGCGGGCCGAAGCGCCCAGGGTCAGCGCCTCGTGCAGGGCCTCAGCCAGGGCTTCGGCATCGCCCACCGGCGTGCGCCAGCCCGTACGCAGATTGCCGACGATCTCCGGCGGAGCCAGCACGGTTTCGGAGGTGGCGCCATGGTCGGCCACCACCACCGGGCAGCCCATCGCCTGCGCTTCCACCGCCGTGCGTCCGAACGCCTCCGGGCTGGTGGACGGAATGGCCACCGCTGCCGCGGAGAGATAGGCGGCCGGCATGTCCGAGCAATGGCCGACGCGCAGCACCAGCCCCTTGAGGCCGCGCTCGGCGATGCGCGTCTCGAGCTCGGCGACATAGCCGTCCCGGCCCTGGGCATCGCCCGCCAGGACGAAGACGGTGTCTTCGATACCCTTCTGCTTGAGGATGGCGGCGGCGTCGATCAGCACGCGCTGGCCTTTCCAGCCGGTGAGACGGCCGGGCAGCAGCACGATGCGCTGATGCGGCGCCACGTTCCAGGCCCGGCGCAGCGTCTCCACGCGCTCGAAAGACACGGCGGAAGGCGTGAAGGCCGTCAGGTCGGTACCGCGATGGATGACGCGCAGGCGCTCCGCCGCCTCCGGCCAGTTTTCCTTGATGGTGGCGGCGGTGAAGTTCGAATTGGCGATGACGACATCGGCCTGCGCCATCACGCCGTTATAGCGCTTCTTCCATTCGGAACTCGCCGAATAGGCGCCATGATAGGTGGTGACGAAGGGCAGGTTGAGCTTCTTGGTGGCGAGGCGGGCCGACCAGGCCGGCGCGCGCGAGCGGGCATGGATGAGATCGACCTTCTCCTCGCGCACCAGGCGTTCCAGCCGCCGGGCATTGCCCCAGATGCGCAGCGGATTCTTGGTCGAGGCATTGAACGGGATCCAAAGGCCGCCACGGGCCTGCAGCTCGCCGACCAGCCGGCCGCCTTCGGTGGCGACCAGGGCCCGGGCACCCGCCCGCGTCAGCGCATCCGCGATGTCGATGGTGGTGCGCTCGGCACCGCCGGCATCCAGGGCCGGAATGATCTGCAGCACGGTGATACCGGCAAAGCGTTCCTCCTTCGGCCGTCGGCCGACCGGGCGAGCTTTGGACGAGAAATCGGACATGGGTGCAGATTTTTCCGGCTTGGTTCGGCGTGATGATGAGGGTGGCCAATGGACCTTCGTCCATGACACCCTCTATAGAGCGCCCCATGTTCTAAATGAAAGGTGATGCAGCGCAGGATTTTCGGGCCGGCCCCGCATATTTTTTCGGGCGTCCCACCAGAACGCGCCGCCGCACCAGCAAGAGGAAGTGACCGGATGACCAGCAACCCCGCCATGATCAGCGTCGGCGAAGGCCCGTCCAGCCGTGCGATTGCCTGGCGTCACCAGCCCGGACGCGGCCCGGATGTGGTATGGCTCGGCGGCTTCCGCTCCGACATGCAGGCGACCAAAGCCAATTTTCTGGCCGAGTGGGGCGCGCGCCATCACCGGGCGGTGACGCGATTCGATTATTCCGGCCATGGCGAATCAGGTGGCCGCTTCGAGGAGGGTACCATCGGCTCCTGGCTCGAGGACGCCCTGGCCGTGATCCGCGAAGGCGTGAAGACGCCGCCGATCCTGGTCGGCTCCTCGATGGGGGGCTGGATCGCCCTTCTCGCCGCGCGGGCCCTGGCCGGCACGCCGCTGGCACCGGCCGGAATGGTGCTGATTGCCCCCGCTGCCGATTTCACCGAGCGGCTGATGTGGGACCAGTTCCCCGATACGGTGAAACGCGAGATCATCGACAAGGGGGCCTGGCTGCGCCCATCCGACTATTCGCCCGAGCCCTATCCGATCACCCGGGCGCTGATCGAGGAAGGCCGCAACCATCTTCTTCTCGGCGACATGGTGAAAACCGGCTGCCCCGTCCATATATTGCAGGGGATGGAGGATCCGGACGTGCCCTGGCAGCATGCCATGGCGCTGGTCGAGAGTCTGGCCGAGGACGACGTGACGGTGACGCTGATCAAGGATGGCGACCATCGCCTGTCGCGCCCGCAGGATCTCGACAAGCTGGTCGAAGCGGTGGAGGGCATTGCGCCCAAATCGCAGCTTCTCCTATAATTGCGAGGTCCTGGCCGGCCTTGACCCGGCCCTTGGAGCGGAGAGACAGATGTTCATTCAGACCGAGGCGACGCCGAACCCCTCGACCCTCAAATTCCTGCCCGGCCGCGAAGTGCTGCCCGAAGGCATCACGCTGCACATGACGAATGCCGCCGAGGGCGCGCAATCGCCGCTGGCGCAGAAGCTCTTTTCCATCGAGGGCGTCGCCGGCGTGTTCTTCGGCTCGGACTTCATCACCATCACCCGCTCGGGCGTGGAATGGCAACACCTCAAGCCTGCCGTGCTCGGCGCGATCATGGAGCACTACCTTTCCGGCGTGCCCATCCTCAACAAGGATGTCGCGCCGCTGGAGGAAGGCGAGGAGTTCTTCGACGAGGCCGACGAGGACACGGTCGAGACCATCAAGGACCTGCTCGAGACCCGCGTGCGCCCGGCCGTGGCGGCCGATGGCGGCGACATCACCTTCCGCGGCTATCGCGAAGGCGTAGTCTATCTCGCCATGAAGGGCGCCTGCTCGGGCTGCCCCTCTTCCACGGCCACGCTGCGCAACGGCATCCAGAACCTGCTGCGTCATTTCGTGCCGGAAGTACAGGAAGTCCGCGCGGCCTGAGGCGGCAGGGTGCTTTGACGAGCGGCATCGTCCGGCCGCTTTCATCAATGTTTAAGGTGGCGGGTGCTTAATCCCCTCGGGGGGCCGGAGTTCGCTACGGCCATGCGCCTGCTGCCATCTATCCTCTTTGCGAGCGCCCTGTTCGGCGCAGCCCAGGCCCAATCCGCACCGCTGACGGAGCGGCGCCTGATCGACCTGTTCGATGTGCGCCTCGTCCGGGACGGGCTGGATCCGATCCGTGCCTGTGGCGGGAAGGACGACGAGTCCTATGCCTGCACCTTCGGCGACGCCGAATATCTGACGACGATCACGCCGAGAGGTGATGTCACCGGCTCGATCGGCACATCCCGTTCGCCCACCTCGATGACCATCGTCCTCGCCGGCGATGTAGTCGATTCGATCGGCCTGGTGGGTGACCGGGCCAGCCCGGCGGACCTGATCAATTTCACCGCTCACCTCGAAAGCCTGCTGCATACGATCGGGCCGGAGAAGAGCGACTACGACATCGAGCAGGACACGCTCGATCTCGGCGTGATGCGCGGCGATGCCGATGGCGACATCGGCAAGGCCCGGGTCGTTACCGAGGGCTTCGCCACCATCCGCTGCCTCAACCAGCGCCTCACGGTGAGCGCCGGCATTGCCTGCATGATCACGATGAGGCCGACCGGCTGAACCTTCTTCGGCTCGTATCACATGGATAATTGGGAAACGGGCGTTTCCGAAACGCCCGCCCGCTCCCCGGGATGCAAAATGCCTTATTCCCACTCGAAGAAGTCCGGATGGGTACGGCGCCATTCCGCCACGCGCTCGCGATGGGCGCCGATCATTTCGCCGAACTGGACGCAGGCCCGGCGGTCGCCCCTGTCGCAGCCTGCATGCAGGCGATCGAGGCGGTCGACATAGGGATCATAGGCGACCGGGGCCGGCTCATACACCGGCGCAGGCCGCGGCGGCGGGGCGGGACGGTCGGCCAGTGCCTGGCCGAGCAGGACGCCGCCGACCGCGCCAAGCGCTGCACCGCCGACGAAAGCACCGGTGCGGCCATCGCCGGCAGAGGCCGGCGTGACCGCCAATGCTGTCGTCACGTAAAGAATCGCGGCTGAAAGGCAGATCTTCATCGTCATTGTAACAGGAACTCCGATTTGATTACCCCAGCATTGCCAGTAAAATATCGGCTGACGCCTTAAGGCCAGATGAACAACAATGGTTTATTTCAAATATTTCTTCCTAAGAAATCAGTAATTCTTGTGACGCTGACGCCGAATTTGGCCACAATCTCGAACCGATTGACTGATTTGATTGCGATCCCTGCGGTTCAGGCAACAAGTCCGGCCAGCGGTTGAACCGGCAGCGAATCCGGGAAAACAGTCGATCCCAGCACCATTGGCGAGAGGCCGAACTGGTCGGCCAGCAATCCCTTCAGCACGCTGCGCACATCCGTGGTCGGCTTGAGATCGCGGCCCTCGTGAAGCTGGGCGATCTTCAAGCCCGGCCAATCGGCGACGACGCGCCCTCCCTTGACCGCACCGCCCGCCAGCAGCATGACCGTGCCGGTGCCGTGATCGGTCCCTTCGGTGCCATTGATGCGCGCAGTGCGACCGAATTCGGTGACGGCGACCACGATCGTATCTTTCCAATGCGACCCCAGGCCGCTCTCGAACGCCGCAAAGGCACCATCGAGACCACCAAGCAAGGTCGCGAGCCGGCCGGTCGCCCCGCCCTCATTGACATGGGTGTCCCAGCCGTCGAAGGCCAGCGCCGCCACGCGTGGCCCGTCATCGGCCGCAATCAGGCGGGCCGCTCCTTCGGCGGCCTGGCGCATGCCGGCGGCACTGTCGAGACCTCCCTTGCGCCTGGTCATGCCCATGCCGTCTCCGGCCGCCATGCGTTCGGCCTCCAGCCCCCGGCGCAAGGCGGAGGCGAGGACCGGATCGCGGTGGTCGTAGAGATCGAGAAGCCGCGCGGCGAGATCATCGCCCGCATCTGGCAGCACTTGCGGGGCCCAGCCGAGCACCGGCGCGGCACCCCGCATCACCAGGGGCGTCGAGGGCCCGACGGCGAGGCCGCCCTGCGGCGCGACGCGGTCGCCGGCAGGAAGGGCGGCGAGAGCACGGTTGAGCCAGCCCGTCGCGGTATGGCCCGGCCCCGGAAAGCCGCTCTCCAGTACGTCCTGCCCGTCGAAATGGGAGCGTTCGCGATAGCCGGTGGCAGCGGCATGCACCACCAGAGCCTGCCGGGCCTGGAACAGCCGGGCAAAGGTCGGCATAGCGGGATGGAGAGCGAAGAACCCATCCAGGGGCAGGGCCGGATGCGGCCCGTCCAGCACCAGGGCGATATCGCCATGCGATCCGCGATAATCGGGGTCACCGACCGGCGCCACGGTCGAGAGCCCGTCCAGCGCGCCACGCAGCACGAGCACGACCAGGCGCGGATCCCTTGTCCCGGCCGCTCGGGCAAAACGCGGCAGATAGGCCCAGCCGAACAGGGCGCCGCCGGCCAGCAGGACAGCGCGGCGGGAGGGATGCGGACGCTCGCATAGTGAGTTCATGACTATCTCCTCTGGAATTCGGGAGCCATCAAGAGCAGCGCCACCGCCTGCTGGCGCGACTCGGCGCGGATGACGGCCTGGCGCGTCTCGGCTGATACCGAGGGACCGATGAGCGCATCCAGGAGATCGGCAGGCTCGGCAAGCGTCCTGGCCTGGCGCGCCGCCTGCGAGGCGATATCGAGGCGCATCGCCATGCCCGCCGGGGAGGCCTGTGCATCGACGAGATCGGAAAAGCCGTTCGGGCCGGGCGGCTGCCACAGGGGCGCGCCCAGCACCGCCAGCCAATTGAGGGTCTGCCCGGGATCGGCCTCGGAACCGGGACCGATACCGCGGCGCAGGGCGAGAACGAAATCGAGGGGAGAGCGCATCTTCGCCAGCGGCTGCGACCAGGCTTCCGGCGCGTTGACCAGCGCCACGGCGATGGCGCGAAGATCGCCGTCCGTCTTCGCGAACGTCTCCGCCAGGCGTGCGACCATCCGAGGTGGTGGATCGTCCGCGATGAAATGGCGCGCGATCTTCGTGGCGATATGCCGGGCGGTGGCGGGATGGCGGGCAATATCGTTGAGCACGGCCTCGGCCTGGCCCATGCCGCCGGCCGGGTAGGTCTTGCCGAAGAAGACCTGGTCGCCGGGCTCATGCGTGTTGGCATTGAAGACGAAGCTGCCGGGCTCGCCGAGCCGCCCTTCCCGCCCCGCCACCATCCAGCCGGTGAGGATGCGCGCGAAGGCGGTCACGTCGGCCTGGCTATAGCCGCTGCCGACGCCGAGCGTATGCAGTTCGAGGATCTCGCGGGCGAGGTTCTCGTTCAGGCCACGGTTGTGATTGCGCCCCGCCCGCGAGCCTGGGCCGATGGATTGCTGGTTATCCAGGTAATAGAGCATGGCCGGATGATGCTCGACGGCCACCAGCATGTCCGCAAAGCGGCCCAGCACGAAGGGGCGGATCGCCTCCCGCTCGAAGGCGCCCGCCGCCGCGCGCACGATGTTGTCCTTGGCGGCCGAGACGCAGAAATGGTTGGACCAGAAGGCGACGAGGCGCTCGACGAAGCCGATTTCCGCCGCCATCGCCTTGGCAAAGCGCGCCTGCGCTTCCGCCTTCAGCAGCCTGGCCTCGACGGCCGGCTCCGGCTTCATCGGCCCCTGCGGGGCGGGAGCGGCGGATATAGCGGGCTTGCCTTCCGGGTCCATCTGGACGGCGGCGGGCGCCGTCATCCGCTCCATCTTGCGCTGCAGGTTTTCGTTCATGACGGCCTGGAGGGCCGCGGCACTGCCCGGCAGGCGGTCGGCATCCGCCGCAACCGGGATCAGGGCAATATCGGGTTTGGCAAGCTCCGCCCGCAACGCCGCGCGCGGGTCGCCGCCCAGCCTCGCCAGGTCGCCGGGGCGAGGCCCCAGGCCGAAACGATTGAAAACGACCCGTGCAGGGTCAAGGTCCTGCTTCGTCACCACCGCCTCCCCCATTCAGGGTGGCAGCAGTATCGGCGAGGTGTCCGCTGCCATCGCGGCGATCCGATGACTTTAAGAAGGCCGACTATTTCCAAACTTTGCTGAACAACCGACGGCCTGATCTTGACCGGGCAGCATCGTCCACCAGCAGACGCGGATGGTTTGCCTTTCTACCGTAAAGGGAGTAGGCAGGCTTCCCGCGACAGCGAATACTTTTCAATTTGGCCAAAGAAAGCCTCCTGCACCAAGTAGAGGCATGACCCAAAACAAGAAAACTGACGAGGAAAGCCCACGAGCCGGCCCTTCCCGTCCTGCCCGCCTCCTGGACGTGGCACGTCTTGCCAAGGTTTCCCGCGCAACGGCGGCCCGCGCTCTCGGCGGCTATGGCCTGGTCACCGAGGAGACGCGCGAGCGCGTCGCGGCGGCGGCCCGGACGCTGAACTACCGGCTCAACGAAGCGGCCCGGGCCATGCGGGCAGGTCGCACCCAGGTCATCGGTGTGGTGCTCGCCGACATCAGCAATTCCTTCTTCGCCAGTGCGGCCCGGGCCATCATCGATACCTGCGCTTCCCTCGGATACCAGACCCTGATCGTGAACACGGACGACGATCTCAAGACCGAGGTCGAGGCGGTGCAGACCCTGATGGAAAAGCGCGTCGCCGGCATGATCGTGGTGCCGTCCTCGCCCGACCATAACGAGCATCTGCAGAAGGCCGGCGCCGGCGAGGGACGCATGGTGCTGCTCGACCGCCGCATCGCGGATATTCCGGTCAGCGCGGTGACCACGGATGATCGCGGCGGCGCCCGCGAAGCCGTGGAATTGTTCATCGCCCGCAGACACACCCGCATCGGCCTCGTCGTCTTGACGGCAGCTGCCACCTCGCATCGACAGAGCGAGCCGCGGGGCGCCGTCTCGAGCGCGCGCGATCGCGTCCTCGGCGCGCGGGAAGCCCTGGCAGCGGCTGGCCTCGACCTGCCGAAGGCCTGGCTGCGTTACACGCCGAACAATCCCCAGATGATCATCGACGCCGCGACATCGATTCTCAGCGCCGATCCGCGGCCCACCGCGATCCTGGCGACATGCGAGGAAATCGCCATCGGGGTGCTGGCTGCCTGCCGGGCCCTGAATCTCGCGGTGGGGCGGGATGTCGCCCTCATCAGTTTCGACGAATCGCCCTGGTCGGGTGCCCTCACGCCGGCGATCTCGGTGGTGCAGCGTCCGATCCGTGAAATGGGGCGCGCAGCCGTCAATTTGCTGGTCCGGCAGATCCAGGGCGGCGAATCCGGCAGGGATGTCGAGATGCCGACCATCCTGATCGACCGGGAATCGGTCTTCGATCTCGCGCCTTGATCGCGGATCAGCGTTGACAGACCTGCCTTCTCGTGCATCATTTGAGTTGTATGCTTTTATAATAAAATGAGATCGATCTCATTCATGAGGAGGAAATCATGAAGGCTTTGAAATGCCTCGCCGGCATCGCCATGGCCGGCGCGGCCCTGGTCACGGGCCTATCGGCCCCTGCCCTGGCCAAGGAGGTCAAGACGGTCGGCATATCGGTAGGATCGCTCGGCAATCCCGGCTTCGTGATCATCGCCAACACGGCGACCCGGATCATCAAGAAGGCCTATCCCCAGGCGCAGGTGACCACCGTCGGCTACGACTACGATCTCGGCAAACAGGTCAACCAGATCGATAATTTCATCGCGGCCGGTGCCGATTTCATCCTGCTCAACCCCGGTGACCCCAAGGCGATCACGCCGGCGATCAAGAAGGCCCAGGCGGCTGGCATCCCCGTCATTGCCTTCGACACCGGCGCCGAGGGCGCCGACGCCATCGTGATGACCGACAACATCATGGCCGGCAGCGTTTCCTGCCAGTACATCGCCGATAAGCTCAAGGGCGCCGGCAATGTCGTCATCCAGAACGGGCCGCAGGTCTCCTCGGTGATCGACCGCGTGGTGGGCTGCAAGCAGGTCCTGGCCAAATATCCCGACATCAAGATCCTGTCGGACGACCAGGACGGCAAGGGCTCGCGCGACGGCGGCATGGCGGTGGCCCAGGGCTACCTGACGCGCTTCCCCAAGATCGACGCGATCTTCACCATCAACGATCCGCAGGCCATCGGCACCGCGCTCGCCGCCAAGCAGGCCGGCCGCAGCGAGTTCTTCATCACTTCGGTCGACGGCTCGCCGGATATCGAGGCCGCCTTGAAGGATCCGGCGCTGGACATGATCAAGGCTTCCGCCAGCCAGGATTTCTACGCCATTCCCAAGGTCTCGGCGCAGACCGCGATGGACCTGGTCAACGGCAAGAAGCCCGAGAAACCGGTCATCCTGATTCCCTCCGCACTGGTCACCCGCGAGAATGTCGGCGACTACAAGGGATGGAATGCCAAGCACGACGACTGACGTCGCCGTCTGGTCCAAGATGGCCTCCTCCTGCCCGAGGAGGCCATTTCAACTCCTGAAAGTACAGGCCATGCTCCCGCTCAAGACATCGACACTCGCCTCGTTCGGCCCGACCGTGACCCGGCCGACCTATGATCGCAGCCGGCTGCGGGCCGGGATCGTGCATTTCGGGGTCGGCAATTTTCACCGCGTGCACCAGGCCATCACCATCGAAGCCTGCCTGCATCATCCCGGGCAGGAGGAGTGGGCGATCTGCGGCGTGGGCCTGACCGACGGTCCCGCCGCACGGGCCAAGGCCGAAGCCTATCGCCGGCAGGACAATCTCTACACGGTGACGCAGCTCACCTCCCCGGCCCCGAAGGAAACGCAGATCGTCGGCGCGATGATCGACTATCTGCATGCCCCAGCCGATCCCGAAGCCGTGCTCGCCCGCCTCGCCGATCCCGCCACCCGCATCGTCTCGCTCACCATCACCGAGGGCGGTTACAACATCGACGAAACGAGCGGCGCCTTCCGCCTCGACGCGCCCGACATCCGCCACGACCTCGAGGGCGGGCCGCCGCGGACGGTGTTCGGCTATATCGTGGCCGCGCTGGCGCGCCGGCGGCAGGCCGGCCTGCCGCCCTTCACCGTGATGTCCTGCGACAACCTCGCCCGCAACGGCGATACCTCGCGCCTTGCCGTGCTCGGTTTTGCCCGTGCCCTCGATCCCGGCCTCGCCGACTGGATCGAAGCGAACGGCGCCTTCCCCAATTCGATGGTCGACCGCATCGCGCCGCAGGTGCCGGAGGATGAGCGCCGGCGCATCACCGCCGGCATCGGCGTCGAGGATCTCGTCGCCGCCACCTGCGAACCCTATACGAGCTGGGTGGTGGAGGATCGTTTCTGCGCCGGCCGCCCCGAGCTCGAACGGGCCGGCGTGGTATTCAGCAGCGAGGTGCCGGCCTATGTCGCGGTGAAGGGCAGGCTGTCCAATGCCGCCCATATGCTGATGTGCTATCCGTCCCTGCTGATGGGCGCCCGCCTGGTCGACGAGGGCATGCGCCATCCCGACATTCCCCGCCTTCTCCGCATCTTCTGGGAGCGCGATGCCCGCCGTCTCGTCGAACCGCCCGCCGGCTATTCGACGACGGCTTTCACCGACACGGTGATCGAGCGCTTCGCCAATCCCGCGATCAAGGACCAGCTCCTCCGGGTGGCCGGCGATGGCGCCTCCAAGATCGTGGTCTTCCACGGCAAGACCATCGGCCAGCTGATTGCCGGCGGCTCGGACCTTGCGCGCGAAGCCTTCCTGCTTGCCTGCTTTGCCCGCTATCTCGGCGGCGTGGACGATCGGGGCATTGCCTTCGACATCTTCGAGCCACGCATCGGCGAAGCCGATTGGCAGCGGCTGAAGAGCGGCGATCCCCTAGCCGTGCTCGACATCGAGGCCTTTGCCGGTCTCGGCCTGCGCCAGAGCCCGGCCTTCGTCGCCGCTTACCAAATCCAGTCAAAATCATTGGCAAGCCAGGGAACAGCTGCAACATTGGCGCAACTGCTGAAATAACAGCATGAAAACGGGGGCAGGATGAACCCAGGCCAGACGCATCCCTTCCTGGAAATGCGCAATGTTTCCAAGACGTTCGGCCGGGTCCAGGCCCTCAAGAACGTGTCGCTCGACGTCAAGCTCGGCGAGATCCATGCCTTGATGGGCGAGAATGGTGCCGGCAAATCGACCCTGATGAAGATCCTCTCCGGCGCCTACACGCCGGATGAAGGCTCGGAAATCCTGATCGATGGCCAGAAGGTGGCGATCTCGGGCCCGATGGCAGCCAAGCAATTGGGGATCGCCATCATCTACCAGGAGCTCGCCCTCGCTCCCAATCTCACCGTGGCCGAGAATATCTATCTCGGCCGCGAACCGAGCCGGGCCGGCCTGATCGACCGCGGCGCCATGATTGCCGGCGTCGAAAGCGTGCTGCAGCGCCTCGGCGCCACCTTCACGGCGCGCGACAAGGTGGCCGAGCTCTCGATCGCCGAACGCCAGCTGGTGGAGATCGCCCGTGCGGTGCATGCCCGTTCCCGCGTGCTGATCATGGACGAGCCCACCACCACCCTGTCGGAGCGCGAGACCGAGCGGCTGTTCGCCCTGGTGCGCCAGCTCAAGCAGGAGGGGCTCGCCATCGTCTATATCAGCCACCGCATGAAAGAGGTCTACGAGCTCTCGGACCGCGTCTCGGTACTGCGCGACGGCACCTATGTGGGCACCCTGGACCGCGAGGCGATCACTCCCGCCGCAGTGGTACGCATGATGGTAGGGCGCGACCTCTCCTCCTTCTACAAGAAGGAGCATGATGCCCACCAAAGCCGCGGCCGGATCATCTTCTCGGTACGCGACATCGCCGACGGCCGGCGCATCCAGCCCTGCTCCTTCGACATTCACGAGGGCGAGGTGCTCGGCATTGCCGGCCTGGTCGGCGCCGGCCGTACCGAGCTTGCCCGCCTGGTCTACGGCGCCGATGCGAGGATATCGGGCACCGTGGCGGTCGATGGCAAGGAGGTCAGCATCCGCTCGCCCCAGGACGCCATCGAGGCCGGCATCGCCTATCTCACCGAGGACCGCAAGCTGCTCGGGCTGATGCTGGACATGTCGGTGGCCGAGAACATCAATCTGGGCGTGATCGCCCGTGACGCCCTGGCCGGCGGCTTCCTCAACCTCGCCAAGGGCCGCAGGCGCACGGCCGAGGCGATCCAGGCCACCGGCATCCGTACCGCCTCGCCCGACGCGCCGGTCGGCGGCCTGTCCGGCGGCAACCAGCAGAAGGTCCTGCTTTCGCGCCTGCTCGAGACCAAGCCGCGCGTGCTGATCCTGGACGAGCCGACCCGCGGTGTCGACATCGGCGCCAAATCGGAAATCTACCGCCTGATCGACCGGCTGGCCCGCGAGGGCGTCGGCGTGGCGGTGATCTCGTCCGAACTGCCCGAAATCGTCGGCATCTGCGACCGCGTCATCGTGATGCGCGAAGGCCACATCGCCGGGGAACTCGGCGGAGGCGGCAATGCCGAAGCGGTCAGCCAGGAGAACATCATGGCCATCGCGACCTCAGCCGCGAAGGATGCCGCATGACTCACCCGGCTTCCATACCAGCTCGCCTCGAGATCGACTCTTCCTGGGATCGCAGGCATCTCAGCGACATGCTTGCATGTCGCGACTGCCTGCACTTGGAGACGGGTCGCTCGCGGGAAAGGAAGAGCAGGCAGGGATGCCTGCGATCCCAGGAATACACGGCCCCCAAGACAGGCAGGACTGTGCGATGACATCCACCAACTCTTCCACCGCAGAAACCGCCCGCCGCAAATTCGCCCTTTCGGGCACCCTGCGGGGCCTGGGCATGCTGCCAGCCCTCGTGCTGATCGCCATCCTGTTCCAGCTCCTGTCGGGCTATGTCGAATCCGGCGGCCTGTCCTGGGCCAGCGGCCGCTTCATGAGCTGGAACAATCTGTCGATCGTGGCCCAGCAGGCCTCGATCAACACCGTGCTCGCCGCCGGCATGACCTTCGTCATCCTCACCGGCGGCATCGATCTCTCGGTCGGCTCGGTGCTGGCAGCCTCGGCGATGATCGCCCTGATCGTCTCGCTGATCCCGGGCTGGGGCATGATGGGGCTGGTGGCCGCCCTGGTGACCGGCGGCCTGCTCGGCCTCGTCAACGGCGCGCTGATCGCCTTCATGCGCCTGCCGCCGTTCATCGTCACCCTCGGCTCGATGACGGCGGTGCGCGGCCTCGCCCGCCTATTCGGCGAGGACAAGACGATTTTCAATCCCAGCCTGCCCTTCGCCTTCATCGGCAACGGCACGATCTTCGGCGTGCCCTGGCTGATGGTGATCGCGCTCGCCACGGTGGTGGTGTCCTGGCTGATCCTGCGCCGCACAGTGCTGGGCCTGCGCATCTATGCCATCGGTGGCAATGCCGAGGCCTCCCGGCTGTCGGGCATCAAGGTCTGGTCGATCCTGCTCATCGTCTACGGCATTTCCGGCCTGCTGGCGGGCTTGGGCGGGGCGATGTCCGCCGCCAAGCTCTATGCCGCCAACGGCCTGCAGCTCGGCCAGTCCTATGAGCTCGACGCCATCGCCGCCGTCATCCTCGGCGGCACCAGCTTCGTCGGCGGCATCGGTTCGATCTGGGGTACGCTCATCGGCGCCCTGATCATCGCCGTGCTCTCCAACGGCCTGATCCTGATCGGCGTGTCCGACATCTGGCAGTTCATCATCAAGGGCCTGGTGATCATCGGCGCCGTCGCCCTCGACCGTCTGCGCTCCTCCGGCAGCGCCCGCACCTGAGCCGACGCGGCAAGTTCCACGCCTCGCGCCTTTCCCCGCCTCCGTTGCATATGTGACGGAGGCGGTTCTCGTTGCGGCGCTTGCCATCCCGGCTTCACCGAAACCGGCATCCGCATCGGGCGCCGTGGCGTTCTCCCGACGTCCTCCGCCCCAGGCTGAAGTCCGCCGAGCCCCTGCCGGGATTCACGGCGCTCTCACGCGATTATGCTAAAGCGTCTTGCGATCGGACGGAGATACTTGGAACCGCAAGGGCGCGTCGAAGCAGGGAGCTCGAGCAAGCAGGCGCTCAGCCGGGAGCCGACATCGGGATAGTCGAGCGAGCGGCAAGCGCCAGGCGGCAAGAGGGGGCGAAGGTGGACAAGCTCACAGGCGCGCAAGTCTCCGAACTGGCCAAGGCCCTGTCGACGACCGTCAATCTCGATGATCTCGGCAATTTCGTCTATGTGGCGACCGGCGACCAGCTCGAGGTCTACTGGGCCGATGTGAGGCAGCCGCTGGTCTCGGTGCTGCGCGAACTCGTCATTCGCCTCGAACAGGAAGGCCAGACCGGCAATTTCCTCAAGGCGATCTACGTCAACCGCCCGCATCGCGACGATATTCGCCAACTCATCGTCCGCCTGGCGCCGGAAGCGGCGGCTGAAACCCTGACCAACCCCTATGACCTGGTGGTGCTGGACAAGGATCATCGTGGCACCCAGCCCAGCGCCGAAACCTTGGGCCCCGGCCTGCAGCGCAACATCAAGCCCCATCTGCGCATGCTCGATCCCGCCTTGTGGGTCGCCGGCATGAACGAGACGCTGCGCCGGGTGTGCCGCATCGAGATCGACGGCAGCCCGGCCGGCACCGGTTTCCTGGTCGGGCCGCAGGCCGTGCTGACGAACTGGCATGTCGTCGAGGCAGCGGCCGGACAGAATGACTGGCCGATGGTCTCCTGCCGCTTCGACTATGCCCGCAAGACCGACGGTTCCTTCAACGAGGGCGAGGCGGTCGCCTTATCCGGCACTGCGCTGCTGCATCATCGCCCCTATGCGCCGGCCGAAATGACCGAGGCGCCGGACGAGCCGTCGCCCTCGGCGACCGAGCTCGACTTTGCGCTGCTGCAGCTCGCCGGGACCGTCGGCGCCGAACGCGGCTGGCTCGCCCTGCCGAAGCGGGACGAGGCCCTGGGCCAAGGCTCGCCGCTGATCATCGCCCAGCATCCCCATGGCGGCCCCGTCAAGCTGGCGATCGACACCGAGGCGATCCTGCCCACGCCCGCCCCGCCGGACCGGCCGAGACTACGCTATGCCACCAACACCGATCCGGGCTCCTCGGGCTCACCCTGCCTGAGCATGGAATGGCAGCTTCTCGCCCTCCATCATTTCGGCGATCCGGCCTGGGGCGAACCGAAATTCAACCAGGGCGTCCCGGCGGGCCTGATCCGGGCCGATATCGAGGCAGCTGGCTTCGGCGCGGCAATCCCGGCGGCCTGAGGAAGGGAGAACGGCATGGGCGTCGTCACACTTCCTCCTCAAAGCGTCATCTCGATCTCCAACGCCATCGGAGACCTGTGCACCTTTCGTGAACTCGGCGACCTCATGCAGATCTGCTACGGCACCTCGGTTGCCATCACCGGGGTAAGCTTTGCCGAACAGCCCCGGCGCAAGGTCGCCCGGGATTGCGTCGACTGGGCGCAAAAATGCGGGATCCTGACGAATTTCGTCGCCATCGTGCTGCATGCCAAGAACGACAACACCGCGTTCAGGGAGCTGGTCACGCAATTGATCCCCGATGCCCTGACCGCACCGCCGAGCGTGGCCTCGCAGGTCGGCACCGTCGTCTCCGGGCTCGACAGCCTCGCCGCCTATCTGGCCAAGGACGAGGTGCGCAAGAAGGCCGGCATCTCGAAGCAGCGGCTTGCCGAAATCGGCCAGCGCATCAACCTGCTGGCCGCCTATAAGGGGCTGCATGACAGCCTTCATCACATCCAGATCAACCACACCCGCATCCTGCTGCAGGCCGTGGCGAGCATGGACAATCCGATCAGCTATGAGACGGTGCAGGTCTATATTTCGCAGGTGCGCGCCGCCGTCACCGCCATCCGCACCCAGATCACCAGGCCGGGTGCGGACGAGATCCTGGCCGGTCTCGATCTTTCCTGGGTCGACGACCTCGAAAGCAGTTCGCAGCGTTGCCAGGAGGGGCTCGATGCCGACAGGCCGGGACCGGTGCTCATCGCCGTCCGGCAGATCGCCGCGATCAGCGACAGCCAGTCGGTGCAATTGAACAAGGGCATCTTCGATGCAGCGACCAAGTTGCCCCTGCCGGAACTGGCAGGTGCCCTGGTCGAAATCGGCGGAGCCGATACCGGCCTGCAGGCAGCGCTCGATGAGGCGATCAGCGCCCTTGGCGCCCTGCAGCGCACCTTGATGAGCCGGATCGCGACGCATAACCGCCTGCAGAGGGTGGAGCAGAACCTCTCGATCCTCGCCAGTTGCCTGGACGATCCCGGCGTCCTGATCGTGGATGAGATCGCCGCCCTCTGGCCCGAGACCAGGGCCATGCTGCTGAACCTGGCCGCGCTTGGCCTGGAACGGGCAGATCTGACTGTCGACGGGGAGGATTGCGACAAGATCGATGCCTGCCTGCAGGATGTCGAGATCGCGCAGCGCGACACCGCCTTCAACCTCAAGAGCGCCCCGGCGATCCGGGCCCTGCAGCGCTCCTTTTCGGGTTTCCAGAAGAATGCCAGCGCCCAGTTCTTCGCGCTCGACAGCAGGCTGAAGGCGGATTTCGACAGCGTCTTCCAGATCAGCGACCGCCTGAAGAACATTCTGGGAGCCGTGCAATGAGCGAGACGATGCCTCCTCATCCGCCGCAGACTTTTGCAAGCATCGCGGATATCAGCCACGAGCATCTCGACCTGCTCAGGTCCAGCAGCCAGCGGGATGGCGATACGCCGGAGGCGATCTCGGCCTTTCGCGATCGCATCACCGCTTTCCGAGGCGAAGTCGCAGCCGCCGGGGCACGGCTTGGAAAGGAGGAGGATCGCGAGGCGGCCCAGGGCATCATCGACTATTGGAGCACGCAACTGCTGACCTGGTCGACGAACGGCGCGAGGCCGGATCTCGACCTGCCGCTCGCGCCCTATCTCGACTCGCCGGAACCGCCCTTGCCTGCCGGCACGCCGCCGGCCAGGAGATCGAAGCGAGCAGGGACGGCGCAGGATGCCCGCGCCCAGATCCGCATCGGCGCCCTGGCCTATCAGTGGCGCCGATCGAACCGGGCACCCGGCTACCTGCTCACCGGCAATGCCCTGGTGGAAGCCGCCGGATATCGCGACAAGGATCCGGAAATCGAGGCCTTCGTCAGCGCGAGCACGGCGGCCGAACGCCGGACGCGCCATATTCGCATGGGCTTCCTCGTCACGCTCGTCCTGTCCATTGCCTTTGCCATCCTGGCACTCATCTCCTTCCTTCGAGAGAACGACGCGCGCAAGGAGGCCGATCGCCTGCGCGGGCAGGCCGAGGAGCTGTCGGCGGACAATGACAAACGGGCCCAGCGTTTCCTGGCGGCCGACGTTCGGCTCCAGACCGAACGATTTCAGCATGCCGCCGAACTCAAGGAGCTCAACGATCAGCTCCTGGCAATGAAAAGCGCGCTCGAGGAAGCCCAGGCCAAGCTCAAGGTCGCGCTGGCTCAGACGCCATCACCGACGTCGAATCCAACCCAGCACATGTATCTGCGCGATTCGAATGCCGTGCTGACACAGGCCATCGACCAGTCCCGCGCCTACAAGCCGCCGCCCGTCCCCCAGCTCACGGCCGGGGAGCAGCTGCTCGCCAATGTCAACCTGATCGATGGTCCCGACGGCGATGTGCGGCGAGCGACCACGGAGAATCTCGTGCGTGCCTTCCGCGACGGGACGGTCTCGCCCGACGACCAGCGCATGCTGGTCGGCGCCCTCGTCAACATGCTGGCCCGGCCCGCCGTCCAGAGCCTGACGCTGACGGGGCGCTACAATGTGCTCTATATCCTCTCGACCATCACGCAGGCCCAATGGGCCTTGCCGGACTGGTCGGCCCTGCGCGACCGGGCCCGCGTGGTCACCGCCGACCTGGTTGGCCCCAATGCCCAGAACGACCTTCCGATGGGCAGGGATTCGCAGAAATTCTACCAGCAGCTGGTGCAGAGACTGCAATAAGGACTTCGTTCAAAAATCACGGAAAGGCCGTTGCGCAGCGTCGGCCCCGCCCCGTTCAGCCCGATTTCCCCTCGCGCCGGAACACCGCCAGCAGATTGCTGCGGATGCTGTCCTGGCGCTGCACGGACGTAATCTTCGCCCCGGTGAGATCGGTGACATAGAACACGTCGACCGCCTTCTCGCCGAAGGTCGCGATATGGGCCGAGGCGATGTTGAGGTTGAGCCGCGAGATCGCCGTGGTGAGGTCGTAGAGAAGGCCGGGACGATCGAGGCCCCAGACCTCCACCACGGTGTGGCGGTTCGACCATTCATTGTCGACCACCACCTCGGGCGCGACCTGGAAGGCCTTCTGCCGCGGCTTGATGGCACCGCGCTTGGCCACGGCTTCCGGCAGGCGGATGGTGCCGGTGAGTGCCTGCTCCATCGCCTGGGCGATGCGGCCGGCGCGCCGCAATTCGTCCTCGTCCTGCGGAAATTCGCGGCTGACGAAAATGGTGTCGAGTGCCAGCCCGTCCGTGGTGGTGTTGATCTGGGCATCGACGATGTTGGCGCCGGAAGCCGCGCAGGCGCCGGTAATGATCGACAACAGGCGCGGATGGTCGGGGGCGAGAATGGTCAGCTCGGTCACGCCGCGGAAGGCATCGGTGGCGACTTCGGTCGCGAGCGTCTCGCCACGTTCGCGCGCGGCGCGGATGAAGCGAGCATGACGCAGGCGACGCGGCAGCTCGACCTTGAGCCAATAGGGCGGGTAGTGGCGTGACACATAGGCATCGACCTCCGCCGCGCTCCAATCGGACAGGCCGGCCCTGAGTTCGTCCTGGGCCAATTGAACGCTGGCGCGCCGGTCGGATTTGGAATGGCCGCCGGCCAGCACCAGCTCGGTTTCCCAGAACAGCGAGCGCAGGAGCTGACCCTTCCAGCCGTTCCACACACCCGGCCCCACTGCCCGGATATCGGCCACGGTGAGGATGAGCAGCAGCTTCAGCCGTTCCAGCGTCTGCACGGTGCCGGCGAAGGTCTCGATGGTCTTGCGATCGGAGATGTCGCGCGACTGCGCCGTCATCGACATCACCAGATGCTGCTCGATCAGCCAGGACACCGTGTCGGTCTGGCCCGGCGTCAGGCCGAGGCGGGGCCCCAATCGCTTGGCGATCTTGGCACCGGCGAGCGAATGGTCCTCCGGCCGGCCCTTGGCGATGTCGTGCAGGAAGGTGGCGACATAGAGGGCGGTGCGGTTCTGGATGGTCGGCATGATCTCGTTGACGAGGGGATGCTCGTCGCCACCCTCGCCGCGATCGATGTCGGCGAGTTCGCCGACCGAACGCAGGAGATGCTCGTCCACGGTGTAGCGGTGATACATGTTGAACTGCATCATCGCCACGACCTTGCCGAAATCGGGGATGAAGCGGCCGAGTACGCCGGCCTCGTTCATGCGCCTGAGCACGGTCTCGGGGGCATTGCGCGAGGTCAGGATCTCCAGGAACAGCCGGTTGGCCTCGACATTCTCGCGCAGCGAAGCGTTCACCAGCTTGAGCGAGCGGGTGACGAGGCGCATCGCGTCGGGATGCAACGCCAGCGAATGCAGGTCGGCAAGCTGGAACAGGCGGATCAGATTGACCGGATCGCGCGCGAACACCTGGTCGTTGGCGACATTGAGCCGACCCGTCTCGATCACGAAATCCTTGGTGCCGATCAGGGCCTGGCGCTGGCTGCGGCGGAAAGGCGCGATGAAGCGATCCAACATCGCCTTGGGTTTTTCCTGGCGCGCTTCCAGCGCGGCACAGACGATGGCGGTGAGATCGCCGACATCCTTGGCCACCAGGAAATAATGCTTCATGAAGCGCTCGACGCCGCGCAGGCCGCCACGATCCGAATAGCCCAGAAAGGCGGCGATCTCACGCTGGATGTCGAAGGTCAGGCGCTCTTCGGCGCGGCCGGTGAGGAAATGCAGGGCGCAGCGTGTCGCCCACAGGAAGTCCTCGGCCAGGGTGAACTGGCGGTATTCGCGCCGGGTGAACAGGCCGGCCTCGACGAGGTCGGCGGCATCCCTGACGCGATAGACATATTTGGCGATCCAGTAGAGCGTGTTGAGATCGCGCAGGCCGCCCTTGCCTTCCTTGACGTTGGGCTCGACCCGGTAGCGCGAATTGCCGGCCTTGATCAGGCGTTCGTCGCGCTCGGCGAGCTTGGCGGCGACGAACTCGGCTGCCGTGAGCTGGACGAGTTCGCGGTCGAAGCGGGCGGAAAGTTCGCTCGCCAGCCCCATGTCGCCGAGGATCGGACGCGCTTCGAGCAAGGCGGTGCGGATGGTCATGTCGCCGCGGGCGAGGCGCAGGCACTCGTCGATCGTACGCGTGGCATGGCCGACCTTCTGCCCGAGGTCCCACAAGACATAGAGGATGGCCTCGGTGACGCTCTCGCCCCAGGCCGTCTGCTTGGCCGGCAGCAGGAAGAGCAGGTCGATGTCCGACCCCGGCGCGAGGGTGCCGCGGCCATAGCCCCCCACGGCGATGACGGCCATGCGCTCGCCTGCCGTGGGGTTGTGGGTGGTATAGACGTAGCGCGTCACATAGGCGTAGGTGGCGCGGATGATCTCGTCCTCGAGCCAGGACAGGCGCTGGGCACAGGCCGTGCCGAGACGGTCCTCGCTGAACCAGGTGCGGATGGTCTCGCGGCCGTCACGCAGGGTGGTCTTGAGCAGGGTGACCACCGCCAGCCTGAGGGCGTCGGCATTGCCCTCATGCTCCAGCGCCAAGGCGTCGATCTCGGCTTCGAGCGCCATGCGGTCGAGGACGAGGTGAAGCTCACGATCGGGCTTGTCGAGCATTGCAGGCCTTATAGCGTTTTGCGGTTTGACGGATCACCTAGAATCGCAAAGACGCGTTGGAACAAGGAGTTAGAGCAAATGGGCGTTCACACTTGAACGCGCTTTGCTCTAGGAAGGAGAATTTCGGAGCGCGGACATCCTGTCCGCTCTTCCCATCCTGCGGATGCGGCGTTACCAGGCGTGGATGGCGGCAATGCGGACAGGATGTCCGCGCTCCAACTTACCCCTTCTTGGCGCTATCGCGCTTGGCTTTCAAGGAAAACAAGGCATCGAGCGCCTGGCGAGGCGTCATGTCGTTGGGATCGAGCCCATCGAGGGCTTCGGCGACCTCGTCCGGCACCTTGACCGTTGCCTGTGCCAGCGCCCGGGGGGCTGCGGCGAACAAGGGCAGGTCATCGACCAGGCGGGCAGCCGGAGCCTGGCGATCGGTCGCCTCGAGCTGCGCCAGCACGGCCCGTGCCCGCTCGACCACGGCGGCCGGCATGCCGGCGAGCTTGGCGACCTGGATGCCGTAGGAACGGTCGGCGGCGCCCGGCACCACCTCATGCAGGAAGACGACGTCGCCATGCCATTCGGTCACCCGCATGGTGGCGTTGGCGAGGCGCGGCAGCTTCTTGGTGAGCTGGGTGAGCTCGTGATAATGCGTGGCGAACAGAGCCCGGCAGCGATTGACGGCGGAAAGGTTCTCGATTGCCGCCCACGCGATGGAGAGGCCGTCGAAAGTGGCGGTGCCGCGGCCGATCTCGTCGAGGATGACGAGCGCGCGGGGACCGGCCTGGTTGAGGATTGCCGCCGTCTCCACCATCTCGACCATGAAGGTGGAGCGTCCGCGCGCCAGATCGTCGGCGGCGCCGACGCGCGAGAACAGCGCGTCCACCGCGCCGATATGGGCCGATTTCGCCGGCACGAAGGAACCGATCTGCGCCAGGACGGCGATCAGGGCATTCTGGCGCAGGAAGGTCGACTTACCCGCCATGTTCGGGCCGGTGAGCAGCCAGATCCTACCGGCGGCCTTGCTGCCCTCGCCCTCGCCGCTCAATTCGCAATCATTGGCGACGAAGGGCTTGCCCTCGCGCTTCAACGCCCGTTCGACCACAGGATGGCGCCCACCCTCGATGGCAAAGGCGAGCGAGGTGTCGACAACGGGACGGACATAGTTTTCCTCGTCGGCCAGCACGGCGAGCGCCACGATGACGTCGAGAAGGGCGAGGGCCTCGGTGGCGGCCCGGATGGCGGCGCCGTCACCGAGCAAGGCCGCGGCGAGATCGGAGAAGACCTGGAGCTCGCTCGCCAGCGAGCGCTCGGCCGCCGAGGCGATGCGCGATTCCAGCGTCGAGAGCTCGGCGGTGGAGAAGCGCATGGCGCCGGCCATGGTCTGGCGATGCACATAGGTCTCGCGCAGGCCTGGCTGCAGGAAGGCTTCACCGGCCTGCTGCGGCACCTCGACGAAATAGCCGATCATGTTGTTGTGCTTGATCTTGAGCTGGCGGACCTGGCTCTCCTCGGCATAGCGCGCCTGCAGGCCGGCGATGACGCGCCGGCTCTCGTCGCGCAGGGCCCTGGTCTCGTCGAGGGCCTGATCATAGCCGGCACGCACGAAGCCGCCATCGCGCTTGAGCAGCGGCAGATCGTCTTGCAGGGCTGCGGCAAGGCGCGCTGCCTGGCCCTGGTCCGGCCTTGCCAGGGCCGAGAGAATACCGGCGAGCACCGGCGGCAATTCAGCTTCGCGCTGCCGCAGCAGGGCTTCGATGGCGGCAATGCCGGTCAAGCCTTCCCGGAGAGCGGCGAGATCACGCGGCCCGGCCCGGTCGAGGGCGAGGCGCGCCATGGAGCGGGCGATGTCCGGCGCCGATTTCAACCGGGCGCGGACCTGGCCGCGCAGCAGGGCCTGTTCGGCGAAGAAGGCCACCGCATCCTGGCGCAGCGCGATGGCCTCGGGCGCTAGAAGCGGGCTCGCCAGCCATTGCGCCAGCAGGCGGCCACCGGCCGCCGTCACCGAGCGGTCGACCGCATCGAATAGGGAGCCGGCGCGCTCGCCGCCCAGGGTACGCGTCAGCTCCAGATTGGCGCGTGTCGCGGCATCGATCGCCATATGCGCGCTGGCGCCGTCCCGGCGTGGTGGGTCGAGCGCCGGCTTCTGGCCGACCTGCGTGCGCAGGATATAGGTGACGAGGCCGGAGGCGGCGACCAGCTCGGCTCGCGAGAAGGTGCCGAAGCCATCGATGGTGCCGACATCGTAGAAGGCAGCAAGCCGGCGCTCGGCCTGGCTGCCATCGAAGACGTCGCGCCCGACCGGTGTGACGGCGGCACGGCATTCGCGCCAGAGCGAGGCCAGCTCCGCATCCTCATGCACTGTCTCGGCCATGACCACTTCGGACGGGTCGAGCCGGGCGAGTTCGGCCGGCAGTCCCGCCTCGTCGCATTCGGACAGGCCGAACTCGCCGGTGGAGATGTCGGCGAAGGCGAGACCGAAGCGGGCCTCGTCGTCGGAGATGCGCAGGCGCGCCAAAGCCAGCAGCAGATTGGTGCGCGTCGGCTCCAGCAGCGTCTCCTCGGTGATGGTGCCGGGCGTGACCAGGCGGACCACGCCGCGCTTGACCACCGATTTGGAACCGCGCTTCTTGGCCTCCGCCGGATCCTCCATCTGCTCGCAGACCGCGACACGGTGGCCATGAGCGATCAGGCGCTGCAGATATTCGTCGGCCCGGACCACCGGCACGCCGCACATGGCGATGTCCTCGCCCTGATGCTTGCCGCGCTTGGTGAGGACGATGCCGAGCGTCTTGGAGGCGATCTCGGCGTCCTCGAAGAACAATTCGTAGAAATCGCCCATGCGATAGAACAGCAAGGCGCCAGGATGGCCGGCCTTGATCTCGAGATATTGCGCCATCATCGGCGTGACGGGCGCCGACGCATCGGCGGTGTCGAGTTTGCGGGGCGAGGAGGTCATGGCCGCACGCTAGCAGATGCGGTCAAAGGGAGCACGAGGCCGAGGCCGGAGGCTTGTGGATAGGTGGGTCGATCTCCGGATCGCCCCACCACCGCGCCCATATTGACGCTCCCAAACGAACATGGCCTGTTGTCACCCGATTCAATCACGTGAAAGCCGACCATGCCGCAACCGCTCACGCCCGACATCATCGTGCCCGAAGCCTTCGATCCCGCTGTAGAAGCCGAGCGGCGCATCGCCTTCCTGGCCGACTACCTCAAGACTTCGGGAGGGCGCGCCTATGTGCTCGGCATTTCGGGCGGCGTCGATTCGCTTACATCAGGCCTGCTGGCACAGGCCGCCGTCGAACGGTTGCGAACCGAAGGGTATCAGGCCCAGTTCCTCGCCATGCGCCTGCCCTATGGCGTGCAGGCGGACGAAAAGGATGCGCAGCAATCCCTGGCGACCATCAAGGCCGACCGCGTCGTCACCGTGAACATCAAGCCGGCCGCCGACGCGATGATGGCCGAACTCATGCGCGAAGCCGGCGATTTGATCGAGGGCCCGCGCTCCGATTTCCACCGCGGCAACATCAAGGCGCGCCAGCGCATGATCGCCCAGTTCGGCCTCGCCGGGGCCGTGCGCGGCATCGTCATCGGCACGGACCACGCTGCCGAGGCAGTGATGGGCTTCTACACCAAGTTCGGCGACGGTGCGGCCGACATCCTGCCGCTGGCCGGCCTCAACAAGAGACGCGTGCGGGCCCTCGCCGCCCATCTCGGCGCCCCGCGCGAACTGGTGTTCAAGGTGCCCACCGCCGATCTCGAAACCAATGTGCCATTGAAGCCCGACGAGGACGCCTATGGCGTGACTTATGACGAGATCGACGATTTCCTGGAGGGCAAGGCCATCGCCGAGGCCTCGCACCAGCGCATCCTGTCGACCTATCGAGCCAGCGCCCACAAGCGCGCTCTGCCCGTGGCGGCGGGGTAGTCGGAGCGCAGGCGGGACGCGCGACCCCCGCAAGCCCCTCTCGACAAATCGGCATCGCAGAAATTATCTATAAAATCATGAGCGGGCCCAAGGACGATACCATCGCCATCCGCATCGCCAAGGTGCTGGCGGATCGCATCATCTCCGGGGCGATCGAGCCCGGCGCCCGATTGCGCCAGGACCATGTCGCGGAGGAGTTTGCCACCAGCCATGTGCCGGTGCGCGAGGCTTTCAGGCGCCTGGAGGCACAGGGCCTGGCGGTGAGCGAACCCAGGCGCGGCGTGCGTGTCGCCGCCTTCGACCTGGAAGAGGTCAAGGAGGTCGCCCAGATGCGGGCGGCCCTGGAGGTGCTGGCCCTGCGCCAGGCCGCGCCGCACCTCACCGCCACCATCCTGGACGAAGCCGAGGAAGCCACCAAGGCAGGCGACCGCTCGCGCGACGTGCGCAGTTGGGAAGAGGCCAATCGCCGCTTCCATCGCCTGATCCTGGCCCCCTGCCGCATGCCGCGCCTGCTCGCGGCGATCGACGACCTGCATGCCGCCAGCGCCCGCTTCCTGTTCGCAGCCTGGCGCTCGGAATGGGAAAGCCCGACCGACCAGGACCACCGTGCCATCCTGGCGGCGCTGCGGTCAGGCAAGTTGGACGACGCTGCCGTCACCCTCGCCCGCCATGTGCAGCGGGTCGGCCTGAAACCGGTCCGGTCGGCCTCCGGCGCCACGCGGGAAGCCTTCGCCATCATCGGCTGAGTTCCGGGGGCGCGGGCATCTTGCCCGCTCTTGGAGCCACTATGCCTGCGGGATGAGAAGAGCGGGCAAGAGGCCCGCGCACCCGGATATTGCCAAACTTGCCGTTTTGTGACCTCTATAGATCATCGAATTCAAGATTATCTATAATTTCCAGCGGAGCCCCCATGTCGCACAGCGCCACTCCCTCACTGACCCCGGCTTTCAGCCCCCTCGACATTTCGCGGCGCTCGCTTGGCTGGCAGGCGGCGGCGGTCGTCGCAGGCACGGCCGTACTGGCCCTGGCATCGCATATCCAGGTGCCGATGTTCCCCGTGCCGATGACCATGCAGACCCTGGCCGTGACCTTGATCGGGGCGCTTTATGGCTGGCGGCTCGGTGCCATTACCGTGCTGGCCTGGCTGGCTGAAGCCTGGATGGGTCTTCCGGTCACTGCGACGGGCAGCATCGGCACCCTGTTGTTCGTCGGTCCGACGGCCGGCTATCTGATCTCCTTCCCGCTCGTCGCTGCCCTTTGCGGCTTGCTGGCCGAGCGTGGCTGGAACGGCAACCGCCCGGTTCTCGCCTTCGTCAACATGACCCTGGGCAATGCCCTCTGCCTGGCCATCGGCGGTGCCTGGCTTGGCGCTCAGATCGGCCTGGAAAAGGCCTTCCTGCTCGGTGTCGCGCCCTTCCTGCTCGGCGGCCTGCTGAAGTCGGTCATCGGCGCCGTCACCCTGATGGCCCTGGTTCGCGGCAAGGCCGGCGCCGCCCGGTGACGGTGCGGCTTCGCGCCCACCATCTCCTCTGCATGCTGACCTATGTCGGCAAAGGATACAGCCCCGGCTTCGTCGCCAATTACGACGCGATCGCAGCGCGACTGAGCCAGGGTGAAGACATCGTGATCGTGGCGGGGCCTGATGATATCTGCGCCCCGCTGCTGCAAGAAGTCGATTCGCATTGCCATGAGCCTCGGATCGACCAGCGCGACGAACTCGCCATCCGCGACGTCAGTGCCCTGATGCGCCTACCCGTCCGCACCGGCACTCGCATCGCCCTGACCCCAACCCTGCTGGCACGTTTCCGCGGCGCCTTCGCCGCCAATCTCACCCGCTCGGCCTGTGTAGGCTGCGAATGGTCGGGCCTATGCAGCGAAGTGGCCCGCGACCGCTACCAGGAGTCCCGTGTGAAGCGGGACTGAGACAACCGCGGACGAACCGCCCCCCTGCGGGACCAACCATGCGTATTCTCGACATCCGCGAACGCAGTATCTCGATCTCCCGCTATGCCGGGCCGGTGCAGCCGGGCGGATTGACCACCAGCATCGTCGCCGTCGTCACCGATACCTCCCGCGCCGGCCGGCCCCTCATCGGCTATGGCTATGCCTCGGTCGGCCGCTATGCCCAGAGCGGACTGATCCGTGAACGTTTCGCCCCGCGCCTCAAGCAGGCGCCGGCGGATGCCTTATCGGGAAAGGGTGGGGGTCTGGATCCCTTCAAGGCCTGGCAGGCGATGATGGCGGGCGAAAAACCCGGCGGACATGGCGAGCGCTGCGTCGCGGTCGGCGCCCTCGACATGGCGCTGTGGGATATTGCCGCCAAGCAGGCCGATCTGCCGCTCCACGCCTATCTTGCCGATCGGCTCGGCAGCAAGGCTGCCCAGACCGACAGGGTCCGAGTCTATGCGAGCGGCGGCTATCGCCATCCCCGCGACGACCTTGCCTTGCTGACCGAGGAGATGGGCCGCTTCGCCGATCTTGGCTTCGTCAATGCCAAGATCAAGATCGGCAGCGCCGGCCTCGACCAGGATCTTCGGCGCATCGAGGTGGCCGCCACCGCACTGGGAGCGTCTGGCCGCCTCGCCGTCGACGCCATGAACGCCTATGATCGGATATCCGGCCTGGAAGCGGCCGTAAGGCTCGCCCCTCTGGGCCTGTGGTGGTTCGAAGATATCTGCGACCCGCTCGACTTCGAGGTCCAATCCGTTTTGGCATCGGCCTATGCGCCGCCGATCGGGGCAGGCGAGGCCCTGTTTTCGGCGGCGGAAGCTCGGCTCCTTGCCCGCCATGGCGGCCTGCGCCCGGATCGCGACGTGCTGCTGTTCGACCCCGTGCATTGCTACGGCCTGCCCGGCTATCTCCAGATCATCGAGGCGATGACCGCGAGGGGCTGGACGAGGCAGGCCTTCTGGCCGCATGGCGGGCACCTGTTCGGCCTGCACCTGGCCGCAGCCCTCGGCCTCGGCGGCGCGGAGATTACACCCTTTGCCTTCCAGCCCTTCAGCGGCCTCGCGGATGACAGTGTGATCGCGGAAGGCTACGCCTCGCTGCCACAGGCCGAGGGAATCGGCTTCGAGGCGAATACGGCGCTGAAGCAGTTGTTCGGGGAGCTTGCGGGGTAACTTGCCTGGAGCGCGGACATCTTGTCCGCCTCTTCCTTGCAGCGTGGTGCTTCCAAGAGCGGACTGGAAGTCCGCGCTCCGGGATTGACGTAGCCCCGAGCAACTGCCACTTGAGCCGGCATGATCCCCAACTCCTCCGAGCCCGGTTTCGGCGTTTACGTGCATTGGCCGTTCTGCCTGGCCAAATGCCCCTATTGCGACTTCAACAGCCATGTCCGCACCGGCGGCGTCGACCAGGCCGGCTATGTCGAGGCCTACCTCAAGGAAATCGCCCACATGGCCGCCATCGCGCCGGGGCGGCAGGTCCAGTCGATCTTCTTCGGCGGCGGCACGCCCTCGTTGATGGAACCGAAGACGGTCGGCGCCATTCTCGACGCCATCGGCGGCGCCTGGACCATCGCCCCCGATGCCGAGATCTCGCTGGAAGCCAATCCAACCAGTGTCGACGCCGCCCGCTTCGCCGGCTACCGCGCCGCCGGAGTCAACCGCGTCTCCCTCGGCGTGCAGGCGATGAACGATGCCGATCTCAAGCGGCTGGGCCGCATGCATTCGGTGGCCGAGGCCATGGCGGCCGTCGAGATCGCGGCCAAATCCTTCGAACGCTATTCCTTCGACCTGATCTATGCCCGCCCGGACCAGCAGCCGAGGGATTGGCAGGCCGAGCTCGACCAGGCCATCGACCGGGCGGCCGAGCATTTATCGCTCTATCAGCTCACCATCGAGCCCGACACCATGTATGAGCGCCTGGTCGCGGCCGGCAAGCTCATCCCGATGCCGGACGAGGATGCCCGTGTCCTGTTCGACATCACCCGCGAGACCTGCGAACGGCGCGGCCTGCCAGCCTATGAAATCTCCAACCATGCCCGCCCCGGCGCCGAATGCCGGCACAATCTGGTCTATTGGCGCTATGGCGAATATGCCGGCATCGGCCCCGGCGCCCATGGCCGCCTGATCGATGCCACTGGCGCCCGCCGGGCACTGTCGACCGAACGCAGCCCCGAGAAATGGCTCGCGGGAGTCCGCACGAACGGCCATGGTCTCGTCGATGATCAGGCGTTGACGCCGGACCAGCAGGGCGACGAGATGCTGCTGATGGGCCTGCGCCTGACCGAGGGCATCGATCTCGCTCGTCTCGCCCGGTTGCGCGGCCGGCCCATGGCGGAGGCTACATTGGCCGGGCTGCAGCAAAACGGCATGGTCGAGCGCCGGGATGACCGGGTTCGCGTCACCCGCGCGGGCTTTCCGCTGCTCGATGCGGTGGTGGCGGAACTGGCGGTCTGACGGTCAACCGGCGTAGGATCGCCTGCACCACGGCACCGGCATCGCCATCGCGATCGTGCCCGCCGGGCCGCGCAATGCGCTCGGCTCCGGCAAGCTCGGGCAAGGTACAGGCGCTATGCTCCTCCCGGCCATAGAGACAGACCACCTTGCGAACGGGTAGCTGGCGGAGCATCGGAGCGACCGGCACGTCGTCGGCAGCCGGCAAGTCGAGCATTTCCGAGAGGGAAATGCGGAAATTAGCTTCCGGCAGCAATCCGACGAGGGCAATCAGTCTGGTTTCCTGCCGTGTCCTCGGCGAAAGCAGGGGCCAGGCGAAAGGCAGGGCATCGGCGCCGAAGGAATAGCCGGCCAGAGCGATGCGGCCGGCATGCCAGCGTCGGCGATAGACGGCGAGGATACGCTCGATGTCCCGGGCGAGCTCGGCAGGCGAGCGCCCAGTGAAGAAATAGCGACGCGCATCGAGCCCGACGACGCCGATTCCCGCCCGGGCGAGGCGGCGGGCCAGGCTCCGCTCCAGCCCGCCCCAGCCGGTATCGCCCGAGAGAAACAGCACCAGCCCGCCCTGCCCGGCGGGTGCCGGAGAGATTTCGAGCGGCAGGTCCGCGAGGCGGTCAACGGTCACGGAGAGCCGGGCGGCTGCGATTTGCACCGAGCCGAACAGCAGCCCGGATGCGAGCCCCATGGCGAGAACACGCCAGCCGGACCACCGGGGCAAGCGACTACCCGGCCTGCCAGGGTTCGACCAGGCCCTGGCGTAGAGCCTCGCTATAGGCTCCCTTGTCGATGGTGCCGACGATATCCTTGTCGAAAGCGATCTCGACGTCGAAGCGATGGCGGGCCGAAAGCTGGCGCAAATGCTCGATCAGCGCCATGGCGCCGGCAAAGTCGGCTTTCTCGCCCGCGATAGTGTCTCCGGCGAGGCTGGCGCGTACCGGCAGTTCCACCGCGCAGCCCATATCCGGGGCGGTTTCGCTGACCTTGTGCTTGAAGGCATCCGGCGCCTCGATCGGCCAGTCCACGCCATCGGCGAACTCCTCGATCTCATCGATGATATCATCCATGGCATCCTCGCCGGCGATGCCGAGGAGGTGAAAGGTCAAGGTATGGATCTTGCGGGCGGCGCTCATCAAGCTCTCGTTCTAACGGATCATTGCTGACAGGAAGATGTCAGCAGGCAGGCTTTATCAAGAGCTAGCGCGAAGATCGGAAAGGAACAAGCCATGGCTCTCAAAGGCAGCTGCCATTGCGGCGGCACGACATTCGAATTAAGCGAGGCACCGCGGGAGGTGACACGCTGCACCTGCAGCTTCTGTTCCAAGCGCGGCTCGCTCTGGGCCTATTACAAGCCCGAGCAGTTCCGGCTGACCTCATCGCCCGAGCAGGTGGCGACCTATCGCTAAAGCGTTTTACGATTTGAACGGACCGCTTCACATCGCAAAGACGCGTCGAAGCAAAGAGCTGGAGCAACAAAGCATTCCGTGATGAATGCGTTTTGCTCCAGGGCTCGAAGACCATCCAACATCATTTCTGCGCGACCTGCGGCTGCGGCACCTATACGCAGACGCCGGACTGGTCGACCGGCGAGCCCGATTTCGACAACCCCAAGATCAACATCAATGCCAGGCTCTTCGACGATTTCGAGCTGGAGGCCGTGCCCGTCACCGTGATCGACGGCCGGAACTTGTGGTAGCGGACGCTCAGTCCTTCCGATCGACGCGCAACGGCTGCCAGATCGAGACTTCGCGCGGCTGCGCCAGGAGTTCCGGCAGCGCCTCGTGCCAGGCCTGCCGATAGGGGCGGTTGAGCTGGACGTCGAGCACGTCCTGGTGATCGACCCAGGTTTCATGGAGCAGGAAGCGGCAGGGGTCTTCGGGATCGCTATGAAGCGTGGCGTTCACGAAATTCTCTTCGTGACGCATGGTGTCCAGCAATTCATCGAGCATGACGAGAAAGCGCTCCCGCTGCTCGGGCTTGACGATACCGGTGATCAGATAGGTCACGCTCATTCGACTGTCCTCCTGCGGCATTCCCGCTGCTAAAGCATTTGCGATTTGGTGGAATCACCAGGAATCGCAAAAACGTTTTGGAACAAGGAGTTAGAGTAAATAAGCGTTCACGCTTGAACACGCTTTGCTCCAGAGAAAGTGCGACTTCCCGCAATCGCACTTTCTCCCTAACCCGCTGTCTTGACGCCACGGACAATAGCGGGAAGGTCGGGGAAGGCGATTACCTGCCGGGTAATCGCCGAGCGCCGTGCGAGCGGGCAGGATCGGGGCCACTCAACCCGGAGGAACCGCCATGACCGCACCTTTCGTCGAGATTGCCGACGGCCACCGCCTTTTCGTTCGCGACTGGGGCCGGGGCGCTCCCGTACTGCTGCTCGCCGGCTGGGCGATGGATTCCAGTGTGTGGGCCGACACCATGACCGGGCTCAACGCCCAGGGCCTGCGTACCATCGCCTATGACCGCCGCGGCCATGGCCGTTCGAGCGATCCCGGCAGCGTCGATTTCGATGGGCTGGCCGACGACCTTGCCGCGGTGATCACCCAGCTCGATCTCTCCGACCTCACCGTGGTTGCCCATTCCTGTGCGGCCGGCGAAGTGCTGCGCTATATCGGCCGCCATGGTGCCGAACGAATCGGGCGCATCGTCATGGTCGGAGCACAAGGTCCATGCCTGCCCGCCGGGCCAGGCAACGAACAGGGCATTCCCAGGGTAGCCATCGAGGCCCTGATGGCCGAACTTGCCGACAATCTGCGGGCCTGGCTCGATGCCAATATCGAACCCTTCGCGCCCGGGGCCGACCAACGCACGCTGGACCGGCTGATCGCCGGCGTGTTCGCCTGTTCGCGTCGCGTCCTGCTCGATCTCCAGCGCGAGATCGTGGAGACGGATTTGCGCGAAGAAGCCGCCGCCCTCAGAGTGCCCGTCACCCTGATCCATGGCGACCGCGACGCCTCGGCGCCGCTGGACCTCACCGGCAAGCGCTATGCTGCCCTGATTCCGGGCGCGGATCTGCTGGTCTATGAGGGCATCGCCCATGGCGTGATGGTGACCCACGCCGCCCGCCTCGCCCGGGACATCGCCAGCATCGCCGCGCGGCTCAGGCCTCTGGCAGCCTGATCTCGCCTATTTCTGCGGCTGCAGGCAATTCGGCGGAAGCGCCGGATTGCCGAACCAGATCTCGAAGGTGTTGGGGCGCGAATCACGGGCCCCGCTCCAGCTCGTCGACAGGTCCTTGGCGGTGAGCTGCAGGCCGACGGTGGCAAACAGTTCGGCCAAGGCCTCCGCGCGCTTGCGATCGGACGCCTTGAAATAGCGTAGCTCGTGCGTCTCGCCCGACCATTTGGCCAGCACAACCGACGGGAAGGTGATGGCCGATTTGTCGCCGTCCTTCATCTCGTCGAGCAGGATGCCGGCGCAGGGGCGCTGGCTATCATTGAGGGCATGCACGAAGACCCGGCTCGGCAGGCGGGCGGTGGCCTCCTCATAGGCCGACTTCACCGAATTGTTGACCAGAGACGCCTTCTGCACCGCGCTCTCCAGCAAAGGCAGCAGATCGCGGTCGGAAGAGGAATTGGCGTAGTCGAGCTGGGCGGTGATGAACTCCACCGGCACCTTGTCGTTCTTGAGGAGATATTCGAACATGGCGACGCCATATTTGCGCTTCTCCGGCGCGGCATCGGTCATCAGGTCGATCATGGTGCGCAGATCGGCGAGATTTTGCTGCCAGCGCGTGTAATACCAGCCGATTCCGGCCACGGTGAGCGGAATCAGAGCGGTCGACAGGAGCTGCGGCAGGATCTCACGCCAGGGGCGAGGCAGCGACATTGGGGGACTCCGAGGAGAGTTCCCTGCTTAGCGCCGAATCGGCACGCCAGCCATGGCCGCCGGGGAGCAGGCACGCGTCGCCCACAGGATCCGCGTGCCCGATTGGGGGATGATACGATCGTACCGCGCCGGACCATCCCGGGGGCCACGGGCGGAACTATGTTTTCCGCCAAAGACGAGGAAAGAGCCGGTCTCAGACGACGCTGAGGCGGACGTCGAGATTCGTGCGGGTCGCTTCCGAATAGGGGCAGACGATGTGGGCCTTGGCGACGAGATCCTCGGCGCGGGCATGCTCGATGCCCGGCAGGGCGACGGCAAGAGCGACATCAAGGCCGAAACCGGCGCCATCGTCACGCGGGCCGATGCCGACCGTGGCGGTGACGCTGGCGTCCTCGGGAAGGGCGACCTTTTCCTTGCCGGCCACGAAGCGCAGCGCGCCCATGAAGCAGGCGGCATAGCCGGTGGCAAACAATTGCTCGGGGTTGGTGCCAGGGCCGCCGGCGCCGCCCAGCTCCTTGGGCAGATCGAGCTTGACCGAGAAATGGCCATCCACGGTACCGGAACGGCCGCCGTCACGGCCATTGTGATCGGAACGGGCAGCGGTGGTGTAGAGAACCTTCATGACAGAACTCCCTTCGAGGGTTGAACACGGCGATATATATCGCACACATTTATATCGTACGCGATATTTATTTTGGCAACCGAGACGATTTTTATCGGGAAAGCTTGCGAAAATGATTCTGCCTCCCTGTCGCGTGCGATATGATTCGCATCTGACAGCCGCCGGCCATGTCCTGCAGCCGGCTTCGCGACGAATGAAAGTGCGTCACGCATTTGCTGACATCCAGACGTTGCGTCACATGCATTGCGCCAGAGGAGGCACCGATGGAACCGTCTTCCAACGAGTTTACGCCACTGCTCCTGCAGAACCAGCTTTGCTTTGCGCTCTACGCCGCCAACAATGCCTTTGGCCGCTCCTACAAGCCCCTGCTCGACCCGCTCGGCCTGACCTATCCGCAATATCTGGTCATGCTCTGCCTGTGGGAGCGCGACGGCCTCAAGGTCGGCGAGATCGGCGCCCGGCTCTTCCTGGAAACCAACACGCTGACCCCCTTGCTCAAGCGCCTGGAGGCAGCGGGGCTGCTCAAGCGCCGGCGCGACAGCCATGATGAGCGCCAGGTCCGCATCTCCCTGACTGCCGAGGGCAAGGCCCTGCGCGAGAAGGCCCGGGCCGTACCGGCCCAGATCACCGCGACCACCGGCCTCGAAGCCGGCCAGGCCGGTGCCCTCAAGGACTGGCTGGAATGGCTACGCGAGGCCCTCGACCTGCACCAGAAACAGGAAAGCGACGCCGCCTGAGGCGGCATCTGCTCAGCCTTCGCCGCCAGTCTTGCGCCACACCAGGATCGCCGCGGCGAGGTCCTCCAGCGCGCTGCCGATCGACTTGAACAGCGTCAATGATTCGCCCGATGCCCGGCCGCCATGGTTGCCACGGGCGAGATCGGCGAGAGTGGCCTGGATATCGTCCCGGCCGATGATACCGGCCCTGAGGGCGAGCGCGATGTCGCCGCCTTCGGTCAGGGCACTCGGCGTGTCGATGAACAGGTCGCTGGTGCGCACGGCCTCGTCATCGGCCTCGCGCATCTGCAGATTGAAGGCGCCGACCAGATCCAGATGCATGCCCGGCCGCAGCCAGGCGCCCTTGACCAAGGGCAGATTCGACAACGTAGCGCAGGAAACCAGGTCGGCCGTGCGCACCGCCCGTTCGAGATCCGGCTCGTAGCGGGCCGCGATCCCCTGGAGCGCAAGGTCCTCCGCCAGCTTTTCCGCACGCTCCGCCCGGTGGTTCCAGATCGCTACATCGCCGATCGGCCTCTGGCTGGCGTGGGCCCGGATGAGGAAAGGTGCCAGCGCCCCTGCCCCGACCATGGCGAGGCGGCTCGCCTCCGGGCGGGCGAGATAGGAGGCAGCGAGCCCGGAGGCGGCAGCCGTGCGCCAATGGGTCAGCCGGGTGCCGTCCATCGCGGCCAGCGGCGCTCCAGTCTCTCCCGACATCAGCACATAGGTGCCGAGCACGGCCGGCAGGCCGCGGGCGCCATTGGCCGGGAACACATTCACCAGTTTCGTGCCCAAATAAGCGCCCGGCCCCGGTGCGTTGCCGCTCCAGGATGGCATGATCAGGGCGGTGGCCGCATCGGCGCCGTGTCCGATTTCGAAATGCTGGCGCGGCGGCGTGACGAAGTCGGCGGCAAAGGCCGCGCGCAATGCCTCGATCAGGTCGGGAAAACTGAGAAGGCCATCGATCTCATCGGCCGTGATGACACGCATGGCTGTTTCGCCCAAGGCAACGAGAAAGGTCCGGCCGTGTGGCCGGCAGCAGCCATTATAACCGATCCGGCTGCGGGAAGCAGGCAGGATCCGATGAAGGGGGGCCGAGAGCGGACGGGAAGGTCTGCTCTCGCGGCAGGCGCGTCAGAACGGCACGCTCGATGGCAGGACGGCGTGGCTGTCACGCGATTCGGCCGCGGGAGTCGCCTGGCTGCGCAGCCGGTCGAGCTCGTTGCGATGGCGTTCCGCCTCGACCTGGGCAACCCGTGCGGCACGGCGAAAACGGCTCTGCTTCAGCCAGACCGTGATGCCGCCGATCAGCATGCCGATGACCAGGACCCCGAACAGAATCAGGAACATCGGCAGATGCAGCGTGCTGGCTTCAGCCCCCGGTGCGCTGGGGTCGTAGGAGAGCGCGACGCCTTCGGCGATCCACTGCTTGTTTGCGATGGCAAAGGCCGCCATCACGATCAAGGCCAGGACCAGGATGAAATAGTAGAATAGGCGCTTCATGGCCTGCCCCGCTCCGGCATGATCGCAAAAGCCTCCTGCGATTTCCCGGCATCGCCAGGAATCACGAAGACGCATCCAAACAGAGAGTTAGAGCAAACGAGCATTCTCGCCAAGGCGCGCTTTGCTCTCGGTCAGGCCGTCGACTTGTTCAGCCGCAGCCGCATGTCCTTGCCGGTCTTGAAGAACGGCACGAATTTCTCGTCCACCGGCACATGCGCGCCGGTGCGAGGATTACGACCGATACGAGCGGGACGCGACTTGACCGAAAAGGCTCCGAAGCCACGCAGCTCGACGCGATCGCCCTTGGCCATCGCATTGACGATCTCGTCGAGGATGGCATTGACGATGTTCTCGATGTCGCGCTGATAGAGGTGCGGATTGGCTTCCGCAATCTTCAGAACCAGTTCGGATTTGATCATTTTCGTTCCCGTCAGTCGCCGGTCTTGTGAAGTTATGTTCGCTCGACGCGAATCGCGTCCAAGCTTCCCTTACAGCATGATGCGGATCGAACCCAAAAGCTCCCCCGCCCTTCGTCCTGGCTAGACACCCTACGCTGGTCCGGACAGACCGTGAGACACGAGTGGCTCAAGGGTGCCAAACCGAAACAAGCCCGTCAAGCGCAGCCGGAGGCGTTTCAGGCGCGGAGCGGATGGCATCGCCCAGGCTGGCGAGGCCGACACTGTCGGCAAGCCAGGCCAGGCCCGTGCGCGCAAAGGGGAAGGAGGAAGTGGTGGAAGGCTTGTCCCAATCCTCGACCGGCAGCGCCTTCATGCCCGGCTTGTCCTTGCCGAGCCAGGCAATCGCCGTGGCCTCGTCACCCATCTCGTCGACGAGCTTGAGATCGAGCGCCTGCTTGCCGGTGAAGACGCGCCCATCGGAGACAGCGGCAAGGCCGGCATCGTCGAAGTTGCGACGGTCCTTCACCAGGTTCTTGAACCAGCCATAGGTGTCGTTGACCACCGAGGCGAGGGCGGCCCGTGCCTCGGGGCTGGTCGGGGTGAATCCGTCCGGCGCCGCCTTGAGCGGGGACGACTTCACCGCTTCGACGCTGACGCCGATGCTGTCGAGCAGCTTGGAGACATTGGGATATTGCACCAGCACGCCGATCGAGCCGACCAGGGATGAACGCCGGGCCACGATATGGTCGGTGCCGACGGCGGCCATATAGGCGGCGGACGCCCCCAGCCCATCGATGAAGGCCACGGTCGGCTTGCTGGCCGAGAGCTTGCGCAGGCCGTCATAGAGTGCCTCGCCGCCGGAGGTCGTGCCGCCGGGCGAATTGATGCGCACGATCACGGCCTGGGCCTGCGACTGGGCGATCTGATCGAACAGCTTGAGGTTGGCGGTCTGGTCGCCGACGAAGCCGTCGAGTTTGATGCGGGCGATATGCGGGCTGCGATGCTGCAGGGCACTTGTGCCCGCAATGGCGAGATAGGCCACCACCAATGCAATGGCCAGGAACAGGAACGCCAGCACGCGCCAGACGGAGAGCTTGCGGCGCAGGACACGCCTGTCGACCAGGAGATCGGTCTCTAGGGACATGGAGGTATACCCTTGGGGAAATCGGCCCGAAACCTAGCCGAGCGACGAGGCCGCGGCAAGGCGAGCAATTGGGAAGCGGGACTTCGGACCCGCCTGGCACGACAGTTGCGTTTGTCCAAAGGGAAAGGGATTTGGAGTGAAGATGGCAACTGCAGTGCTGGGATCACGACGCCCGTTGGAAGGTCGGGCGGGTCCAAAGACCCGCCCCCAAACCAGCTACACCAGCATCACGAATTTGAGGTCGGGACGCGTCGTCGGATTGAGGGTGATCTGCTGGAATTCGAGCGCGCCGAGCACGGGATGATTGAATCGCCGAAGCCCGCCTTCACGACCGATCACGCTGTGGATCGGCCAGGCTTGCGCGAAAAAGGGGCTTCGCGCCGCCAGGCTGCCGACCAGGGCCTGCATCGCCTCCTCCTCGATATGATGGCCATAGTCGATGCGGAACTCGGCGATCACCCGCCGGGCCCGTCCTTCCCAATCCTCGATCAGGTTCCGGGCCGCAGGACTGAGGAAGATGTAGGCGAGGAGATTGCGGTCATGGTCGCCATCGAGCCAACCGGTGAAGAGTTCGGCGGCGCGTGCGTTCCAGCCGAGTGCGTTCCACAGATGATCGAGCAGATAAGCGGGGCCGGCAATCGTCTCGAGGGCGGCGAGCAGCGCCGGCGAGGCCGCCGGCTCAGCCTCGGCGCTGGCCTGCGGATCGCGCTTGCCGGCGAGATCGAAGAGATAGGCCCGCTCGGCGGGTGAGAAATTCAGGACATTGGCGAGCCGGCCCAAGGCGTGGGCCGAGAGCGAAATATCCCGTCCCTGCTCCAACCAGGTGTACCATGTGGTCGAAAGCCCGGCGAGCTGGGCGACTTCCTCGCGCCGCAGGCCCGGTGTGCGCCGTCGCGCCCCGCCCTGCAGGCCGAAGAGATCGGGGGTGAGCCGGGCGCGCTGGGACCGCAGGAATTCGCCGAGCTGCTGGCGGCGTGCCTGATCCGACTCCGTTGTCATGGCAACTTTCATACCAGGATAAAAAAGGATCTGGTACCAGTGTAAATCAGAACCTAGAGACGTTCCAGTGTGTTCCGGTCCGCGATGTTCCAGTCGATAGAGCATTGCCCGGAAATCACTGAAGCACCGCCCTTGTCATGCCCGGGCTTGACCCGGGCATCCAGAGGCCCTGCTTTCGACATCCGGGGCAGGAACCGGATTGCCGGGTCAAGCCCGGCAATGACAAAGGTCGAGCCAATTCGATTCGTTTATCGACGGAAGAACCCCAAGGAGGACAGAGTCATGGCCCGATCGGCCACCCTGGAAAATCTGGTCAGCAGCCAGTTCGGCTCGCAGGCCGCCGCCTATGTCGCCAGTCCCGTCCATGCCAGGGGGGAAGATCTCAGGCTGGTGGCCGACGAGATTGCTGCCACCCGTCCCGAACGCGTGCTGGATCTGGGCTGCGGCGGCGGCCATGTCAGCTTCGCGGCCGCCCCGGTCGCCACCGAGGTCATCGCCTACGACCTCTCCTCGGAAATGCTGGCGGCGGTCGCCGAGGAAGCCGCCAAGCGTGGCTTTGCCAACATCGCCACCCACCAGGGTACGGTCGAGCAGTTGCCTTTCGCCGACACCAGCTTCGACATGGTGCTGAGCCGCTATTCGGCCCATCACTGGGGTGACGTCCCGGCCGCCTTGCGCGAGGCCTTCCGCGTGTTGAAGCCGGGCGGCAGGCTGGTGATGGCCGACGCCGTCGCGCCGGTACGCACCGTCTGCGATACCTTCCTGCAAGCGTTCGAGATGCTGCGCGATCCTTCCCATGTGCGCGACTACTCGATCCGGGAATGGCAGGCCATGCTCGCCGCCACCGGCTTCACGGTGCGGGCGACCACGCCCGGGCACCAGCCCCTGGAGTTTTCCTCCTGGATCGCCCGCATGCGTACCCCGCCGGTCTTCGTCGAGGCCATCCGTGCCCTGCAGGCGGCGATGTCGGAGGAAGTGCGCCAGCACTTTGCCATTGAGGCCGACGGTTCCTTCGTCCTCGACAATGCGGTCTTCGTGGCGCAGCGCTAGGCTTTCCGCCCTGTCAGCCAGTGCTCGCCCGCCCCCTGCGGTATCGGTTCCCATCGATGAGGGGCCGATACCGCAGGTCTTCATCGGAACATCGTTCCTAAAAAAAACCCACCTCCCCCGTCATCGCAGGAAGCTGTAAACTGCGCGAGAAGGCCGTGCGCATCGTCGGCCCGGAGGGAGGGATGCCATGGCCTTGCTGACCGGCGGCTGCGAATGCGGGGCGATCCGCTATGAGGCGCGGGAGGCGCCCTTCGATGCCGGCTGGTGCCATTGCCGCATCTGCCAGCGTATTTCCGGCGCGCCCGCTCAGCCCTGGGCGCTGTTTGCCGCCGGGGCCTTCGCCTATGTGAAGGGCGATCCGCGCGTCTATCATTCCTCCAGCTTCGGGGAACGGCATTTTTGCGGCGATTGCGGTGCCTCGCTCGGCTTCCGGCTCCGCGAAAATCCGACCGAGATCAGCATCAATGCCGGCACGCTCGACGATCCCTCGCTGGCGGCGCCGCGCAAGCATATCTGGACACGTAGCCAGGTTTCCTGGTTCGCCACGGCGGACGACCTGCCGACATTCCTGGAATACGAGCCGGAAAAGGACGGCTAGAGGCACGATTGCGCCGTTACTTGCCGGCTGCGCCATTGCCGCGCCCCCCTCTCCTGTGATATTGCGGCGCAAAATCCGACAGACGATCCTCTTTTTGACGCGGCCCGATGCCATCGGCTCAAGCGTTGTGCGATTTGGTGGAACGTCGGGAATCGTGCAGTCGCTTTAGCCAAACCATCGGATTGGCTTGGAAACAACGAGTTGGGGCAGAAGAGCGTTCCGTCTAGACGCACTTGGCCACAGCCCAGGAACCCGGTTTAACCTATGCAACTTCGCAATATCGCCATCATCGCCCACGTCGACCATGGCAAGACCACGCTGGTCGACCAGCTGCTGCGGCAGTCCGGCGCCTTCCGCGACAACCAGCGCGTGGCCGAGCGCGTGATGGATTCGAACGATCTCGAAAAGGAACGCGGCATCACCATCCTGGCCAAGGCCACATCGGTGGTGTGGAAGGATACCCGCATCAACATCGTCGACACCCCCGGCCACGCCGATTTCGGCGGCGAGGTCGAGCGCATCCTCAATATGGTCGATGGCGCCATCGTGCTGGTCGACGCCGCCGAAGGACCGATGCCCCAGACCAAGTTCGTGGTGGCAAAGGCCCTCAAGATCGGCCTCAAGCCGATCGTCGCCATCAACAAGGTCGACAAGCCCGACGCCCGCACCACCGAGGTGATCAACGAGGTGTTCGACCTGTTCGCCGCGCTCGACGCCACCGACGAACAGCTCGACTTCCCCATCCTCTACGGCTCGGGCAAGCAGGGCTGGATGGGCAATTCGCCGGACGCCGACCAGAGCGCCGGCATGGCTCCGCTGTTCGACCTGGTGCTCAAGCATGTCGCCCAGCCCACCGTCGAGCCCGGCCCCTTCCGCATGCTCGCCACCATCCTGGAAGCCAATCCCTATCTCGGCCGCGTGCTCACCGGCCGCATCTCCTCGGGCACGCTGAAGCCGAACATGGCGATCAAGGCGATGTCGCGTGACGGCAAGGTGATCGAGCAGGGGCGCGTCTCCAAGGTGCTCGCCTTCCGCGGCATCGAGCGCCAGCCGGTCGAGGAAGCCGAGGCGGGCGACATCGTCGCCATTGCCGGCCTGACCCAGGGCACCGTGGCCGATACCTTCTGCGCGCTCGAAGTCACCGAGCCGCTGCAGGCCCAGCCGATCGACCCGCCGACCGTGTCGATGACCTTCACCGTCAACGATTCCCCGCTCGCCGGCACCGAGGGCGACAAGGTCACCAGCCGCGTCATCCGCGACCGCCTGCTCAAGGAGGCCGAGGGCAATGTCGCGCTGAAGATCGAGGAATCTGCCGACAAGGACTCGTTCATCGTCTCCGGCCGCGGCGAACTCCAGCTCGCCATCCTGATCGAGGTGATGCGCCGCGAGGGCTTCGAGCTCGGCGTCTCCCGTCCGCGCGTCGTCTTCCAGAAGGACGAGACCACCGGCGAGACCCTGGAGCCGATCGAGGAAGTGGTGATCGACGTCGACGAGGAGTTCTCCGGCGCCGTGGTGCAGAAGATGTCGGAGCGCAAGGCCGAGATGATCGAGATGCGCCCCTCCGGCGGTAACCGCCAGCGCCTGGTCTTCCACGCCCCGACCCGCGGCTTGATCGGCTATCAGAACGAGCTGCTCACCGACACCAAGGGCACCGCCGTGCTCAACCGCCTGTTCCATGCCTACGCCCCCTTCAAGGGCGAGGTGGCCGGCCGCCGCAACGGCGTCCTGATCTCCACCGATGCCGGCGAGGCCGTGGCCTATGCGCTGTGGAACCTGGAAGATCGCGGCCCGATGATGATCGAGCCCGGCTGGAAGGTCTATCAGGGCATGATCGTGGGCGAGCATACCCGCGAGAACGACCTGGAAGTGAACGTGCTCAAGGGCAAGAAGCTCTCCAACGTCCGCGCCGCCGGCAAGGACGAGGCCGTGCGCCTGACGCCGCCGATCCGCATGACGCTGGAAAAGTCGATCGCCTGGATCCAGGACGACGAGCTCCTGGAAGTCACGCCGAAGTCGATCCGCCTGCGCAAGGCCATCCTCGATCCCAACGAGCGCAAGAAGGCCGATCGTGCCAAGGATGCGGCTGCGTAAGAGCCGACGAACGAATTCTGAAAGGGCCGGCCTCAGCACCGGCCCTTTTTGTTTGCGAAGATGGGTTTTGGAGCGCGGACATCTTGTCCGCTCTTGGAAACGCTGTATCTGCAGGAGAGAAAGAGGCGAACATCGCGACATGCAAGCATGTCGCTGAGATGTCCGCGCTCCAAAAAAACCGCCGGCCTGGCGGCCGGCGGGTGCAATGAGGTCTCTCGCGGATCAAGTTCGTGCCGCGTCAACGGCATGGGACGAAGCTCACAGCTCCTTTTGTCGAGATTGTGGCCAGCTTCGCTGATTATCCCCGCTATTCACAGTCTCACGCAACCGGCGTCCAGATCACCTGGTCGATGCGGGATGCGCCCGTCGCCAGCATGGCGAGCCGGTCGAAGCCCAGCGCGATGCCGCTGGCCTGCGGCATGATGGCGAGAGCCGCCAGGAAATCCTCGTCGATCGGATAGCGTTCGCCATAGACGCGCTCCTTCTCGTCCATCTCCGCCTGGAAGCGGCGGCGCTGCTCGTCGGGGTCGGTCAACTCGCCAAAGGCATTGGCGAGTTCCACGCCGCAGGCATAGAGCTCGAAGCGCTCTGATACGCGCGGATCATCGGCGGTACGGCGGGCGAGCGCCGCTTCCACGCTCGGATAATCGTGGAGGATGGTGGCTCGTCCCTGGCCGAGATGGGGCTCGATCTTCTGCACCAGCACGCCGGAATAGATGTCGGACCAGGTATCGTCGGCAGCAACTCGCAAGCCCGCCCGAACGGCGGCGTGGGCCAAGGCGTCGCGATCGCTGCCGCCGTCCCGATCGAGCGTCGCCAAGAGATCGATGCCGGCAAAGCGCTCGAAGGCCTCGGCGACGCCGAGCCTCTCGGGTTCGGCGAAGGGGTCCGTCTCCACGCCGCGATAGCGGAAGCACTTCTGGCCGCCGGTTTCGGCAGCCAGCGCCAGCAGGCGGGCGCAATCTTCCATCAGTTTTTGATAGGGCTCGCCGCTGCGATACCATTCCAGCATGGTGAATTCGGGCGAATGGGTGCCCGTGCGTTCGCGATTGCGGAAGACCTTGGCGAAGGTGAACAGGCGCTCTTCCCCAGCCGCCAGCAGCTTCTTGCAGGCGAATTCCGGCGAGGTGTGCAGATAGAACCGGCGTACCGAAAGATCGGCATCGATCAGGTCGGTGGCAAAGGCATGCAGATGTGCCTCGTTGCCGGGCGAGACCTGCAGGATTGACGTGTCGACCTCGGTGAAATCTTCAGCCATGAAGAAACCGCGCAGCGCCGTCATCAGCCGGTTGCGCCCGATCAGGAAAGGCCGACGATCCTGATGGGCCGATGGCTGCCACCAGGGGGTAGGGACGGAAGGCATGGCAGATTCTCCGTGAATACGAGCACAACTCCCCTTTGGGGAGAGTGGAACCGCAGATCTTCGCCTGCGAACTGACCCGAGGCTCAATAGAAAAGGCGCCACTTGCCTTCTCCACGAAGTGGGGAAGGTGTCATTTCGAAGAAATGACGGATGGGGTGTGGAGAGCAATGCACCGACGGTGACAAGATTGCACGACCGTTGTGCAGGCCTTGAAAACATATAGCGTTGCCCGCCACACCCCATCCGACCCGGCTTTGCCGGGCCACCTTCCCCACTTCGTGGAGAAGGCAAGTGGCGCCTTACTTTGCCAAGCCTCGCCCCTACGCCAGCCGCGGCAAAACCGCAATCCGGGTTATGATGTCGGCTCAAACCTGATTCGAGCATGATATCGCTGTTTCGACGCAATCCGACGCCCCAACCCGAGCAGATCACCGTCAGGATCGGGGCGACGACCTATCCGGTCGCCGTCCGGCGGCTGGTTTCGGCGCGCCGTTATACGCTCAGGGTGCGCACGGCCCAGCGCGACATCGTGCTCTCCATGCCGGCGCGCGGCAGCCTGACCACCGCCAAGGCCTTCGCCGACAAGCATGCCGGCTGGATCGCCCTCAAGCTTGCCAAGCTCGCCCAGGATGTCAGCTTCGCCGATGGCGCCATGGTGCCCTTCCGCGATGTGCCGCACCGCATCGAGCATCGCGAGGGGCGCGGCACGGTGAAAATCGAGGCTGGCTCCCCGCCTGTCCTCGTCGTGCATGGCGATGTCCAGCATCTGCCGCGCCGCCTGACCGACTGGCTGAAGAAGCAGGCCCTGCGCGAATTGCAGGCCATCGTCGTGCGCCATACCGCGGCGCTCGGCGTCAAGCACGGCCCGATCAGCGTCAAGGACACCACCAGCCGCTGGGGTTCCTGCTCCTCGACGGGGGCGCTCGCCTTCTCCTGGCGCCTGATCCTGGCGCCGCCCTTCGTGCTCGACTATCTCGCGGCGCACGAGGTCTCGCATCTGAAGGAAATGAACCACTCGCCCCGCTTCTGGCGCCTGTGCCACCAGCTTTGCCCCCGCACCGAAGAAGCCCGGGCCTGGCTGAAGTCGCACGGCGCAGGGCTGCATCGCTACGGTTGAGCGGAAATGACGCCTGCCCTCGACATCCTCGATCGCTTCGAACGTCTTGGCTGGAAGGGCAATGACCCGATGAGCCAAATGCTGGAATTGCGCCGGGAACAGCCCACGATATTGGGTGAACTGGTCACTCTATTCCTGGATCGCGCCCTGCCGACGAACACCTTCATCGATGCGGCACTCGACTTGATGGATGACGACACCTATTCCCAGCTCGTCGGCCACGCTTGGCAGCGGGTTCGGCAGGGCGAAAGGTCGAGAGCCCTGATCGAGATCCTGGAAGGAGCCGCCCTGCAGCTTCCAAGCCTGTTCCACGATGATTGGGAACTGGTTCTCCAACTATCGGTCGAAAGCCACGTAAAATTCCATCAGCCCTTCCTCCAAGCCTGGCGTGAGCTTGACGAGGAGACCGTCCTGGATTGGTGCCGGCACTTCGAAGACTTTGCGTCTCTGGCCGAGAGGGATCGTGACAGAGCGATCGCGATCCTGCTGTCGCGGCACGAGCCGTCGGCGCGGAAGGCGTTGAGCCTGTTGAGCACCGATCCGGACGACGACGTACAGGACCTGTTGCTGGTAGCCGGCTACGCCCTGGATGATGGTGTGCTACGCAGCCTGCATAACGAAGCCCCGCATCACATCCGCTTCGATTCGCGACAATGGCGACTGATGCAGGCCCAGCAGCCTGAGTGGATACGTGAGATCCGGGACAATCAAGCCAGTTGGCAGCCAGCAGCGACAAACGGCTCTGCCGTTGTCATGGGCGGTGTTGCCGCTCATCCCTGCGGCCTCTGCCACCAGCCCTTGCATCGGTTGCTCCGGATTGCCGAACCTCGAAACTTGGGCATCGCCTGCGAGACGGATTTGGAGCTCGCGACTTGCCTGTCCTGCGAGACCTGGGAGGAGGATATTCTTTTCTTCCGACATGACCGCGATGGCCGGCCCATTCCGCATCCTTCGCAACAGCGGAAGGAAGCTCAGACCTCTAGATTTCCGGCGGAACCTTTGCTGGAGGCAGAGGCTCACCTCTTTGCTGCGCCGCGGCGCTGGGAACGACAAGATTGGGGTGCATCGAACAATCGTCAAAACCTGTCGCGCGTCGGCGGTGCGCCAAGTTGGGTACAGACGCCCTCCTATCCGGACTGCCCAGATTGCGAAAAGCCAATGCCCTTCATTGCGCAATTCGACTCAGGCCTGCCTCAGTCTGACGAGAGCGAGTGGCTTTGGGGCAGCGGCGGCTGCAGCTACGCTTTCTGGTGTCCCGATTGCCGCATCAGTGCGCATTTCTGGCAGTGCACCTGAAGCAACCCATCGCTACGGGCGGGCAAGAGCCCGTCACGCGAGATAGAACACCCGCTTCAGCGGCACCTGTACCGGGGAACTGTCCGGATTGATCGCCATGATGTCGCCCATGAAGGCCCACCAGCGCTTCATCACCGCCTCGTCGGGCAGGCGGTCGAGCTTGTGGTCGTCGCTGCGGGTGAGGATGGCGAAGAGATGATGGTCTTCCGGATCGAGCCAGATCGTGTAGTCGGAAATCCCGACCTCCTTGAGCAGCGTCACCAGCTCTGGAAAGATCTCGTCATGGCGCCTTTCATATTCGGCGGCCTGGCCGGGGTTCAGGTTCATGCGAAAGGCGATGCGGTCCGGCATGAGAGATGTCCTCGAAGCGTTTGGTGCGAACTCGGAAGCCTGATCAGCGCTTGGCAGCCGCCTCGGCGCCGATGACGTCCTGTGCCTGGCCGGACGTATCGCGCACATGTTCGAGATGCCGGCGATAGGCGGCCGTGGCCGCAGCGCCGTCGCGGGCCATCACGGCCTCGGCGATTTGGACATGCTGGGCGACGCTGATCTCGATGACGCCAGGCAGAGCGCTGGCGACGCGGCGCACGTCGAGCCCGACATCGTAGAGCCCCTCGGCCATCGCAGCGAGCAGGCGGCTGCCGCCACCGCCATAGAGGGCGCGGTGGAACTCGATGTCGAGCAGGCGGAAAGCGACCGGGTCCTCATGGAAGGCGCGGCCGTCGACGGCCAACTCGAGGATGCGCGCCCGCGTCGCCTCGTCCGCCCGTTCGGCGCAGAGCCGCACCAGTTCGAGCTCGACCACCACCCGTGCCTCGAAATGCTCGCGCACGTCATAGTCGGCGAAGGACAGCATGGTCGAGAATGGCGCCACCAGACGGCTCGGCGACAGGTCGGTGACGCTGTAGCGCCCGCCCTGGCGGCTTTCAAGCACCCCCATCAGGGTCAGCGCCTTGAGCGCCTCGCGCAAGGGCGGGCGCGAGATGCCAAAGGCGATGCCCATCTGCTGCTCGGTCGGCAGGCGGTCGCCGGAGCGAAGATTGCCCGACTTGATCATGCCCATGATGCGGGTAGCGACCTGTTCGGCGATCGGGCGCCGCTCCAGCGCGCCGCCGCCGAATGGCTCGGACAAGGCCTCGCCGGCATCCAGGGCGGCCAGATCGCTGAAATCGGGGTCTTTGATCAGCTTGCTCACAGCAGTGCCTTACTGCCTCACAGGTCGAGGCGGTAGAAGGAATTCGCGTTATCCCGGTAGAACTTGCGCAGGTGCTCGTCGGAAAAGCCGGCCAGGGCGCGATCGAGTGTCTCGACCCAGCGCGTCATGCTGGTGGCCTGCAGGCAGATCGGCCAGTCCATGGCGAAGATCGTGCGGTCGATGCCGAAGCTCTCGAAGGTGGCGTCGATGTAGGGCCTGAGGTCCACGTCGGTCCAGCTCGCGAGGTCGGCCTCCACCGGCAGGTCGGAGAGCTTGATGAAGAGGTTGGGGCAGCGCGCCAGCTCCTTCACGTCGTCGCGATACTGCGCGATGGCGCCTTCCTTGATGCCGGGCTTGCCGCAATGGTCGAGGATCATCGGTACATGCGGGATGCGCTTCACGAATTCCCGCACGATATCCATCTGGTGATGATGGACGTTGATCTCGAAATGATAGCCGAATTTCTCGAGGAGATTGACGCCCTCGATGAAGCCGTCGGACAGGGTCAAGGCGCGCGGATCGGTGTCGAACTCGACGATGCGGCGGATGCCGCGCACCGCGGGGTGCTTTTCCTTCATCTCGGCCAGGATCGGCTCGGCCCGGCTTCCCCATTCCAGCGGCGCCATCGGCACGATCGCCCGGATGCCGGGATCGCGCCGGGCCTCCTCCTCGACGAAGCGGATCTCGTCGAGATATTGGCCGCCACCCTCCCAGAAATCGGCATAGCATTCGAGGAAGACCATGGCCTCGACCTCGACGTCGCCAAGGTCGCGCCGGTAGTCCTCGACGTGATAACTCTTGGAAAAGAGCGGGCTGCCTTCGAAGGCCGAATATCTCAGCTTCGAATGGTCCCAAACGTGAAGATGCGTGTCGATGACGGGAAAATCGGGCATGGCATCCTCAGCGCAAAGTGCGTTCAAGCTGAACGCAACTATTCTCGATGTCCGATGTCGCGCCGCCCCTCACCGTACCTCGCCCCGTTCTTACGGGGCGAGGTACGGTGAGGGGCTGCGCCACGGTGCGTCAGCCTGACATCGCAGCCATTCTCCGCCAGCCAGTAAAAACTTGTCAAACTAATTTTTGTCTGACAACTTAGCCGCAAATGCGGCCGGGCTGCCCGGAACCGCCAATCCAGAAATGCCCGGGAGTGCCGCAATGCCCAAGGAATTCGAGCGCCGCCGCGTCGGCCAGACAGCGATGACCGTGCCGACCTTCGGCTATGGCGCGGCGCATCTGGGCGAGCTCTACAGCCTGGTGACGGAGGCCGATGCCAGCGCCACCATCGACGCTGCCTGGGATGCGGGCGTGCGCCTGTTCGACACCGCGCCCTGGTATGGCCTCGGCCTCTCCGAACACCGCCTCGGCTATGGCCTCCGGCACCGGCCGCGCAACGAATACCAGCTCGTCACCAAGGTCGGACGCATCCTCGAACGCCCCTTCGACCCCTCGACCTTCAAATCGGAGATGTGGCTCGGCGGCCTGCCCTTCCAGCACCGCTACGACTACACCTATGACGGCGTGATGCGCTCCTATGAGCAGTCGATGATGCGGCTCGGCCTCAACACCATCGACGCCCTGGTCATCCACGACCTCGACGCCGCCTATCAGGGTCCGGACTTCGGCTATCGCAAGAAAGACCTGGTCTATTCCGGCATCAAGGCCCTGGAGGAATTGAAGCGGCGCGGCGAGATCAAGGCCATCGGCATGGGCATCAACACCGCCGACGCCCTGGAGACGGTGGCGCCCCTGGTCGATCTCGACTTCGTGCTGGTGGCGATGCCCTACACCCTGATCGACCAAGGGTGCCTCCATACCGGCATGGCCGAATGCGTGAAGCGAAAGGTCAGCGTCGTCATCGGCTCGCCCTTCGCCTCGGGCATCCTGGTCACCGGCTCGGGCGGCAGCGCCAACTACAATTACAGCAAGGCGCCGGAGGCCGTGCAGGCCAAGGTGCGCGGCATCGAGGCGGTCTGCAAGGCCCACGGCGTGGCCTTGCCGGCGGCGGCCCTGCAATTCGTGCTCGCCCATCCAGCCGTGGTCTCGGAAATCCCGGGCGCGGTGAAGCCGAGCGAGATCGTCGAGAACGTCGCCTCCCATCACGCCCCGATCCCGGCGGGCTTCTGGTCCGACCTGAAGACCGAAGGCCTGATCGACAAGGACGCGCCCACGCCATGAACAGGGCGGGCGAGCCTGCAAGAGCGCTGCCGATCCTGATCTCGGCCCGCGACATCTCCAAGCAGTTTGCCGGCGTCGAAGTCTTGCGTGATGTCGATCTCGACCTCCATGCCGGCGAAATCCATGCCCTGCTCGGCGAGAACGGGGCCGGCAAGTCGACCTTCGCCAAGATCATCGCCGGCGTGCACCGTCCCAGCCGCGGCTCGCTCGCCCTCAACGGCACGCCCGTGGAGGTGGCTACGCCGCTGGTCGCCCAGAAGCTCGGCATCACCCTCATCCACCAGGAACCGATCTCCTTCCCCGATCTCTCGGTGGCTGAAAACCTCGTGCTCGGCCGCCATGAAGGCCCGGCACTCGGGCGGGTGCGCTGGGGCGAGCTCCGGCGCGAGGCCGTAGGCCTGATGGCCCGGCTCGGCATCGCCATCGATGTCGGCAAGCCGATGCGCGGCCTTTCCATCGCCGACCAGCAGATGGTGGAGATCGCCCGGGCGCTGGCCAGCGACAGCCGGCTGATCATCATGGACGAGCCGACGGCTCCGCTGACGCCCAAGGAAGTCGAAACCCTGTTCGGCATCGTCCGCCAGCTTCGCCAGGAAGGCCGCACCATCATCTTCATCAGCCACCGGCTCGAGGAAGTGCGGGCGCTGTGCGACCGCGTCACCATCTTCCGGGACGGCAGCAGGATTGCCACCGAGGAAACCGCCAGCCTCTCCGACGCCGACATCATCCGCCTGATGATCGGGCGGGAGGTGAAAGGCTATATTCCCCAGCACAAGTCGCGGATCGGCGCGGTGGCGCTGGCGGTTCGCGGCCTGAGCCTGCCCGGCAAGTTCGAGGACATCAGCTTCGAGGTGCGCAAGGGCGAGATCGTCGGCCTGGGCGGCCTGGTCGGTGCCGGCCGCACCGATGTCGCGCGCGCTCTGTTCGGCGTGGCTCCCGCCGCCAGCGGCAGCATCGAGGTCAACGGCAAGACCGTCGCCATCCGCGAGCCGGCAGATGCGGTGGCGCAAGGCCTCGCCTTCGTGCCGGAGGACCGGGCCGTCGCCGGCATCTTCCGCAGCCTGCCGGTCGAACAGAACATCACCGCCGCCGTGCCCGGCAAGGTGGCCCCGGGCGGCGTCATTCGTCGTGCCCTCGAACGCTCGATCGCCCGCGAACAGGTGCGCAAATTGCGCATCCGCCTCGCCAGCCTGCGCCAACCCATCGGCGAACTCTCCGGCGGCAACCAGCAGAAGGCCATTCTGGCGCGCTGGCTGCTTACCGACCCCGAAATCCTCATCCTGGACGAGCCGACGCGCGGCATCGACATCGGGGTCAAGGCCGAGTTCTACGAGATGATCGGCGAGCTGGCCGCTTCGGGTCGCGCCGTACTGCTGATTTCCTCCGAACTGCCGGAACTGCTGGCGCTCAGCGACCGCGTGCTGGTGATGTCGGAAGGGCGCCTCACTGCCAATCTTCTCCGCGGCGAGGCCAGCGAGGAAAGCGTGATGCATGCCGCCGTGCCGCGCCGCAAGTCGAACCCGGATGGACGGGCCGCCGCATGAGCATTGCCAGCCTCCTGCGCCGCCGCGAGGCCGGCATCATGGTGATGATCGCGCTGTTCGCCATCATCGTCGGCCTGATCCAGCCGCGCTTCCTCTCCGCCGAGACGCTGCGCATCGTGCTGCTGGCCGTGCCGCTGATCATGGTGGCGGCCATGGGCGAGATGATGGTGCTGGTCGCCCGCCATGTCGACCTTTCCATCGGCTCGATCCTCGGCTTTTCCGCCATCGTGGCCGGCATGCTCTGGCGCGACCATCCGGAGCTGCCCGTCATGGTCGGTGTCGTCGCCGCGATCGCCGTGGGCGGCGCGCTGGGCCTCATCAACGGGCTGGTGGTCACCCTCTTTAGGCTGCCCTCCATCATCGTGACGCTCGGCACGCTCAGCCTCTATCGCGGCCTGATCTTCTTCATCTCCGATGCCCGCCAGGTCGATCCGCAATATATTCCGCGCGGCCTGATCGAGCTCAGCCAGACCTCCCCCATTTTCGGCATTCCCTGGATCATCCTGATCTCCTTTGCCGTCGCGCTCGCCACCTACCTCTTCCTCGGCCATTCCCGGCTCGGGCGCCAGATCTACGCCATCGGCTCCAACCCGGCAGCGGCGCCGCTGCGCGGCATCCGGGCCGCGCCGATCACCGTGCTGGTCTTCGTGCTCTCCGGGGCCCTCGCCGGGCTTGCGGGCGTGATGTACGCCTCGCGCTTCGGCTATGTGAATCCCGGCATCACCGGCGTCGGCTTCGAATTCACGGTGATTGCGCCGGTGGTCATCGGCGGGGTCTCGATCAATGGCGGCTCCGGCTCGGTCGCCGGCACCGTGCTCGGCGTGCTCCTGCTCGGCGCCGTCAGCGTGGCGCTGCCGATCCTCGGCGTCTCCGGCTTCTGGCAGCAGGCGATCTACGGAGCGGTGATCCTCGCCGCTCTGGTGATCGACCGCAGCGTCCGGCAGGGCGGCCTCAAGGGCCTGCTGGCGAGGGATGCGATATGACCAGCACCGACACACATTTTACCCTCCCCTGGAGGGGGAGGGTCGAGGCGAAGCCTCGGGGTGGGGTGTCTTCTTCAAAAGAGCACCTCGCCTTATCGCCAAGTAAGAGCCCCTTCACCCCACCCCGGCCTTTCAGGCCGACCCTCCCCCTCCAGGGGAGGGTAAGGAACCCTCGTCTCGGCCAGCAAAGGGGGCACCCATGAGCCAGACCCCCGCCACCGCCGTCTCCCCGCAGGACGCCGCCAAGCCGCTGCCGCTCTGGCGTACCGTGCTGGTGCGGCCGGAGACCATGACCCTGGTGCTGCTGGCCGCCGCCATCGTCATCGCCTGCCTGCTCTCTCCCTTCTTCGCCTCGCTGACCTTCATCCTGGAAAGCGCCACCTATTACGCCGAATTCTCGATTATCGCTCTGGTGCTGACCCTGGTGATCATCGCCGGCGAGATCGACCTGTCTCCCGCCTCCACCATGGCGCTGACCGCCTGCCTGTTCGGCACCGTATTCCAGGCCGGGCTGCCGATCGGCTGGGCGATCGCGGCAAGCCTTGCCGCCGGCCTCGTCATGGGCGCCTTCAACGGCTTCCTGGTGCTGTGGCTGCGCCTGCCCTCGCTGATGGTCACCATCGGCACGCTGATCATGTATCGCGGCCTCGCCCAGGTGCTGGCCGGCGACAGGTCGATCAGCAAATTCCCGGCCTGGTTCGTCGGCATCGATTATCGCACCCTTTTCGGCGTGCCGGTGCCGGTGCTGATCTTCGTCGTCGCCTCGCTGGTCCTGGCCTTCGTGCTCGGCGCCACCATCCTCGGGCGGCAGATCTACCAGATCGGCACCAGCGAGATCGCCGCGCGCCATGCCGGCATCAAGGTCCGGCGCATCAAGTTCGCCTTGTTCCTGGCAATGGGCCTCACCAGTGCGCTTTGCGGCCTGCTCGCGGCCTCGCGGCTGGCCTCGGTGCGCTACGACCTTGCCACCGGCGGCGAGCTGCAGATGGTGCTGATCGTCATGCTCGGCGGTACCTACATCTTCGGCGGGCGCGGCACCATCGCCGGTACCTTCATCGCCTCCTGGCTCCTGGTGATCATCGCCACCGGCATGACGGTCGCCAACATCCCCGTGACCTACCAGCTCACGGTGATGGGCCTGCTGCTCATCGTCTCCATCATCGCCACCAACACGATCTACGCCCGCAACCAGAGATAGCCGGCACAGAACGGCCTTAGACCATCACCAGGAGGGAACCATGCTGAGGAAAACGCTTCTACTCGGGCTGTCGCTCGGACTCGCCCTGACCGCCGCCGTCAGTGCGCAGGCGGCCGACAAGGTCTCGATCGTCTATATTCCCAAGAACACCGGCAATCCCTATTTCGATTCGCTGGTGAAGGGCTTCCAGGACGGCTGCGCCAAGGTCGGCTGCGACTTCGACATGCAGGCCCCGGCGACCGCCGAAGCCACCTCGCAGATCCCCTTCATCACTGCGCAGACCCAGCGCGGCGTCGGCGTGATCGCCATCTCCCCCAACAGCCCCGATGCCCTCAACCAGGTGCTCGACCGCGCCCGCTCGCGCGGCATCCTGGTGCTGGCGGTCAATGGCGACCTCGTCGGCAATCTCGACCATCGCGATGCCGGCATCCTGCCCGTCGACTTCACCAAGACCGGGCCGAGCCAGGTCGAACTCCTGGGCTCGCAGATCAATTACGAGGGCGAAATCGCCATCCTCTCCGCCACCACCGACGCGCCGGACCAGAACACCTGGATCGCGGCGATGAAGGACAGCCTCGCCGGCAATGCCAAATATGCCAAGATGAAGCTGGTGGCCGTGGCCTATGGCGACGACGATCCGCAGAAATCCACCACCGAGATGGAAGCGCTGATCCAGAAATACCCCAACCTCAAGGGGGTGATCTCGCCGACCACGGTGGGCGTCGCCGCGGCGGCGCAGGTGCTGCAGACCCAGGGCAAGGCCAAGCAGATCACGCTCACCGGCCTCGGCACGCCCAACCAGATGCGCCCCTTCATCAAGGACGGCACACTCAAGGCCTTCCAGCTCTGGAGCCCCTATAATGAAGGCCTGCTCACCTCCTATTTCGCCGTGGGCGTGAAGAACGGCACCATCAAGAACGAGCCCGGCACCAAGTTCGAGGTTCCGGGTCTCGGGCAGATCACCATCGGGGCCGATCACATCATCAACACCCAGGCCGAGCTGACGACCTTCGACGCCGGCAATATCGACCAGTTCAACTTCTGACACCGATCCGGCGTGGGAAATCCCGCGCCGGCCTTCCCTCATCCCAGTTTCCCCGGACGTTCCCATGAACAGCTACGATTTCGCAGGACAGGCCGCCATCGTCACCGGAGGTGGCCAGGGCATCGGGCTGACGGTCGCCGAACGCATTTTGGCCGGCGGCGGCAACGTCTCGATCTGGGATCGGGACGCTTCCCTGCTGCAGGCCCTGGAGGTCAAATATGGCCGCAACGGCAAGGTCCAGGCCCTCAATGTCGACATCGGCGACCTCGCCTCGGTGGAGGCCGGCGTCAAGCAGACCCTGGCGCGCTTCGGCCAGATCGACGTCCTCATCAACAATGCCGCGATCGTCGGCCCCAATGCCAATACCTGGGAATACCCGCCCGAGGCCTTCGCCGAGGTGGTGCATATCGGCCTGGTCGGCACCTTCCATGTCTGCCACGCCGTGGTGCCGCACATGATCGCCCGCAATTACGGGCGCATCGTCAATTTGAGCTCGGTTGCCGGCAAGGAAGGCAATCCCGGCGCCCCCGCCTATTCCGCCACCAAGGCCGGCGTGCTGGCGCTGACCAAGTCGCTCGGCAAGGAACTCGCCAAATACGACATCTCGGTCAATGCGGTGACGCCGGCCGTGGCCAAGACCACGATGGCGATGAGCCAGGATCCCGACTTCCTGAAGATGATCCTCTCCAAGATCCCGCGCGGGCGCATGCTGGAACTCGCCGAGGCGGCCGCCATGATCTGCTGGCTGGCCACCAGGGAGAATTCCTTCACCACGGGCGCGGTGTTCGATCTTTCCGGCGGCCGGGCGACCTATTGATACCAAAGCTCGGGAATGTCGATGCATCCGAGTCTTCGAAATAGCTTTTGGTATGAAGGACATCCGGCAGAGAGATAATCGCTCACGGTCGCGCTGCCCCTCGCCTTACCTCTCCCCGTAAGAACGGGGCGAGGAGGCACAGGCGTTGCGACTGGCCCTCGGTCCATTCATCTCGCCCAACGGTTGAGCGAGATGGTGCGGTCTCGGCATGAAACGCGACGTCAAAGTCCCCTCGCCCCGTTCTTACGGGGAGAGGTAAGGTGAGGGGCAGCGCGACCTAAAAGGAGGAGAGGTGAGCAATGCCCCGTGACAGCCTCGGGCGATCACCACTCGAAGGCGTCGGTGGTCTCGCGCTTGCCCACCACCATGGCGTCGGCGACCAGATGGAAGGGCGCAGCATCGACCGCGCTCTCGCCGCGATCGAGCAGGCCGGCGAAGCGGGCATAGATGCCTTCATATTCGGCCATCGGCTCGGCCACGGTCAGGTTGCCGTTGACGGCAAGCTTGGAGCCGCCGTCGATCAGGGTGAGCCGGGTGCCGTCCTCGACAACGATCTCGATGGTCCAGGTCTGGTCGCCGGTCTGGCGCCAGTCGAACTCGGCCGTCAGTTCAGCGCCGGGCAGGCCGGCATCGGAAGCGAAGGTCAGTCTGGCCGCGATCGGCGTATCGCGATTGGCGGGATAGGTCAGGCTCGCTGCCGTGACGAAGAAGGGCTCCGGCGCGATCTCGGTGAGGATCGACAGCGCGTTGATGCCCGGATCGAACACACCGAAGCCGCCCGGCTGCCAGATCCATTCCTGGCCCGGATGCCAGCGCCGCACGTCTTCCTTCCAGGTGATGGCGAGGGAGGCGATCTTGCGGCCGGCCAGGCGCTTCTTCGCCTCTTCGACCCCGGCATTGTATTGCGAGTGCCAGGTGGCGAACAGCACGCAGCGCCGGGCCGCCGCCTGGCGCACGAGATCGGCCAGCTCGCTGACGGTGGGCGCCGGCGGCTTTTCCAGGAGCACGTTCATGCCGGCGTTCAGCGCCTCCAGCGCCACCTGGTGGCGCACCGAAGGCGGCGTGCAGATCGCCACCGCGTCGAGATCCGGCATGGCGGCATAGAGCTCGGCCGGGGTGCGGAAGGTCGGCACGCCCGCCTGCTCGACGCCGCGCTGGCTCACCAGGGCGGCCAGCCGGAAGGCCGGGTTCTTGGCGATCACAGGCAGATGCTGGTCGACCGCGATCTTGCCGACGCCGATGATGGCGATGGAATGCTGGCTCATGAAGGCCGCCTCTATTTGTCAGTCAATTCGAGGCGTGCGTAGCAGCAAATCGGGGGCGCGGGAAGAGACTCCCGCGCTCGCACGTCACATCCGTTCGGGAACCGCGATGCCGAGCAGCCACAGCCCCTTGGCCAGCACGGCACGAGCAAGGCCACACAAAGCGAGGCGGGAGGCACGCTCGGCCTCGGTATCGGCGGCCAGCACCGGGCAATCGGTGTAGAAGCGGCTGAAGGCCTGTGCCACCGAAAACACATAGTCGGCGACCTCGTTCGGCGCATTGTTGCGTCCGGCGGAAGCGACCACTTCGGGCAGCCTGGCGCATTCGAGCACCAAGGCGCGCTCGGCCGGAGCCGCCACCTGCAGGGCGCCGGCCTGATACCCCTTGGCCTCGGCATTGGCGAGGATGGAGCCGATGCGCACGCAGGCATATTGCACATAGGGCCCGGTCTTGCCTTCGAAGGAGACCATGCGGTCCGCGTCGTAGATGTAGCCCGAGATGCGGTAGGAGGAGAGATCGGCGAACTTGACCGCGGCGAGACCCACCAGCTTGGCGAGTTCGATGCGATCGAGCGTCGGATCGTCGTTGACCAGACGCTCTCCTGCCTTCTCGATCGCCTCGCCGAGCAGGTCCTTGAGCTGCGCCACCCCGCCTTCGCGGGTCTTGTAGGGCTTGCCGTCGGCGCCGTTCACCGTGCCGAAACCGGCATGGATCAGCTCGACGCCCGGTGCCAGGTCCGCCCGCTCGGCCGCCTTGAAGACCTGGCGGAAATGCAGTTCCTGGCGCTGGTCGACGACATAGACGATACGCTTGGGGTCCTGGTCGCGCACCCTGGCCACGATGGTGGCGAGATCGGTGGTGGCATAGAGGGCCGCGCCGTCCTTCTTCTGCAGCAGGAGCGGGGGCATCGGCTTGTTGTCGCCGGGCGTGGCGACGTCGACGATCAGGGCGCCCTCGCTTTCCACCGCCACGCCCTTGGCGCGCATGTCGGCGATCATGCCGGGGATCAGCGGCTGCACGTCGCTTTCGCCCAGGAAAAGATCGAAATGGGTGTCGAGAAGATCGATGTCGACGCGCTGCGCCGTCAGCGAGATGTCGCGCAGCTTCTGCCAGATCGCCGTGGCGTCGGGATCGCCCGCCTGCAAGGCGGCGGTGGCGGCGCGGGCGAGTTCCATGCGGGCGGGATCGGCCTTGCAGGCCGCGGCGGCCTCCGGATAGATGCGCTGCAGGTCGTCCATGGTCAGGTCCGGCGCCTCGCCCGGGCCGAGGTCGGGCCAGCGCAGCCGGATCTCGGAGATCAGCTGGCCCATCTGCAGGCCCCAATCACCGAGATGGATGTCGGAGACCGTGTTGAGGCCCTGGGCTGCATTGATGCGCCGCAGGCTCTCGCCGATCACCAAGGCGCGCAGATGGCCGACATGCAGCGGCTTGGCGACGTTGGGGCCGCCATAGTCGAGCACCACCGTATCTGCTGGCAGTTGCACGATGCCGAGATCGGGCGAGGCGGCCTGGGCCGCGGCGCATTCGGACAGGAATTCATCGGACAGGCGCAGATTGAGGAAGCCGGGGCCAGCCACCGAGACTTCCTTGAAGGCCGGGAGGTCCTTCAGCTTTTCGGCGATCTCGGCAGCGAGCTCGCGCGGATTGCGCTTGAGGCTCTTGGCCAGCGGCATGGCGCCGTTGCATTGCAGGTCCGCGAGCTCCGGCAGTGTGGAGCGGGTGGCTCGGGCGGTCTCGGTCGGCAATCCACAGGCTGAAAAGGCATTCGCCAACATCTCATCGACGAGGCGGTTCAAAGAGGCAGACATGCGGACGCTTCCTATCAAATCGGTCAGCGTTCGCAGTAAGCACCTTGGCGCGCGGAGGCAAGCGTCAGGCGGGCATTCGGGGCGGATTTTGCGATTTCAGCCGCTCGAAAGGGCGAATTTCAAGGAATGGGACTGGCAGTCAGCGTCGTCATCGGCACAGGACGGGCTGCCACAATTCAAGGCCGGAACGCGCCTTCGCGCTCCGGCCGCAGGAGAAGAACCATGCTCTCGGCGATCGGTTTCAGCCCCGCCCCCCGGCGACCTTCTTGAGCGGGATTTCGGGTTCCACCGCATCTTCCCCGAGATGGGTGAGGTCCGGGATCTCGCGCAGATTGTCCGGCGCGGCCAGCGGGTCGATCAGATCCTCGATGCAGGGCGGTGTCGGCACCAATGTGAACTCGGCCGTATTTTCCTGCAGCACCAGTTGGCGTGCGAGGTCCCAATGGAACAATTCGCGCCCCTCCGGCTGTCCGTCCAAGACCCACAATTCATGGGCCTTGTCGCGGATCTTCTGTTCTATCTCATTGCTCATCAATGTCTCTCCCGGTCTGGGTTATGGCAAGTAACGCCCATGGCCTAGAGTCTGTCTGGCCTTGTCAGGCTCAAACCTGAATCTACCGCGACCGGCGGCTTCCGGTCCCCGCGGACGAACTCGAAACACCTATCGTCCAGGTGCCCGGAACAAGCCGGGCGCGGCGAGCATCGCGCGATGGCACATAGCCTCAACCCGCCATGATCCCGGCGGTTCCCCGCCACGATCAATTTCCTTCCCCTCAATGGAGCAACCTTCGGAAGGCGGATGCGTGCCCTCGTTAAGATAGGGCGAGGAAGCCAGATTTCAACCAAAATCGGCATCTCAAAGCGCTTTGATAACCCTCATCTCTGATTGAACGACGAGAGACCGGGTGCATGGGCATGGCAGGTCAAGAGCATGATGGCAGCGTCCACGGCACGCCGAACGGTCGAAAACAGGCCGTGGCATCGAGCCCGGAACCTTCCATCCTGCAGGGGCGTTCTTCAGAGCCGGCGCGTTCACGACCGGACGCTGCCTCTAGTTCCTTGTTTCCAAGCCAATCCACGGATTGGCAAGTATGTCTTTGTGATCCTTGATGCCTCCGTCCAATCACAAGACGCCTCAGGCATCCGTGTTAGGATGCAGATGGGAATGCAGCCCCTGACAGGGCGGTGATCTTGGTGGGTACAATGGAGTTTCGACGCCATCTCGTCCTCAACCTCGACGACCACGTGGTCGAGCGGCGCGCCAAGACCGAGGCCCTTGGCCGGGCAAGCGAAATCGACGTGATCGAAGCAGGCTCGGGCTTCGATGCCCTCGTCCTGGTCCGCGAGCGACGGCCGACCCTGGTGCTGCTCGAGGAGAGGCTGCCCGACATGAGCGGCCACGATCTTTGCCGCATCATCAAGCAGGATTATCCCGATACCCTGGTGCTGCAGACCTCGGCATCCTTCGTTTCGGGCGACAATCGCATGCGGGCGCTGGAAGCGGGTGCCGATTCCTGCCTCGCCCAGCCCTGGGAACCGGTCGAACTCGTCGCCTCCGTCCGCGCCTTGCTGCGCATCCGGGCGGCCGAAACGGCCCTGCGCGAGAGCGAGGCCAACTTCCGCACCCTGGCGGACAACATCCCGATCCTGTGCTGGATGGCCGCCGCGCATGGCGGCATCTACTGGTATAATCAGCGCTGGTATGACTATACGGGTTCATCGCTCGAGCAGATGCAGGGATGGGGCTGGCGCTCGGTGCATGACCGCCGGCAGCTGCCCGATATCATCGCGCATTGGCGGGAATCGCTCGAACAGGGCAGCGCTTTCGAGATGGTCTTCCCGCTCCGCGGCAGGGACGGCATCTTCCGCCCTTTCCTTACCCGCGTCGCCCCGGTCCGAGACGATACCGGCCGGATCCTGCGCTGGTTCGGCACCAATACCGACATTTCCAGGCAGAGAGAGGCCGAGGCCAGGCTCCGCGAACTCAACGAGACGCTGGAGCAGCGGGTCCAGACCGCCATAGCCGCCCGGGCCACGGCCGAGAACAGCCTGCATCAGTTGCAGAAGGTCGAGGCTCTCGGGCAGCTCACCGGCGGCATCGCCCATGACTTCAACAACATGCTCGCCGTGGTCATCGGCGGCCTCACTTTGCTCAAGCGCAAGCTGGAGCGCGGCCAGACCAATGTCGGACGCTATATCGACGGCGCTCTCGACGGCGCCGAGCGCGCCGCCGCACTGACCAAGCGCCTGCTCGCCTTCTCCCGCCAGCAGCCGCTGACGGTGGAAGCCGTGTCGCCCAACGCCATGATCGCCGACATGGCCGACCTGCTGTCGCGCACGCTGGGCGAGCATATCCACATCACCACGATCCTGGCGCCGGACGGCTGGGCGGTGGAGACCGACAGGAGCCAGCTGGAAAACGCCCTGCTCAACATGTCGGTGAACGCGCGTGACGCCATGCCCGACGGTGGCGAACTCACCATCGAAACCAGCAATGCCATACTGGGCCGCAGCCAGGCCGAGGAATTCGGCATCGCCTCCGGTTCCTATCTCAGCGTGGCGGTGATCGACACCGGCATCGGCATGTCGGAAGACGTGGCCGCGCGCGCCTTCGACCCCTTCTTCACCACCAAGGGCGTGGGCAAGGGCACCGGCATGGGCCTCAGCCAGGTCTTCGGCTTCGTGCGCCAGACCGGCGGCCATGTCACCATCGCATCGATGCCGGGACAAGGCACCACGATCAGGCTCTATTTGCCACGCTCGGAGGCTGCCGAGGCCCAGCGCCCCCTGTGGGACGGGCTTCCCACCACCTTCCATGGTCATCCCGGCGAGACCGTGCTGGTGGTGGAGGATGAGGACAGGGTGCGCTCCATGGCGGTGGAGGCCTTGCGCGGGCTCGGCTACACCATTCTCGAGGCCGCATCCCCGAGCGAGGCCCTCGGTTTCGTCGCAGCCGGCCGGCCCATCACCTTGCTGTTCACCGACATCGTCATGCCCGGGATGAACGGCGGCGAACTCGCCAGCCGCGCCCGGGCCCATTCCCCCGGCATCAAGGTGTTGTTCACCACCGGCTACGCGCCGGACGACAATGGGCGGGTCGAGATATCAGGCCTCGACACCAGACCACTCTACAAACCCTACTCGATCGACCAGCTCTCACGCCGCATCCGGGCGGCAATCGACGGATGAGGCCGGCCGTTCAAGCTCCATCAAACGGAATGGGGGAGGAACACGCGTTCCTCCCCCATTCCGTCCTACTTGCTACGAAACCGGCTCAATCCCGGGGCAGGGACCGCCTGTTGCGCCGCGCGACGACCTTGACGCGAGCCGGCTGGCGCATCGACGCTACCGCGAGGGTGCAGAGCCCCGTGGCCAATAAGGTCGAAAGAACCGCAAGCAGAGTGTTCATCATGTTCTATACCCCTGATACTCGGCCAAACGTCCGATCATGCTGAATTGTTAACGCGCCGGGGCGCGCAAAGTTCAGTTACAATTTCCTAACAATCCTGCACCGATCGACCATGAGGCGGCACCTACCCTGAGGAGCACCAACAGGCGAGCATCGCCTAATCGATGACCGTCTGCCGGTCCCCTCAACAGGAAACATAGGCACTATATGACCGTTGGCAAGGGTTATTCCGCTGCGGAAGCGCCGGTCCCCCGGTCTTCCGCCTGCTGCTCGCCGTCGCCGGCAGCGGCAAGCTCCCAGGCCCCCAGGTCACCCGCAGCGAGGTCCTTCCTCTCGACTGCGTCGAGCTGCTGCACGAGGCCCAGCAGGATTCGCGAGGGCTGCGGCGGTTCCACCGGCCTGTCGGCAGCAAATCCGAAGCCGAAGCGCCCGCCGTCGAGATCCTCGATGTCGAGCGTGAGAACGAGTGCCAGGCCGGGATGCAGGATGGCGGAGGCATGGTCGACCACGAGCAGGCCGAGCGGGATAGCGCGATCCACCGGCAGCGCCATGTCGGTCCGCCCGCGTAAAGCCATGCTTTGCCCGGGGCGGCACAGCAGCCTGCCGATCACCTGTGTGACGTCACGCAGGAAGGGCTCGACCGCCACCGGATGCATCTCGCCCTCGGACAGGGCACCCCGATAGGCCGCCGACAACACGTGCACCCTGCATTCAGCCTCGCTCAAGGCCATGCGGGCATCGCCGGCATAGGCGTTCTTGGATAGGCCGATATAGCTCTGCACCACTTGGAGATTGTTCTTCACCCGGTGATGCAGCTCGCGGGTAAGGGCATGGTTGGCCGCAAGCGCCGTCTGCAGGCGGTGCTCGCGTGCTTCCTGCTCCTCCACCATGTCGTTGAAGGCGACCACCACATTGCGGATGTCCGACGGCATCTGGGCACTGAGCGGTACACGTCCCCAGCCCGAATGGCGCCGAGCCCGCGACGCAGCCTCGATGCCCTTGAGCCATTGCACCAGATGCCGTTTCATCACCCGGGCAAAGACGACCAGCAACAACAGCAAGGCGGCGAGGGGCGCCAGCAGCAGGAAAAGGAATTGCGAGCGGGCTGCCCGCAGATGGATGTCACGGAAGCTGGCGACGATATAGAGATCGGGCGCCGCCGGCATGGCATAGTAGATCCGCGTCTGGCCGGCGCCGCTGACGGCGATCCAGCGCTGTCGGGTCACGGGAAAGGTTCCCTTCGCCGGCAGCCAGCCATTGTCGTCCGCCGGGCGCCCCCGAGCAAACACGATGTCCTCATGCACGGTGATCAGGGCAGCGACGAAGTCACGCGCGCCGTCACCGAGGTTGAAGACACGATCGAGGGCCTGCGGAGCGACCACCAGCAGTGCCTGCCAGCCCGGCGCGTCCGGCTTGCCCTCGCGCCGGGCATAGACGACGATCCGGCGCTCGCCCCCAAGCACCACCGAATCATAGCGGCTGGTTACCGGCGACAACACCGCGCGGGGTTGGAGCACCGGCTTGGCAGCCTGCGCTGCCAATTCGGCGCCAAGCGAGGACCGGTCCAGGCCGGATATGCCGGAAAACAGGCAGGCCGGGCTGCCATCCCCCTGGATCAGCAGGGCCTGGTAGCCGTCGAGCTGTCCCACATTGGCCTTGCCGACCGCCTCGCAGGAGGCGCCGTTCGTGACTTCGGCGGCCGAGATCATCAGCCCCCGTACGACGCCGACATACCAGATGCCCATGCGAACGACGAAATTGCCGACCGTCTGTGCCTGGGACGTCTCGATCGTCTTGACGTCATCGCGATAGGTCACCACCGCGATGATGCTGGTGATGGCACCGACCGGTATGGCGACCATCAGGAAGAAGGTCAGCAGTTTGGCCTGGACCGTATCGAAGGCCAAGATCCTATTGAAGACCAAGATCCTATTGAAGACTTGGCGAAAGCGGGCCGTCACGAGGGAGGCTCGCGCCCGCCGGCCCGCAGTGCCGCCAGCATCTTGGCATCCGGCCCCGTTTCATCCGCATCGCTGGTCGAGAGCATTTCGGCCAGCCGCGACCTCGCCCGGTTGACGCGGCTTTTGATCGTACCGAGCGCAACGCCGCAGATTTCCGCCGCCTCCTCATAGGAGATACCCGAGGCGCCCACCATGATCAGGGCCTCGCGCTGCTCCTCGGGCAGCTTGGCGAGGGCGGCCGTGAAATCGGCGATCGCCAGGTGCCCTTCCTGGTCGGCATGGACGGCCAGGCGCTCGGCATAGACCCCATCGCTGTCCTGCACCTCGCGCGAACGCTTGCGGTAGAGCGAGTAGTAGATGTTGCGCAGGATGGTGAACAGCCAGGCTCGCATATTGGTGCCCGGCTCGAACTTGTCGGCATTGGCCCAGGCCTTCAGCAGCGTATCCTGCACCAGATCGTCCGCCAGGGTGATCGAGCCCGACAGGGACGCGGCAAAGGCACGCAGACTGGGAATATGTGCGATGAGCCCGTCCTTGAAGCTATCGCCGCTCATCGTCCTTGCCCTCCCCGGCCTTCTTCTCCTGCTCTTCGAGCTCGGCCAGGAGTGTCAAAAACCTGTCGGGCACGGGCGCCCGGACGATCGATTCATAATGGGCCTGCAGGGAGCGAGCGACATAGTCGCGGATCTGCGGATCGAGCTTGCCGCCATCGGGGGGGCTCTGATCGGGCAGATCCTCGTCTGGCTTCTTATTCCTCGACATTGCTACTCCCGTGGAAACGGCCTGGCACCGACATTGCTTCCAAGCCGCTTCCTCTCGCGCGGGCCATCGACCCGCTCGAGAGGAATCGGCACCATACCGAACATTTGCAGAGTTTCTTGGGGAGGCCCATCCACGGCCTCACCGGGAAATTCTGCTTGGGCCGGCGTGAAGGCCCGTCGTCGGGGAGGAGGCAATGCAATACCAACCGGCGAAACGCATCCCATGCCGGATACGTTCCATTCTGTCGAAGAAATAAATTCATTGTCAGGAACTATTCGTCTGTGGTGCTCTGCCGGAGCCGCATGAGCGACCGATTGGGAGCATGTCAATGTCGATCGCAGCCGAGATCGCGCCGCAACTGCCTTATCTGAGGCGTTTTTCCCGGGCCCTGAGCGGCAGCCAGGCCAGCGGCGACGCCTATGTGGTCGAGACGCTGGAGGCCCTGGTTGCCGATCCCGCTTCCTTTCCGCGCGCCCTTCCGCCACGCATCGCGCTCTATCAGGTGTTCCTGAGATTGTGGTCTTCGCTGGCGCTCAACATGGAGCCGGCCAAGCAGGTCGAGGGCATCTCGCCGGAGCAGCGCCTGGAACGCCTGGCCCCGCGCTCGCGGCAGGCTTTCCTGCTGACCACGATGGAAGGCTTTTCCTCGGAAGAAGCAGCCATCATCATGCGGGTCGACGAAAAGGAAGTGATCACCCTGGTGGCCGAGGCCACCGAGGAGGTCGCCCGCCAGATCGCCACCGAGATCCTGATCATCGAGGACGAGCCGATCATCGCGCTCGACCTGCAATCGATCGTGGAAGAGCTCGGACACCGCGTCGTCGGCATCGCACGCACCCATGCCCAGGCACTCGCCCAGGTGGCGGAACACTCACCTGGCTTGATCCTCGCCGACATTCAGCTCGCTGACGGTAGCTCCGGCCTGAAAGCCGTGAACGAGATCCTGGCGAGCGTGGAACTGCCGGTGATCTTCATCACGGCCTATCCCGAAAGGCTGCTGACCGGCCAGCAGCCGGAACCGACCTTCCTGATCACCAAGCCCTTCCGGCCCGAAATCGTGAAGGCCACGATCAGCCAGGCACTGTTCTTCAACAAACGGGCCAGCCTGCGCCCGGCCTGAACCGCGTTCCACGCAAGGAGCGATGCCCGCCAGCGACGAGCGGCGCGATCAGCATGACCTCTTCGGCAAGCACAGGAAACGGGTGGCTGGCACCCGCGCCGTCGGCTTTTGTTCGGCGATCCTTTCCCTGCCGAGGTCTGTCATGAAGACGCCCGAAAGAGACCGCTTGCCGCCGGCTTTCCGGCGCATCGGCTGGTCGAATCTCCTTGCCCAGCTCTCCGAGCAGATCGCCCTGGCCGCCGCGCCCCTCGCGGCCGTGATCCTGCTCGCCGCCGGCCCGGCCGAAACAGGCTGGCTCCAGACGGCCCAGACCCTGCCCTTTCTCCTGCTCTCCATCCCGGCCGGCCTGATCGCCGATCGCGCTTCGCGGCGAAAGCTGATGGTGGCGTCGGAGGCGTTGCGCACACTTTCCCTTGCGCTCACCGTCCTGCTGCTCGGCCTCGGCCAGATGAACCTGTCCCTGCTGGCTTTGCTCGGCTGCGTCGGCGCCATCGGCACGGTATGCTACAGCGTCGCCGCGCCGGCCCTGATCCCCACGCTGGTGCCGCGCACCCGGCTTGCCGATGCCAACCGTTGGCTGGAACTGGCGCGCAGCGCCGCCTATGCCGGCGGCCCGGCCCTTGGCGGCGCCCTCGTCGGCTGGACCGGGGCGCCCGTCGCCTACGTCCTCTCCACCGTCCTCTCGATCTGGGCTGTGCTCCTGCTCGCCGGCCTGCCGAAGGAAGAATTGGCGGCTCGCACCGGCCGCAAGCTCCTGCACGATCTGAAGGACGGCGCCGCCTTCGTCATCCGCCACGATCTGCTCAGGCCGATCCTTCTCACCGCCGTCTTCTTCAATATCGGCTGGTTCTGCATCCAGGCCGTCTATGTCGCCTATGCCGTACAGATACTTGGACTGACGGCTTTCGAGGTCGGCGTCACCCTCGGCATCTATGGGGCCGGCATGATTGCCGGAGCCGGCATCGCCCCGGCACTGGCTCGGCGCGTCTCCTTCGGCACCATGATCGTGCTCGGGCCGTTCGGCGGCTTCTGCGCCTCGCTCCTCATGCTGGGGACGGTATGGTTCCCTTCGCCGATCCTTGCCGGATTCAGCTATTTCCTGTTCGGCGCCGGGCCGATCCTGTGGACGATCACCACCACCACGCTCCGGCAGGCGATTACACCCAACGCCATGCTGGGACGCGTCTCGGCCTTGGTCATGACCGCAACCTTCGGGGCAAGGCCGGTCGGGGCGGCGGCGGGCGCCTTCATCGCCGCTTACGCCGGCGCAGCAGCCTGCCTGGGCGCAGCCGCCATCGGCTTCCTGGTCCAGCTCCTGGTCATCCTGCTGTCCCGCGTGCCGAGGCTGCGGGCATTACCCGACATGGCCTGACTCTGCCGCCGCTCAGTTCGCGCGCTCGGCCAGGCCGCGCACCTGGTTGACGAATTCGTCGGGATTGAAGGGCTTGCTGACCAGGAGGCAGTCGAAATAGAGCCGACGTCGCTCCGGCAAGCCAAAGCCGGAGACGAACATGATTTCCAGGCTGGGCCAGCGTTCCCTGGCCTTCAAGGCAAGATCATAGCCGCTCATCGGCCCGGGCATGCGGACATCGGTGATCAAGACCCGGGCATCCCCGTTCGAGGCCAGGATGTCGAGCGCGGCTTCGGCGCGGCCGGCCTGCAGCACCCTGAAGCCGGCATCTTCGAGCAAATCGGCCGTGATCAGCCGGACATCCTTGTCGTCATCGACCAGCACCACGGTCACCGGAGGGACGCCGTCGACATCGTCGCCTCCCGATTCGGCGCCGGGACTGCCATGGACCGGCTTGCGCGGGCCAGTACGATGCTCCGGCGCGTTGTGCATGGCTGGCTCGGCGAAGGCTTGCTGTTTCACGGCTCTTGTCCCCTCAGGCTCCGTCAGGACGTCCTGCGATGGATCGGCATCGCAAAGGCGTGTCGAAACAACGAGTTGAGGCAAATGAGCATTCAACAGGGAATGCTCGTTTGCTCTGGGGAACGAACGCCCGAAGCCGGCCTTTGTTCCGATTCAGCCTGCAGGCAGAATCGACCTGACCTTGGCCTCGAATTCGCCGGTCTCGAAGGGTTTGACGATGACGTCCTGCCCTTCATCCATTTCCAGATCCTGCCGCTCGGCGGCTTCATAGCCGGTGAGGAAGAGCACTTTCAGCGCCGGCCTCGCCTCGCGTGCCCGCCGGGCCAGATCCCAGCCGTTCATGCCCGGCAGCCCGATATCCGTGATCAGCAGATCGATGCCTTGCGTGCCCTCCAGCAGGGGAATGGCCGAATCGGCATCCTTGGCCTCGAGCGTGGCAAAGCCGAGATCGTTCAGGATGTCGACGACGAGCAGCTGGATGACTGCCTCGTCTTCGACGACGAGAATGGTCCTCTTGTCGTGATCGGCCATGCTTTTGATCTCGGACTCAAATCGAAATTGCTGCCGGAAACCGCTTCCGGACCTGAGAATCACTGACTGCTGAAATAGGCGCCTGGGGCGCTCGAGCCACTATAGACGATCTGACCGGGAAAGCAGGAGCGCGCTCAATCGACGCGCTCGAACAGGACCAGCGAGCGGCCGGCAAGCGCATAGGCTTCGCCGACGGCGATGTCGGCTTCGGGCAGCCCCGGATCGTCGGTGGCGACCAGGCGTTTCCATGCCGAACCGTCATAGCAGGGAGGCATGGTGAAACTCATCGTCTCGTGATGGGCATTGAGCAGGACGAGCAGCGTGGCATCCGATCCGCGCTTGCGGATGCCGCTGGCCTGGGCCCGGCCATCCAGCAACAGGCCGAAGCAGGCAGGTTCCCCTGCATCGTCCCAGTGCGACCGCGTCATTTCCTCGCCGCTGCGATGGATCCAGGTCGCCTCGCGTACGTCGATCGCCTCGTTGATGCGCTCGCCGATCAGAAAGCGTGATCGCCGCAGAATGGGATATTTGCGTCTGAGCGCCGTCAGCCTGCGGACGAAATCGGTCAGCGCCTTGCCCTCTTCCGCCGCCTGCCAATCGAGCCAGCTGATCTCGTTGTCCTGGCAGTAGGCATTGTTGTTGCCCCGCTGGCTGCGGCCGAACTCGTCGCCGGCCACGATCATCGGCGTCCCCTGGGAGAGCAGCAGCAATGCCAGGAAATTGCGCATCTGACGCTCACGCAGGTCCCTGACGGCAGCATCCTCGCTCGGCCCCTCGACACCGCAATTCCAGGAGCGGTTGTTGGAGCTGCCGTCCCGATTGTCCTCGCCATTGGCTTCGTTATGGCGATCGTTATAGGAGACCAGGTCGCGCAGCGTAAAACCGTCATGGGCGGTGACGAAGTTGACCGAGGCCCAGGACTTGCGACCGCGGTGGTCGAACTTGTCCGGCGAGCCACACAGACGCGGCGCCAGGGCCGCAGGCCGGGCCTCGCCCCGCCAGAAGTCACGCGCCGTATCGCGATAGACGTCGTTCCACTCGGCCCACCCCGGCGTGAAACCGCCGACCTGGTAGCCGCCGAGCCCGACATCCCAGGGCTCGGCGATCAGCTTGACATTCTCCAGCACGGGATCCTGGCTGACAGCCTTGAGGAAGCCGCTATCGGGATTGAAGCCATCGACCTCGCGGGCCAGCACGGTGCCGAGGTCGAAGCGGAAGCCGTCGACATGCATCTCGTTCACCCAGTAGCGCAGGCTGTCCGTCACCATCTGGATCACGCGCGGATGGCTGACATTCAGGGTGTTTCCAGTGCCGGTATCGTTGATGTAGTAGCGCGGTTGATCGGGCATCAGCCGGTAATAGGAGGCATTGTCGATCCCCTTGAAGGACAGGGTCGGACCGAGTTCGTTGCCCTCCGCCGTGTGGTTGTAGACGACGTCGAGGATGACCTCGAGGCCGGCATCGTGGAAACGTGCCACCATCTGCTTGAATTCGGCCAGCACGCCCGCGGGGTCGGCGGCATAGCGCGGATCGGGCGCGAAGAAGCCGATGGAGTTGTAGCCCCAGTAGTTCCTCAGGCCGCGCTGGAGCAGGTGATCGTCGTCGACGAAGGTATGCACCGGCAGGAGCTCGACCGTGGTGACACCGAGCGAGCGGATATGCTCGAGGGACTGGATCGAGGCGAGGCCCGCATAGGTGCCCTGCAAGGCTGGCGCGATCCCGGGATGGCGCTTGGTGAAGCCCTTCACATGAGTCTCGTAGATGATGGTCTGGTCCCAGGGCACCAGCGAGCGGTTGCCCGGCCAGTCGAAACGCGCATCCACTACCATGCAGCGGGGCATGAAGGGGGCGCTGTCGCGCGTATCGAAGCTGAGATCGCCCTCGCCGAGCGTATAGCCGAACAAGGCGGGATCCCAGGTCAGCGCGCCGACATGGGCGCGGGCATAGGGATCGAGCAGGAGCTTGTTGGGATTGAAGCGGTGCCCCGCCTCGGGCTCGTAGGGGCCGTGTACGCGATAGCCATAGAGCATGCCGGGGCTGACATCGGGCAGGTAGCCATGCCAGATCTCGTCGGTGAATTCCGGCAGTTCGATGCGCTCGAGCTCCTCGACGCCGCTCGGATCGAACAAGCAGACCTCGACCTTGGTAGCATGCGCCGAAAACAGCGCGAAATTGGTGCCGGCCCCGTCCCAGATCGCACCGCGCGGATGAGGATGTCCTTCACGGATCCGGGTGCCGAAGAGCTGGGTCATGCCATCGTCTCCCGTTCGGCCGTCCTGCGGACCACCAGCGCATCGAGCAGCGAGAGGTACCGCGCATCACCGCGGCACACTGCACTGCAACATGGGCCGATGCAAGCATTTGGGTTTCGTCGCAAATCCGGTTTCACATGAAACGCGCAAGGTCAAGGAAACTGCCTCATGCTTCGTCACACCCACTTGGCGACACGCGTCCGGATGCCCGGCAGGTGGCTTGAATGCCGGGCGCACCGGGCGGGCGCCGCAGCGCCGGCTGCCAGGCCGACAACCGGCCTGGCAGGCGGGAAACGCACTGCTTACGCGATGGTTCCGCCGGAACCTGGCCCGATCATCGTCCGTTTCATGCGGGCCGGAACTCTCAGGCCTTCCATTGTGTTGGGCCTGACCATGGCGTGCCGACGAGGCACCCTCGACGAAAAACAACGAATCCGGGCTACCAGCAGGGGCATGCATGCAAGACCAGACCACTTCCCTTTCCGCCGACAAGCCCGCCGTGCAGCCCGACGCCCCCGTCGAGCTCGACGAGGGGCCTAGCAGCGTCTCGCCCCAGACGGCCATCCAGGCCTGCCTGCTCGTTCTGGCGAGCCTGACGATCGCCTATGTCGCCGCCGACATCATTCTGCCCCTGGTGCTCGCTTTCGTATTGAAATTGCTGTTCCAGCCGGTCATGCGCCAGCTCGAGCGCTTCCGCCTGCCGCGCAGCATCGCGGCCCTCCTGATGATCTTCGTGTTCTTCGGCCTGTTCGTGGGGCTGGGGGCCGCCGTCGCCGGCCCCGCCACCGAATGGGCCACCCGCCTGCCGGATGCCCTGCCGCGGCTGCAGGAGCGCCTGTCCTTCCTCAACCAGCCGATCCAGACCTTCCAGAGCTTCATGCAGCAGATCGGCGCCGGCGGCGGTGCCAATGTCGACATTCTCGGCGCGGCCTTCCGTGGCACGCAGCATTTCGCCAGCGGCTTCTTCGAGACGATCCTGATCCTGTATTTCCTGCTGGTATCCGGCGACACCTTCCTGCGGCGTATGGTCGAAATTCTGCCTCGCTTCAGCGACAAGCGGCAGGTCGTGACGCTGTCGCAGCAGATCGAGGAGAACATCTCGATCTATCTGGCGACGATCACCGTGATGAACGCGCTGGTGGGACTGGCCACTGCCCTGACCATGTGGGCCACGGGCCTGGGCGACCCGGTTCTGTGGGGCGTCGTCGCCTTCGCTCTCAATTTCGTGCCTATCATGGGGCCCTTCTTCGGGGTCGCCCTGTTCGCCTTTGCCGGCCTGCTGCAGTTCGACACCATCCTGGCGGCCTCCCTGCCGGCCGGCCTCTATCTGGTGATCCATCTGATCGAGGGCGAGATCGTCACGCCGATGCTGCTGGCCAAGCGCTTCACCCTCAACCCGGTACTGATCATCCTCGCCTTGATCTTCTGGTTCTGGCTGTGGGGCGCGCCGGGAGCGATCCTGGCCGTCCCGATGCTCGCCATCCTCAAGATCATCTGCGACGGAGTCGGCCCCCTCAACAATATCGGCCGTTTCCTGGAAGCCTGAGGCGGCTGGAGGTCGCCATACCCTCCCCGTGATGGCAGGGCATGGACGTGGTGTCACGTGCTGCCGCCGCTCAGCCGGGCAGCATGTCCTTCAGGCGCAGGCGGGCGATCTCGCCGATCTGCTTGACGGCCTCGGCGAATTCCTGGGTCCGGCCATGCTGCAGGCGCCGCTCGAAGGCGGCGACGATCTCGGCCTTGCTCCGCCCCTTGATCGCCATGATGAACAGGAAGCCGAACCGGGCCTTGTAGGCATCGTTGAGCTCGGTGAACTGCTTGAGTTCGGCCGGCGTGAGGCGGTCGAGGCCGGCAGAGGCCTGCTCGGCGGAGGATTCGGCGGTCAGCATCTTGGCCTGGGCCAGTTTCCCGGCAAGGTCGGGATGCGCCATGATCAAGGCGAGCTTGGCCTCGTCGGAAGCCGAGTTCAGCACCTTCATCATCGCCGCATGCAGGCCCTCCGCCGTATCCTCGGCCGGCGTCAGCCCCTTGTCATAGGCGCCCTCAGCCACCCAGGGCGAATGCTCGAACACGCCGCCGAAACGCTCGACGAACAGAGCGCGGTTGAGGCGCGTCGGCACATAGCCGCCTTCCGGCGGATGCTGGCGGATCCAATGGCGGGCGATGTCGAGGCGGGTGGCGAACCAGACCTCGGCATGGCCGCGGGCGTAATCGAGGAAGCGGGCGAGTGCGGCGGCGCGGCCGGGACGGCCGACCAGACGGCAATGCAGGCCGATCGACATCATCGCCGGCTGCTCGCTGCCTTCGGCATAGAGTGTGTCGAAGCTGTCCTTGAGATAGGCGAAGAACTGCTCGCCGCTGTTGAAGCCCTGGGGCGTGGCGAAGCGCATGTCGTTGGCGTCGAGCGTATAGGGCACGATCAGCTGCGGGCCGCGCGGCCCTTCGACCCAATAGGGCAGTTCATCGGCGTAGGAATCGGCCGAATAGAGGAAGCCGCCCTCCTCCATGGTCAATTGCAGCGTCTGCGCCGAGGTGCGGCCCTGATAGAAGCCGAGCGGCCTGGAACCGGTGACCTCGGTGTGAACGCGGATGGCTTCCTCGATATGCTCGCGTTCGCCTTCCTTGGTGTAGTCGCGATAATCGATCCATTTCAGGCCGTGGCTGGCGATTTCCCAACCAGCCTCGACCATGGCAGCCACGGCCCCGGGATGGCGCTGCATGGCGCTGGCGATGCCGAAGACGGTGACGGGGATCTGGCGCTCGGTGAACATCCGGTGCAGGCGCCAGAAACCGACGCGCGAGCCATATTCGTAGATGGATTCCATGTTCATGTGACGCTGGCCCGGCCAGGGCTGGGCGCCGACGATCTCGGACAGGAAGGCTTCCGAGGCCGCATCGCCGTGCAGGATGCAGTTCTCGCCGCCTTCCTCGTAGTTCACCACGAATTGCAGGCAGACGCGCGCCTTGCCGGGCCAGGCCGCGTGGGGGGGCTTGCCGGCATAGCCGATGAGGTCGCGATCATAGGTTCCTTGCGTCGTTGCGGTCATCACTCACGAGCCTCGATAGGTCGAATAGCTGAAGGGCGAGCAGACCAGCGGCACGTGGTAATGGCCGTCCTTGTCGGCGAGCGTCACGCGCAAAGGCACGACATCGAGGAATTCGCCGGCCCCGGTGGCGCCGAGGCCGCGGAAATAGGCGCCGACGTGGAAGATGAGCTCATAGACGCCGGGCACGAAGGCATCGCCCACCATCAAAGGCTGGTCGGTGCGGCCATCCTGGTTCGTCGTCGTCGTGGTCACGGTGACCCGCCCGCCCGATGCATCCAGCCGCTGGAGTTCGATGGTCACGCCTCGCGCGGGCTTGCCGCTGGAGACGTCGAGCACATGCGTGGAGAGCCTTCCCATGTCGTTCTCACCCGATCCTGTCTTTGGGTGGCTTCGAGCACACCCTTGCGATCCGCCCGGACCGCGAAATGTTTTCGCTGGCACGGCCCATCAGGCCGCACCCCAGACCATAGCGACTTTGCCGCCCGGCATTTCCAAATATTTTGTGAAGATGTTTCGATAAAGAATACTCTTCTGCTGCAGGCCGTCCTGAGGCTTGATGGAGCGTGTCAGGCTTCATTCTCCTGCAAGGATGACAGGCCGGACGGCAAGGGCCCCAGCCGGGCGAGTTCGGTCGCGAGATAGCGTCGGCCACGCTCGACCAAGAGGTCGGCGAAAGCCTTCACCTTGAGGGGCACGAGATTTCGCGTCGGATAGAGCACGGCCAGCGTGGCAGGCGGTGGCGGATTGGCGGTCAGAACAGGAACCAGACGACCTTGGGCAAGCGCATCGGCAATTTCGTAGACCGGTTTGAGCACGATGCCGCGCCCGTCAAGCGCCCAGGCGGTGAGCACGTCGCCGTCGTCGGCATCGAGCGAGCCCTTGATCGGAACGCTGATTTCCTCGCCATCCTGGCTGAGGGACCAGCGGAATTCGCGCGAGCCGGGAAAGCGCAGGAGCAGGCATTGGTGTCGCGCCAGATCGGCCGGCGTCATCGGCATGCCGGCGCGTTCGACATAGGCGGGGGAGGCACACAGGACACGCTCGGCGTCGGCGATCTTGCGCATGATCATCGAGCCGTCGGCATAGGTGACGAATTGCAAAGCGAGGTCGCAGGATTCGGCGATGATGTCGAGGCGGCGCTCGGACAGGCGCAATTGCACGTCGATCTGGGGATGGGTGTCGCGATAGGCCGCGGCGGTCGGGCCGACGAGGCGCCGCCCCAGGCCGAGCGGCGCGGCGACCCGGATCGACCCCAGCGGCATGGCACCGAGCTCACCGATATTGGCCTCGGCCATATCGATGGTGTGCAAGGCGTCGATGACGTGGTCGTAGAAGATCCGGCCCTGTTCGGTCAGGCCCATATTGCGGGTCGTGCGATTGAACAGCCGGCAGCCGAGATGGTTTTCCAGCGCCTGGATGCGCTGGCTGATCACATTGGCGGAAACCCGCATGCGGCGGCCGGCTTCGGAGAAGCTGCCGGCTTCGACGGCTCGGGCGAAGGAACGGAAGTTTTCAAGCATGGCGGGCGGTTCCGTAGGACAGATCGGCGGCGACTGCCGTTCGTTGATCGAAACGGATGCAGCGCCCGGCAAAAGACTGCTTGTGCTTGATCATGCTCCCCCTCGTGCTGCCTGCGGCCGGAGCCGACTCTTCGTTCTCGACCTCATTCGACGAATAGAATGCGGATCGAGGACACTCAAACCGGCGAGACTCTTGCTTGCCAGCTCTTCGGGCCGGCGGTTCTTGTCGTGACTGTAGGAAATAATCATGCCTTGTGTAAGCCGGTCGTAAAGGGCCGCTTTCCAGGCAGGGAAGGAAATGGGAGAAAATAACCTATGCTGATGACCCTGTACGAATGGGGCAGTCTGATGTTGCGCTGGGCCCATGTCATCACCGGCATCGCCTGGATCGGCTCCTCGTTCTACTTCATGCATCTGGACGCAAGCATGCGCCCCACCCCGAAGATCCCCGCGGGTCAAGGCGGCGAGGCCTGGGAAGTCCATGGCGGCGGCTTCTACCAGGTGCAGAAATATCTGGTGGCGCCCGAATTCCTGCCCGAGCACCTGACCTGGCACAAATGGCAGTCCTACTCGACCTGGCTGACCGGCTTCTGCCTGTTGCTGTGGGTCTATTACGCCCAATCCAGCCTGCTCCTGATCGATCCCAGCGTGCGGGTATTGTCGCCGGCCGTGGCCCTGGTGGTCGGCATTGGCGGCCTCGCCGCCGGCTGGCTGGTCTACGACTTCCTGTGCAAATCGCCGATCGGCAAGAACGAGACGCTGCTGGCCGGCATCGGCCTGGTCTTCGTGGTGTTCATGGCCTGGTTCTTCCAGCAGATGTTCTCGGCCCGCGGCGCCTTCATCCACACCGGCGCGCTGATGGCGACGATGATGTCGGCCAATGTGTTCTTCATCATCATCCCCAACCAGCACAAGGTTATCGCCGCGCTCAAGGCCGGGCAGGTGCCCGACCCCGCGCTCGGCAAGGCAGCCAAGCAGCGTTCCTCGCACAACAACTACCTGACGCTGCCCGTGCTGTTCCTGATGCTGTCCAACCACTATCCGCTGACCTATTCCAGCCCCTACGCCTTCCTGGTGGTCGGCCTGATCCTGGTTGCCGGCGCGCTGATCCGCGTGTTCTACAACGAACGCCATGCCGGACGCGGCGACAAGTGGTGGACCTGGGCGCTTGCGGCCATCCTGATCTTCGGCGCCATCTGGATCAGCGCCTTCCGCTCGCCGGCCTTCCGCGATGCCTTCGACCTCGGCGCCATCGAGGCGCCGGCGGCAACCGAAACCGCGCTCGCCGCCACGGTGCCGGGACCGGTGCACGACATCATCACCAGCCGCTGCTCGATGTGCCACGCCGAGACACCGGTCTATCAGGGCATCAACATGCCGCCCAAGGGCGTGCTCCTGGATTCGCCCACCAACATCGCCCGCAACGAGCATGAAGTCTTCGTGCAATCGGTGATGACGCACGCCATGCCGCCGAACAACGTGACCGAAATGACCCTGGACGAACGCCGCGTGCTGCGCGACTGGGTGCTCAAGAGCGAGAAGGCCGCGGCACAGGGTACACCAGTCGACGCCGGCAAGTCCGCCGAAGCCAAAGCTGCCGAAGCCAAGCCTGTTGAAACGGGTTCCGGCGTCCAACTCGCCGTCCGCTGAGCCAGCCTCGGCGCCAGTTCCTTCCCCTTTTCCCTCGACACGTGCAATGGCCCCGCTTGCGGGGCCATTTTTGTCTTGGGCCAATGTCCTTATCGCCGAGCCACCGAGCATCCGGTCGGCGTGCCCATCCGTTTCGGCGACGGGTTGATCGAAGCAGAGCGGGCAAAGGCGGGAACCGCCTTTCTCGCCAGAGGCTGCCGCATGCCCACGTCCCGTGGTTCGCGAAAGGCGCGCGAGGTTTCGTCCCTGGCTTCGGCTGCCGCACCCACACATCGCAGCATGGGCGGATAGGGCGCAGGACTCCCTCCCCGACGTCAGGGAGGGTGGCCGGGCACAGCGAGGTCGTGTGGAGTTGAGGTCGAGTCGCGCGATCTTGCCATCCTCCGACCTGTTGGCGCCACTCTCCTCCTTCCGTCGCCGCTGCGCGGTGACAGCTTCCACGACGTTGGGGAGGGATTCCTGCGCTCCATATTGAAATTGCCAGACGGGTGGATCAGACAGCCGAAGCCGGCAAGGGATATCCGCGCCATTTCCGGCATACGGCGCGGAAAAGAAACACCGCACTATCAGGAAGCGCGCCGACGCCGGCACTTCGCAGGAAAAGGCAGGTGCGCTACGTCCTGTATCGGCGAGAGAGAATCCCGCCCCGCGGCCGCTATACCGTGGCGCTGCCCCTGCCGAAAACGGCGAAACGGGACGGAGAGCACCACGAATCCAAAGAGCCTCCCGCTGGCGGGGGAGGCTCCTTCGGCATGCTCCGGCGTGAGGTAAAGCCGCGTCAGCGCACCTTTGTCGGCGGAACAGGCCGCCAGCTCGTCGAGCCGGACCATGGCATGGTCTCCACCGGAGATGGCTGGTGCCGCGAGGGTTGGTCTCATTACAGCTTCATTCCCTCGGACAACACGAGAACGGCCCTGAAATCATTGACATTGGTCAAGGTCGGGCCGGTGACGATCTGGTCGCCAAGGACCTGAAACAGGGTATGGGCATCGTTGTTGTCGAGGCTGGCGATCGGATCGAGTCCGGCGGCGCGTGCGCGTGCAAGACTTGTCGGGTCGATGATCGCACCGGCCACCTCCTCGGCGCCGTCGACACCGTCGGTATCGCCGGCCAGGGCATGGATGCCGCGCTGTCCGCCGAGCTTGACGGCGAGCGAGAGCAGATATTCGACATTGCGCCCGCCCCGCCCCTTGCCGCGCACGGTGACCGTGGTCTCGCCGCCGGAGATCAGCACGCAGGGTGCGGCGGCAGGCTGGCCGTGCTGGACGACCTGGCGGGCGATGCCGGCCATGACGATGCCGACATCACGGGCTTCGCCCTCCAGGGAATCGCCTAGGATGATCGGCGTGATACCGGCCTTGCGGGCAACCGCCGCCGCGGCAAGCAGCGACTGCTGGGGCGAAGCGATCAGATGGGTCTCGCAGCGCGCGAGGCGCGGATCCCCGGGCTTGGGCGTCTCTTCCAGCGCTGCCTCGAGATGGGCGATCACCGGGGCTGGCCCGTCTATGCCATAGCGGGCAAGGATGGCGCGGGCATCGGCAAAGCTGGTGGGATCGGCCACGGTGGGGCCGGAGGCGATGGCAGCGAGATCGTCGCCGGGCACGTCGGAAATCACCAGGCTGACGACGCGGGCCGGAAAAGCGGCGGCGGCCAGCCGCCCGCCCTTGATGGCGGACAGATGCTTGCGCACGCAGTTCATCTCGTCGATCGGTGCGCCCGATTTGAGCAGCGCCTTGTTGATCGCCTGCTTGTCGGAAAGCAGCAGCCCATCGGCCGGGAGGCTGAGCAGGGCCGAGCCGCCGCCCGAGATCAGGGCGATGACGAGATCGTCTTCCCCGGCCCCTTCCACCAGGGCCAGCATGCGCGCGGCGGCCTTGACGCCGTTGAGATCCGGCACGGGATGAGCGGCTTCGATCACCGCGATGCGCTGGCAAGGCACGGCATGGCCGTAGCGCGTCACCACCACGCCCTGAAGCGGCCCGTCCCAGGTGTCTTCCAGGGCCTTGGCCATGGCGGCAGCGGCCTTGCCGGCGCCGACGACGATGGTCCGCCCCTTCGGCGGCCGTGGCAGGAAGGCCGGCATGCAGGCAGAAGGCGTCGCCGCAGCCACTGCTGCCTCGAACATCGATGTCAACAATGCCCGCTCCGACATGGCGAACCTTTCAGAGGAAGAAACGCTTATGCGAATTATTATGTGTCGCGCCGCCCCTCGCCCTGTCCCCAGTCCGCTCCGAGCGGGGACAGGGTGCGGGACAACGCTACGGCCGGTCGAGAGCCGGCGCGTGCTGGCGTCAACCCTTGACCGGCGCGCCGATCTCGTAATTGGCCATGATCTCCAGGGCTCGGACCAGGCCGGAATGGTCCCAGGCCGCGCCGCCATGCGAGACGCAGGCATTGAACAATTCCTGGGCCGTGGCGGTGTTGGGCAGGGAAAGTCCGAGCTGGCGGGCCGTGGTGAGGGCGAGATTGAGGTCCTTCTGGTGCAGGGCGATGCGGAAGCCCGGATCGAAGGTGCGCTTGACCATGCGGTCGCCATGCACTTCCAGGATGCGGGAGGCGGCAAAGCCGCCCATCAGGGCCTCGCGCACCTTGGCCGGGTCAGCACCGGCGCGCGAAGCGAACAGCAGGGCCTCGCCGACGGCCTCGATGTTGAGGGCGACGATGATCTGGTTGGCGACCTTGGTGGTCTGGCCGTCGCCATTGCCGCCGACGAGCGTGATGTTCTTGCCCATTGTTTCGAACAGAGTCTTGGCGCGCTCGAAGGCCGCCTCGGGGCCGCCGACCATGATGGTGAGGGAGGCCGCCTTGGCGCCGACCTCGCCGCCAGAGACCGGCGCGTCGAGATAGTCGCAGCCGAGCTCGTTGATGCGCTTGGCGAATTTCTTGGTCTCGACAGGCGAGATCGAGCTCATGTCGATGACGAGCTTGCCGGCGGAAAGGCCCTCGGCGACGCCGTTCTTGCCGAACAGCACGGTCTCCACATCCGGGGTATCGGGCACCATGGTGATGATGATGTCGGCCTTGCGGGCAACGTCGGCGGCGCTCGGCTCAGCCTTGCCGCCAGCCTTGACGAGTACCTCGGGCACATTGCCGAGCGTGGTGAGGTAGACGGTGTGGCCGGCCGCGATCAGGTGTCCCGCCATCGGGGAACCCATGATGCCCAGTCCGACAAAGCCGATATTCATGGTGAAGATCCTTGTTGTTGGAGCGTAAACGCCGGGGGAACTCCTTCTCCCCCTGCGGGAGAAGGTGCCCCGATAGGGGCGGATGAGGGGTGAACCACCACACCGGCATGGGATCGCAAGACCCCTCATCCCCCTGCCGGGACCCCTAGCGGTTCCGCAGGAACTGCGGAGTCCCGCCAGGGGAGAAGGGGATTTATGGGGCGGGCTCAGCGAGCCTGCTTCAGCCAGCCCAGGCCCGCTTCGGTCTCGCCCTTGGGCTTGTATTCGCAGCCGATCCAGCCGGCATAGCCGAGCTGGTCGAGCCACTGGTAGAGGAAGGGATAGTTGATCTCGCCGGTGCCCGGCTCGTTGCGGCCGGGATTGTCGGCCAGCTGCACATGCCAGATCTGCGGCAGGTATTTCTCGATGGTGCGGGCGAGATCCCCTTCCATGATCTGCATGTGGTAGATGTCGTATTGCAGGCCGATATTGTCCGAGCCCGTCTCGGCGATGATCTCGGCGGCCTGGCTTGTGTTGGTCAGGAAGAAGCCGGGAATGTCGCGGGTGTTGATCGCCTCGATCACCAGGCGGATGCCGGCCTTCTTGAGCTCCCCGGCGGCATAGCCGATGTTCTCGACGAAGGTGGCCCGGGCCTGCCCCGCAGCGACGGAAGCGGGCGCGATGCCGGCCAGGCAGTTGACCAGCTTGCAGTCGAGCGCCTTGGCATAGGTGATGGCCTGGGCGACGCCCTCGCGGAACTCGGCCTTGCGGTCGGGCAGCACGGCGATGCCGCGCTCCCCGCCCGCCCAGTCGCCGGCCGGCAGATTGTGCAGGACCTGGGTGAGCTTGTGCTCCCCAAGCGCCGCGGCGAGGTCGGCCGCCGCGAAGGGATAGGGGAACAGATATTCCACGCCCGAAAAGCCGTGGCGGGCGGCTGCCGCGAAGCGCTCCATGAACGGCACTTCGTTGAACAGCATGGTGAGGTTGGCGGCAAATCTAGGCATATTCTATGGCCCTCTTTTACCCTCCCCTCGATGGGGAGGGTATGACGTCATTAGTCCAGCAGCGCGATCGCGGTCGGCGCGTCGGAAGCGTCGAGGGCGAGATCCTCGAACTCCGTGACCTTGTCGAGATCGGTGCCCATGGCGACGTTCGTGACGCGCTCCAGGATCACCTCGACCACCACCGGCACGCGCAGTTCGGCCGCCAGGCGCTTGGCCTCCACGAAGCCCTCATGCAGCTTCTCGGGATCGGTGACGCGGATGGCGCGGCAGCCCAGGCCCTCGACCACCTTGACATGGTCGACGCCATAGACGCCCAGTTCCGGCGTGTTGATGTTCTCGAAGGAGAGCTGGACCTGGAAGTCCATGTTGAAGCCGCGCTGGGACTGGCGGATCAGGCCGAGATAGGCATTGTTCACCAGTACATGCACATAGGGCAGGTTGAACTGGGCGCCGACCGCCAGTTCCTCGATCAGGAACTGGAAGTCGTAGTCGCCCGAGATCGCCACCACCGAGGCGCTGCGATCGGCGGCACAGACACCGAGCGCCGCCGGCAGCGTCCAGCCAAGCGGGCCGGCCTGGCCGCAGTTGATCCAGCCCCTGGGCTTGTAGACATGCAGGAACTGGGCAGCGGCGATCTGCGACAGGCCGATGGTCGAGACATAGGTGGTGTCGCGGCCGAAAGCCTTGTTCATCTCCTCATAGACGCGCTGGGGCTTGATCGGCGTCTCGGTGAAATGGGTGCGGCGGAGCAGGGTCTTCTTGCGCTCGCGGCATTCCTCCAGCCAGGCGGAACGGTCCTTGAGCTCACCCTTGGCCTTGAGCTCCTTGGCGGCCTCGATGAAGACGTCGAGAGCCAGGCCGGCATCGGAGGCGATACCGTAATCGGGCGCGAAGACGCGGCCGATCTGGGTCGGCTCGATGTCGACATGCACGAATTTGCGGTCCTTGGTGTAGACCTCCACCGTGCCGGTATGGCGGTTGGCCCAGCGATTGCCGATGCCGAGCACGAAGTCGGAGGCGAGCAGCGTGGCATTGCCGTAGCGATGGCTGGTCTGCAGACCGGCCATGCCGACCATCAGGGGGTGGTCGTCGGGAATGGTGCCCCAACCCATCAGGGTCGGGATCACAGGCACGCCGGTCAGCTCGGCGAAAGCGACGAGCTTGTCGGAAGCATCGGCATTGATGATGCCGCCGCCGGCCACGATCAGCGGGCGCTCGGCTGCCTGGAGGAGGGCGATGGCCTTGTCGATCTGGGCGCGGGTGGCCTTGGGCTTGTAGACGGGCAGCGGCTGGTAGGTCTCCGGATCGAACTCGATCTCGGCCGTCTGCACGTCGAAGGGCAGGTCGATCAGCACCGGGCCGGGACGGCCCGAGCGCATCAGGTGGAAGGCCTGCTGGAAGGTGCCGGGCACCTGGGCGGGCTCCATCACGGTGACGGCCATCTTGGTGAGGGGCTTGGCGATCGCGGCGATGTCGACGGCCTGGAAATCCTCCTTGTGCAGGCGGGCGCGCGGTGCCTGACCGGTGATGCACAGGATCGGAATGGAATCGGCGGCCGCCGAATAGAGGCCGGTGATCATGTCGGTGCCGGCCGGGCCGGAGGTGCCGATGCAGATGCCGATATTGCCGGCCTTGGCGCGGGTATAGCCCTCGGCCATGTGGGAAGCCGCCTCGACATGGCGGGCCAGGACATGCTTGATCTGGTTGCGCGGACGCAGCGCGGCATAGAGCGGATTGATCGCAGCGCCCGGAACACCGAAGGCGCAGGTCGCACCTTCCTTCTCCATGATGTGCACAGCAGCTTCCGCCGCGGTCATGCGGGCCATGAGCGTTTCTCCTCAAGCATTCTTCGATCCGCGGATCGGAATTGCGTCTGTCTTTTGAAAATCGCGCCTCGCATGCGACCGGTGGGATCGAATCCAGGGCGTGGTTGAATTCTTCGACGGAGCGGTCTTTCCCGCCCATTGCTGCCTGAAGATTGCAGGGGAAGGGCTATTAGTCCAATATATGGTTCAGTATAATCAATATCTCAAACATATGGATGGTCGACCGTCATGGAACTGCGCCATCTGCGCTACTTCATCGCCCTGGCGGAGGAGCTCAGCTTCACGGCCGCGGCACAACGCCTGCACATCTCGCAGCCGCCGCTGAGCCAGCAGATCCGCGACCTCGAGCACGAGCTCGGCGCGGTGCTGTTCCTGCGCACCAGCCGCAAGGTGGTGCTGACCGAGGCCGGCACCGCTTTTCTCGCCCATGCCCGCAGCATCATCGCCAGTGCCGAGCTGGCGGCAACGCAGGTCAAGGCAATCGGCCAGGGCATGACGGGCGCACTCAACGTGGCGGCGACCGGTTCCATGCTGCTCGGTCCGCTCGCCGCCCTGATGGCGGAATATCGACGCCGTTTTCCGGGCGTGGTGATCGGCCTGCACGAAATGGCCCCCGAGGCCCAGCTCAACGCGCTCGCGACGCGGGCCGTCGACATCAGCTTCCTGCGCATGCCGCCCGAAGATGCCGAACTGGTGCGCGAAACCGCCTGGCGCGAGCCTGTCGGCGTCTTCCTGCCATCAGGCCATCGCCTGGCCGAGCACGGCGCCATCGCTCTGGCCGAGCTGCATGAGGACGAACATGTCTTCCTGCGCCTGCGTGATTCCAGCTTCGCGGTCTATCTGCGCCAATGCTGCGTGGAGGCGGGCTTCATCCCGCGCATCAGCCAGCAGGTGATCGAATCCTATTCGCTGACCAGCCTGGTCGCAGCCGGCTTCGGCGTCGCCCTCGCCCCTCGCAGCGTCAGCGCCCTGTCACGCCCCGAGGTGATCTATCGCGACCTGGTGCCGCCTGCCCCCAGCGCCGACGTCAGCATGATCTATCAGCGCGAACCCAGCCCGGTGCTGGCGCGCTTCCTGGCCTTCGCGCGCCGCTTCCTGGCGGATTGGCGGGCGCGGCCGGGCCACCAATGAACTTTCCACCGCTCAGGAAACCGGGATAGCGGCCAGGTCCTTGCGCAGGACCTTCAGGGCCGTCGACATCCAGATCCACACCCTGGCCGACTCGGCCTGTTCCTGGGCCAAGGTGACCTTCGTCCGGCTGAAATGCCTGTAGGCGTCATAGGCTTCCAGGGCGCCATTGGCGCCCGGCGCGGTGTATTTCAGGATTTCACGCGTCGTCCGGTCGCCGGCCAAACGATCTACGGGCGAAGCGGGAGGACGCTGTGCACCACCGGCACCAGGCGGCCGGTAATCATTGGATTCGTTGATATAGCCGTCGGGATCGGCGACGCCCCAGGGCGTGCCGCCCATGCCGCCATGGGTGCAGAAGAAATATTGCTGCTTGTAGATGGTGGCGGCACCTGGCGTGCGCCGCGTCGCATAGCTGCCGAACAGCAGCCGCGATCCCGTCTTCGGATCACGGCGGGCATGGAAGCACACCCGGACATTGGGCGGAATGAACAGCGGTGAATTGAAGGGCTGCCTGTCGACGGCATCGAACAGGAAGAGCCCATCGACGGGAATGCCTTCCAGCGCGAGCAGGGAGGCGGCATAGACGACCGCCGCACCACCCCTGCTATAGCCGGCTAAGAAAATGCGTTTGGGCCCCAACGCCTTGTGGCGATAACGCTCCCGCACGGAGCGATAGGCACCAATGCCCAGGGCCGGCGTCGAGACACCGTCGAGGCTCGGTCCACGCCGGTAATATCGTGCCTCGTTGCCCCAGCTCCGATAAAGGCGCTGCACGAAACTGTTGCGGAACTCCACCTCATAGGCTCGGTCGGAATAGGGGCCGGTACCGTCGATGCCGGCATAGATGTCGAGCGCCGCATTGGCCGCCGCAGCCTGGGCATCGCGCTGGCGCTGCTCCTCGTACCGCGCGACCTCCCTCGTGTAGAGCACCGACATGTCGTGGCTGTCGAAGGGAAAAGCGCCGTTCCAGTTCATTGCTCGCCCCGGATGATCCGCCAAGTATATGAAGCAGTCTATACGGACAACTCGATATCTCTCAAGAAGTATTATTTGACAATTATTTAAAACTCTACGCGGTAGGCACGTACCTTCTGAAACAAATTCGACACAATCTGCGCTCCAGGAGAAAATTATTATAAGAACGGGCGATTGTTCTCCGGTCTTGAAGGAAAAAGACCTGCGGCATTTCGTTCGCATTCTCCTTCAGGTCCCAGGACGGCGGACAGGGCGCCTGGTGCCCGGCAACATCCTGGATGGTACGGACTGAGGAGGGTACCGCGGCAGGGTTGCACAAGTCCGCCCCCTTGACGAACCAATGTAGGCCCGACATTTTCACCCAGGCGTGGCCCACGCCCAACCTCCCAAGGCCTTCCCCAGCATGGCCTTAAACGGGGGCAAAGGGACTTCCGTCTCGGGTCGTCGTCCTGGTCCGATCGTTTCGGGCGTGGTTGCTGGGGAACTTGCGTCCGGGACGTGAAAGGCCTGACAATGACGCAGAATGGCAATCTCAAGCGCCGTGTCCGTGCGCGCGCAGCCAAGACGGGCGAGTCCTACACCGCGGCGCTCAGACATCTTCGTGAGGCACAACCGCGCCACGCCGACACCCAATCGGTGCGGCTGGCGGTGGCGCAATCCTCGCTCTTCAACGATCCTCGCGACAGCTCCGCACTTCGCACCAGCGGCATGGAAATACGGCGCCTGATGCGCGACGCCCACAGGACCGGTGCGCGCCTCATCCATTTCCCGGAGGGTGCGACCTGCTCCCCCAACAAGCGCATCATGTCAGCGAATGGTCCCTGCGACGTCGGCCCCTCCGACTGGACCCGATTCGATTGGGCGGTTCTAAGCGAGGAACTCGACGCGATCAGCAGGCTCGCGCGCGAACTCGAGCTCTGGACGGTGTTCGGGTCGGTCCACCGCCTGACCCCGCCGCACCGGCCGCACAACAGCCTCTACGTCGTCTCCGATCGCGGAGATCTCGTCACCCGCTATGACGAGCGGATGCTCTCGCACACCAAGATCTCCTTCATGTATTCGCCGGGCAGGCAGCCGGTGACCTTCGAGGTCGACGATCTGCGTTTCGGCTGTGCGCTCGGCATGGAAGCGCACTATCCGGAGATATTCACCGACTATGAAAGGCTCGATGTCGATTGCGTCCTGTTCTCGACGACAGGTGAGAGCCCGTCGGCCGCACCGCCTTTCGCGGCAGAGGCCTTGGGACATGCCGCCAGCAATGCCTATTGGGTCAGCTATGCCGCCCATGCGCCGCAGAGCGTGACGGTCCCCTCCGGAATAGCCGCACCGGACGGCCGATGGAAAGTGCAATGTCCGGCAGATGGCACGCCGGCCATCGCCATCACCGACATCGCGACGGATCGCGACCATCCCGCGCGGCCGTGGCGGCGAACCGCCCGCTCCGACCTCTACGAGGCGCATAAAATCGACGGCGATCCCAGAAGCGATGCCCGCAATTCGTTCTGACCGGCGAGTGAGGCCCCAAAGGCAATACAGTTCACTCTAGGGTCTTCGAGTTGGCACGAGCTATTTCATTGCCGGGCTTGACCCGGCAATCCAGCCCTTTCGCGCGGATTGTAAATAGCCGGTGCAAGTCCGGCTATGACAAGTCGGAGCGTTTCCTCCTCATGTGAACTGCATTGCCCCGCCCCCCCTTGTCGCTGCCGCCGCATCGTCGTTGCGCAAAACGGGCGTCCGGCTTCCAACACGATACCTACGGCAAATGCCGGCTGGCATGCTCCTTGCTTTGATTTCCCCAGCGAGCCCGACGCGCGCCGTCGGCGACGCGGGGATGGGTTCGTCGTCACCCCCAGGTGCCAGACGTGCCGGCCGGTTGCGGGACAACTGCCGACCGCTGCGCCTCCGGACAGGAATATTCCGATGACCATGGATGCCATCACGGCCCCGGCCCGCCGGAAACCGCTCATCAATTCCCTCTTCCTCCAGGTTCTCGTCGCCCTTGCGCTCGGCGTCGTGCTCGGCATGGCCGCGCCGGCCTTTTCCGTTCAGCTGAAGGTGCTGAGCGACGGTTTCCTCAAGCTCATCTCGATGATCGTGGCGCCGATCGTCTTCTGCGTGGTGGTAAACGGCATCGCCGGCGTTGGCGACCTGCGCAAGGTCGGGCGGGTCGGCGTCAAGGCGCTGATCTATTTCGAGGTGGTGACCACGGCAGCCCTCGCCCTCGGCCTGCTGCTGGCTCTCGTCGCCGGTCCGGGCCACGGCATGAATATCGACGCGTCCAAGCTCGATGCCGGCGCCATGGGCAGCTATGCCGACAATGCCCACAAGCTGCAGGGTGCGGGCATCGGCAGCTTCATTCTCAACATCGTCCCGACCACCTCGATCGACGCCCTGGCGCGCAACGACGTGTTGCAGGTCCTGTTCTTCGCCATCCTTTTCGGTACGAGCCTCGCGCTCGTGGGCGGCGAAAAGGCGGAAAAGGTCTCCTCCTTCGTGGATGCCGTGGCGACGATCCTGTTCAAGACCATGTCGCTCATCGTGCGCCTCGCACCTCTGGGCGTCCTCGGCGCCGTTGCCTATACGGTCGGCAAATACGGTGTCGGTTCGCTGCAGCAGCTCGTCTCGCTGGTCGTCCTGTATTATGCCGCCGTCGCCGTCTTCGTCATCGTGGTGCTGGGCGGCATCATGCGGATGGCCGGCATCAACATCTTCCGCTTCCTGGCCTATCTGCGCGCGGAACTCGCCATCGTCCTGGCGACCGCCTCTTCGGACGCCGTCCTGCCGCAGGTGATGCGCAAGCTGGAGCATCTGGGCGTGCGCAAATCGGTGGTCGGCCTCGTCATTCCCACCGGCTATTCCTTCAACCTCGATGCCTTCTCGATCTATCTCACTTTGGCCGTCGTCTTCATCGCCCAGGCCACCAACACGCCCCTGTCGCTCGGAGACCTGCTTGTGGTGCTGGGGGTCTCGCTGCTGACCTCGAAGGGAGCCCATGGCGTGCCGGGCTCGGCCATCGTGATCCTGGCAGCCACGCTCAACACGATCCCCGCCATTCCCGCCATCGGCCTCGTGCTCGTCCTCTCCGTCGACTGGTTCATCGGCATGGCTCGCGCCGTCGGCAATCTCGTCGGAAACTGCGTCGCAACCGTGGTCATCGCCGCCTGGGAAGGCGACCTCGACCGGGTGCGAGCCGCCGAGGTACTCGGCGAGATGACAGAGTGACGGGGAAAGTCTCCCGCCATCTCGACCTGGCATGGAGACGTCGCCCGGGCCTGCTGCGGAATGAGGGAGCGGAATCGTTGCTCCCTCAGCCGGGTTCCTTCCTCAGGCCTTCGCGCCCGACACCTTCACGCCCGGCGCAGCCAAGCGTAGCGCGTAATAGATGACGCCCGCGATGGCGACGCCGAAGAACCAGCCATAGATGCCCCACCAGGCCGGCAGCCAATTGGTCAGGTTGGGCAGGATGGAGGAAAACAGCGCGCCGATGCCGGCGGCGATCAGGGCGTTGACATGCCAGCCGCCCTGGAAGCGGAACTCGCCGTCCTCGCGATAGAGCGCCTCGACGTCGATCTCGCCCTTGCGGATGAGATAATAGTCGACCAGCATCACCCCGAGGATCGGCCCCATGGTGGCGCCGATGATGCCGACGAAGCTGGCGGCGCTGCCTTCCCAGGGTGCGAAGGGATAGAGCACCAGGGCGATGAAGGCTGCGATGTAGCCGCCCTTCTTGAAGTCGATGGCGCGGGGGAAGACATTGGCGAAATCGAAGGCCGGCGAGACGAAATTGGCGACGACGTTGATGCCGAGCGTCGCCACCGCGAAGGTCAACGCGGCAAGCAGCGCCAGGAACCAGCTGTCGAACTTGGCCGAGATCTGGTCGGGATGCAGCAGCACCTCGCCATAGACGTCGTAGGCGGCGATGGTGGTGACGCCGGCCACCATGGAGAACAGCACCAGATTGACCGGCAGGCCCCAGAGATTGCCGGTGCGCACCGCTGATTTGTCGGGCGCATAGCGGCTGAAGTCGCAGAAATTCAGGTAGAGCGCCGAGAAATAGGTCACCCAGATCGCCGCCACCGCGAACAGCGAGGTCCAGGAGCCGGGCGTGCCGGGCACCCCGGCATCCTTGGTCTTGTCGAGAAGGACGTCGAGCGGAATATCGCTGGAAAAGGCGAACTTGCCGGATTTGACGCACAGATAGATCGCCAGGATCAGCATCATCACCCACACCGCCGGGCCGGCCCAGTCCTGGAAGCGCCGCACCGTCTCCATGCCCTTCTGGATGATCAGGAGCTGCAGGGCCCAGATCACCACGAAACAGATCACTTCGAGCCCGGAATGGCCGAGAAAATGCACGTCGCGATGGAACTGGGCGAAGCTGTCGGAGCGGATCAGCAGTGCCACGATGGCGCCCGAAGCGGCCGACGTCTGGGCACCATACCAGAAACAGGCGACCACGGCCCGCACCAAGGCCGGCAGGTTGGCGCCCCAGATGCCGAAGGAGGCACGGGCGAGCACCGGATAGGGCACGCCGGTCTTCACGCCGGCATAGCCCACCAGATTCATCAGCGCGTAGATGACCAACGAGCCGATGCCGATGGCCACGATGAAATTGACGAAGCCGCCGCAGAACAGGAACAGGCTCGCGGCGAGATAATAGCCCCACAGGCTGTGCACGTCTGAGGTCCAGACGTTGAAGATGCTGAACGGCCCCCAATTGCGAATTTTCGCCGGGGCCAGATCCTCGTTGTAGAGGTCGGGCGATGCCCCTTTGATCTCCATTATCCCCTCTCCCGCGCTCGTCCGCCAGAGGTTACAACATGACGCATGGTAATGTCCGGCGGCATTTCCATGCGTCATTGCCGGGCCGAATCTTGGCTCCGCATCCTGCAAGTCAGAGCGCTCGAAAGATGCAAGTCAATCAGCATCCATGCAATGAGCACCGATATTTTACCTGTACTGACTCCGCCTGGCCATCATTGCCGGCAATACTGTCTGAATAAAAGGCAGTCTGCACAGTCCGGCGGCGAACGCGCGCGTCCATGCGCCGGCATGGCAAGAAAAAACCCGCCTCTCGCTTGGCGATGGCGGGCTGCTGCCAGGCCTGGGGCGCAGAACCTTCCGGGGAAAGGGGCGGCGAACCGGAAGTCCGCACATCCCGGAAACAAGCCTCAGCCGCGCTTGCGCGGCTTCTTCGGCTCGCCCATCACATAGGTCTCCTCGACAGCGCGATCGTCGCCCAACGTGACCAGCACGAAGAGCTCTTCGGCCAGGGTGGTCACCGTCTCCATGCGATGCGCCATGGCAGGGGTCGCCCTGGCGTCGAGTACCACGGCGTCGCATTCATGGCCGGGCTCGAAACTGCCGATCAGATGATCGAGGCCGATGGCGATGGCGTTGCCGCGGGTCATGGCGTGGAACAGCGCCAGCGAATCCAGGCGCTGGCCCTGCAATTGCAGCACCTTGTAGGCCTCGTTCATGGTCTGCAGCATGGAATAGGAGGTGCCGCCGCCGATATCGGTGGCAACGCCGATGCGCACCGGCCGCCTGGGGTCGCGCATCGCTTTCCAGTCGAACAGCCCCGAACCGAGAAAGAGGTTGGAGGTTGGGCAGAACACGGCGACCGCGTCGACATCCGCATAACGCTGGCGCTCGCTCTCGGACAAATGGATCGAATGCCCCATCAGCGATTTGCTGCCGAGCAGCCCGTATTTCTCGTAGATCGCGGTATAGTCGGCACATTCGGGATAGAGCCGCTTGGCCGTGGCGACTTCTTCCAGATTTTCCGAAATATGGGTCTCGACCAGGCAGTCCGGATTTTCGCGCGACAGGGTCGCGGCGGCTTCGAGCTGCCCGGGCGTGGAGGTGATGGCAAAGCGCGGCGCGATCGCATAGAGCTGCCGGCCGCGGCCGTGCCAGCGCCCGATCAGGGCCTTGCTGTCGTCATAGCCGGATTGGGCGGTGTCGGTGAGCGCGTCGGGTGCATAGCGATCCATCATCACCTTGCCGGCAGCCATGCGGGTGTTGCGCCGCTCGGATTCGGCGAAGAAGGCCTCGGCCGAGGCCGAATGCACCGAGCAGAAGGCGACCGCCGTGGTGGTGCCGTTGGACAGCAATTCGTCGAAGAAGAAGGCGGCGCCGCGGGCCGCATGGGCCGGATCGCCATATTTCTGTTCCTCGACGAAGGTATAGGTGTTGAGCCAGTCGAGCAGCTGGGCCGCCCAGGACGCCACCACCTGAGTCTGCGGCAGATGGATATGCGGATCGATGAAACCGGGCGTGATCAGCCGGCCCGAATGATCATGGATCACGGCGGCAGCGGGAAGCTGGGAACGCAGAACGGAGGTCTCGCCGACCGCCAGGATCTTGCCGCCGGCCAGGACCAGCAGGCCGTCCTCGATATAGCGCACGGCGCTCTCGCCATGCTCCTCGGGGCTATCAACGAACCAGAGCAGGCGGCCGCGCAAGGCCGTATCCGCCCGCGAGATATCCTTCGTCGTCACAACGTCACTTCCTTCTGGCTGGCGCACAGCGCGCGCGACTGGAGCGCTTTTGTCTGGTGAAGACGCCGTACCTTCAAGGCGGGCACGAGCGTGGGACCCGCGAATACGTCAGGATCCCATGGCATGGTTCACCGATCATGCCAGACATCATAACCATATCCCGACCGGGCGATTGTCACATTTTTTTGGGAAGTCCTTCATATGGGGCCTGTCTACCGCCGTGAGGTTCATCGGTAAATTATAAGTGCTACAAAGAGGCTCGAGCGCCTTGCGATCTGCCGGAATTCGGCACGAAGCGCAAAGACGCTCCTGCCAATCCGCTGGATTGGCTTGGAAACAACGAATTGGGGCAAGCATGCGTTCGGACTGAACGCGCCTTGCTTCGGAAGCGAGCCCGACGAGAAGATTTTGGGAGGGAACCGCCGGCGCAGGGAGACCGGATCGAGACCTCCAATCACATTCCGATCTTGTTCGAGATCGGCCGGGCCTCCAGCCCCGGTTCCAGTTCCTTGGCATGTTCGCCGCCGTGCACCCGTCCTCGGGTCGCCAGTCGCCGGGCATGCGTTGGTATGTTCGGGGCCGGGCATGCTTCTTGCCTGGCTCGCTTCAGTGCCTTCATCGACTATGCTGCGAGGTCGGCAAGCCGGGACAAGCCGGCCGACGGACCTCGCCAAACCACACGGATGATCATGCGCCGGACCGTAAGATTCCTACTCAACGATCGCCAGTTCTCGCTGGAGGGCTTCGACCCCACGCTGACGCTGCTGGACTGGCTGCGCAACGAGCGTCGGCTCATCGGTACCAAGGAAGGCTGCGCCGAGGGTGACTGCGGCGCCTGCACCGTGCTGGTCGGGCGGCTGCGCCAAGACGGCACGGGAAAGACCGAGCTGCGCTATGAAGCCATCAATGCCTGCATTCGTTTCGTGGCAACCCTCGATGCCTGCCATATCGTCACCGTCGAGCATTTGAAGAAGGCAAGCGGCGGCCTGCATCCCGTCCAGCAGGCCATGGTGGAGCTGCATGGCTCGCAATGCGGCTTCTGCACGCCCGGCATCGTGATGTCGTTGACCGCCCTGTGGCTGGGCGCCGCCGAAGCCCCCTCGCGCGAGCGCATCGAGGAAGCCCTCGCCGGCAATCTGTGCCGCTGCACCGGCTATGGTCCGATCATCTCGGCGCTCGACCGGGCCTACGAGATCGAGGCGTCCAGCGCCGATTCCCTGAATGTCGGCCGCGCCGAGATCGCCCGCAAGCTGGCCGGCCTCGCCGACCAGGACATCATCGAGATTTCCGAGGGCGGCCGCAAGCTGTTCGCCCCCGCCACCGCTGACCAGCTCGCCGAACTCACGGCCGCTCATCCCGATGCCACCCTGGTGGCCGGTGCCACCGATGTCGGCCTGTGGATCACCAAGATGCTGATGCGCCCGGCCACCGTGATCACTCTCGGCCGCGTCGGCGAACTCGACCGCATCGAGGACAAGGGCGACCACCTCGTCATCGGTGCCCTGGTCTCGCTCAGCGACGCGCGCGCCGCGCTCGGCGCCCTCGACCCGCAGATCGACGAACTCATCCGCCGCTTCGGTTCCGAGCAGGTACGCAATGCCGGCACCGTCGGCGGCAACGTCGCCAATGGCTCGCCCATCGGCGATTCCCCTCCGGTGCTGATCGCCCTCGGCGCCAGCGTGACGCTGCGGCGCGGCGGGGAGCGGCGCACCGTGCCGCTGGAACAGTTCTTCATCGCCTACAAGAAGCAGGACCGCCAGCCGGGCGATTTCGTCGAGGCCCTGATCGTGCCCAAGCCCAAGCCGGGCACGCTGTTCCACGTCTCCAAGATCTCCAAGCGCTTCGACGAGGACATCTCGGCCGTGTGCGCCGCCTTCCGCCTCGAGCGGGATGGGGCGGGCCTGACCACGAATGCCGTGCTGGCCTTCGGCGGCATGGCTGCCACGCCCAAGCGCGCCGCTGCCGCGGAGGCGGCCCTTGCCGGCCGGAGTTTCAACGCCGAGGCCGCGGAGGCCGCGGCCCTCGCCCTGGCCAGCGATTTCAAGCCGCTCGACGACTGGCGTGCCAGCGCGCGCTACCGCTCGACGGTAGCCGCCAATCTGATCCGCCGTTTCCAGGCCGAGACGGCCACCGGCTCCGTTCATCGGGTTGCCGGCATCCTCCGGAGTGACGCCCATGCATAAGCCCGTCTTCGCAGCCAATCGCGACCAGGTCTCCGGCGGCGTCTATCAATCCACCCGCCACGATTCCGGCCACAAGCACGTGGCCGGCGAGGCCCTCTATATCGACGACATGCCCGAACCGGCCGGTCTCCTGCACGCCGCCCTCGGCCTGTCGCACTGCGCCCATGGCCTGATCAAGGAGATCGACCTCTCGGCGGTGAAGGACAGCCCCGGCGTCGAGCTGGTGCTCACGGCGGCCGACATTCCCGGCGTCAACGATATCAGCCCCTCCAACCATCACGACGACCCGGTCTTCGCCGAGGGCAAGGTGATGTTCTACGGCCAGCCCATCTTCGCCGTGATTGCCCGCACCCGCAACGAGGCGCGCCTGGCTGCGGCCAAGGCCAAGATCACCTATGAGGAGCTGCCGGCGATTCTCGACATCGCCGCCGCCCGCAAGGACGGTAAGGATCTCGTCGCCGAACCGATGAGCCTCAACCGCGGCGATCTCGATGCGGCGATGACCGCCGCGCCCCGGCGCATCAAGGGCTCGATGTCACTCGGCGGCCAGGAGCATTTCTATCTGGAAAGCCACATCGCCCTGGCCGTGCCTGGCGAGGACGGTGACGTCACCCTCTATTCCTCCACCCAGCACCCCAGCGAGATCCAGCACGCGGTGGCGCATGTGCTTGATGTACCGAGCAACGCCATCACCTGCGAGATCCGCCGCATGGGCGGCGGCTTCGGCGGCAAGGAGACCCAGGGCAACATCTTCGCCGCCATCGCGGCCCTGGCGGCACGGCGCACCGGCCAGGCGGTCAAGCTCAGGCCCGACCGCGACGACGACATGGTCGCCACCGGCAAGCGCCACGATTTCGTGATCGACTACGAAGTCGGCTTCGACGACGAAGGCCATATCCTCGCCGTCGACATCCTGTTCGCCGCCCGCTGCGGCTTCTCGGCCGACCTCTCCGGCCCGGTGACCGACCGCGCGCTGTTCCATGCCGACAACGCCTATTTCTATCCGGCCGTGCGCCTCAACGCTCAGCCCTGGCGCACCCATACCGTCTCCAACACCGCCTTCCGCGGTTTCGGCGGCCCGCAGGGCGTGATCGGCGCCGAGCGCCTGATCGAGGAAGTGGCCTATGCCACCGGCAAGGATCCGCTCGATATCCGCAAGCTCAACTTCTATGGCGGACCGGGCCGCGATCTCACCCCCTATCACCAGACGGTGGAGGCGGACCTCTCGGCCGAGATCATCGCCAAGCTCGAGGAATCCAGCGACTACCAGGCCCGGCGCGCCGAAATTCGCGCCGAGAATATCAGGGAGAATGCCCGCGGCGGCACCTTCCGGCGCGGCATCGCGCTGACGCCGGTCAAGTTCGGCATCTCCTTCACCAATAGCTGGCAGAACCAGGCCGGCGCGCTGGTGAACGTCTATACCGACGGTTCGGTGAGCGTGAACCATGGCGGCACCGAAATGGGCCAGGGCCTCTACATCAAGGTCGCCCAGGTGGTGGCGCAGGCCTTCCAGATCGATCTCGACATGGTGAAAATCACGCCGACCACCACCGCCAAGGTGCCCAACACCTCGCCGACGGCGGCCTCCTCGGGCACCGATCTCAACGGCATGGCAGCGCTCAATGCCTGCAACAACATCAAGGAGCGCATGGTCGCCTACGCCGTGGAGAAGCACGGCGTGCCCGCCGACCAGGTCGAATTCCTGCCCGGCCGCGTGCGTGTCGGCAATCGCGAGATCGAGTGGGCGGATTTCGTCAAGGAGGTCTATAGCAACCGCATCCAGCTCTCCTCCTCCGGCTTCTATCGCACCCCGGACATCTATTGGGACCGCAAGGCCGGCCGCGGGCGCGCCTTCTACTATTATTCCTATGGCGCCGCCGCCTCGGAAGTCACCATCGACACGCTCACCGGCGAATACCGGGTCGAGCGGGTCGACATCCTGCACGACGTCGGCTCCTCGCTGAATCCGGCCATCGACATCGGCCAGATCGAGGGCGGTTTCGTGCAAGGCATGGGCTGGCTGACCACCGAGGAATTGTGGTGGGACAACAAGGGGCGCCTGCGCACCCATGCGCCCTCCACCTACAAGATCCCGGTGGCCTCGGACCGGCCGCGCGTCTTCAACATCAACCTGTTGAACAAGCCCAACCACATGCCCTCGATCCATCGCTCCAAGGCGGTGGGCGAGCCGCCTCTGGTGCTGCCGATCTCCGTCCTGCATGCCTTGTCGGACGCGGTGGCCTCGATCGGCGACTACAAGATCTTCCCTGATCTCGATGCGCCCGCCACGCCCGAGCGCGTCCTCTTCGCGGTCGAGGCGATGCGCGCGAAGGTGCGGGAGAGGAGCGGGGGCCATGGTTGATCTGGAGATCGGCAGGCTCCTCGCCACGATCGAAGCCGATGGCCGCCAGGCCATCCTAGTCGAGATCGCGGCGGCACTGGGCTCGACGCCGCGCGGCGTCGATGCACTGATGCTGGTGACATCGGAAGCGGTTGCCGGCACCATCGGCGGCGGCCATCTCGAATTCCATGCCATCGACGTGGCACGTTCCATGCTGACCGAAGGCAAGGATGGGCGTGGACCCGCCTCCCAGAGCATGGACCTGCCGCTCGGCCCGATGATGGGCCAGTGCTGCGGCGGCCATGTCACTTTGCGCTTCGAGCCGGTGACCACGAAGGTCGCCGCCTGGCTCGGCGACCATGAGGCCAAGCTCCTGGATGCACGGCCGCCGGTGCTGGTGTTCGGGCTCGGCCATACCGGCCGGGCGCTGGCGAGCATGCTCTCGCTGCTGCCCTTCGCGGTGACGCTGGTGGACGATCGGGCCGAGATGTTCACCGGCCTGCCCGAGAATTGCCGCACGCTTCATCTCGAGGATCCGGCCGACGCCATCGCGGATGCCCCCGCCGGCGCCGCCTATATCATCCTCACCCACAGCCATGCGCTCGACTACCGCCTGACCGAGGCGGCCCTGGAACGCCGCGATGCCGCCTATGTCGGCATGATCGGCTCCATGACCAAGCGCAAACGCTTCGAAAGCCAGTTCCTGCGCAATAGCGGCACTAACGCCATGCTCGGCGAGCTGACCTGCCCGATCGGCGGCGCCGATGTCGACGACAAGCGCCCCGAGATCATCGCCAGCCTGACGGCGGCCGAGCTGGTGCGATGCTTCGCCCAGCGTGCTGCCCGGCTGCAACGGCCCGGCTGGGCTCCAGCCAAGGCCGGCTGACACCCGGCCGGCACCCCGTCAGAACCACCCCGGAAGACCGGCATCCTTCTCCCGCTCGCGGCGAGGATCGCCGTCGCATGCCCAAGCCCATGCCCATGCCCATGCCACGGAACTGAACCTGCCCTCGCCATCCGGCCGAAGACCGGAGCGAGACCCAACGATCAGGAGGGGAAACGTCCCATGACGACACTTGAACAGACCAGCCCGGCGGCAAGCACCGCCTCGGCACAAACCATGCGGGTGCACCCCGTCGACGAGGTCCTGCCTTTCGCCAAGCTGGCGACCTATGGCTTCCAGCATGTGCTCGCCTTCTACGCAGGTGCGGTGCTGGTGCCGATCATCGTGGCGAGCGCGCTCAAGCTCAGCCCTGAGCAACTGATCCACCTGATCAATGCCGACCTCTTCACCTGCGGCATCGCCTCGATCATCCAGGCGGTCGGCATCGGCAATATCGGCGTGCGGCTGCCGCTTCTGCAGGGCGTGACCTTCACCGCCGTGAGCCCGATGATCGCCATCGGCCTCGCCGTCGGCGGTGGCACCGAGGGCCTGCTTTCCATCTATGGCTCGGTGCTGGTGGCAGGCCTGTTCACCTTCGCCGTGGCCTCCTATTTCGCCAGGCTCACCCGCTTCTTCCCGCCGGTGGTGACGGGATCGGTGATCCTGATCATCGGCGTGGCGCTGCTGCCGGTTGCCGCCAACGACATCGTGGTTGGCAAGGGCCCGAACGCCATGCAGGACCCGGTCCTGCTCAAGAACCTGGCCTATGCCTTCGGCACGTTGGCGCTGATCGTCGGCATCCAGCGCGTGTTCACCGGCTTCATGCAGACGGTGGCGGTGCTCATCGGCCTGGTCGCCGGCACGCTGGTGGCCTGGGCCCTGGGCGATGCGCATTTCAGCGAAGTCGCCAATGCCGGCTGGGTCGGCTACACCTCGCCCTTCTATTTCGGCTGGCCGACCTTCTCGATCACCGCCATCCTGTCGATGATGGTGGTGATGATCATCACCATGGTCGAGACCACCGGGGACGTCTTCGCCACCGGCGAGATCGTCAAGAAGCGCATCGCGCCCGAGGATATCGGCCGCGCCATCCGGGCCGACGGCCTCGCCACCTTCATCGGCGGCGTGCTCAACTCCTTCCCCTATACCTGCTTTGCCGAGAATGTCGGTCTGGTCCGCCTCACCCAGGTCAAGAGCCGCTGGGTGATCGTCGCCGCCGGCGTGATCATGATCATCCTGGGCTCGCTGCCCAAGGCCGCCGCCATCGTCGCCGGTATCCCGCATCCGGTGCTCGGCGGCGCCGCGCTCGCCATGTTCGCGGCGGTGGCCGTGGTCGGCATCCAGACGCTCAGCAAGGTTGACTTCAACAACCACAACAACATCGTGATCGTCTCGACCAGCGTGGGCCTGGGCATGCTGGTGACGGCGCAGCCCTTCGTGGCCAACGCCTTCCCGGCCTGGGCCCAGATCATCTTCGGCTCGGGCATCACACTCGGCGCCATTTCGGCCATCGCGCTCAACATCATCTTCAACCATGTCGGCAAGGTGCACAGCCCCGCCGTGGCCGGACGCCCCGGCCATACGCTGGTCACCCTCTCCGACGTCAACAGGATGGGCAGCGCCGAATTCGCCAGGACCTTCGGCGGCCTGGTCGAGAATACGCCCTGGGTGCTGGAACGCGCCTACGCCTTGCGCCCCTTTGCCGACACCATCGCGCTGCGCTCGGCCTTCCACGATGCCCTGCTCACCGGCTCGGCCGAGGAACAGCTGCAATTGCTGAACTCCTTCGCCGATCTCGGCAGTGAAAGCGACGCCGGCAATGCCTATCTGCTCGACCACGCCGATGCCGGCATCGACAATGAGGACCTGGCCGAGGTGAACAGGCTGGCCGTGGCCTACCGCAAGCATTTCGGCTTCCCGCTGATCATTTGCGCGCATGAAGTCGAGCGCTATGAGCGGGTGCTGGCAACCGGCTGGTCGCGCATGGCCAACTCCCCGACCGTCGAGCGCTCCGCGGGCCTGATCGAGATCGCCAAGATCGCCAATCACCGCTTCGACAAGCTCGTCGCCAACGCCAATCCGATCGCCTCCTCCCATCTGGTGCAGTTGCAGGAGCGCTTCGCCTAGAGCGTTTTGTGTTTTCTCGGAATCACCGAGAATCGCAAAGACGCGTCGAAACAAAGAGTTAGAGCAAACCAGCGTTCACGTGTGACCGCGCTTTGCTCTGGAGCGTCTTGCGCCAGACCAATCGCAAGGGAAGCCCCCGGCAGAGTGTGCCGGGGGCTTTCGGCATTTGTAATCTTTGCCTGGCACCTGCCCGATCCGAGCAGGGTTGTTTGTGACACCCCGATGACGCATGGTCTGCCCGATTCACAATCGAAGGACCGACACGTGGGTGACACCAAGAAGAAAATTTATGAATATTTGATCGAAGGAGCGACGTCGGGCCTCACCGACGAAGCTCTCTATACGTATATAGTCGGGCGCGTCTCGAAGGCCAACAGCAAGCGTATCGCAAGGGCAGGCTTTCTCGCTCTCAGCGATCCGACGTTGACTGATCGGAATGTACTGAACACCATTTATGCTTTGGCTATCAAGCATAGGCTTGCCGGCAGTGGCGCAGAGGAAGCCGAAGAAGCCGTGGAAGAAGGTTCCGACAAGGCCAAGGCCTCCGACTCCAAGGCGGCGAGCCTGCCGCTGCCGGAGAAGAAGCCGAGGAAATCCTGAGGCCGGGTAGCGAGAGCCACGGCGCTCGAAGGTGCCGGGAACGATAGGCTTGGCTGCCGGGCCGGCTCGAACTGGACCAGCGCCAAAGCGTTTTGCGATTTGGTGGAATCACCAGGAATCGCAAAGACGCCTTAGCCAATGCTTTGGATTGGCTTGGGAACAAGGAGTTGGAGCAAATGGGCGTTCGGGCTTGGGCGCGCTTTGCTCTATCGTTCGTCGAGTTTCAAAGCCTGCCGCAGCGCCGCCAGGCTCCGGGCGGCTCCCTCATCCTCGTCCCAATAGCGGGTATGGGTGAAGATCCGCCCGAGCAGGGGCACCCGCCCGTTTATTCTGACGGCGACGTCTCTGATGCCGGCGCCGAAATTGCCGCGGACCGGGCCGGAGATGACATCGCCGAACAGCGCCCCCCGGGCCGGATCGTAGATATTGGTCCAGCGCACCAGCGAGAACGGCGCGGCGTGGTGGAGCCGCATCGCCGCCGAAGTCGGATCGGGCACCGGGTAGGCATAGTCGCCCGACGCCTCGGTGGCGGGCGGCGCACTCGGCAGCCGGCGTGCCTCGACATCCTGCTGCAAGGCTTCGATATTGCGGGCGATCAGGAACTCGGCATGGGTGAGCGGGCAGCCGAGGGTGACGAGGTCCGAGACAAGCCAGCGCTTCCTCGTGTCCGAATGCGCTTCGCGCAGGCTTGTGAACAGCCCTTTCTGTTCGGTCTGATAGGCATCGAGCAGGCTCGGATCATCCGGGTTGGCGTTCAAGCTTTCACCGGCCTTGCGTAGCTTCGCCAGGGCATCCGCCACTTTGCCCGCCGGTGCGAATGTCCGCGCCGCATATTCTTCCGCCCATAGGAGCCGCACCAAGTCATAGGCGATGACGCTGCCCAGGCTGTGGCCGACTAGGATGATGCGGTCATATTCGCCGCTCTTCGAGAGGGTCTGCAACAATTCGAGGCCACGTTTGCGGATCTCGCGGCGGGCCTGGATATTGGCCGGCTTGGCACGGATGTAATGCGCCACGTCGCCGAAATAGGCGACGGCGAAAGCGATGAAGACGGCGCTGAGGGCCGTAAAGCCCCAAAGTGCCACCTTCACCCAGCTGTCCAGCTTCCAATCGAGGATCTGCGCCAGGCCCTGCAGGGAAACGAGGCCGATCGCCGCGATCGTCGCCGCCCAGAGCAGGAGCCAGATGCCGATGACGTCGCCGGGAACCTGGCTTGGCCGACGCAGGAGCAGCGACATGAACCAATCGCGCAACTGGGCCGTGGTGGTGCTCGTGGTGAGGTCGGCCCAGTAGAATTCGAAGAAATCGATGCGCGGCGCCTCGGCCCCCTGACGATGACCGCCCGACCGCGTGGTGATGCGATAGAGTTCGTGGGAGCCATTGCGGGTATCCGGCTTCCACCAGACCGGGTTGCCTAGCACGGGCGGATCGTCCGGCCGACGGCCGTCGATGTCGGGATTGTGGACCCAGACGGCTTCGACGAAGCCGCGCAGGGTTGCCATCGGCATCTGCTCGCCCATGCCATGGGTGAGGATCACCGCACTCTTGCGACCCGGCATCGCCCCCTCCCCGCAAACGAGGTCTGCGAGGGACAGCAAACACGCAAGGTCGTGACGCCTTCGTGAACGAACCGGGCCTCAGGCCTGGTGGGTGATCCTGCCGTCGCAGATCGTCGCGACGGCGCGCAGCGTCGCCAGTTCGGCTGCGGGCGTGGCCTCGATATCGCCGGAAAGGACGACGATGTCGGCGAGATAGCCGGGCTTGAGCCGGCCCTTGCGGTCCTCCATGAACTCGACATAGGCTCCCTCGCTGGTATAGGCAGCGAGCGTTTCGGCCAGGCTCAGGCGCTGGTCCGGCATGCCCTCCTTCCAGGGCCGGCGGGTCATCGCATCCTGGATGCAGCTCAGCGGCGACAGCGGCGAGACCGGCCAGTCCGTGGCGAAGACGATGCGGGCGCCGGCATCCTTCAGGCTCCGCCAGGCGAAGGCGAGTGGCCAGCGCGCCTCGCCGATACGGGTGAGATAGGGCTCCAGGGGCAGGCCCGCCGAACCCGGCGGATGGGTCGGCTGCATCGAGGCCACCGCGCCGAGCTCGGCAAAGCGCCCGACATCGTCGGCGTGGACGACCTCGACATGCTCGATGCGATGCCGGCTGTCACGCGGCCCGTTGGCCTTACGGGCAGCCTCGTAGCCATCGAGCACGATGCGCACGGCACCGTCGCCGATGGCATGCACGGCGACCTGCAGGCCGAGCCTGTCGGCCTCGACGGCGACCTTGGCGAAATGCTCGCGCGTGAACAGGGGATCGCCCTTCCAGCCCGGCTCGTCGGCATAGTCGTCCACCATCACGGCCGTGCCGGATTCGGTGACGCCGTCGACGAAGACCTTGACGAAGTCGCAGCGCAGCCTGTCGCTGTCGAAACGCCGGCGCCAGTCCGCCGCCTTGGCCTCGATCATATCAAGATCCATGAAATTCTTCATGTGGAAGGGCATGCGCACGCGTACCGGCAAGCCATGCTCGCGCTCGATCTCCGCCAGGATCTCGAGCTGGTAAAGATTGCCGTCCATGGCCTGCACGCTGGTGAGGCCAAGCTCGGCGCAATAAGCGAGGCCCCTGCGGATCAGCGCGAGATCCGAAGCCCGCTCCTCGGGCGTGACATGGTCGGGATCCCCACCCGTGCCGATGCCGAGATGGTCGCGTCCGCCAGTGACGCCCATCTCGGCAACAGGATCGATGGCATTGGTTTCCTTGAGCTCGCCTGTGGCCAGGCCGTCCTCGCCCATGACGATCTCGTTGCCCACGCCGACGTCGCGCCCTTCGAGGATGCCGGCCGCCTTCAGTGCGGCCGTGTTGGCCCAGGCGGTGTGGCGGTCGGGCGCGAGCATCATGAAGGGCCGGTCCGGCAGGATGGCGTCGAGATGATGGCGAGTGACCTTCTCGGTCTCGGACAGGATGGTGTAGTCGGCCGACAGGCCGACGAGCAGGCCGAGGTCGGGATTGGCGGCCGCATAATCGGTGACGGCCTGCTTGAGGGCTTCGAAGCCCTTCACCCCGAACAGGGAAAGCTGGGTCAGGGAGACCGAGCCGCCGAAGATGTGCATATGGGCTTCGTTGAGCCCGGGCAACACGGTGCCGCCGCCGGCATCGATGCGCCTCGTGCCGTCCCCCGCCAGGGCCAGGATTTCGCTGTCGCTGCCGACGGCGAGCAGAAGGTTGCCTGCAACCGCCAGGGCCTGGGCCCGCGGCCGCGCCTCATCCATGGTGAGAATGCGGGCATTGTGGATGATGAGATCGGCCTGCGGCATGTGTGCCCCCGGAATGCTGCCTTTAAAGTTTGGCGCGCAACAGAGCCTATTCCGGCAGGCCGGGCAAGCCGGAGAGAGGCCGCCCGCCTGCCGCGTTTTGGCGCATGCCTCCCCTGCACGCATCGGGACGCAGGATGGTTGAGCGCCCTGGCCGATCCCTTTATTGGTAAGAGCATTCGCGCCGCTTTTCCGCATCGGCTGCCCGTTGTTTTTCCTCCATTGCGAAACGAACATCGTTTGACCGACAGATCTTTTGAGAAGCCGTTGCGGCCTTCCGCCGATGCCGAGGTCCTGCATCCGCCGCCGGGAGAGCCGCTGATCGACGTCGAGGAGGGCCCCGAGCTCGATGGGGCAAGCCTGGCGGCCCGTATCCTGCTCGGTGTCAGCCTGGTGCTGATCGCCGCCAATCTCAGGGCGGTCTTCTCGAGCCTGTCGACGGTGCTGCCGGAGATCGTGCGCGACGCCAGCCTCAACGCATTCTGGTCCAGCGTGCTGACCACGCTGCCGGTGGTCTGCCTCGGGGTCTTCTCCTTCCCGGCTCCCAACCTGGCGCGGCGCTTCTCGGCCGAGCGCGTCATCCTGGCCTGCATGCTGGTGATCGCGCTGGGCACCGGCCTGCGTGGATTTGGAAACGCTCCTTTCCTATTTCTCGGCTCCTTCCTGGCCGGCGCCGGCATCGCCATGATCAACGTGCTGTTGCCCGGGCTGGTCAAGCGCGATTTCCCCAACCAGATCGCCCTGATGACGGGTCTCTACACCATGGCCCTGTGCGGCAGCGCCGCCGCCGCGGCCGCCTTCACCGTGCCGCTCGAAAAGGCGCTGCCGGGCGGCTGGCCTGCCGCCCTGGCACTATGGGGCGTGCCGGCGCTAGTGGCCGCCCTGATCTGGGCGCCGCAGGCCCTCAAGGCCGGCCATGACCATGCTGCCGCCAAGCCGGCGGTCAAGGGACTGTTCCGCGACAGGCTCGCCTGGAAGGTCACGCTGTTCATGGGCCTGCAATCGGCCATGGCCTATATCGTCTTCGGCTGGATGGCACCGATGCTGCGCGACCGCGGCATGGAAGGCACCAGCGCGGGCCTCCTGGTGTCGGGCTCCGTGGTGGTGCAGATGCTGGCCAGCCTGGCGACACCGCCCTTGGCCATGCGCGGGCGCGACCAGCGCCTGGTCTGCCTTGTCCTGCTCGCCTGCGGCGCCGTCGGTTTCGCCGGCTGCTACTGGCTGCCTCTGTCGCTCACCTGGATCGGCGCCATTTTCTGCGGCATCGGCCAGGGCGGCCTGATCGCCGTGGCGATGACGCTGATCATCCTGCGCTCGCCCGATGCGCATGTCGCCGCCCGCCTGTCCGGCATGGCGCAGGGCTTCGGCTATATCATCGCCGGCTTCGGCCCGCTGCTGGCCGGGCTGCTGCGCGGCATCACCGGCAGCTTCGCCGCGCCGACATTGCTGTTCATCGCCTGCGCGGCCGTGGCGGCCTGGAGTGCGCTGGAAGCCGGGCAGGACAAGGTGGTGCAGGTGAAGGCCGAGTGAGGACCTGTTCCCTTCTCCCCTTGCGGGTGTCGTCAACTCTCTCGAGTTGACTAGAGGTCCCGGCAGGGGGATGAGGGGTGTTGGCGCATCCCCGGCAAAGGTCACGTTTATCCCCTCATCCGCCCCTTCGGGGCACCTTCTCCCGCAAGGGGAGAAGGTTGTCGCGCTCAAGCCTGCCCGCCCGCGATCAAGCCCGACAGCGGCCGGTTCTGGCGTTCGACCTGGGCCTTCAGCGCCTCCAGCGGCATCGCCTCGTCCTTGGCGAATTCGATGAACATCAGATTGAGATTGTTGAAGAACATCTCGCCGGCCGCCGCCGCATCGACATCGGCACGCACGGCGCCGTTTGCCTGCAGCCTCAGCACCAGGCTGGAGACCTGGCCTGAAAGCCGCCGGTCGAGCTCGGTATAGCGCCGGCTGAACGGGCTGTCCGGCTGCTGGATCGACAGCGCCATGGCGACCCGCCACATCTCCTTGGACAGATAGACCAGGGAATGGTCGTAATATTGCTCGATCAGCGCCTGCAGGGCCGCCGCAACGGTCGGCGGCGGATTGGCCACGATCCGGCGGCCTGCCTCCAGCACCTCCTCCACCTCCATGGTGACCGCGGCAAGCAGGATGTCGCCCTTGTTCTGGTAGTAGTTGTAGAGCGTGCCGACCGAGACCTCGGCGCGTTCGGCGATGTCTTCGATCCGCGCACTGTCATAGCCCGCGTCCCGGAACAGGCTGGTGGCCGCCTCGAGGATGCGCCGGTTCCTGTCCGCCTTCTGCTTTGCGCGTAACCCCGCCATGTCACCTCTCTCGGTCGCATTCCCTGAACGTATTCTAAAATTGATATTGACTTAAAAAATGAACTCACTCAATTTCTTTATCAGAGCACCATCAAGACGTGCCGCCAGCCAGAGGTAAACCATGACATCGCCCGCAAGCCGCGCGCCCGCGCGCCGTCTCCTCCTCGCCACCATCCTTGCCGGCGTGGCCGGCCTTTCCGCCACCGCATCCGCCCATGCCGCCGACGAGCTCAATGCCCTGGTCTGGTGCGACCACACCGACCCGGCCCTGATCGAGCCCTTCGAGAAGGCCAACAATGCCAAGGTCAACCTCAAGACCTATGAAGGTACGGGGGCGGGCCTTTCCATCATCGCCCAGTCCCGGCCGGGCGACTGGGACGTGCTGGTGATCGATGCCATTGACGTCAAGCGCGCCGTCGACCAGAACCTCCTCGCCGAGATGCCGGCCGATGCCCTGCCGCTCGCCGATACTTTCCCGGAAGTGCGCATGGAGGCGCAGAACAGCAAGGACGGCAAGATCTACGCCGCCACCGAGAAGTTCGGCTACAACACCATCTCCTACGACAAGACCAAGGTCGACCCGAAGGACATGAAGGACCTGTCGGTAATGTGGTCCGACAAGTACAAAGGCCGCATCGCCATCTATGACTATTACCTGCCGGTGATGGGCCTGGTTCAGGTCGGCCTCGGCAAGAAGACGGCCGAGCTCTCGGACGCTGACCTGCCGGCCATCCAGGAAAGGCTCGCCGCCATGAAGAAGGTCTCCAAGCAGGTCAGCGAGGTCACCGCCTCGCAGACGGCGCTGGCCACCGGCGAAGTCGACATCCTGGTCGGTGGCGGCGAATGGATCACCGCCGCGCTCGCGGCCGAAAAGCCCAATCTCGACTGGACCGTGCCGGACCAGGGCGCCGTGCGCTGGGCCCAGTCGATCGGGGTGATGAAGGATGCCGCCCACAAGGACCTCGCCCTGAAATTCGTGCAGTACATCCTCAGTCCGGAAGGCCAGGCGCGTCTCGCCACCTCCTCCTGCTACTGGGCGATGCCCGCCAACAGACAAGCCGGCGAGCATCTGACCGACGCCCAGAAGGCGGCTCTGCGCTGGAACGACCAGGCCGGCTATCTCGCCAAGGCCCAGCTCTATCCCGCGCCCAATGCCGAGCTCGACAAGAAGATGCAGGACGCCTGGACCGACATGATGCAGCAGTGAATTCTTTCCGGGTGCGCGGACGTCTCGTCCGCTCTTCCTACCCGCGAGCATAGCGCTTCCAAGAGCGGACGAGACGTCCGCGCACCCGGGATAAGGGATCGACCATGACCGCATCCAGCCTCGAAGCGGCCGAGCGCCGCAAGGCCTGGGGCTTCGTCCTGCCGGCGCTCGGCTGGACGCTGGCCTTCTTCGTCGTTCCCTTCGGCTTCATGGCGGCGATGAGCCTATGGTCGCTGCAGGGCGGTCAGATCATCCAGAGCTGGGATCTGAACAACTACCTCGCCTTCTTCCAGAAGGAGTCCCTGCTCAAGGGCCTGGTCAATTCGCTGGAGATCACGGCGATGGTGACCGTGCTCTCCGTGCTGCTGGCCTATCCCCTCGCCTGGATCATCGCCGAGCGCGTGCCCAAACGCTATCAGCGCCTCGCCCTCATCCTGGCCGTGCTGCCGTTCTGGACCTCCTATGTGGTGCGGTCCTATGCCTGGCTGCTGGTGCTCTCCAAGGCCGGCGTCATCAACCAGGCCCTGTTGGGGCTCGGCGTGATCGCCGAGCCGCTCGATCTCGCCTCGACGCGCACCGCCACCGTGATCGGCTTCGTGCATTTCTTCGTGATGCTGCTGACGCTGACCATCTACGCCAATCTGATCCAGCTCTCTCCGAACTACCGTCGGGCGGCGGCCGATCTCGGCGCCAACGGCCTGCAGACCTTCTGGCACGTGGTGCTGCCCCTCACTCTGCCCGGCATCATGACGGGGGCCTTCCTTACCTTCGTGCTCTGCATCGGCGACTATGTCACCCCGCAGATCCTCGGCGGCAACAATGAATTGGTGCTGCCGCAGATCATCATGCTCCAACTCGGGCGACGGGCCGACCTGCCGATGGCCGCCGCCCTGTCGATCGTGCTGATGGCGGTGGTGACGCTGGCCTATCTCGCCTGTGCGCGCTGGCTGAAGATCGAGAGGGCCTGAGCATGCCGCGCAAGACCCTCGCCGACATTCTCAGCAGCCTCTATGCGGTCGCGATCTTCGGCTTCATCTTCCTGCCGGTGGCGGTGCTGGTGCTGTTCTCCTTCCAGGACGGCCGCCTGCCGGTACCGCCCTTCAATGGCGCCTCGCTGCAATGGTACCGGGCGGTGTTCGCCGACGGCAAGCTGATGGGCGCCATGCTCAATTCGCTCCTGGTGGGCGTCGGCTCCTCGCTCGTTGCCTGCCTGCTCGGCTTCCTCGCCGCCTATGCGCTGGCGCGCTACAGGCTGCCGGGCTCGGCGCTGCAGCGCGGCCTTTTGATCGCGCCGATGACGGTGAGCTACCTCATCATCGCGCTCGGCCTGCTGACGGTGCTGAACGCCCTGCATCTGCCGCTCTCGCTGTGGACGGTGAGCATCGGCCATGTGGTGATCAATTTGCCGCTGTGCTTTGCCATCATCTATTCCTCGATGGGCGACCACCACATCAATATCGAGCGGGCGGCCCGCGACCTCGGCGCCAGCGATCTCAAGGTGATGGCACTGGTCACCGCGCCGATGCTCATGCCCTCGATCCTGGCCGCCTTCTTCCTGTCCGTCACCTTCAGCTGGGACGAGTTCATCATCGCCTTCCTGCTCTCGCGCTTCGACGTCACTTTGCCCGTCGAGATCTGGAACCTGCTGCGCTCGGGCCTCAATCCCAAGACCAACGCCATCGGCTCGCTGGTCTTCCTCATCTCGATCCTGGTGCTGGTCGTCGTCGAACTCGCCGTCTTCGGAAGGGCCAAGAAATCATGAAAGACCCGAAATCATGACCGCCTCGGTTTCCGTCCGCAACGCCAGCAAGACCTTCGGCGCCTTCACCGCCCTCGACGATGTCAGCCTCGAGATCGCGGCCGGCGAGTTCATCGTGCTGCTCGGCCCCTCCGGCTGCGGCAAGACCACGCTGCTCTCGATCCTGGGCGGCTTCCTGACGCCAAGTTCGGGGCAGGTGCTGATCGGCGGCAAGGACATGACCGACGTGCCGCCGGCGCGGCGGCCGACCACCACCATGTTCCAGGACTATGCGCTCTTCCCGCATATGCGCTTGATCGACAATGTCGGCTTCGGGCTGCGCATGCGCGGCATGGGCCGGGCGGAGCGCGACGAGAAGGCGCTCGGCTATCTCGCCCTGGTCGGCCTCGACAAGGCTGCCGCCAAGAAGCCGCATGAATTGTCGGGCGGCCAGCGCCAGCGCGTCGCCCTCGCCCGGGCTCTCGCCGTCGACCCTGACGTGCTGCTGCTCGACGAGCCGCTCGGGGCGCTCGACCTCAAGCTGCGCCGCCAGATGCAGGACGAATTGAAGGCGATCCAGAAGCGGGTGGGCACCACCTTCGTGCATGTCACCCACGACCAGGAGGAGGCGATGGCGATCGCCGACCGCATCGTGGTGATGAATTCAGGCCATATCGAGGATGTCGGCCCGCCCGCCACGGTCTATATGCGGCCGCGCTCGCTGTTCTCGGCCGGCTTCATGGGCGAGGCCAATTTCATTCCCGGCGAGGTCGCCGATCTCTCAGGCGATCATATCAGCATCGACACCGCCCTCGGCAGTATCGTGCTACCCAGCGCCGGCTTCACCGCGGGCGAGCCCCGCAGGAAAAGCGCGGTGACGCTGTGCATCCGGCCCGAGCATTTCCGGCCGACGGCGGGCGAGCAGGGGCCGACGGTCTCGCTGGGCGAGGCCAGGGTCACGGGCGGGGCCTTCTTCGGCACGCATTACCGCTGCCACCTCCAGCCTGCCGCCGGGCCGGCCCTGGTGGCGCATCTGCCGCAATCGGCAAGCCTCGCCGAAGGCCAGTCCCTGGCGCTTGCGGTCAAGCCCGATGATGTGGTGATCTTGTAGCACCTTGTCATCCCGCGCGCGGTGCAGCATGCAATGCTGCGCCGCAGATGCGGGACCGCGAGAAGGTTATGCTCTATCGTCTTGCGGTCCCGGATCTGCGCGGCGGCACTTCGCGCCGCAGCGCGTCCCCGCTACTATTCGCCTAGGCGAATAGTAGCTGAGGATGACCCAGAAGAGAAAACGCCCGATGCAGCGGATCAGCGCCGACAAATGGTATGAAGTGCGTCGCCTCGCCGACGACGTCACGGCCATCGGCGAGCCCTATATCCAGGAATTCTATCGCTGCAACATCTGGCATGTCCGTGGGCGCGATCGCGACATGCTGGTCGATAGCGGCATGGGCGTGGTCTCCCTGCGCGAGTGGGTGCCTGTGGTCACCGAGCGCGACCTGATCGCGGTGGCCAGCCACACCCATTTCGACCATATCGGCTGCCATCACGAGTTCGAATGCCGCGCGGTGCATGCCGCCGAGGCCGATCTCCTCGCCAACCCGACCCGGCAGAACACCCTGGCCGATCCCTATGTCACCGACGAGATCTTCGACGCCCTGCCGCCGGAGCCCTATTGCTCGGCCTGCTATGCCGTGAAGCGGGCGCCCGCCACCCGAATTCTGCAAGACGGCGACGTCATCGATCTCGGCGACCGCGTCTTCGAGGTCATCCACACGCCGGGCCATTCGCCGGGCGGCATCGCGCTATGGGAGGCGCGCACGGCCACGCTGTTCTCCGGCGACATCCTCTATGACGGGCCGCTGATCGAGGACACCTACCACGCCAATGCGCAGGACTATGTCGCCTCGATGGAACGGCTGCTGCGCCTGCCCGTCCGCATCGTGCATGGCGGGCATTTTCCAAGCTTCGACGGGGCACGCTACCGCCAGCTCATCCGCGCCTGGCTCGAAGGCAAGGGCAGGACTGCGCCGCCGGCCCGACGCTTCAGGCCACCCGCAGGATTCGGCCCGGGAAATCGGTGAACACACCGGCAACGCCCAAAGCGAACAGCTCCCGCGCCCGCTCGGCGGTGTTGACCGTATAGGACAACAGCGGGCGCCCCGTCGCCTTATAGGCGGCGATGCTCTCGGACGTCTCTTGCTCATGGTCGAAATTGATGGAGGCGGCGGCCACCCTGTCGGCGATATCGGCCCAATCGGCCGGCCGCTCCCAGATCAGATAGCCGCGCGGCAGATGCGGGGCGAGATCCCGGGCCGCTTCCAGGCTTTCGACCGAGAAGGACGAGAGAACCAGCGGCGCCCCGATCGGTCCAAAGGCATCGATCGTCTTCAAGGCGACCTCCGCAGTCCGGACATCGGTGCCGGGCGAGGGCTTGATCTCGACATTGAGGCCAAGCTGCAGCTCCTTGCACAGCGCAAGCACGGAAGTCAGGTCGGGAATGCGCTCACCGGTGAAAGGGCGGCCGAAGGGGGCACCGGCGTCGAGGGCCTGGAGTTCCCGCCAGGTAAGATCGATGACCGGGCCACGACCGGTGGTGGTGCGTTCCAGCGTATCGTCATGAATGACGACGGGCACCTCGTCCCTGCTGAGCTGCACGTCGATCTCGACCATGGCAACGCCGAAGGCTGCGGCGCAGCGGATCGATTCGAGCGTGTTCTCAGGCGCATGCGCGGCAGCGCCGCGATGCCCGATGACACGGGGTAGGGTGAGGGGCATCGCCGGTCTCCAGAAGCGGATCGAAAGGATCACAAGCTCCATGGCCCGAAGTGCTGCCAATGGCAAGATCACGAACCCGGCTGCCCCCACTTCTTCACGCGAGGACAGGCCGGTTCATGCGCGCTGTCCCCGCATCCGGATGGAAGCGGGGACGCAGTTTTGTTTTTTGCAGATTTTCCGTGAGACGGTGCTTCAGACCGATCTCGGATCGGCTGGGTTTACCCCCCGGAAAACGCCAGCCTGAAATCTTTGGTCATGAGACGATTGAATGAACTGTAGCGACACCAGTTTTTGGTTCTCGGCCCGGCTCGCTATGTTGAACCGCCACGAAAAGCCTATGCTTCCTTGGGACGTCAGGCTCGTGAGGCGGTTCGGAAGGGAGGCTCAGCCGGTTATTCGCTGGGCAGGCCGAGTGCGGCCGCAACGCGACGCAGATGGGCGGGGCTGGCATTGTTGCCCAGTTCGAGGTCTTCTATCTCATCGACCGTGAGACCGCAGGTGACCGCGAGGTCTTCCCTGCTGTATCCCTTGGCCTCGCGGGCCTGCCTGAAGAGGTCCGTACCGACGGGCACCGAGGACGTGCAGGTCTGGGCAAGGGTATGATCGCTTCCGGTATGGGACATGTAAATCCTCCTTGTTGAGAACCGGGGAAATGGATTTGCTATTTGTCTCCCGTCCTGGATGGTGAAGGCGGCACAACATGCCTTCCAATTAACGATTTGCCAAGTATCGGCCTGCGCGACATGTGCATTGCGAGCACACAACTGCGCGAGGGACTACTTAAGTTACTGTTTCAGCTTTGCAATATCGATCAAACGCCGGAAAAGGCCTCGGGAGAACAGCCCTTTCCTTAGGTATTGCCTTTGATCAGTCTTGGTTGGATCAGGAGCGAATCAGGCTTTTTGACCGGCAGCAGGATTATGCCCCGCCTGCCATGGTTGCCCGGCGCGGATACTGACAGCTCATGCCCGCGAGATCAAGCCATCGTTTGCCCGCGCTGCCGTCGCCTCGGTGTGTTGCGGTTCGATGCCGTCACGTGAAATTACAAAAACCTTTCGAAACAAAGCGTTAGCGAGCGAAGCATCAGGCATGCGCGCGCCTTGCCCGGGTACTGAGATAGCGACGAATGGGAACATCGTAGCAGTAATGCGCCAGCAAGCTGGCGATGATCGCGACGACCGCAACGATGGGAGCCTCGACATAGAAATTCTGCGCCCCGAAGAAGGAACGATACAGGCCGTTGACCCAGCAGAAGATTGGGAAATGCAGACAATAGAGCGGGTAGGATACAGTGCCTGCCGCCGAACAGAATGAGGCAAGCCCACCCGAGCATTGGACCCTGGCGCCCACGGCGACCAGGGCGGGCGAAAGCAGCGCCACCCAGGTGAGCTGCACGACCCGCGGCAGTTCCGTCGGCCAGAAGAACAGGACGGCCATCGCGCCGGCCAGCAGCCAGAATGTCACGGTCCATCCCCGCCACGCCGGCAACCTGTCTCGCATCTGGTAGAGCACGACGCCGATGAAGAACGAGGCGCCGACACGCGGAAAACCGGAGAGGAACGTATTGGGGGTATCCCCGCCCAGACCGGTGACCATCAGGATGCACAGGCAGGCCAAGGCAAGGGCGGCCGCCACCTTCTCCAGATTGGTGTGTCGCAGGCGCCACCACACCAGATTCGCGGTGAGCTCCAGCAGGATGGTGTATTGCGGCGCGTTCAGCGGGAAGAAGCTGGGGCCCCCGATCTCGGCGGGAGCGCTGAAATTCGGCAGGCTGAAGGTGGAGAGCATCAGCGCATTCAGCAATTCGGCATAGGGCACCGGTGCGCGCTCGAAAGCGCCGCGAGCGACCAGATAGCTGGCGCTGATGGCAAGGGCGAGCACCGTCAGCGGCAACAGGCGCAGCAGGCGGACGCGCAGAAATTCGAAACTGTCCATCGTACGGGCCTGGCCCATATAGGCGTAGGACAGCACATAACCGCTGAGGCAGAAGAACAGGTCGACCGCCAGATAGCTGTTTCTCGCGACCCACGGCACGGCCAGCCAGCTGCCGAGATGGATCAGCATCACGCAGAATGCAGCAAAGCCGCGCAAACCATCGAGCAGCAGGAAATGCGGTTTGGCAGCCTGATTGCCGGGGAACATGGAATGACGCTGCATCCTGACCTCGTCCTGTCCAGAACAATACGCGCTTGCGCCTGGACGCCTATTTGTTCCAACTCTTTGTTTCCACGCGTCTTTACGATGCGAGGTGCCTTCCGAGGCTCAAGAAGCATCCGCCCTGCCGGCAACGGCCGCAGAACTATGTAATGGCCCCGGCGCGACACCTGATCGCCGCCGGCTGCACCCGCCTCATCAGCCGGCCTCACTGCAGCCCGGCATTTCGTCCGCACCGCAATTTCATCATGACGCAGAGGAACATTTGCACATGAGCTCATAAATTGCAACATGTCTCGCTATCTGTAAAATAACAAGCTTATATCGAATTGTCATTTTTCCTGTTCATATAAAAAGTAAATTCAAATCATCGAGAACAATATTCAATACACGTCGAAGGTTTCTTGTTTTCTTGGGGAAGGGCGCACGAAAATTTACTCAAGCTCACGGGCGTGCAACGTAGGCGTACCTGCAGGACGTTTGCTCCAGGGAAGGAGATCTTCGTTCCATCCCGTATCCTGCCAACAAGTAGTGCTGCCCCGGTTCCGCAACATAGGCGATAGTAATGCCTTCACCTCGCACGGAAGCACCGGCCCTGACGGGTTGGGAAGATGCCAGCAGGCCCCGCTTCCCGCTTCACCGGATCCGATGAAGCAGGCCTTTGAGATCACGTCACATTCGCCAAGAACCGGCGCCGGTCTTCCGGTACGATGATCTAGAAGTAACGGGCGAGATTGCGGCGGATGCGCTCCAGCGGATTCTCTGCCCCGGGTGGGATTTCGAAGGCTTGCCCGATTATCGTCTCATAGGCCTGAATATAGACCTTCGAGGTTTCGGCGATCAGCTCGGCGGGGATGGCGGGAATCGCTTCCTTATAGGGATCGCAGCGCGCGGCCACCCAGTTGCGCACGAAATCCTTGTCGAAGCTTTCGGGCTTCTCGCCGGCGGCGAAGCGGGCGGGATAGCTGGCGCCAAACCAGTATCGGCTGGAATCGGGCGTATGAATTTCATCCGCCAGGATGATGCGCCCCTCGCCGTCGGTGCCGAACTCATACTTCGTGTCGGCCAGGATCAGACCCTTCTCCTGCGCCAGGGCCTGGCCGCGGGCGAACAGCGCCAGGGCATAACCGGAGACTTCCTCCCATTGCCGCGGGCTGAGCAGGCCCTTGGCGATGATTTCATTGGCGGAAAGCGGCTCGTCATGCCCCCCGTCGAAAGCCTTGCTCGTGGGTGTGATGATCGCCTGCGGCAAGGCCTGGTTGTCGCGCAGTCCGTCGGGAAAACGCGCGCCATACATTTCGCGCTGGCCCTGCTTGTAGAGCGTGAGGATGGAAGTCCCCGTCGTGCCGGCAAGATAGCCGCGCACCACGATCTCAACCGGCAGGATGGTCAATCTCTGCCCGACCACGACATTGGGATCGGGATAGTCGAGCACATGGTTCGGGCAGATGTCGCCGGTATGCTCGAACCAGTAGCGGGCGGTCTGCGTCAGCACCTGCCCCTTGCCGGGGATGCTGGCGATCGCCCGGTCGAAGGCGCTCAGGCGGTCCGTGGCGATGATGATGCGGCGCCCATCGGCAAGATCATAGTTCTCCCTGACCTTGCCACGATAGTAATTCGGCAGTTCCGGGATGAAGGCATCTTGCAGGGCGGCAATATCTGGCATGGCGAAACCGTGTCGAGGCATGGGAAAATCGCTTATGGCACGGCCGGCCCGTCATGTCACACCCGACGGCCGCCTCGCCCGGGAAGGCACCAGGCTATTCCAGCCCGCGATTCCGGGCGGTGATTCCAGGGTTCAACTCGCCCCGGAGTTCTGCTATTATAGGTGGCAACGGATCATGGGGAACCGGATCCGTTTCGATGACTGAGCCCATAGACTCAGCCAAGGACAGGTCAAACCAGTCCATGAGGCCTCGGGCCTATCGAACGCCGGATGACTAGGCGCGACTTTGGCGGCTTCAGAGCAAACCGCCCCTTCCCTCCCTCTCCCCTGCCATCCCCGCATTCGCCTGGCTTGCCCGGATCAACGGTCCGTTCCCATGCCGGCGGTTCCTGCTCGTGCCGTCTGGAGCAAAGCGCGTTTACACGTAACCGCTGCTTTTCTCTAACTCATTGTTTTGACGCGTCTTTGCGATTCTTGGTGATTCCAGGAAATCACAAAACGCTATATCGACCCGCAACCGGTCGCCCTCAATCCTTGGAGCCCGAGACGATGATCTCCGCCGCCTATTGCCGCCTCATGGCCCGCTACAACACCTGGCAGAACGCCTCCCTGGTCGCTGCTGCCGATGAACTCACGCCTGCGGATCGCTGGAAGGATCGGGGGGCTTTTTTCCAGTCGATTGCGGCGACGCTGAACCATCTCTATTGGGCCGATGCCCTGATCCTGCAGCGCTTGAAAGGGAATGAGCGCCCGGAGGACCACATCAGGCACTCTCTCACGAGCCCGTCGGATTGGGATGATTTCAAGAGGCTTCGTTCGCGGCGAAACGAAGAGATCGAAGAATGGGCAGCCAGGCTGCTCGACGCGGACCTCGATGGCATGGTCGGCTGGCGTCCCGGCGCAGGTTCAAACCGGATCGAGAAGCCCAAGGCCCTGTGCGTCGTTCAGCTCTTCAATCACCAGACCCATCACCGCGGCCAGATCCACGCGATGCTGACGGCGGCGGGAACGCAGCCAGGGCCGACCGACCTCGAAATGTTGCCATAGCCAGCCGCGCCCCCTGGCGACCTTCAGGGCTTGCAGGCCCGAGGCGCGGTCCCGCGTCCTCGTGAAGCGGGACCGATTTCTCCGATGAATTATACCGGCTGGGAGCTCAGGCGTCGACCTGGGCCGTCAGCGCGTTGTCCTGAATGAACTCGCGGCGCGGCTCGACGATGTCACCCATCAGCTTGGTGAAGATGTCCTCGGCCTCGACCACTTCCTTGACCTGCACCTTGAGCAAGGAGCGGACATTGCGGTCGAGCGTCGTTTCCCAGAGCTGGTCGGGGTTCATCTCGCCCAGGCCCTTGTAGCGCTGCAGCGACAGGCCCTTGCGGGCAGCGTTGGTCAGCGTCTCGAACAGGGCCACGGGGCCATGGATCTCGATCTCCTCGCCGCGGCGGGTAAGGATGGCCGGCTTGCCATAGACCTCGCGTAGCGCCCGGGAACGATCATCGAGCAGGCGGGCATCGACGGTGGCGAGCAACTGGGCATCGAGCGTATGGGCTTCCTTGACGCCGCGCACCATGCGTTCGAAGACATAGCCACCCTTGTCGACATGGCCGGTCCAGCCACGCTCGAACTCCTCGGCGATAGCGTCGAGACGGCGGGCGGTTTCCTCGGCTGCCTGCTGGGCCAGCGCTGGGTCGGCGACCACGCCGATGTTCAGTGCGCCGGCGATGGCCGCCTGCTCCACCACGGTGCGGTCATAGCGACTGTGGAGCTGGCCGAGCAGGGTACGGATGGTACGTGCATCGGTGATGACGCTGCGCAGGTCCTGGCCGGCCCGCTCCTCGCCGCTGCCGAGCCGCAGCACCGAGCCTTCGACGCCGGTGTCGATCAGATAGTCCTCGAGTGCACGCTCGTCCTTGAGATATTGCTCGGACTTGCCACGGGAGACCTTATAGAGCGGCGGCTGTGCGATATAGACATGGCCGCGATCGATGATCTCGCGCATCTGGCGGAAGAAGAAGGTCAACAACAGCGTGCGGATATGGCTGCCGTCGACGTCGGCGTCCGTCATGATGATGATCTTGTGGTAGCGCAGCTTGTCGGGATTGAACTCCTCCGAGCCGATACCGGTGCCCAGCGCGGTGATCAGCGTGCCGATCTGTTCCGACGACAGCATCTTGTCGAAGCGGGCCCGCTCGACATTGAGGATCTTGCCGCGCAACGGCAGCACGGCCTGGTATTCGCGGGCACGGCCCTGCTTGGCCGAGCCGCCGGCCGAGTCACCCTCGACGATGAAGAGTTCGGCCTTGGCCGGATCGCGCTCCTGGCAATCGGCGAGCTTGCCGGGCAGGGAGGCGACGTCGAGCACGCCCTTGCGGCGGGTGAGTTCGCGGGCCCGGCGCGCGGCCTCGCGGGCAGCGGCGGCCTCGGCCACCTTGCCGACGATGGTCTTGGCCTCGGCAGGATGCTCCTCGAACCAGGTCGACAAGGCCTCGTTCATGGCGCTCTCGACCACCGGCCGCACCTCGGAGGACACCAGCTTGTCCTTGGTCTGGGACGAGAACTTGGGATCCGGCACCTTCACCGAGAGCACGCAGGTCAGACCCTCGCGGCAATCGTCGCCCGTCATCTCCACCTTCTCCTTCTTGGAGATGCCGGAGGACTGGGCGTAGGAGGTGACCTGGCGGGTCAGCGCGGCGCGCAGGCCGGCGAGATGGGTGCCGCCATCGCGCTGGGGGATGTTGTTGGTGAAGCACAGCACCGTCTCGTGATAGCTGTCGTTCCACCACATCGCCGCTTCCACGCCGATGCCGTCACGCTCGACCTTCACATAGATCGGCGCCGGCACCAGGGCGGTCTTGGAGCGGTCGAGATAGCGCACGAAGGCGTCGAGGCCGCCCTCATACATCAGCTCTTCGCTCTTTTCGCCGCCATGGCGGCGATCGGTCAGCACGATGCGCACGCCGGAATTGAGGAAGGCGAGCTCGCGCAGGCGCCGCTCCAGCGTGGCATAGTCGAATTCGGTCTTGGTGAAAGTCTCGGTCGAGGGCAGGAAGGTCACCTCGGTGCCGCGCTTGTCGCCGGCCGGCCCCACCATCTTGAGCGGCGCATCGGCATCGCCATGGCTGAAGCTCATGACGTGCTCGCCGCCGTCGCGCCAGATGCGCAGCGTCAGCTTGGAGGAGAGCGCGTTGACCACGGACACGCCGACGCCATGCAGGCCGCCCGAGACCTTGTAGGAGTTCTGGTCGAACTTTCCGCCGGCATGGAGCTGCGTCATGATCACTTCGGCCGCCGACACGCCCTCTTCGGGGTGGATGGCGGTGGGGATGCCGCGGCCATTGTCGGTGACGGTGACCGAGCCGTCGGGGTTCAGCGTCACCGTGACGATGTCGGCATGGCCGGCCAGCGCCTCGTCGATGGCGTTGTCGACGACCTCATAGACCATGTGGTGCAGGCCCGAACCGTCATCCGTGTCGCCGATATACATGCCGGGGCGCTTGCGCACCGCGTCCAGGCCCTTGAGCACCTTGATGCTGTCGGCGCCATATTCGTTTTCGGGCGTTTCGGACAAAGCGGGTTCAGCCATTGAGCAACTCATTCCTTGATTCGGAAAGGAATATAGGGATTCCCGTGCCGAATTTCATGCCAAAACGGCACATTTTTGTGATTTATCAGATATTTATCGGTGGATGACGGCGATCTTTCATCGCGTTGCGATCGTCACGGCCGTGCCGGCGATCACGGTGCCGCAGCTCCTGGCCAGAAGCCGCATGGCGCGGGGGCTTGATAGCAGCGAGCGGGCCCGGCCGGCCAGCACGATGTAGAAGGCGAACACGGCGGCGAGCACCGCTTCGGTGACGATGGCAAGCTCGACGAAGCTGGCCGGCGAAAGGTGGCCGAGATCGATCAGGTTGGGCAGGAGCGCGGTGTAGAACACCATCACCTTGGGGTTGCCGAGGGTGATCGAGAGGCCGCCGAGAAAGCTGCGCCAGCCGTTCTCACGGCTTGTGTCGCGGTCGACGGCCTGGACGAGGTTCGCCGTCGTCCATAATTTCCAGGCCAGATAGAGCAGATAGGCGACGCCTGCATATTTGATCGCCAGGAAGACGCCCGAAAAGCTCTGCGCCAGCACGGCCAGGCCCGCCGCGGCGAAGCCGAGCCAGACCAGGTCGCCCAGGGCGATGCCGACGGCAAAGCCCAGGCTCTCGCGCGCACCCTTGCCGAGCACGCGCGCCACCAGCGCCGCGACGCCCGGCCCCGGCAGGGCCGCGGCCACGAACAGCGCGCCGGCATAGACGGCGAGGGCGGTGGGATCGAGCATGGGGAGGCTCCGGTGGGAGGCCTTTATAGCGGGTCGCGGCCGGAGTGGGAAGCTTTCCGGGACCGCCAGCCTCCCATCGGCGGTGCGATGAAATTAGTCCACCGCCGATTGCGCGATCTTGGCTTCGGCCTCTCCTACCGCTTCGGGCGTGCCGACATGGAGCCAGATACCGTCGAGGCGCCGGCCGAACAGCCTTCCCTTGGTCTCGGCCGCATCGAACAAGCGGTTCAGGGAGAAGATCTCGCGCGTGCCCTCGAACAGGTCCGGCTTGATCAGCAGCACCCCCGCATAGGCGAAGGGTGCGGTTTCGTTCTCGCGCCGGCGGGAGAGCAGGCCGGCGCTGTCGAGATGATAGTCGCCCCGGCCGTTGAAGCCGATACTGGTCGCCGTCGCCGCCACCAGCATCAGGATGTCCATGCGTTCGGGATCCCAGGCCGCCTCGAGGGCCTCGAGATTGTTCTGCGGCCCCTCGATCCAGAAGCTGTCGCAATTGCAGACGATGAAGGGCGCCTTGCCGAGCAAGGGCAGGGCCTTGCGCACGCCGCCGCCGGAATCGAGCAGGCCCGCGCGTTCGTCGGAAATCAGGATCCTGGGATGCCGCCGGCCGGAAAGATGAGCTTCCATCTGCTCGGCGAGATAGTGCACATTCACCACCGCCTTTTCCACGCCCGATGCCGCGAGACGGTCGAGCACGTGATCGATCAGCGGCTTGCCGGCGATCTCGATCAACGGCTTGGGCCTGACGTCGGTCAGCGGACGCATGCGCTTGCCGAGCCCGGCGGCCAGCAGCATGGCGGTCGAAAAGGGGCGGGTCATGATACTCTGGCTTCTATCGCGAAGACGAAGGTCTCGAACCATTCCCTGAGATCGGCCAAGGTGGGATGGGCCAAAGCACGGTCGAGATAGGCGCGGATGCGCGGAATGTGCCTGAGATAAGCGGGCTTGCCGTCGCGCTTGTCGAGGCGGGCAAACAAGCCGAGAAGCTTGGTGTTGCGCTGGGCCGCCATCACCGCATAGGCGCGCGCGAAGCCGGCCGGATCGAAGGCGGCGTCGGCCCCGCGGCGCGCCTTGACATAGCGCGTCAGGAGCTGGAGCTCGAGCTCCTGGTCCACGTCCACCCGCGCATCGAGGCAGAGCGAGGCCACGTCATAGGCGGGCGGGCCGATCATCGCATCCTGGAAGTCGAGCAGGCCGATACGCTTGATGCCCTCGCGCTGGGGCAGCCACATCAGGTTCGGCGAATGAACGTCACGCAGCAGCCAGCTCTGCTCGCCCTTGACGACGGGGGCGAGCGCCGAGCGCCAGAGCGCCGTGAAATGGTCGCGATTGCGCTGCGACAACTGCGGTGCGCCGATCATCGGCATGTACCATTCGATCAGCAGCTCGACCTCGATATCGAGGGCGCCGTGATCGAAGGGCGGGATCTTGTGGTTGATGGCGGAAGCGACCGGCAGCGTATCCGGCAGCTCCGTGCCATGCAGGTGGGCGAGCAGGTCGATGGCGACGCCATAGCGCTCGGCCACCGGCTTGCCGTCCTCGGCGATGAAGTCCGTGCCGAAATCCTCCAACAGGAGCAGGCCGTGCAGCAGATCCTCCTTGAGGATCTGCGGGGCCGAGAAGCCGCGTTCCGCCAAGCCCCTGGCCATGGCCACGAAGGGCTTCACATCCTGGGAGATATGGGCGATCTGGCTGTAGGTCTTGCCATAGCGCACCGGCGTGCGGTCGGTCCGGGCCGGCGAGTTCATCAGGATCACCGTGTTCTGCCCGCGCCTCAGCCGGGCATAGGAACGGGTCGAGGCGTCGCCCTGGACATGTTCGCGTGCCGCATCCTGCCAGCCGGCATGGCGCAGGAAATCGCCGGTCTGGGAAAAGCGGCGCAGCCGGGCGGACCAGTCTCCCGTGCCCGTCAGCGTCGCGCGCCGCGCGGTCTCGCTGCGGCCGGCATGCACGAAACGGAGGTCGAGCCGGTCGGCGGGAAGCGTCTCGCCGGCCTTCTCGGGCCATTCCACCAGCACCAGCGCGCCGTCGGGCGCCTCGTCCCAGCCCAGTTCGTCCAGCTCGCTGGCATGGCCGATGCGATAGAGATCGGCATGCACGATCGGAAAGGCGGGCGTGTCGTAGAGCTGGATCAGCGTGAAGGTGGGGCTGGAGACTTCCAGCTCCGAATCCTCGGCGATCTCGCGGATCAGGGCGCGGGCAAAGGCAGTCTTGCCGGCACCGAGATCGCCCGAGAGGGTAATGAGATCGCCGGCCCGAAGCGTCGCCGCCAGGTCACGGGCCAGCAGCTCGGTCGCCGCTTCGCTCGGCAGGTCGACTGTCCATTGGTGGGTCAGGAGATCGGTCAATGGGCTGGGCCTTTAATGTCATCCCGTGCGCATTGCGGCACGAAGTGACGCGATGCAGACACGGGACCGCTCTGTAAGTGAGGCTCGTTTGTCTTGCGATCCCGTGTCAGCGTTGCAGCGCTACGCGCGGCAATGCGCACGGGATGACCTGATATCCTCATTCGGCTGCCTCCCTGTGAGCGGAGGCGTCGACCGGGAAGCGGCAAGTGACGATGGTACCGCGGCCTTCCTCGGAGACCAGCTCAACCGTGCCGCCATGCAGCTCCACGAAGGAGCGCACGATGGACAGGCCGAGGCCGACGCCGCGATGGCCGCTCGAGCCGCCATGCGATTCGAAACGGTCGAAGACCCGGTCGATCACCGCCTGGGAAATGCCACGGCCGCGGTCCTCGACCCGGAAGACGATCTCCTGGCCCTTGCGCAGAGCCGAGAGCGTCACGGTGCCGCCGGCCTGCGAGAAGCCGATGGCATTGGAGAGCAGGTTGAACAGCACCTGGCGCACGCGCTGGCCGTCGGCCTCGAAATTGCCGATCGCCTGGCTCGCCTTCATCTCCAGCCGGACGCCGGTCTCGGCCAGACGCGGCTGCACCGCCTCGGCCACGCCCTGCATGGCTTCGCGGATATCGACCTTGCCGAGGTCGAGCGTCATGGCGCCGGCATCGATGGTCGCGAGGTCCAGGATGTTGTTGATGATGGCGTAGAGCGCGTCCGACGAGGTCTTGATGTAGCCGGCATATTGGCGCTGCTTCTCGTTCAGCGGCCCGGCAGCACCATCGGCCATCAGTTGCACGAAGCCGATGATATTGGTCAGCGGCGAGCGCAGTTCGTAGGAAACGTGGTGGACGAAGTCGTTCTTGAGGCGGGCGGCTTCCTCCAGCGCCTCGTTCTTCTCGACCAAGGCGTTCTCGAAATTCACCGAATCGGTGACGTCGGTGAAGGTGGCCAGCGTGCCGCCATCCGGCAGCGGCACGGTGGCGACGTCGATGACCGTGCCATCGACCCGCATCATGCGCTGGTCGGTGGAATGGCGGGCATCGCCGAAGGAGGTGATCACGCCCTTGAGCGCCTGCCACACCGCCTCGTCGCGGAACAGCACCGAGCAGCGCGATACCACGTCGTCGATATGGGGACGCTGCTCCAGCATCTCCTGGGGCAATCGCCAGATCGCGGCGAAGGCCGGGTTGGACAGGCGCAGGCGGCCGTCGGAGCCGAAGGCGGCGACGCCTTCCTTCAGATTCTCCAGCGTTTCGCCCTGGACGCGCGAGAGGGCTTTGTAGCGGGCCTCCAGGTCGATGCGCTCGGTGACGTCCTCGAACAGATAGGTGACGCCGCCGGCCGGGTTGGGCGTGGTGACCACGCGCGAGGTGCGACCGTCGGGCAGGTGCCACCAGTGTTCGGCAGGCTCGAAGGCGCGATAGGCCTCGTGCAGCTTCGATTTCCAGGCCCTGAAATCGGCCTGTTCGGGCAGGCGCCGCTGGGCACGCAGGCGGTCGAGGATCTCGCTGTCGGTCGGCCTGCCGTCGAGGAAGGCGGCATCGAGCTGCCAGAGAGCGGCAAAGGACGCGTTGTAGAAGGTGAGATGCTGGTCGGCGTCGAAGATCGCCACGGCGGTGGCGAGCTGGTCGAGCGTGCGCACATGCGCTTCGATCTGGCGGCCGATATCGGCCCGCATCGTCTCGACCTCCGACACGTCGATCGCCATGCCGGCCGAACCGCGCGAAGAAGGAATATCGATGACGTCGAGCGTGCGCCTGGCGCCGCCGACCACCGCCGGCACGCGTTTGAGGAAGGGCTTGCCGTCGTGACGCGCAGCGTTGGCCTCCTCGCGGGCCGGCCGGTCGAGCAGTTCGACGTCGCCGCTCAGTACGTCGTTCTCGTCCTGGGCGTCGACCGCCCTGGCATAGGCCTTGTTGACCCAAACCAGCTTGTCATTGGCATTGCGCAGCCAGAGCGGCACCGGCGCCTCGTCGAGCAGGGAGCGGATCGCCTCGATCTCCTCGCTGGCGCGGCGGTGCCGGTCGGCGAGGCGGGCGAGTTCCAGGCGGTCGCCGGTGACGTCGCGCAATCGGAGCACGGCGCGCCCGCCAATGGCGCGGCCATCCGCCTCGATATAGCCGCCATGGCGCGAGCGCGCCACCATGTGGAAGCTCTCGCCGCGCCCGCGCAGCGCCGCGATCTGCTCTTCCAGCGTGCGGGTATCGTGATAATCGAGCCACCCCGTGCCGATCAGGCCGCGACGGGAGGACGAGATGGTGACCCCCGGCAGTTCGCCCGAAAGCAGCGGCAGATCCTCGGTGCCCGACCAGACCGCGATCAACTGCGGCTCGGACATCAGCAGGGCCTCGGCGCGTTCGGCACGAGCGGCCAGCGCCTGCGCTTCGGCCTTGGCGGCGCGGTCGCGCTTGAGCCAGGCATTGCGGGCACGCAGATAGAACACGGCCAGGCCCGTCGCCAGGATCAGCAGGCCGGCGAACAGGGCCAGCATGGCAAGGATGCGGCGATCGGCGCTGGAAAGATTGCCGAACAGGCCCGATGCCGCCGGCACGGTATCGGCAGCCAGGGCCGCGGATACCGGCAGCATGATCGTCAGGAAAATGCCGGCGCGTAGGAAGGCCGAGAACCGGGACCACCCCGACAATCCCGTTCCTTCGTGCCTGCCTTGCCGTCTGTCCTGTCGCATCTTGCTTCGACGAATCCCTTCGGTACCGGACAGGCGCCGGCGAATGACGTTCCGCTCACCCTGAAACGCAACGCGACGTTGGCAGGACCGCGGCGGCCTCGCCCGTCCTTCGGGCGGAAACCACCAGGCTGCTGCGACCCCGTCTGCCAAGGGCGCAGGCACCGACGTGCCCTGCCCTCGCACATTTGCGGGCACCGCGGACCGAATGGAGACCGGCCCTGCCCGCAAAGGGAACCGGCTGTCATTGCGAATGACGTCCGGCCTTGCGCGGAAGCACGGCCTCCCGGTCTGCATGACCGTGAACCCGTCCCCCGAATCAGTTCACTTTACCCTCCCCTTGACTCCCGCCGGAAGAGGCCATTCGGCGGCTATGCAAGGAAATTTGAAGGTGCAGGTCCCCGATGAGGGAACCAGACATGACGAAGCGACCCGTCATCTTGGCACCGATCATGGTTACCACGGGCTTAACAAACCCCGAGACGCCGGCGAAATCGCCGAGGGAACAGGGATCGGCACCCCAACAAAAAACCGCCCCGGCAAGCGGGGCGGCGCACAATATCGCTTCACTATGATTGAGTGGAAAAGAACGTCTTTCTACGCCTAGGTGATGAAACGTCCGGCGCGAGCGGGCTCAGTAGGCCTCGCTATTGCGCAAGAGACGGGTGCCGTGCCGGACGGCGTGGACCTTGCGGGGCTGGGCGGTGCTATCGTTCACGCTGGTTTGGCGATCATTCTCGCCTGTCTGCTGAACCATCGCGGGTGCACCATAGAGTTCTGGCCCGGTAACGAGACGGCCATGGGCATTGGCAGCCGTAGCGGCAATGACAATACCAAACGCTGCAATCGTAGAAATCGTAAAGATCTTCATGATCTTCTCCTTGAAAAACCCACAGGAGGACGAACAAGCAATAACCTGAATCTACGACACGCTGCCCTTCCTCGCAATTCACGAGCGAGATATGATGCGTGAACTATTCGTGATGGCGAATTTACCGGGAGAAATAGACCGGAAACAATCCAGCAATACTTATGGCAATTCCGAGATCAGCAAAAATGCGATCGTTCCGGCAGCGGCTGCTTCAAAAATCGGAAGCGATGCCCTTCACTTCCCAGTCGCCATAGCGCACGGGTTCGGGACCGTCGCGGCCATTGATCTCGCGCGGGCGCTCGGCCGGCTTCTCCGCTTTGCGGCGCTCGGCCGCCTCCGCGAGCGCGCGCTTGGCCGCTTCGCTCAAGGTCTTGCCTGGCGCGGCATGGGGAGGCGTGTCGGAGTCGGGAGCGGACATGGGTCCTCCATCGCAAATATGGTATGTTCGATCAAGCACTTCTATGAAAACTGGCCTGGTTATATGGGCGACGCCGACGCGTGCGCCGCCCGTGGGTAACGCGCCACGAGACTTGACCTTTGGGAACCAAAGTTCACGATGGCGGGCTGGCAGGTCCGTATTGCAGGCTTCCCATAGATGGGAGCCCGGATCAAAAAAACGAAGAGCCGACTTGTCATGGCGGCAGGTGAGATTATAGTCAGGAAATAAATATTATCCGCAGTGAAGTCTGCGGGACTTGGATTGCATGTCGACGGGCATCTCCCATCCGGCGTCATGCGGGCAGGTTCCCTCAGACCAACGGCGGCCAAGTCGTGCTACGGCGGCTTCGGAGGAGGCTGGCGGAGCGCCAATAAGTACAGAAATCCAGACGCTCAAACCAACCGCCATATCGGCAGAGGGGAAGAATATATGACAAGAGTAGCCGTCATCGGCGCCGGTCCCTCGGGCTTGGCGCAGCTCCGCGCCTTCCAATCGGCCGCCCGCAAGGGTGCTGCCATTCCCGAAATCGTCTGCTTCGAAAAGCAGTCGGACTGGGGTGGGTTGTGGAACTACACCTGGCGCACGGGCCTCGACGAACATGGCGAGCCGGTGCATGGCAGCATGTACCGCTATCTTTGGTCGAACGGCCCCAAGGAATGCCTGGAATTCGCCGACTACTCTTTCGAGGAACATTTCGGCAAGCCGATCCCGTCCTACCCGCCGCGCGCGGTGCTGTGGGACTACATCAAAGGCCGCGTCGAGAAGGCGGACGTGCGCAAATGGGTGCGCTTCAACACGCCGGTACGCATGGTGCGTTTCGACGAGGCCACCAAGAAGTTCACGGTGACCGCCCATGAGCGCACCGAAGACCGCATGTATGATGAGGAGTTCGACTATGTCGTGGTGGCTTCCGGCCACTTCTCCACGCCGAACGTGCCCTATTTCGAGGGCGTGAAGAGCTTCAACGGCCGCGTGCTGCATGCGCACGACTTCCGTGACGCCCTGGAATTCAAGGGCAAGGACATCCTGATCGTCGGGCGCAGCTATTCGGCCGAAGACATCGGCTCGCAGTGCTGGAAATACGGCGCCAAGTCGGTGACCACCAGCTATCGTTCCAAGCCGATGGGCTTCAAATGGCCGGCCAATTTCGAAGAGCGCCCGCTGCTGCAGCGCCTGGAGAACCGCACGGCCTATTTCGCCGACGGCTCCAGCAAGGAGGTCGACGCGCTGATCCTGTGCACCGGCTACCAGCACCACTTCCCGTTCCTGCCGGACGATCTGCGCCTGAAGACCGCTAACCGGCTCTGGGCGGACCATCTCTACAAGGGTGTGATCTTCGACGGCAATCCGCAGCTCTTCTATATCGGCATGCAGGACCAGTTCTACACCTTCAACATGTTCGACGTGCAGGCCTGGTGGGCTCGTGACGTGATGATGGGCCGTATCAAGCTGCCGCCCGAAGCCGAACTCAAGGCCAATTTCGACAAATGGCGCGCCCGCGAGGAAACCCTCGAGGATGCCGAGCAGATGATCTGGTACCAGGGCGACTATGTGAAGGAGCTGCTGGCCGAGACCGACTATCCGCAGTTCGACATCGAGGCCACCAACAAGACCTTCATGGAGTGGGAACACCACAAGATGGAGGACATCATGGGCTTCCGCGACCATGGCTATCGCTCGCTGATGACCGGCACCATGGCGCCCAAGCACCACACCAAATGGGTCGAGGCGCTCGACGACAGCCTGGAGACCTATCTGCGCACCGAACCGGCGGCGGCCACCAAGGTCGCCTAGGGTATCCGTGACCGGAAGTCAGGACGCCGGCCCCGACGAGCGCGGGGCCGGCGTTTGCGTTTCCTGGGACCGTCGGCTTCCAGCCGGCTCTTCGTTACCAGCAAACGGCGCGGTTCCAAGAGCCGGCTGGAAGCCGGCGGTCCCGGGGATTCAGTGCCCCGGCCCTCCGATTCTTTCAGCCAGGAAATCCACAAAGGCGCGGATACGAGCCGCCAGATGGTCGTGGCCGACGAAGACGGCGTGGATCAGCTCGACGTCGAGGGCGTTGTAGTCCTCCAGCACCGGCACCAGCAGCCCGGCATCGATATCCGGCTGGACATGAAAGCGGCCGAGGCGCACCAGGCCGAGGCCATCCATGCAGAGCTTGCGCATGGTCGGCCCATTATTGGCCTTGAGATTGCCGGCAACCTGCACGCGCCGCACGGATATCGAACCGGGATCACGGAAGGGCCAGGTGTCGAGGCCACGCCGGAAGTTGAACAGCAGGCAGTTATGTCCTTCGAGTTCCTCGGGCGTGGCGGGCACGCCATGCCGCGCGACATAGGCCGGCGAAGCGGTGATCACGCGCTTGCTCTCCAGGATCTTGCGCGCCTTCAGCGCCGAATCGCGCAGGGGTCCCGAGCGGATGGCGATGTCGGCCTTCTCCTCGACGAGGTCGATGACGTCGTCGGTGAGCGAGAGATCGAGCTCCACCTTGGGATAGCGGGCCAGGAAATCGGGCAGCACCGGCACGACGCAGCGCGCCCCGAATCCCACCGAGGCGCTGACGCGTAGCCGCCCGGCTGGCACGACCTCGCCACCGCTCGAGATCATTCGCTCCGTCTCGGCGATGTCGGCGAGAATGGCCTGGGCGCGGCCAAGATAGGTTTCCCCTTCCGGCGTGAGCTGCAGGGTTCGCGTCGTGCGCACCAGCAGGCGGGCTCCGAGCCGGTCCTCGATGCGAGTGACGAGCTTGCTCACCGCCGAGGGCGAGAGATGCAACTTGCGTCCGGCTGCCGAGAAACTGCGCAACTCAGCCGCGGTGACGAACACCTCCATCTCCCCGGCCCGGTTATCCATGACTATCCCTTATGAATTCAATTCAAAGCTATTCACTCATTATGCCCGATTATCATGGCAATGCGTAGCGATCATATTCGCCCCGACACTCATTCACCCTTGTTGGGACCACTCTCATGCCCCTCGCCATCCTTGCCCTCACGATCGCGGCCTATGCGATCGGCACCACGGAGTTCGTGATCGTCGGCCTGCTACCGACGGTCGCTTCCGATCTCGGCATCACCCTGCCGCTCGCCGGCCTGATCGTCAGCGTCTACGCTCTTGGCGTGACTTTCGGCGCCCCCATCCTCACCGCCCTCACCGGACGCCTCGGCCGCAAGGGCCTGCTGCTCGGCCTGATGGCACTCTTCGTCGTCGGCAACAGCGCGGCCGCACTCAGCCCAAGTTATGAATTGCTAGTGGTCGCCCGCGTGATCTCCGCCTTCGCCCATGGCGTGTTCTTTTCGGTCGGCGCTACCATCGCGGCCGATCTTGTCGCGCCCGATCGTCGCGCCTCGGCCATCGCCATGATGTTCATGGGCCTGACGGTGGCAATCGTCACCGGCGTGCCGCTCGGCACCTTCATCGGCCAGAGCTTCGGCTGGCGCGCCACCTTCTGGGGCGTCGCAGGCCTCGGCCTGATCGCCTTCATTGCCATCGCCGTGCTGCTGCCGGCCACGCTGCGCAAGGCGCCGCCGGCCAGGTTGATCGACCAGATCCGGGTTCTCGGCAGTGGCCGCCTGCTGCTGGTCTTCGCCATGACGGCGCTCGGCTATGGCGGCACCTTCGTCGCCTTCACCTATCTTGCCTCGATCCTGGAGAAGATCACCGGATTTGCCGCCGGCAGCGTCAGCCTGATCCTGGTGCTCTATGGCGCGGCGATCGCCGTGGGCAATCTCGTGGGCGGCCGCATCGCCGACCGCAATCCCGCCAAGGCGCTGATCGGCCTGTTCGCCCTGCAGGCTGCCGTGCTGGCTGCCTTTGCCTTCACCGCTACCTCGCCGGTGCTGACCCTGGTGACGCTGGCCGCCCTCGGTTTCCTGTCCTTCGCCAACGTGCCCGGCCTGCAGCTCTATGTGGTGCAGCTTGCCAAGGTCCATCGCCCGGCCGCCGTCGATGTCGCCTCGGCCCTCAACATCGCTGCCTTCAACCTCGGCATCGCCCTGGGCGCCTGGGTCGGCGGGCTGGTGGTGGCCTCGCCGCTCGGCCTCGGCCTGACGCCCCTGGTCGGCGCCGCCCTGGTCGCCATCGCCCTGGTGCTGACGCTGTGGAGCGCCGCGCTCGACCGCCAGCCCGAACCCCAAAAGCGTTTTGCGATTTGAAGGGTTCCCCTCGAACCGCAAAGACGCGTCGAAACAAAGGATTTGAGCAAACAAGCGTTCAGCCAAGAACGCGCCTTGCTCCGGGCCAGTCAGCCTGAATCCGCTCTGCCTTTTGGAAAGGACATCACCATGGACTATCGTCGTCTCGGCGCATCCGGCCTGAAAGTGCCGGTCCTCAGCTTCGGTGCCGGCACGTTCGGCGGCTCGGGACCCCTGTTCGGCGCCTGGGGCACCACGGACGAGAAGGAGGCGCGCCGCCTTCTCGACATCTGCCTGGAAGCTGGCGTGAACCTGTTCGACACCGCGGACGTCTATTCGAACGGCGCATCCGAAGAGGTTCTCGGCGCCGCCATCAAGGGCCGCCGCAGCGAGGTGCTGATCTCGACCAAGACCGCCCTACCGATGGGCGACGGGCCCAATGACTACGGCACGTCGCGCGAGCGCCTGATCCGTGCCGTCGAGGCGGCGCTCCGCCGTCTCGGCACCGACCATATCGACCTCCTGCAGCTGCATGCCTTCGATGCGGGGACGCCGATCGAGGAGGTGCTCTCGACGCTGGACGGCCTCGTTCGTGCCGGCAAGGTGCGTTATCTCGGCGTCTCCAACTTCTCGGGCTGGCAGATCATGAAGTCGCTCGCCATCGCCGACCGGCATGGCTGGACGCGTTATGTCGCCAACCAGGCCTATTATTCCCTGATCGGACGCGACTATGAGTGGGAGCTGATGCCTCTCGGCCTCGACCAGGGCGTCGGCGCGCTGGTCTGGAGCCCGCTCGGCTGGGGCCGGCTTACCGGCAAGCTGCAGCGCGGCCAGGCACTGCCGGCCGGCAGCCGGCTGCACCAGACCGCCGATTTCGGCCCGCCGGTGGATGACGAACGCCTCTTCCGCGTCATCGACGCCCTGAACGACGTGGCCGAGGAAACCGGCAAGACCGTGCCGCAGATCGCCATCAACTGGCTCACCGGCCGCCCCACCGTCTCCTCGGTGATCATCGGCGCCCGCAACGAGGACCAGCTCAGGCAAAATCTCGGCGCCATCGGCTGGAGCCTGACGCCGGAACAGCGCCAGAAGCTCGACGCGGCCAGCGCGGTGGAAGCGGCCTATCCCTACTTCCCCTACCGCCGCCAGGAAGGCTTCGCCCGCCTGAACCCACCGGTGGTGTGAGGGGACACGCTACCCCCAATCACCGCAAGCGCCTCGCTGTCCCGGCGAGGCGCCCTTCCTGGGATCGCCAGCATCCTGCTGGCTCTTCGTCGTCGGCGAATACCCGCAAAGGTCGCATTTGCGGGAAAGCAGAGCCAGCAGGATGCTGGCGGTCCCAGAGGACACCTCCCCTATCCCTTCACCCGTTCCATCCTGGGATCATAAAGCGGCTCCAGGAACACCTCAGCCTTCACCCGTTCCGTCGCGACTTCCAGCTCATAGCTGCCGGAAAGCACATAGTCGGCGTCGACGCCGGCGGGATCGCGGACATAGCCGTAGCCGATACTCTTGCCCACAGTGTAGCCATAGCCGGCCGAGGCCAGCCAGCCGCAGCGCTTGCCGTTGCGATAGATGGTCTCGCGGCCGAGCAGGATCACCTCGGGGTCATCGACGGTAAAGCCGGCCAGCAGGCGCGGCAGCGGCTTGGCCGCCTGGTCGAGCAGGGCCTCGCGGCCGAGGAAGGGGATGTCCTTCTTCAGCTTCGCCGCCCAGCCGAGGCCGGCCATCAGGGGCGAATGATCCGGCCCGATCTCGCCGCCCCAGGCCCGGTAGCCCTTTTCCAGCCGCAGCGATTCGATGGCGCGATAGCCGGCATTGACGAGGCCGAGCGGCGTGCCGGCCGCCATCAGCGCATCATAGACCGTCAGCGCGAACTCCATCGGCACATGCAGCTCCCAGCCGAGTTCGCCGACATAGGTGACGCGCAGGGCCAGGATGCGCGCGCCGGCAATGTGCAGCGGCCGGGCGCTGCCGAAGGGCGCGGCGGCATTGGAAAGATCCTCAGCCGTGAGCGCTCCCAGGATCTCGCGCGCCTTGGGGCCCATCAGCACCAGCACGGAAAATTGCGAGGTGACGTCCTCGACCTCGACATCGAGCCCGTCCGGGATGTTGCGCCGGATCCAGTCGAGGTCATGGGTGGCAAAGCCGGTGCCGGTGACGAGGTAGTAGCTGCCGTCGCCGAGCCTGGCCACGGTGAGATCGGTCTCGATGCCGCCCTTGCGGTTGAGCATCTGGGTATAGGTCAGGCTGCCCGGCTTCTTGACCACGTCGTTGGCGCAGAGCCAGGACAGAGCCTCGTTGGCGTCGCTCCCCCTCACGGTGAACTTGGCAAAGGAGGTCTGGTCGAACACCACGGCCGCCTCGCGGCAAGCCTTGTGCTCGCGGCCGACAGCTTCGAACCAGTTCTGGCGGCCATAGCTATAGACGTCCCTGGCTTCCTCGCCCGCCACGGCGAACCAGTTGGGCCGCTCCCAGCCGAGCTTCTCCCCGAACACGGCGCCCTGCGCCTTGAGCCGGTCATAGAGAGGCGAGCGCCGCAGGGGACGGCCGGACTGATATTCCTCGAAGGGCCAAGCCATGGTGTAGTGCTTGGCATAGGCCTCCATGGTGCGCTGGTTGACCCAGCCGGTGTCGAGCGTGTTCTTGCCGAAGCGACGGATATCGACGGCCCAGAGGTCATAGGGCGGCTCGCCCCTGGCCACCCATTCGGCCAGGGCCATGCCGGCGCCGCCACCTGAGGCGATGCCGAAGGCGTTGAAGCCGCAGCCGACATAGACACCCTTGGTCTCCGGCGCCGCGCCGAGGATGAAATTGCCGTCCGGCGTGAAGCTCTCTGGCCCATTGATGAACTGCTTGATGCCGGCATTTTCCATGGCGGGCACGCGGCCGATGGCGAGCTCCATCAGCGGCTCGAAATGGTCGAGATCGTTGTCCAGCAGCTGGAACTCGAACTTTTCGGTTGCACCACTATTGGTCCAGGGCTTGGGATTGGGCTCGTAGCCGCCCATCACCAGGCCGCCGACCTCCTCCTTCCAGTAGGTGAGGCGATCGGGATCGCGCAGAGTCGGCAAATTGGAGGTGACGCCCTCGATCCGCTCGGTGATCAGATATTGATGCTGCATCGACACCAGCGGGATGTTGACCCCGGCCATGCGGCCGATTTCCCGCGACCATTGGCCGGCGCAAACGACGATTTTCTCCGCTTGGATACGCCCCTGGTCGGTCAAGATAGCCTTGGCGACGCCGCCCTCTACCTCGATGCCGGTAACGGTGACGCCCTCGCGGAAGGTGACACCGCCCATGCGCGCGCCCTTGGCGAGCGACTGGGTGATATCGGAGGGCGAAGCCTGCCCGTCCGTCGGCAGGAAGGCGGCGCCGACCACGTCGTCGACCTGCATCAGCGGCCAGAGATCCTGCGCCTCCTTCGGGCTGAGCAGCTGCATTTCCAGGCCGAAGGAGGTCGCGGTGGTGGCCTGTCGCTTCACCTCGGTCCAGCGCTCCTGGTTGCAGGCGAGCCGGAGGCCGCCATTGCGCTTCCAGCCTGTGGCCAGGCCCGTTTCCTGCTCCAGCCGATCATAGAGGGCGACGGAATAGCCAAGCAGCTGGGTGATATTGGCATTGGTCCTGAGCTGGCCGACCAGACCGGCCGCATGCCAGGTCGAGCCCGAAGTGAGCTTGCCGCGTTCGAGCACCAGCACGTCCGTCAGCCCCATCTTGGCGAGATGATAGGCGGTGGAACAGCCGATGATGCCGCCACCGATGATGACGATCTTGGCGGAAGTGGGCAGGTCGGACATGGAGATCTCCTGGGAGCGCGGACTTCCAGTCCGCTCTTGGAAACGCTGCGCTTAAGGGGAAGAGCGGATATCGCGACATGCAAGCATGTCGCTGAGAAGTCCGCGCTCCAAGCTACCCATCCCGCCAGGCGGCATACGCCACCTCGTAGCGCCTGAGATTTTCGGCGGTATAGGCGACATAGTCGAAATTGAGGGCGGAATGGATTTCCGACACCATGCTCCACATGGCCTCACGGAGCAGCGACGCCGCGGTCATGGCGGCCAGACGCCGGCGCAACCCATCATCGAGAGGCCGCTCGAAATAGGCCTCCGTCAGGCCGTCACGCGCAGCGACGTCGAGCTCGGAATTGGAGGCAAGGCCGCCGAGGTCGAACAGAGGCGAGTTGAAGCCGGCATAGTCCCAGTCGACCAGCCAGAGGCGCTTGCCGTCGTCGAGGAAATTGGCGGCGAGCAGATCGTTGTGACCGAAGACGATGTCGACCGGGCCGACGCCTTCCTCCAGCCGCTCGCTCTCGGCGAGCAGGCGCGGCAGCAGCGGCAGATGCCGGCTGGAGCCTTCCCTCAGCGTATGGCCATAGTCACGCAGGACCTGAAACACCCAGAAAATCGCGGCCGGGCCCCGGAAGAAACGGGGCATCTCGCGATGGCAGCGTCGCACCAGTTCGATCATGGCCTGGTGGTTGCGGGGATCGCGCACATCCTCGGGCGTAAAGGTGCGCCCCTCGATGAAGCGCAGCACCAGCGCGCCCGGTTCGTGATGCACCACTTCCGGCGAGATGCCGGCGGCGAAGGCCGCCTTGCTGGCGGCCAGTTCGTTGGCGCGGCTGATCTGGTGCAGGGGAATGTCGTCACCGATCCGCACGACATATTTGCCGTCGCCGTCCACCACGGTGAAGTTGGTGTTGGTGATGCCGCCGCCGAGCGGCTGCGGATCGACCCTGCCGCGCCAGCAGGCCAGGGTCGCCGCCCTCTCCCGGGGGCTGTGAAGCGGCACCTTGGGCATGGCGGCTCCGGATGGTTTGTTCAAGGTTGGGGCAGCCTAACCCGATCGGTATCAAATCGTCCAGACGGCACGCCCGACAATGGTCGGGGCACGAAGCCCCTTGGGCGTCTCCGAAGTCGGCACCTCGTCAATTCTAATACCGTCTAAGCCTTGGCTTTTCGTGCAGCATGCGACAAAAGGGGATCGGAAGCGGCGTATTGCAGCAAATGCAGTCGTCCGCGCACGAACGTTTGGAAAGAGCCGTTCGGGCTCAAGACATCGGAGTTACGGTCGGCCCGAAGGGAGACTTCAGGGAAGATTCGTCGTCTCCATTGGCGGAATGCCGCTACGGTAAGGCCGGAGTTCTTTTGTGATTCGAGTGCAACGGTAACATGGCGACCGGGCGGACAGATCGGGTGATCACCCCGACGACGCGAAGTGCCACCCAGATCATGGAGTGCCACGACTGCGGGCTGCTGCACGACGTGCCGCCGCTTCAGGACGGCATGCGCGCGCGCTGCTCGCGTTGCGGCGCCACCATGGAGCATTACCGCGTCATCTCGCTGAGCCATGCCTATGCCTATAGCCTGGCTGGCGCCGCCTGCTTTGCCATGGCCAATTTCCTGCCTTTCATCAAGCTGGAGATCTCAGGGCGGATACAGGTCGCCGGGCTCGTCACCGGCATCAAGTCGCTCTACGACCAGGGCCTGTGGGAACTGGCGATCGTCGTCGGCATCACCATGCTGGTGGCGCCAGGCCTGCAGATTCTCGCCCGCCTCGCGGTCCTGACCGGGCTGAGGATGCGGCGTCCGCCGCGCTGGCTGCCTCTGGTTCATCGCGGCTCCAGTTTCGTCGGCCGCTGGGCGATGATCGAGGTCTACATATTCGGCCTGATCGTCGCCTATGTGAAGCTGATCGAGCTCGCCAGCATCGAACTCGGTCCCGCTGTATTCGCGGTAGCGGCACTGATGCTGGTGACGGTAGCGACCAGCGCCCTGCTCGACGACGAGACCATCTGGCGCAGCTTCGAGCGCAAGGGCCTGGTGCCGCCGCCGCCGGTGGTGAACCCCAGGCGACCCGTGGCGCTGTGCGAAGCCTGCGGGCTTGCCTCCAACCTGCCCGATTCGGGCCACGGCAACTGTCCGCGCTGCAAGGCGGCGCTGCATCTGCGCAAGCCCGACAGCATCAACCGCACCTGGGCCCTGCTGATCACCGCCACCATCCTCTACATCCCCGCCAACATCTACCCGATCATGGCGGTCTACATGCTGGGGCGCGGAGATCCCTCCACCATCATCGGCGGCATCATCCAGCTGGCGGATGCCGGCATGTGGCCGGTGGCGGCGGTGGTCTTCATCGCCTCGATCCTGGTGCCCACGCTCAAGCTGGCGGGCTTGGCGACCTTGCTGATCACCACCCAGCGCGGCTCGACCTGGCGCCTGCGGGACCGCACCGTCGCCTATCGCCTCATCGAATTCATCGGGCGCTGGTCGATGGTCGACATCTTCATGATCTCGATCCTGGTGGCGCTGGTGCAATTGGGCGGGGTGGCCAGCATCCAGCCCGGCGTCGGCGCCATCGCCTTCGCCGCCGTGGTGATCATCACCATGATCGCGTCCGAATGTTTCGATCCCCGCCTGATGTGGGACAATCTCGACCGCCAGAAGGGAAAGCCAAGCCATTGACCGATTCCGATGCCCCCAAAAATGGCGCTTTCGAGCATGGCGACGGCCCGGCCACACCCGAGATCGGCAAGCCGCGCCGGCGACTGCCCCTGATCTGGCTGGTGCCGCTGGCTGCGATCGGGATCGGGCTCTATCTGGCCTGGGTGACGCTGTCGGAGAAGGGTCCCGAGATCACTATCTCCTTCCGCACCGCCGAAGGGCTGGAACCGGGCAAGACCCAGCTGCGCTACAAGGCCATCGTATTCGGCACGGTGAAGAGCGTGACGCTGGCGCCCGACGGCAGCCACGTCATCGCCACGGCCGAGATGTCCAAGCAGGCTGCTCCCCTGATGCGCCGGGACTCGCTGTTCTGGGTGGTGCGCCCGCGCCTGTCGGCGAGTTCGGGCGTGTCGGGCCTGTCGACCCTGCTGTCCGGCGTCTATATCGAGTTCGATCCGGCCAAGTCCGGCGAGACGACCGACAGCTTCACCGGTCTGGAGGTACCGCCCGTCATCCCCACCGACGCTCCGGGCACCGAATTCGCCCTCAAAGCCACCAAGATCGGCTCGGTCGGCGTCGGCTCGCCGATCTTCTATCGCGGCCTCGAAGTCGGCCAGGTCCTGGGCTACGATTCCTCCAATGCCTCGGCCGGTATCACCATCCGCGCCTTCGTCCGCGACCCCTATGACAGGGAAGTGCTGACCTCCAGTAATTTCTGGAGCGCTTCGGGCGTTTCGCTCACCACGGGTCCGCAAGGCTTCCGGCTGCAGCTCGATTCCCTCCAGGCCCTGCTCGCAGGTGGCATCGCCTTCGATACGCCGACGGGCGTGCCGGCGGGCGAGCGGGCTCCCCCCAAGACGGCTTTCACCCTCTACAGCGACCAGGCCAGCGCTGACGAGGCCAGATACACCATCCGCCTGCGCTATCTGGTCTATTTCGACTCGTCGGTCGGCGGTCTCGTTCCCGGCTCCAATGTGGAGTGGCATGGCCTCAAGATCGGCCAGGTCGTCGACGTCAACCTGCAATATGACGTCACCAAGAATGCGCCGCGCGCACCGGTGCTGATCGAGATCGAACCGCAGCGCGTCCAGGTGGTCGGCGCCACCGGCCCGATCGATCCCGAAACCGTGCTGAAGTCTCTGGTCGCCAAGGGTCTGCGCGCCGAGATCAAGACCAGCAACTATCTCACCGGCCAGAGCGTGGTGTCGTTGGATATCGATCCCAAGGCTGCACCGGCCCAATTGGGAACCGGCGACGCCTATCCGGTGATCCCGACCAATCCGAACCAGTTCGATTCGGCCTTGCGCTCGGTCAACGACATTCTCGACCGCATTTCGAAGCTGCCGCTGGACAAGCTGGTGCTCCAGGCCAACGACACCATGAAGTCGTTCCAGGACCTGGCCGCCGGGCCGGAAATCAAGGAATCGCTGCGCTCGCTCGCCGGCGCCCTCACTTCCGCACGGGAGCTGATCGACAAGGCCAAGACGGACCTTGCGCCGGCCATGCAGAGGCTGCAGCCGGTGCTCGACACCGCCCAGCAGTCGATGAAGCGCATCAATTCCACCCTGGGCTCCTTCGACCAGGGTTATGGCGGTTCATCCAGCTTCAAGCGCGACCTCACGCGCCTGATGTCGCAGGTCGACGATGCCGTGCGCTCCATCCGCGTGCTCACCGACTATATGCAGCAGCACCCCGAATCCCTGATCCGGGGCAAGACCAGAGGAAGCAACTGATGCCGTTCTCCTCCGCCCGCCGTTCTGGACGCATTGCAGCCCTTGCAGGCCTGGGCCTGGCTCTCGCTTTGCTCGCGGCCTGCGCCTCGCCCGACGCCAAGATCTACACCTTGGCTGCCCAGGGCGGGCAAAGGGTTGCGGGCCGGCCGCTCTCGGTGTCGATCGAAACGGTGGACGTGGCGAAATATCTCGACCGCCCGCAGCTGGTGCGCCGCTCCGGTGATGTCCAGCTCGGGGTCTCCGAGTTCGAGCGCTGGGGCGAGCCGCTGGGCTCCATGGTGCAGCGCGTGCTGGCCGAGGATTTGCGCCGGCGCCTGCCCGCCGGCTCGCTGGTGACCACCAGCCAGACGGTATCCGGCAAGGAATCGGCGACGCTGGAGCTCTCGGTGAGCCGCTTCGACACCAATGCAGAAGGCGTCGTGCTGCTGCAGGCACAATGGCGTCTGCATTACCGCAATGGCGGCCGCAGCGCGGCGGCCCAGGCCAATATCGCCGTGCCCCCGGCCGATGCGGGAGCGCCCGCCCAAGTCGAGGCGATGAGCTCGGCCCTCGACCAGCTCGCCGGGCATATCGCCGCCAAGCTGCGCTGACGAGAGCACGCCACTTCTCGAGTCCGCCATAAGCGCGGACCGCCCATACACGTCATTGTGAGCCGCCAAACACCGGATCAACGTAACGCCGGTTCTTTCCCAACGTAGTGGTTGCGAGGAACGCGCATCAGCGCGCCTTCGAAATCACTATGCCAAAAAGGAAAGAAGTGACCCACATGAATACAGTCTTCCACATCTCGGAAAACGGAAGCGGCTCCTATCGTTTTCTGGCGATTCTCCGCTGGGTCATGGTGATAATCTTCGTGTCGTTCGGCATGCAGAAATTCACATTGCAGTCGGCCCAGGGCATTGCCCAATTCATTACCAACAGCCCCTTCATCTCATGGTTGTCGCTGCTCGGCCTGCGGGGTGAAGCGTATTTCCTCGGTGTTGCCGAGTTCGCCATTGCGGCGCTGCTTGCGGCAGGGGCGTTCAACCCGATCCTGTCGGCTGCCGGTTCGCTGATGGGCATCGTCACCTTCGCGATCACCTGGTCGTTCTTCTTCACCACACCCGGGGTGGTGCAATGGAGCCTGTCGAGCGATCCGATGGCCTGGAATCTGACCGGGGAGTTCCTGTTCAAGGACATCGTCCTGCTTTGTGTCTGCGTTGTCCTGTTCCTGGCCTCCTTGCCGCGGTCTCTTGCAGGCTCGCGAGCAGCCTGAAACCCTTTCCGGGAAGGCCTGTCGGCCACCAGGCTAAATAACCTTTTTAAAACAAATAGTTATGGCAGACTGAAATCCACCCGGATCGCAGCTTGCGCTCGTATCGAGGCGCCTATTCCAGAATCTGGCTCAAAAAATTTCGCCTCCATGTCACAGCGGCGGAGGCCGGCTCGTCATGTCTGCGCAAACCGATCAAGAGGACATGATCATGAAAGCCAGACTGAACCCCTTCGCTGCCTCGCCCGCCATCATGAAGCAATGGCTCGATTTCTCGACCGGCATCGATGGCCTCGAGGTGAGCCTGATGGAACTGGTCAAGATGCGCGCTTCCCAGATCAATGGCTGCGGCTTCTGCCTGCATATGCACGCCCTCGATGCGCGCAAGCTTGGCGAGAGCGAGGAACGGCTCTATCTGCTCGACGCCTGGCGCGAATCGCCGCTCTATAACGAGCGCGAACGCGCAGCCCTGGCCTGGACGGAAGCCCTCACCTTGGTCGCCGACAAGCGCGCGCCCGACGATGTCTATGAGCAGGTGAAGGCGCAGTTCACCGAGGAGGAACAGGTGAAGCTCACTTTGCTGATCGTCGCCATCAATGGCTGGAACCGGGTCAATGTCGGCTTCAATGCCGTGCATCCGGTGCGCGCGAAAGCGGCGGCCTGATGGCGGGCGCTCTCCAGAGCGATGCGGCCGCAAGCTTCGACCCCTTGCGGCCGCGCCTGATCCGTATCGCCTATCGCATGCTGGGATCGGTCGCCGATGCCGAGGACGTGGTGCAGGATGCCTTCCTGCGCTGGCTCGACGCGGATCGCAGCGAGGTGCGCGTGCCCTTGGCCTTCCTCACCCGTACCGTCACCCGGCTCTGCCTCGACGTGCTCAAATCGGCCCGGCGCCAGCGCGAGACCTATATCGGTCCCTGGCTGCCCGAGCCGGTGATCGAGGAAGGTGGTGACGAGGTCGAGGACGTCACCCTGCCCCTGCTGCTGGCGCTCGAGCGGCTCTCCCCGCTGGAACGCGCCGCCTTCCTGCTTCACGACGTCTTCGGCGTTTCTTTCGACGAGATCGCCGAGACGATCGGACGCGATGCCGCCGCCTGCCGCCAGCTCGCCAGCCGGGCACGCACCCATGTCCGTGCCTCCAGGCCGCGTTTCGACATGCCGAAGGAGCGGGGCCTGGAGATCGCCCACGCCTTCTTCGCGGCCTCGCGCAGCGGCGACATGACGGCGCTCCAGGCTTTGCTGGCCGCCGATGTCGCCGTGCATTCCGACGGTGGTGGCAAGAAGCCGGCCGCGATGAAGCCGATCTTCGGCATCGAGGACGTGATGAAGCTGCAGGCGGGCCTGGCGCATTACTTCGCCGAGACCATGTCGAAGCTGGTGCGCTTCACCTATATCAACGGCCTGCCGGGCTTCATCACCATCGAACGCGACGACACGCTGCAGACCACCGCCCTCGACATCCGCGATGGCCGGATCGTCGGCATCTACGTCACCCGCAATCCCGACAAGCTCAAACATATCGGGGAGGCGACCCTGCATTGAGGGTAAGGGTGAGGGGCAGCGCTACCTTTTCTATTGGAAAATAGTCCTTTTCACCCCCGCGTCGGGATCTTCAGCCCGCCGAACATCACATTGCGTGTCAGCGGGCGATTGAGGAAGTCGTGCGGGAAGCCGAGTTCGATGGCGCTGGCCGCCTCCAGCCGGCTGCGCTGCTCGTCCGAGAACGTCACCTCGAGCGCACCAAGATTGTCCTCGAGCTGGGCCAGGGTACGCGCGCCGATGAGGGGCGAGGCGACCGCCGGATTGGTCAGGGTCCAGGCCAGGGCCACCTGCGAGGGCGTATGCCCGGTCTCGCCGGCAACCGCCTTGACCACATCGGCGATGTCGAGGCCGCGTTCGGTGAGCGCGCCATTGCCGAGGGCGACGTTGCGGCGGGTGCCGGAGGCTTCGGCCGAGCCGCCGCTGTCGTCGAGATCGGCCCGGCTGTATTTGCCGGCGAGCACGCCGCTGGCCAGCGGCGACCAGGGAATGACCCCGAGGCCCATCTCCCTTGCCATCGGCACCAGCTCGCGCTCGATGGTACGCTCGATCAGATTGTATTCGACCTGCAGGGCGATCAGCGGCGCCCAGCCGCGGAGATCGGCGATGGTCTGCATGCGGGCGATCTGCCAGGCCGGGGTATCCGAAATGCCGGCATAGACGATCTTGCCCGAGTGCACGAGGTCGTCGAGGCCGCGCAGCACTTCCTCCACCGGGGTCGTGAAGTCCCAGGCATGCAGATAGAGCAGGTCGATATAATCGGTGCCGAGCCGCTTCAGACTGTCCTCGACCGAACGCACCATGCTCCTTCGGTGGTTGCCGCCGGAATTGGGATCGCCGGGGCGGGAGGGCAGCGTGTATTTGGTGGCGATCACCAACCGGTCGCGGCGGTCGGCGGCGAAGGTGCCGACGAAGCGCTCGGACGTGCCGTTGGTATATTGGTTGGCGGTGTCGATGAAATTGCCGCCGCGATCGACATAGGCATCGAAGATGCGGCGGGCTTCCGCCTCATCGGCACCCCAGCCCCAATCCGTGCCGAAGGTCATCGTGCCCAGCGACAGCGGGGATATTCTGAGGCCCGAGCGGCCGAGCAGGCGGTAGTCATCCAAAGCGAGCGTCATGGGGGTCATCCTCCGTTGCGACGTTGCCGGCAAGATGCTCCCTGGAGACTGCTTCGTTAATGCTATAGAATACGCATAGCTTATGAAGAAGGGCGTATAGAATGCGAGGCAGCGAACATGTGGAACTGCGGGCTTTCGTCGCCGTGGTCGAGCATGGCAGCTTCGCGCGGGCCGCCGCCCATCTCGGCCTGTCGCCCTCGGCCCTGAGCCAGACCATCCGCGCGCTGGAGGAGAGGCTCGGCGTTCGCCTCCTCAACCGCACCACCCGCAGCGTGGCGCCGAGCCAGGCGGGCGAGCGCTTCCTTGCCCGGCTGCGTCCGGCATTGTCGGATCTCGACGCCGCCGTCGCCGATGTCAGGAGCCTGCGCGACAGCCCTGCCGGCCTCCTGCGCATCAATGCCACCCGCATCGCCGCCATCCATGTCATCGGGCCACTGATCGGCCCTTTCCTCGACGCCTATCCCGACATCACGCTGGATCTCGTCAGCGAGGACCGGCTAATCGACATCGTGGCCAATCGCTTCGATGCCGGCGTGCGGCTCGGCGAGATGGTGGAAAAGGACATGATCGCCGTGCGGCTCGGGGGCGAACTCCGGCTGATGGCCGTGGCCGCCCCGGCCTATCTCGCCCGCCACGGCATGCCAGCGACGCCGCACGACCTCGCGCGCCATCGCTGCATCAATTTCCGCTGGCCGACCGATCTCAGCCTCTATCATTGGGAGTTCGAGCGTGAAGGCCGCCCCCTCGAAGCCGCCGTCGAAGGCCCCCTGATCGTCAACGAACCGGAGGTCGCCTGCCTGGCGGCGCTGGCCGGCGTCGGCATCGCCTATCTGTTCGAGCACCAGATCCGCGCCGGGCTCGACTCCGGCCGGCTCGTCCATGTCCTGGCTGACTGGTCGCCGCCCTTTCCGGGCTTCCACCTCTATTATCCCAGCCGCCGCCAGATGGCCCCGCCGCTGCGGGCCTTCCTCGACTTCGTTGCGGCGAAGCAGGGCAAGGGTCCGAAAAACTGAGGATCATCCGTCAACAAACGAACCGAATTGGCTCGGCCTTTGTCACTGCCGGGCTCGACCCGGCAATCCAGTTCCTGCTCTCAGACGTCGAAGGTAAGGCCCCTGAATGCCCGGGTCAAGCCCGGGCATGACAAAGGTGGCGCTTCCGTTATTTCCGGACGATGCCTAATCCAGGCGCATATGCAGCAGCGGATAGGGGCGCCCGTCGCCATCGAGCGCGGAGCGGCCCGTCTCGATGAAGCCGAGGTGGCGGTAGAAGCCGACGGCCTGCGTGTTCTGCTCGTTGACGTCGACGCTCAACGAGCCCTCGCCTTGCTCCTTGGCATGGCGAACCAGCAAGGTGCCGATACCCTGGCCGCGGCTGTCGGGGTCGATGAACAGCGAATCGATATGGCGATCCGATATGCCCATGAAGGCGAGCAGCCGGTCGTCGCCATCGGCGGCAACATGCAGGGGCGCGGCCGGCAGATAATCATTGGCGACTAGCTTCTCGATCGCCTCGAAATCACCGGGCAGCAGGAAATCATGGGTCGCCCTCACCGACCTGCGCCAGATCTCAAGCAGGAAGGGCACGTCCGCCGGGCGGGAGGTGCGAAGAGTAATCATGACAAGCAAGTCCAATAAAGTGACGTTCACGCCGGCAGGATGGCGAGCAGGCGGCGGAGATCCGTGATGGTGATGGCCTCCCGCCCCGCCGGCCCGACGCCGCGGCGATCGAGATGCAGCGCCTGCAGTCCGGCCCGCGTTGCGCCTTGATAGTCGCTTCGCCAGCTATCGCCAACCATCAGGATTTCCTGCGGCTCACAGTCCAGCTGCCGGCATAGCGCCCGGTAGAAAGGGGCGTCGGGCTTGGCTGCACCGATCTCGAAGGATAGGCAAGCAACGTCCAGCAGGTCGCCATAGCAAGCCCGGATCGGGGTCTCGTAGGGCAAAGCAAGGTTGGAAGCGACAGCGACACGATAGCCGGCGCGATGCAGGGCGGTCAGCACATCCCGACCTTCTTCGAAGGGGCGAATGGACTTCAGCTCCGCTGCAAGATCAGACTGCCATTGCGCATTGAGCACAAGGCCGCAACGATCGGCGAAGGCGATCAGATCAAGCTCCTGGGTGATGGGCGAGACGAGGGGATTAATCGTTCTCGCCCGAGCAACGCGCTCGTACGGGCGACGCTTATCGGTGATCTCCACCAGCGTGCCATAGGCGTCGAAGGCAACAGCTCGGATGACATGAGAGTCGATCATCGGGCCGCCCCGTCCACCGAATTCAGCCCTTGTAGCCGCCCATCGCACAGACGAGCTGCCATTCTTCGTCCGTCACGGGCTGCACGGAGAGGCGCGACAGCTTCACCAGCGCCATGTTGGCGAGCCTCGGCTCGGCCTTGACGTCGGCCAAGGTCACCGGCTTGGGGAAGGGCGCCACCGCCTTGAAGTCGACCAGCACCCAGGGCTGGCCGGGCGTGGCCGGGTCCGGATAGTGCTCGCGTGCCACTTCGGCGACGCCGACGACGGCCTTGCCCTCGTTGGAATGGTAGAAGAAGGCCTTGTCGCCCTTCTTCATCGCCATGAGATTGAGCTTGGCGGCATGGTTGCGCACGCCGTCCCAGGGCGTGCCCTTGGCGCCGGCGGCGACCTGCTGGTCCCAGCTCCATACTTCCGGTTCGGACTTGATCAGCCAATGGGCCATGATGGTCTGCTCCTGCCCGGATCAGAGGCCGGCCGGGGGCTTGATGCCCCAGCGCCAGCGGCGGATGCTGGTGGAGGCGAACAGGCCGGCCTTGGCATAGGGATCGTTCTCGGCAAAGGTCCGGGCCTCGGCCTCGCTGGGGAAATCAACGATGAGGAGCGAGCCTACCATCTTCTCCTCGGCATCCAGGAAGGGGCCGGCGCCGAGAATATGGGCGTCCTGCGTCTTCAGATAATCGAGATGCGCCGGGCGCGTCGCCTGCCTGAGTTCGAGACCATTGGGAATGTCTTCGCATTGGATGACGAATAGCATGGCGGCGCCTTTCCTGATGTTTTCAATCCCCGCGTAGCGATTTCGCGAGAGGATGTCGAGAGACAAGCCGGGCCCGCTTCCCGCACACGTCTATGGCCTGCGATCGGCAGCGCCACGGTTGCGCCCATGCAGCATGCCGCCGAGGGTGCCGTCACGCAGCACGACCGCGTGGAACAAGACCGCCAGCACATGGACGACGACGAGGGCGACGAGCGCCCAGGTCAGCTGGGCATGCAGACTCAGCATCGTGCGCGGTGACACGCCCTCCAGCCCCGTCAGTACGGGCATGGGCAGCAGGTCGAAGGCGAGCGGCGGCGGCATGAACGGCGCCGGGCGATAGCCGAGCCAGCCCGTGAGCGGCACGAGCAGGAGCAAGGCATAGAGACCGGCGTGAGCGAGACCCGCCACGATCGCGGCAAGCGGAGAGCGAACGTGGCGCGGCGCATGGTCGAACAGCCGGGAGACGAGCCGAAGCGGGGTCAGCGCCAGGAGGACCAGGCCGAGCGAGAGATGGGCCGTCAGCCAGGCATTGCCCGCCATGGCCATGCCGCCGAGCAGGAAGAGGCCGATGATCCATTGCGCGGTGATCGCGATCGCCGTGATCCAGTGAAACAGCCGGGCTCTCGGGCTCCACCCCATCGCAGCCAGCCTAGACGATGCGATAGGGCACGATTTCGCGCCGGTCATGATTCACCGCCAGATGCGCCTTCAGGGGCGGCACGGCGCGCTGGTGGCAGTGCTGGCGCTCGCAGATGCGGCAGGAGATGCCGATCGGATCGAAACCCGCCTGGTTGGAAAGATCGAGACCGTCGGCATAGACGAAGTCCCGGGCATAGGCGATCTCGCAGCCGAGCGTGATGGCATAGCGACGCTGGGCCGCGTTGAAGCCGCCGCCGCCCTTGGCGATCTCGGTGGCGACGCTGAGATAGCGCTCGCCGTCCGGCGTCTCGGCGAGCTGGCGGATGATGCGGCCCGGCGCCTCGAAGGCCTGGTGCACGTTCCAGAGCGGGCAGGCGGAACCGAAGCGGGCGAATTGCAGCTTGGCCGCGCTGTGGCGCTTGGTGATGTTGCCGGCCCGGTCGATGCGCGCGAAGAACACCGGCACGCCCTTGAAGCCCGGCCGCTGCAGGGTGGAGAGGCGATGGGCCACCTGCTCGAGGCTGGCGCCGAAACGCGCCGCGAGGAGTTCGAGGTCGTGGCGCAACTCCCGGGCCGCAGCGAGAAAAGCCCGGTAGGGCAGGGTCAGCGCGCCGGCGAAATAATTGGTGAGGCCGATGCGGGCGATCTCCACTGCCTCGGCGCTGCGCCAGTCGGCTCCGGCCAGGATGGACGCAATCTCGGCTTCCGCTTCCAAGGCGGCGATCTGGAAAGCGAGCTGGAAATGACGGGTGGCGGCAGGGGAATAGGGATGCAGGCGCAGCACCCGCGCCTCCTTGTCGAAGCCGCGGATGATGCCTTCCTCGGCCGGCGCCTGCATCACCCTGACCCGGTGGCGGCTTTCGAGATGAGCGGTGAAGGCGGCGCCGGGCTCGCGGCGGGGCAGCCCCAGGCGCTCGGCCAGGGCTTCGGCGGCGGTGTCGAGCTCATGCACGTAATTGTCGAGGAAGTGGAAGAAATCGCGCACTTCCTCATAGGGCGTCGGCTCGGACAGGCCGCCCGCCAACCGTCCGTCCAGGCTCGCCAATTGCTCGGAATTGCGCCTGTAGGCCTGGTGCGCGGTGATCAGGGCATGGGCAAAGCCCGGCGCGTTCTGGGTGACCAGCTTCAATTCCTGCAGGCTCGGCGCCAAAGCGTCGAAGAGCGGATCGGCCAGGGCCTCGTTCAGGGCCGAGAGCAGGCGGTCGCCGTCGCTCTGGGCGATGGTGGCGATATCGATGTCGAAACGCTCGGCCAGCGCCAGCAGCACCGCGGCCGAGAGGGGGCGCTGGTTGTTCTCCATCTGGTTGAGATAGGAGGTGGAGATGCCGAGCCGCTGGGCGAACGCCGCCTGCGTGGCGTGGGCGGCCTCGCGGATGGCCCTGAGGCGGGCGCCGATGAAGAGTTTGCCGGCCATATTCGCAATTTCGCAATTTACAATCGCGATTAGCATAAATCATGCATTCGCACTCTTTCAAGCAAGAACAAAGAGCGCAGAAGAGCTAACGGTTCCTCCCGTGAAGGATCGAATTGCCTAGACGCTTGTCATTGCCGGGGCTTGACCCGGCAATCCAACCCCTTCTGAGACAATGAAACGGGAGCCGCTGGATGCCCGGGTCAAGCCCGGGCATGACAAGGGCAGCGTTTCATGCCTCCGTGGGCCGTGCCGGGCAGCGAGAGATGTCGATCCAGGCAATGTCGAACCGTGTGGAGCAAGCCCGATGCGCGCCGTCCTCGAACAGTTGGAAAGCCGCCGCGAGGAGGCGAGGCTCGGCGGCGGCCTCAGGCGCATCGAAGCCCAGCATGCCAAGGGCAAGCTGACAGCCCGGGAACGCCTGGAAGTCCTGCTCGACGAGGGCTCCTTCGAGGAGTTCGACATGTATGTCACCCATCGTGCCGTGGATTTCGGCATGGCGAACCAGAAGGTCGCCGGCGATGGCGTGGTCACCGGCTGGGGCACGATCAACGGACGCCTCGTCTATGTGTTCAGCCAGGATTTCACCGTGCTCGGCGGCTCGCTGTCCGAGACCCATGCCCAGAAGATCTGCAAGATTATGGACATGGCCCTGCGCAACGGCGCGCCGGTGATCGGCCTCAACGATTCGGGCGGCGCCCGCATCCAGGAAGGCGTCGCTTCGCTGGCCGGCTATGCCGATGTGTTCAAGCGCAATGTCGAGGCCTCCGGCGTGGTGCCGCAGATCTCGGTGATCATGGGCCCCTGTGCCGGCGGCGCGGTCTATTCACCGGCGATGACCGACTTCATCTTCATGGTGCGCGACACTTCCTACATGTTCGTCACCGGCCCCGACGTGGTGAAGACCGTCACCAACGAGGTGGTCAGCGCCGAGGAACTCGGCGGCGCCCGCACCCATACCCAGAAATCCTCGGTGGCGGACGGCGCCTTCGACAATGACGTCGAGGCGCTGGAGGAGATCCGGCGCCTGTTCGACTTCCTGCCGCTCAACAACCGCGACAAGCCGCCGGTGCGGCCCTTCCACGACGACCCGTCGCGGCTGGAGATGCGCCTGGACACTTTGGTGCCCGACAGCTCCACTAGGCCCTACGACATGAAGGAGCTGATCCTGGCCGTCGCCGACGAGGGCGATTTCTTCGAGGTGGGCGAAGCCTTCGCCCGCAACCTCGTCACCGGTTTCATCCGCATCGAGGGCCAGACCGTCGGCGTGGTCGCCAACCAGCCTTTGGTGCTGGCCGGTTGCCTCGACATCGATTCCTCGCGCAAGGGCGCGCGCTTCGTGCGCTTCTGCGACGCCTTCTCCATCCCGATCCTGACTTTGGTCGACGTGCCCGGCTTCCTGCCGGGCACCGGCCAGGAATATGGCGGAGTGATCAAGCACGGCGCCAAGCTGCTCTTCGCCTATTCCCAAGCCACCGTGCCGATGGTGACGCTGATCACGCGCAAGGCCTATGGCGGCGCCTATGACGTCATGGCGTCCAAGCATATCGGCGCCGACGTCAACTATGCCTGGCCCACGGCCGAGATCGCCGTGATGGGCGCCAAGGGCGCGGCCGAGATCCTGCATCGGGCCGAGCTCGGCGATGCCGCCAAGATCGCCGAGCGCGCCCGGGACTACGAGGCCCGCTTCGCCAATCCCTTCATCGCGGCCGAGCGCGGCTTCATCGACGAGGTGATCCTGCCGCACACCTCGCGCAAGCGCATCGCCCGCGCCTTCGCCGCCCTGCGCCGCAAAACGGTGGAGACGCGCTGGCGCAAGCACGACACCGTGCCGCTGTGAGGATCGACACCGTGACCACGCCCGTTTTGTTCAAGAAGATCCTCATCGCCAATCGCGGCGAGATCGCCTGCCGCGTCATCCGCAGTGCGCGCAAGCTCGGCATCGCCACCGTCGCCGTCTATTCCGACGCCGACCACGATGCCGTGCATGTGCGCGAGGCCGACGAGGCCGTGCGCATCGGCCCGTCGGCTTCGGCGCAGTCCTATCTCAAGATCGACGCCATACTCGCTGCGATCCGTGAGACGGGTGCCGATGCGGTGCATCCGGGTTATGGCTTCCTGTCGGAGAACGCCGCCTTCGCCAACGCGCTCGCCGAGGAGGGCGTCGCCTTCATCGGCCCGCCGCCCAAGGCGATCGAGGCGATGGGCGACAAGATCACCTCCAAGAAGCTCGCAGCCGAAGCCGGCGTGTCGACGGTTCCAGGCCATATGGGCCTGATCGAGGACGCGTCCGAGGCCGCCCGTATCGCCGCCGAGATCGGCTATCCCGTGATGATCAAGGCCTCCGCCGGCGGCGGCGGCAAGGGCATGCGCATCGCCTGGAACGACGCCGAGGCCCGCGAAGGTTTCCGCGCCTCGCGCTCGGAGGCCAAGTCCTCCTTCGGCGACGACCGCATCTTCGTCGAGAAATTCGTCACCGAGCCGCGCCATATCGAGATCCAGGTGCTGGGCGACCAGCATGGCAATCTGATCTATCTGGGCGAGCGCGAATGCTCGATCCAGCGCCGCAACCAGAAGGTCATCGAGGAAGCGCCCTCCTCCTTCCTCGACGAGACGACAAGGCGCGCCATGGGCGAGCAGGCCGTGGCCCTCTCCCGCGCCGTCGGCTACCACTCCGCCGGCACGGTGGAGTTCATCGTCGACAAGGACCGCAATTTCTACTTCCTGGAGATGAACACCCGCCTGCAGGTCGAGCATCCGGTGACCGAACTGGTCACCGGCCTCGATCTGGTGGAGGCGATGATCCGCGTCGCCGCCGGCGAGCGCCTGCCCCTCAGCCAGGACGAGGTCCGCCTCACCGGCTGGGCCATGGAGGCGCGCGTCTATGCCGAGGACCCCTATCGCAACTTCCTGCCTTCGATCGGACGCCTGAGCCGCTATCGCCCGCCCGCCGAAGGACCGGATGGCGAGGGCGGCCTGGTGCGGGTCGATGCCGGCGTGCAGGAAGGTGGCGAGATCTCGATCCATTACGATCCGATGATCGCCAAGCTGTGCGCCTATGCCCCGACCCGCCTGGAGGCGATCGATGCCCTCGCCCGTGCCCTCGACCAGTTCGAGCTGGAGGGCATCGGCCATAACCTGCCTTTCCTCGCGGCCCTGGCCGATCATGAGCGTTTCCGCGCCGGAAGGCTGACCACCGCCTTCATCGCCGAGGAATATGAGGGGGGCTTTACCGGCGTCGAGCCTGGAGACGCCGACCTGCCGCGCTTGGCAGCCGTGGCCGCGGTGATCAGCCATATCCGCCAGCACCGCGACAGCGCCATCACCGGCGCCATGGACAATCACCGGCGCGCCATCGGCCGCGACTTCGTCGCCACTCTGGCAGGCCGGGCCCTGCCCTTCACCATCGATGCGGTCGACGGCGGCTATCATGTCGTCTTCGAAGGCGGCCTGTTGCTGGCCGTCACCAGCCGCTGGACGCCCGGCCAGGCGCTCGGCCAGTTCAGCGTCGGTGGCGAGGCCATGGCGGTGAAGGTCGGCATCACCGCCGGCGGGCTGCGCCTGCGCTGGCATGGCCGCGACGTCCTGGTGCAGGTGCGCAGTCCCCGCGTCGCCGAGCTTGCCCGCCTGATGCGCGAGAAAATTCCGCCCGATACCTCCAAGCTGCTGCTCTGCCCGATGCCAGGCGTGGTCGCGGCCATCACCGTCAGCGAAGGCGAAGCGGTGGAAGCGGGCCAGGCGCTCGCCACCATCGAGGCGATGAAGATGGAGAACGTGTTGCGCGCCGAGAAGGCCGGCACGATCAGCCGCATCGCCGTGGCCGAAGGCGCCAGTCTCGCCGTCGACGAACTCATCCTCGAATTCGAATGAGGCCAGCCATGTCAGGATCCGCCATGTCTGCACCGACTTCCACAGCCGACACCGCGCTCGAAGATTGGCGCGCACTCGCCAGGAAGGAGGTCAAGGCCGATCCCGACAGCCTGACCTGGCAGACCCCGGAGGGCATCGCGGTCAAGCCGCTCTATACCGAGGCCGATCTCGCCGGCGTCGGCCATCTCGGCTCCCTGCCGGGACAGCAGCCTTACCTGCGCGGCCCGCGCGCCACCATGTATGCCGGCCGGCCCTGGACCATCCGCCAATATGCCGGCTTCTCCACGGCAGAGGCCTCCAACGCCTTCTACCGCAAGGCACTCGCCGCCGGGCAGAAGGGTCTCTCCGTCGCCTTCGACCTCGCCACCCATCGCGGCTATGATTCCGACCATCCGCGCGTGGAGGGTGATGTCGGCAAGGCCGGCGTCGCCATCGACAGCGTCGAGGACATGAAGATCCTGTTCGACGCCATCCCACTCGAAGAGATGTCGGTCTCCATGACCATGAACGGGGCGGTACTGCCGGTGCTGGCCTTCTTCATCGTGGCCGGCGAGGAACAGGGCGTATCGCGCGCGAAACTATCGGGCACGATCCAGAACGACATCCTCAAGGAATTCATCACCCGCAACACCTATATCTACCCGCCCGCCGCCTCGATGCGCATCGTCGCCGACATCATCGCCTATACCGCCAAGGAGATGCCGCGCTTCAACTCGATCTCGATTTCCGGCTACCACATGCAGGAGGCGGGAGCGACTTTGGTGCAGGAGCTCGCCTTCACCCTGGCCGATGGCCGCGACTATGTGCGGGCGGCGCTGGCCAAGGGGCTGGACGTCGACGCCTTTGCCGGGCGGCTCTCCTTCTTCTTCGCCATCGGCATGAATTTCTTCATGGAGGTGGCCAAGCTGCGGGCGGCCCGGCTGTTGTGGTCGCGCATCATGACCGAGTTCGGCCCCAAGGATCCGCAGTCGCTGATGCTGCGCACCCATTGCCAGACCTCGGGCGTCTCGCTGGCCGAGCGCGATCCTTACAACAACATCGTGCGCACCGCCTATGAGGCGATGGCGGCGGCTCTCGGCGGCACCCAGTCGCTGCACACCAATTCCTTCGACGAGGCGATCGCGCTGCCGACGGAATTCTCGGCCCGCATCGCCCGCAACACCCAGCTGATCCTGCAGCACGAGACCGGCGTGACCAAGGTGGTCGATCCCCTGGCCGGCTCCTATTATCTCGAAAGCCTCACCCATGACCTTGCAACCCAGGCCTGGGCGCTGATCGAGGAAGTGGAGGCGATGGGCGGCATGACGGCGGCGGTGGCAGCCGGCCTGCCCAAGCGCCTGATCGAGGAGGCGGCGACCAAGCGGCAGGCGGCCGTCGACCGCGGCGACGAGGTGGTGGTCGGCGTCAACCGCTACCAGCTCGAGGACGAGCCCGCGATCGACAGCCTCGACATCGACAACCACGCCGTGCGCGCCGCGCAGATCCGGCGCCTGGCGGATGTCCGGCGCCGGCGCGACCCGCAGGCTGTGGCCAAGGCCCTTGCCGTCCTCACCGAGGTGGCCGGTAGCGGTACCGGCAATCTCCTGGAGGCGGCCGTCGAAGCGGCTCGCCACCGCGCCACGGTGGGCGAGATTTCCGACGCGCTCAGGGCCGAATTCGGCGACCACAGCGCCCGTCCCAAGGTGGTGGCGGACATTTATCGCCCTGCTTTCGGCGAAGGGCCGGAAGTGGAAATCCTTGCCGGCCGCATCGCCGCCTTCACGGCACAACGCGGGGCCAAGCCGCGCATCCTGGTGGCCAAGCTTGGCCAGGACGGCCATGACCGCGGCGCCCGGGTGGTCGCCTCGGCCTTCACCGACATGGGTTTCGAGGTGGTCGCCGGCCCGCTGTTCCAGACCCCGGACGAGGCTGTCGACCTGGCGCTTGCCGAGAAGGTCGACGTCGTCGGCGTCTCCTCGCTCGCGGCCGGCCACAAGACGCTGCTGCCCCAGCTGATCGAAAAGCTGAAGGCGCGCAGCCGGGCCGATATCGCCGTGGTCTGCGGCGGCGTCATCCCGCGCCAGGACTATGATTTCCTGCGCGAGGCCGGGGTCTCGGCCGTGTTCGGCCCGGGCACGCCGGTGCTCGACGCGGCGCGCACCGTGCTCGATCTGCTGGAGGGGCGGCTGAGCAACGAGCTTCGATAAGCCTTCTCCCCTTGCGGGAGAAGGTTTTTGGCGCTTACCCCTTCACCCGCGCTTCCGCGGCCACGATGGTGTTGTGCAGCAGGCAGGCGACGGTCATCTTGCCGACGCCGCCGGGAACCGGGGTGATGTGGGAGGCCTTGCCCATGGCTTCCTTGGTGGCGACGTCGCCGACGATGCGGCCCTTGCCATCCTCGGTGGGCACGCGGTTGATGCCGACATCGATGACCACAGCGCCATCCTTGATCCAGTCGCCCTTGACCATCTCGGGCCGGCCAACAGCGGCGACCAGGATATCGGCCTCGCGGCAGACGGCGGGCAGGTCCTTGGTGCGCGAATGGGCTGTCGTCACCGTGCAGTCATAGGCGAGCAGGAGCGCGCCCATCGGCTTGCCGACGATGTTGGAGCGGCCGACGACCACGGCCTTCTTGCCGGAAAGCCCTTCCTTGCCCACGGTATCGAGCAGCATCAGCAGCGAGCCGAGCGGGGTGCAGGGGATCAGCATCGCTTCCGGATCGATCCTGGACGCGGTGAAGAGCTTGCCGACATTCATCGGATGGAAGCCATCGACATCCTTGGCCGGATGGATGGCATCGATCATCATCTGGCCGTCGAGATGGTCGGGCAGCGGCAGCTGCACCAGGATGCCGTCGACGCCGGCATCGGCATTGAGGTCCGCGATCACGCCGAGCAGCTCTTCCTTGGAGATGGTCTCGGGCAACTCGATCAGGCGGCCGTCGATCGCCGTCTCATGCGCCATCTTGGCCTTGGTGTTCACATAGGCCCGGCTCGCCGGATTGTTGCCGACGATTACCACGTCGAGGCGCGGCTTGCGGCCATGGGCGGCGGCAAAGGCCTCCGCGCGTACCTTGGTGCGGGCGCGGACATTGGCCGCATGGACGTTGCCGTCGATCAATTCGGTCATGGCGAGCTTTCGATGGTTTACGGACAGTGGAATTTCTTTCTTCAGAATAAATTATAGCGCAGCCACGTCTTGTGCAACAAGCCTATCTCGTCCTGTTCTGTCTTGTTTTTCCCTCAGATGCGCGGCCAGCTCGGGGGCAAGATGCGGACGGGACGTCCAGGCGGGAGGATAGGGGTTGGGCGAGATGACCGGACGCCGAAAAGGCTCAACACTTGCGCCCCCTCGCCCCGTTTACGGGGAGAGGATAGAGGTGAGGGGCTACGCAATGCCTTCAATTTACGAGGTCGAGCTGCCCCTCATCCTTACCTTCTCCCCGTAAGAACGGGGCGAAGGGGTGACCAGCGTCGCGTTCCCGGCCCCGAGCGTGCACCCTGTGTAGTTGGAATGTGTCACTCTGGAATCGTTGACAGGACCCGCTTTTGCCTCCCGAGTAGCGTCCTGACAAGGTCGACCGATGGCGCTGCGATTCGCAGGTGTCTGCATCGGCCGGCCAGCTTGAGGAGACAGGCCATGGCGGATGGCAGCACGCGCCAATTTTCGATCCCGCGCGAAAAGGACCTCCAGCTCAGGACCATTCGAAACAGCGGCGGCCTCAGCGTCTCCTTCGTGGAGAATGGCACGGTCTTCGCCATCGAGCATGACGACGGCAAGGACCGGGTCACGCTCAACCAGGTGCTGGGATCGCCCATCCATGGCGGCATCGGCCGGCTCTATCTGCGCGCCGGCGGCACAAATCCCTTCGTCCGGGAACTGGTCGGCCCCGGTGCCAAGGGCCGGTTCGCGGCGTCTGGCTCCAGCGCGGTCTGGCAAAGCGAGGCCGGCGGCATCGCCTATCGGGTAAGGCTCGCACTCCATCCCAGCGAGGCGCTCTGGTTCTGGCAGGTCGAACTGTCGGGCTCGGGGCCGGCCCAGCCCTGCGACCTCGTCCTCATCCAGGATGTCGGCCTCGGCAGCCGCGGCTTCCTGATGAACAGCGAGGCCTATGTCTCGCAATATCTCGACCACCATGTCGAGCATCACGAAACCCTCGGCCCGGTGCTGATGAGCCGGCAGAACCTGTCGCAGGGCGGCAAATTCCCCTGGCTGGTGCAGGGCTGCGTCAGCGGCGCGAAGGCCTTCGCCACCGACGCGATCCAGGTCCTGGGGCCGGATTACCGCGTCACCGGCGCGTTCGCCGCCGCCTTCGGCACCGACCTGCCTTCGCAGCGCCGCCAGCACGAGGTCGGTTGCATCGCCCTGCAGTCCAATCCCGTCAGTGTCGGGCAGGGTGCGAAGGCCGATATCACCTTCTTCGCGTCGTTCACGCCCGATCATCGCGCCGCTTCCGGCCCGGCCGACCTGCCGGCGGCCGTCGCCGCGGCTGACAGGGTCGGGGAAGTCGGCACGGATGCCCCCTCGCCAACCGAGCCCGCCCGCAGCCTCGTGCAGGACGCCGCCCCGCTGGCCGTGCTCCCGCTCGAAGCCGGAGACGTCGCGGCCCGCTACCCCGAGCGCCTGGCGGAGGAAGTCCAGAACGGCACATTGCTGTCCTTCTTCGTGCCGGAGGGCGAGCAGAACCGGCATGTCGTGCTCGCTGCCAAGGAAGCCCAGGTGCCGCGCCGCCATGGCGCCCTCCTGCGCAGCGGCACCAGCATGCGGCTCGACGACGCAACCCTGTGCTCCACCGCCTGGATGCATGGCGTGTTCGGGGCGCAGCTCACCATCGGCAACACCTCCTTCCACAAGCTGTTCTCGGTCTCGCGCGATCCCTACAACATCACGCGCGGCAGCGGCCTGCGCATCCTGATGGACGATGGCGAGGGCTGGAAACTGCTCGCCGTGCCGAGCGCCTTCGACATCGGGCTCAACGACACCAAATGGATCTATCGCCTGCCCGGGCGCACCGTGACCGTGCAAGCCATTGCCGCCGGCGACGCACCCGCCATGCAATGGCGCATCGCGGTCGAGGGCGCGCCCTGCCGCTTCCTGGTGTTCGGCCATGTGGTGATGGGCGAGCGCGACTATGAGCAGACCGGCACCATCAGCGTCGATGCCAGGGACAAGCGCATCAGCCTGTCGCCCGGCTCGGACTGGCTGTGGGGGCAGACTTACAGGCAAGCGGCCTATCACCTCGTCACCTCTACGCCATCCGCGGTCGAGACCGTGGGCGGTGACGAGCTCCTCTATGTCGACGGCAAGGCGCGCGACGGCGCCTATGTCGCCCTGCGCTCCCACGCCACCAACGAACTCGTCTTCGCCGTCACCGGCTCGATGACATCGACCGCCGAGGGAGAACAGCTGGCTGCGCGCTTTGCCGCCGGCCCGGATGCCGAGAGCCTGCTCGCCCCGGCGCGCCAATTCTGGAGCCTGCTCACCCGCGATCTGCGTCTGAAAGGCAGCGGCCCCGATGTCGAGGCCCAGGATCTGATGCTGCCCTGGCTCGCCCATGACGCCATGATGCATCTCACCGTGCCGCACGGCCTGGAGCAATATACCGGCGCCGCCTGGGGCACCCGCGACGTCTGCCAGGGCCCGATCGAGCTGATGCTCGCCCTCGAGCACGATGCCGAGGTGCGCCACATTCTCCTCACCCTCTTCGGCGAACAGTCGCAGAGCCGGGGGGACTGGCCGCAATGGTTCATGCTCGACCCCTATCCCTATATCCGGGCCGGCGACAGCCATGGCGACGTCATCGTCTGGCCGCTGAAGGCGCTGTGCGACTATGTCGAGGCCACCGGCGACCTCGCCGTGCTGGAGGCGCAGGCGCCCTGGCGCGACGACAAGAATGCAGCGACCGCTACGCGGTCGACGCTCGCTGCCCATGTCGACAAGCTTCTGGAGACGGTTACGGCGAGCTTCATCCCCGGCACGCACCTGGTGCGCTATGGCGAGGGCGACTGGAACGATTCGCTCCAGCCCGCCGATCCCCATCTGCGCGACTGGATGGTGTCGAGCTGGACGGTGGCGCTGCTCTACGAGCAGATCGTGCGCTATTCTGCCATCCTCAAGCGCCGCGGCGAGACGGCCCGCAGCACCGAGCTTTCCGACCTCGCCGCCCGCATGCGCGGCGATTTCAACCAGCACCTGATCCGCGACGGCGTGGTGGCCGGCTATGGCCTGTTCGATCCCGAGATCTTCGGTGCGGCGGAGGCGGCTCCCGGCGAGACCGATACAGCCCCGGTCGATGCGAAGCAGGGCGGCGTCGAACTGCTGCTGCATCCCAGCGACACCAGGACGGGCCTGTCCTATTCGCTGATCTCGATGACGCAGCCCATCATCGGCGGCCTGTTCACGCAGACCCAAGCCCGCCACCACCTCAAGCTGATCGAGGAACATCTGTTGCTGCCCGACGGCGCCCATCTGATGGATCGGCCCGTCGTCTACAATGGCGGCCCGGAAAAACTGTTCCGCCGCGCCGAATCCTCGTCCTTCTTCGGGCGAGAGATCGGCCTGATGTATGTGCACGCCCATCTGCGCTATTGCGAGGCCCTGGCCAAGCATGGCGAGGCGAAGAAGGTCTGGGATGGCCTGGCCTTGATCAACCCGATCGCGGTGACGCAGCGCCTGCCCAATGCCTCGCTGCGCCAGCGCAACACCTATTTCTCCTCCTCCGACGCCGCCTTCCCCGACCGCTACCTCGCCAGCGCCGAATGGGGCCGGGTCAGGGCCGGGACCGTCGATGTCGACGGCGGCTGGCGCATCTATTCGAGCGGCCCGGGCCTCTATACCCGCGCCATCGTCGAGCAGGTGCTGGGCAAGCGCCGGCGTTTCGGCGTGAGGGAAGAGAACCCGCTGACCGTGGCGGCACTGGAGGGCAGCCAGTCGAATCTGGGATGATCCTGGGATCGCCGGCTTCCAGCCGGCTCTTGGAAACAGAGCGTTTGCAGGAGAGGAAGAGCCGGCTGGAAGCCGGCGGTCCCAGGGACCCTACTCTTCCTTCTTGGCCTGGCGTTTCTTGGTGCGACGGCGCTGCTTGCGCAATTCGGAGCTCTCATGCACGCCAAAAGTCGAGACTGGCTTGCGCTTGCGCGAATCGGCCTTCTTCTCCGCCCGTGCCTTGTCCTTCAGCAGCGCCTTCACCTGCTTGAGCTGCTCCTGCGTGAAGAAGACTTCCCGGCCCATGGCGGTGAAGAAGCCGTGCTGGCGCGCGACATTGGCGAGCGGCTTGGCTTCCACGCCCAGAAGGCGGGCCGCTTGAGCAAGCGATATCGGGGCGGAGGATTGCGGATCTTCGGTCACGGTCGGTTCCGGCATGATTGTCTCGATCCTCAATAGTGCGGCGGCGGCGGTTCGGGCAACCCGGCGAGATCGGCCCGTTGCTCGCCGATCTCGACGCGATCCTGGAGCTGGACGAGCAGGCGGTTCAGCGCCTCGATCTGCTTCCATTGCGCAATGATGGCCTGGTTGAGATCCTCGATGGTCTCGTCCTGGAAGGCCACACGTGTCTCCAGCGCGTCGATGCGGGCGCTGAGCGTTTCGATCTCGGTCATGGCCATTCCCATATCCGTTTTGCCGTTCATTACCGGCCCCATCCAACCTCTTGGCAAGAACTTTGCGCTAGAACCAGCCCATGTTTCGGGGATTCGGCATATTTCGCGCGTCGACGTGGGTCAACCTGACCAAATTCGCGATCGTCTTCATCGTCGCGATGAATCTGGCGCGTCTCGACCGCCTGACGGGCCTGGCCGCCGGCCTGGCCCTTGCCACCCTCGTGCTGATCTGGCTGCTGACGCGGCTCGGCTTCCTGCCTGTCGGCGGCGACAGCCCGGAATGGCGTCGCCTGATCCGCCGGCACGACCAGGCCCTGACCAAGCGCTATCGCCAGCTCGTGCGGGTCAACGCCTATGGTGCCGAGGAATTCGACAAATGGCATGACGAGCTGGTGCGCTTTCGCGATTCGACCAAGCTCTCGCTCGATGAGAAGGACATCGCCCGTTTCGACGCCCTGGCCACCCGCATGGTGAGCAAATGGGCCTCGGCCCAACCCGATGCCCGCATCCCGGAGGCGATGGAGGAGATCTCGCCGCAGGACTACGAGCATCTGTGCGCCGATCTCCTGCGCAAGGCCGGCTGGGAAGCGGAGGTGACGGGGCAGTCGGGCGATCAGGGCATCGACATCCTGGCGCAGCGCCACGACATGACCGTCGCCCTGCAATGCAAACTCTATTTCGGCAATCCGGTCGGCAACAAGGCGGTGCAGGAGGCCCATGCCGCCGCCGGCTATGTCGACGCCGATTACGCCGTGGTGGTCTCCAACCGGGATTTCACCAACTCGGCCGAGCAGCTCGCCCGCAAGCTCGGCGTGCTCCTCGTCCATCACAGCGAACTGCCCGACCTGGAGACGATGCTGCAGCCGGGGAGGTGAGGCGCGACAAACCTTCTCCCCTTGTGGGAGAAGGTGGCATTGCGAATGCAATGACGGATGAGGGGTGACGGCGAACACCCTCCATCGTTGCGTATCTCCCCTCATCCGCCCTTCGGGCACCTTCTCCCGCAAGGGGAGAAGGCTTGTGGCACCTCAATCCGGATAGCTGACCTGGAACTCGATCTGGCCGTAGTCCTGGAAGGTCCAGTGCCTTGCGGCCTGGCCGGGCCAGAGCAGGGTGACGGCGCCGGCGGCCGGGCGGTAGCAGGCCGTGTAGACCGTACCGAAGCCCTGCGCGTAGCTGGTCGCCAGCAAGGGCGGGGTCAGGAAGGCTGCCGCCAGCCCATTTCCGTCGAGCGTGGGATCCGCCAGGAGCTGTTCGAGGGCTTCCGCCCGCTGGACGGTGCGCGAGAGGCGGCCATGTCTCGGCCATTCCACGCCGAGCTGGTGATTGGTGGTGAAAGCCTTGCCGGAGACGATCGCCGGCCGGTCGGGCGAGAGATAGACCGTTTCGGAGCGGCCCTGGCGGTCGAGCACCGTCACGTTGTAGGCCATGTGGCAGGGAACCGAGCGTAGCGCCTCCACGGCCTGATAGGTGTCGGAACAGACCTCCAGGAGGTAGCGCACGATCATGGGTGCGCCGAAGCCCCGACCGGCCACCGCGCGCCCGCCAAAGGTGAGCGAGACGACGAGGCCGGCATCGTTCATGCCGTCGGCAAGGCCGGAAAGGCCGTCCACCATGCCGATGACGTCCCGGTTGCGCCAGCGCGAGCGCAGCAGCGTTCCCTCGTTCAGTTCCGGCGCCAGGTCGTAGTTGCGCACCAGGATGGGGCCGAGCTCATCGACCAGCACGGCCTGGCTGCAATTGACCAGGTAGCGCGGCGGCGTCCAGAAGCTCAGGAAGCGGGCGAGGTCCTCATCCGAGGGCACCGCGGCGATCAGTCCGGACCACAGCCCCTCCATCTCCGGCATGAAGCGCCGCACGGCGCGTGTAGCATCAACGAGGCTCGGCGCCTGCGCACCGCCCCGTTCCAGAAACCACTGCCGCCAGCCGGGCCAACCGGCCTGGAACACCGCCTTCCAGGCCGGGCCGGGCTCCTGTTCCCGCAAACTGCGGAAGCCTACGTTCATGTCTTTCCACTCATGCCTTCAGAGCCTCATTCGAAACTCGCGGTGAGGTTAAAAAAATAGCTCGGATTTTGTCATGCCTGGGCTTGCCCCGGGCATCCAGATACCGCTCCCCTTCAAGATCGAAGCCCTGGATCACCGGGACAAGCCCGGTGATGACAAAGGTCGAGGTTCCGACGCTTCTTGCGGTCAGATCCATTTGGCCGAAGCCATGTCGACCGGCGGCACGATAGCCGTCATCGCCGAGAGCGGTACCGATTCGAATTGCGCCTTGATGCCGGCGTTCCATTTCTTGGCACGCGCCAGCAGTTCGCGGCTGTCCGATTGCATCCGGCCTCGCGCCAGCAGGCAGCCCATGTCGGCGCCATGGTAGCAATATTCTCCCACGCCGTACACGCGCATGTAGAAGGCCTCGTTCTCGTCACCGACACTGGTCAGGTCGAGGGCAGAGCGCTGATAGGCGATCTCACCGCGATCGTTCATGCGCCAGATGCCCGATTGCGGCACGCGCGTCAGCATTTCCACCTTGTCCTCGGTCTGCTTGAGGATGAGCTGGGTCCAGTGGTCATATTCCTTCCAGCGGCTCTGCACCGCCTCGATGTCGAGGTCGTAGTCGACATCGAGGAATTCGAGAAGGTGGAACAGGAACAGCGGGCAGCCGCCATAGATGGTGGTGATCAGATTGGTCGGCGGCGAGGCGCCGGAGACCCGCGGATTGAGTTCGCCCAGATAGACCTCGTGCGTATCGGTATCGAGCAGGAAGTCACAGCAGAACACGCCGCGATAGCCTTCCTCGTAGAGGCGGTCGCCGAGCTTGCGCGCCATTTCGCGCACCCGGTCGGGCGCATCGCCCGGCAGGATGGTGGGCGAGACGTCATTGCCGCACCAGCCGCCCTTATAGGGCGTGATCTCGGCAAAGCCGGTGATATCGGTCATGACAGGGCCGACCAGCGTGCCGTGGCGGGTGCAGCAGCCCTCGATGGTGCCGGGAAGGTGATTGATGCGCTTCATCACCTTCAGGTCCTGGCCGATGATCTTGGCCGCGTATTTGTCCCAGTCGGCCTGGCTCTTGACGAAGAAGGTGGTGCGCCCGCTGTCGCCATAGGGCGTCTGCACCACCAGGTCACTGCCGAGCCCGGCCGAGGCGGCGAGCGCCTCCAGTTCCTGATAGGTCGAGGCGAGACCCATGGTGTTGGGCGCGCTGGCTACCCCCGCCTCGTTGCCAAGCCGCGTCGTCTCGATCTTGGAATCGAGCCTGGTGCGCAAGGCGGCCTTGGGCAGGGCGACATCGACGCCGGCCTCGGCGCAGAGCTCCTCGGTCTCCTCGTCGAACATCACGAAAATGGCCTTGCCGCGCGGCTTCTTGCGGATGCGGGCCCGAAAGGCGGGATGGGCCACCAGGTAATTGGCGACATCCTCCATCGACTTGAACTCGACCGGCCCGGTGCGCGGCGGCACGAAAACCCGCGGATGCCTGCCGTCGAAAATGTCGAAGTAATTGATGAACTCCAGGCCGCCCACCCACTCGTCGAGCCCGAGCAGGTTGAAGGGCGTCGGCGTGACGACATAGATCGGCGTCTCGTTCATGCGCAGGAAACGATAGATGTCGCTGAGGCTGCGCAGCTTCTCACGTCCACTCATGGTGGGGATCCCATTCTCTGCAGGGTTTGCCGTTGTTGGAGGGCCTGTAGGGCCGAAGAGGCGAAGCGCGGGGCTCGAAGAGCGCACCATCGTCCCATGCGATATCGGCGAAGGAAAACCGGCGAGACGTAAAATGAGCGTTTGTCTCAGGCGCCCTTGCCACACTCCAAACGGCCGCAACGTGCTTGCGACGGTTCAACCAGGCGACAACAGGCTCATCAGCCGGCATGAGGCTCCCTTCTGTGGGGCGACGTCCTCTGTGCCAAATTTCTGACACACTTCCAGCAGGCCGGCAACCGGGCCGAACGGATGCACGGAAGCGATGCTCCCGGGCCTCGCTGATATATCACGACGAAGCCGGGGAAGGCTGGTCGCGCCTCTCTGCGCGGCTGCCTGCGCTTACGCCCGCGCGAGAGGCCCTTCCGCGCGCAACGCCCCCGGCGGCCTGCCTGTCACGCGCTTGAAGGCGCGGCTGAAGGCAGCCTGCGAGGCATAGCCGAGACGCTGGGCGGCGGTATCGATCGACATATGGTCGCGTCCGATCCATTCGGCCGCCAGGCGCATGCGCAGCTCGGTGACATAGCGCAGAGGCGTCTGGCCGGTCACCGCCAGGAAGCGCTCGGCAAAGACCGAACGCGAGGCTCCCATTTCCTGGGCCAGTTCCGCCACCGTCCAGTCCCGGCCGGGGTCACGATGCATGGCGCCGATGGCGCGGCTCAGACGTGGGTCACGCAGCGCGTCCAGCCAGCCAGCCGTCTCCCCGCAGCCGCACTCCACCCAGCCGCGCACGATGGAAGCCGATACCACATCGGCCAGCCGCGCCAGGATGCCCGCCGAGCCGACCCGCTCCGTCAGCACCTCGCGTTCCATCGCCCGCAACATCGGCTCGATTTCCGGCTGGCGCTCCAGGAGCGTGCCGACCAGCATCACCTCCGGCATCTGGGCGACCAGCGGATGCATGCCGCCGAGATCGAACTCCATGCAGCCGCTGAAGACATGCGCATGCTGGCTCGGGCAGGTCTCCTCGGCGCAGGCCGACACGGCGCTGACGCTCTTGCAGAGCGGGACCGCCTCATAGGCGCCGACATCCTGGCTCGGCAGGTCCGGTGCGGAAACGAGACAGTGTTCCCCGCCGCGTGGCAGCAGCACGGCATCGCCGGGCCCGAGAGCGTGTACCGCCCCGCCGGCCATGCGCAGATAGACCGTGCCGCAGGCGACGAAATGGAACTGGGCCCGTCCTTCGACCGTGCCGAAATGCACGCCGAAAGGGGGTGCAGCATGCAGGCGCCGATATTGCACGCCATTCAGCCGCATCCCGAGGAGCAGTTCGCTCATCAGGTCAGCCGGCGGGTTGTCACGACGCACGCGCTCAAGTCCGGACGAATGGTAAAGCATTTCGGATTTAGTGACATGGATCGTCCGAGATGTCCACCCTATGTTGCTGCAACGCAATAGCGTTTTTCGATTTGGCGGGACACCTAGAATTGCAAAAACGCGCCAACCCAACCCGTTGGAGCAAAACGCGTTCCGCCTGAACGCGTTTTGCTCCAGGTCACTTCGACAGGACATGACAGATGAGCGAAGCGTTGCAGAGCGCCTCGACGCTTGACGCGATCGAACCGGATCGCGGCCCGAATCGGGCTTTCAGGGATGATCCCGCCGCACCCGCGACGTCAGCACCAGGATCGCAGAACGCCCTGTGGGGTGCCGTGGTCTCCATGATGCTCGGCGTCTTCGGCCTGGTCACGGCGGAATTCCTGCCCGCCAGCCTGCTGACGCCGATGGCGCGCGATCTCGGCGTCACCGAAGGGGTGGCCGGGCAGGCCGTCACCGCAACCGCCACGGTGGCCCTGATCACCAGCCTGCTCGTGGCGACGGCGACCCGGCGCCTCGACCGCCGCATCGTCCTGCTGGCCTTTTCGATCCTGCTGATCGCCTCCAACCTGCTGGTCGCCTCCGCTTCGAGCCTGCCGGCCCTGATCGCTGGACGGGTGCTGCTCGGGATCGCCCTCGGCGGCTTCTGGACCATGTCCGCCGCCACGGTGATGCGCCTGGTGCCGGAGGCGCTGGTGCCGCGCGCCCTGTCGATCCTGTTCAGCGGCGTCTCGGCCGCGACCGTCTTCGCCGCTCCCGTCGGCAGCTATGTCGGCGACATCGCCGGCTGGCGCGCCGTCTTCCTGATGGCGGCCGGCCTCGGCGCCCTCGCTCTGGTGGTGCAGTTCACCACCCTGCCGCGCCTGGAGCCGCGCGGGCATGCCCGGCTGAGGACGCTGTGGGAAGTGCTGATGCGGCCGCAGATCGGCCTCGGCATGATCGCGGTCACCCTGGTGTTCACCGGCCATTTCGCCTTCTTCACCTATATCCGGCCCTTCCTGGAAACGGTGACGGGGGTCGGCATCAGCACGATGTCGGCCATCCTGCTCGGCTTCGGCATTGCCAATTTCCTCGGCACCTTCCTCGGCGGCTTCCTGCTGGAGCGCAGCCTCCGGCTGACCCTGGCCGCGATGCCGCTGGCGATGGGCGTGCTCGGCCTGATGCTCGCCGGGCTTGGTAGCGCACCGGCGGCGGATACCGTGCTGATCGCCCTGTGGGGCCTCGCCTTCGGCGCCGTGCCGGTGGCCTGGACGGCCTGGATCACCCGCGCCGTGCCGGACGAAACCGAAAGCGGCACGGCGTTGATCGTGGCGGTGATCCAGCTCGCCATCGCTCTCGGCGCCGCCGGCGGCGGCACGATCTTCGACGTCAGCGGCGCGAGCGGCGTGTTCGTCGCGGCAGGCCTGGTTCTCCTGCTGGCCGTCCTGCTCATCCTGGCGGGCGTACGCTCACGCCTGGCGACGGCGACAGCCTGAAGTCAAGCAAAGCTTCGAAAGCGGGCTCCGTCGCCGGAGCCCGCTTTCGTGCGTTTCAGGCGGCCTGGTCCGGCCGCGGGCCGACATAGCGGGACTGCGGCCGGATCAGCCGGCCATAAAGCACCTGCTCGCGGGCATGGCCGACCCAGCCCACCACCCGCCCGGCGGCAAAGACGCTGGTGAAGCTCTCGCGCGGGAAGCCGAGGGCTTCGAGCAGCAAGGCCGTGTAGAACTCGACATTGATCTGCAGCGAGCCGTCCGGCTTGCGGCGGGCGAGAATGCTGGTCGCCGCCGCTTCCACATGCTCGGCCAGAGCGAGGCGGCCCGTGTCGTTCCTGCCCGGACCGAACAACGCCGTGACGGCCCGCTTGAGGGCCTCGGCCCTGGGGTCGCGCACGCGGTAGACGCGATGGCCGAAGCCCATCAACCTGTCGCCCCGATCGAGCGCCGCTTCCAGCCAGGCCTCGGCCGTCTGCGCGGCGGCAATGCCGTCGAGCATGTCGAGGACCGGGCCCGGCGCCCCGCCATGCAGCGGCCCCTTCAGCGCGCTCAGCGCCGCCAGCACCGCGGAGGTCAGGCCGGCCTGCGTGGAGGCGACCACCCGGGCGGTGAAGGTCGAGGCATTGAGGCCGTGGTCGCTGACCGTGACCAGATAGGTATCGAGGGCGGCGGCAGCCTCCAGCCGTGGCACGGCCCCATGCAGCATGCGCAACATGTCGGCGGCATGACCGGCCTTCGGGTCCGGTGCGACCGCCGCCTCGCCCCGCCGCTGCCGGATGATGGCCGGGGTGAGCACCGCCGGCGCGGCGATCAGCCGAAGCGCCAGGGCAAGATCCTCGCCGTCCGCAAGCCGGGCCATGGCAGCGCGCAGGGCTTCGGTGGCCGGCAGATTTGCACCCGGCAGGCCTTCGGAGACCAGCATCTCGAAGACTTCTCGGCGAGCCATGCCAAGGCGAGGCGCCAATTCCTTCGGGCCGGGCAGATCCTCGAAGAAGCCGTCGAGCAGGATGCCGACCAGTTCCTCATAACCGACATGGCCGGCCAGATCGTCGAGCGAATGGCCGCGAATGACGAGCCGGCCGGCGAGGCCGTCCACATCCGACATCACGGTCTCGGTGGCAATGACATCGTCCAATCCATTGTTCATCGCAATCTCCTCAATGAAACCCGTATTGCGGCAAGCATGCTGACGCTTTAGCATTGACGTCAATCTTGATTGAAATCGTCAACATATCCGTCCGGTTGCACCGATGCCCTGGATCACTTCCGAAGAAGCCCTCGCCCTGCTCAAGGTCCAGCCGCAGACGCTCTACGCCAATGTCAGCCGCGGCAGGATCCGGACCAGGCCGCATCCGCAGGACGTACGACGCAGCCTCTATCATGGCGAGGACGTCAAGAGGCTGGCAGGGCGCCATGCCGGGCGGCGCAGTGTGGCCGATGTCGCCGCGCAAACCATCTCCTTCGGCGAGCCCGTACTGGCCTCCGGCCTTTCCACCATCGCCGATGGCCGCCTGTGGTATCGCGGCGAAGACACCGTCCGCCTGTCGGAGCAGGCAGGCCTCGAGGAGATCGCGCGGCTGCTCTGGCAGGTCGGCAAGGTCGACCTCGCCTTCCCGCCGACCGTCAAGGGCACGCCGATCCCGACCAATCCCTTCGAAGCCGCTCTGCTCGCTTTGGCGCGGCGGGCCAGCCACGACTTCCCTACGGGCGGGCGCTCCCATGCCGTGCTCTGCCGGGAAGCGGCGGGGCTGGTCGGCACCATGGCAGCCGCCATGCTCGGCGGCGGTTCCGATGGTACCTTGCCGTTACACCAACAGGCGGCACTGGCCTGGCAGGCGCCCGATGCCGCCGATCTCATCCGGCGCGCCCTGGTCTTGCTGGCCGATCACGAGCTGAACGCCTCGACCTTCGCTGCCCGCACGGCAGCATCGACGGGCGCGCCGCTGGCCGCCGGCCTGCTGGCGGGGCTGGGCACGCTCGCCGGCCCGCTGCATGGCACGGCCGCGGTGAGCGTGCAGGCCCTGGCCGAGACCGCCCGTCGCATCGGCGCCCGTCGCGCCGTGCATGACTGGCTCTCCCGCGGCCATCGCCTGCCCGCCTTCGGTCATCCGCTGTATCCCGACGGGGATCCCCGGGCGACCGCCCTGCTGGCCTGCTTCTCATGCAGCGAGATCTATGAGGGCATCCGCGAAGCCGTGGCAGAACATAGCGACGAGCCGCCGAATGTCGATTTCGCCCTCGCGGCCCTGGCCGACCGCCATGGCCTGCCGGCGAGTGCGCCCTTCACGCTCTTCGCTTTGGCTCGCTCTGTCGGCTGGATCGCCCATATGCTCGAGCAGACGGCCCGGGGCAGCCTGATCCGCCCCCGCGCCCACTATGATGGACCGCCGCTGAACATGGCGGCGGCGGTGGAAACCGCCTGACCCTCGCCGGCAAACCGGCTTTTGCGACAGCAGGCGTCCCCTGTTCCGCAAGCATCAGCGCCGTCTAGAGAAAGTGCGATTTCGTTGAATCGCACTTTCTCTCTAACCTTTTGTTCTAACGCGTTTTCTTAATCGAAAAGTCTATCAACTTTTCTGGAAAACGCTCTAGCCGGGTAGCGATGCCAGGCGTCAGCTGGGCGCAAAACGCTTTGAAATGCTTTCGGCCCCAATGCGATAGTCGACAAAGCCAATGCCGGCGTAAAAGGCCTGGCCGCCTCCGTTCTCCTTGCGGATGGTGGCGTCGATGAAGCGCACGCCCGCCGCCTTGGCGGCTCCCGCCGTCTCCCGGAACAAGGCACGGCCGATGCCCCTGCCATGCGCCGCCGGCGCCACATAGGTCGCGATGACCGCCCAGTCCGCCGGCAGCCGATCCTCGCCGGGCCAGTCCGGATCGCACCATTCGAGAGCCTGGAAACCCAGGATCTGCCTATTCTCCACCGCCACGAAGCAGCAGATTCCACGCAGGACGGCGATGAATTCGGCGCGGATGCGGTGCTCGTCGAAGGGCCGGCGATGCGCCGTGGTTCCACCGATCGCGATGATCTCGTTGATGAGTCGGGCCATCGAACCGGCATCCTCCGACAGGGCGATCCGGATATTCATGGACATAAATAGCTCGCTTTCGGTCGAATCGAGGCTCCTCGCCGCACCCTATCCGGCCGATCCTGTTCGGCAAAGGCAGTCGCCCCGATGTGTCCAACTGCGGCCGGTCCCGGCCGAATGGCAGAGGGCCGGGACGGGCCGATCAAGCCTGGTCCTGGAACTCGATCTCCGCCAGGGCACGAAGCTCGGCTTCCTGCCCTGGATAGGCGGCGGACGGCAGGTCCTGCAGCGTCAGCCGCAAGCTCGCCATATGCAACAGCTGCTGCTGCCTCGGCGTGGGCTTCTCCAGGTCGAAAAGCGAGGCGATCCCGTCGCGCAGCCGACGGTCCTGCTCGCTGGCGTCCCAGCCGCTATAGCGGAGCCATTCCTCCTTGGGATCCATTGGCAGATCCTCCTTCTGCAGGCCGCCGGGAAAGATGGCCAGTACCTTGCGGCATCGCGCTGCGGCTTTCGTACAGAGCGAAAACCGCACCATTTGGGCATTGTGACCGGCAGATTGCTTTTTGATCGTCACATGTTGCCAAAACAACAATCAAGGTCGAATATCTGACATAATATGTGCTCTTTTGCGCTATAGTGTCAGGACAATGACCAAGAAGGACAAAAAGAAACGCCAGCCTGATATGCGGCATCAAGTGGGTGCCCTTCCCGTGCGCGAACGGGACGGACGCCTGGAAGTGTGCTTGATCACCACGCGCGAGACCAGCCGTTGGTCGATCCCGAAAGGATGGCCGATGAAGGGGCGCAACGATTGGGAAGCCGCACGAATCGAGGCAGAGCAGGAGGCCGGGCTGGTCGGGACCGTAGGCGAAAAACCCTGCGGCAGCTTCATCTATTGGAAACGCCAGGCTGAGCACTTCGATCTTGTCGAGGTCTGCGTCTACCCTCTGCATGTGAATGCGACCTTGCCGACCTGGAAGGAGATCGGCCAGCGCCAGGTACGCTGGGTCCTGCCGGCCGATGCGGCCCTCGTCGTCGAGGAGCCGGGACTGTCCTCGTTGTTGCAGGGAATGAAACGCTGAAGCGTTTCGCGCGTCGCCATCGGGGACACCGGTTCAGCGCAAGAGATCGGCAGGCGAGCCAGTGCTGTCGACTCACTCGATGAGCCCGGTCTGCGATCTCCTGGTTTTCGAGCAGATAGGGGACGGCCAGGGGCGGCATTCCGCGTACCGGCCTCATGGTATCCCGGCGCAGGCACTTTGTGCCGGAACGCCCTTGAAGCGATCGGCGAACCAGTCGGGAAGGGCCGCGACAGCGACGGGCACGATGTTTTCGTGGTCGAGGCCCTTGCTCTCGCGGTAGTCGACTGTCACGCCCTGCTGGCAAAGATCCCGGGCAACCTTGCGGTTGAGCTCGACGGGTACGGCAATGTCCTTGTCCCCCTGGAAGAAGACGAACGGCACGTTCCTGACCGGCAGGAAGGCATCGTTCGCTTCCAGCCATTGGCGCCAGGGCTTGCCCGGCTGCAGGCCATCGCGATTGGCGAAGAGCGTGGTCGGCTTCCCCTCCGTCTTCTCCGCGATCGCCCAGCAGCCCGCGCTCAGATGTTCGAGCATTTCCAGTCCGTCGGTCGACAGCACATCCCGCAGCGCGAGTTCGGGATGGCCGACCCGCAGGCCGACCATGCGGGAGATATAATAGCCACCCGTGGCTGTCGTGGTCAGGTCGTATTCGGTCAGATCCCAGTGCCGGGAAGCCGGGGCGATTTCGCCCGCGCCGAGCAATTCGAGCTCGGGGGCGTAGGCCTGCTGGAGATGGGCAAGCCAGAGCGATGTCTGCCCGCCTTGCGACCAGCCATATTCGACGAAGCGCGGCCCGGCATCCGCGCCGGGAAACGTCTGGGCAAGGCGCACCGCGTCCAGGGAGGCCTTGGCCTGGGCAGCGCCGTTGAGATAGGCCGTGGAGCCGGGCGTGCCCAGCCCCTGGTAGTCGCTGGCGACGACCACGAAGCCCTTGTCCAGCATCTGCTCCAGGGCGGGGATGCGAATGCCCCATTTGTCGACGAGGCTGCGCCGGGAGGGCGCGCAGCTATCCTGCATGCCGGCCGTTTCGTGGTTCCAGAGCACGAGGTGCCCAGGCTGCTTCCTGGAGGCGGCGGGCAGGTAGATCTCGCCGGACACATAGGTAAGCTTGCCGTCGGCCCCTTCCGTCACATAGACGACGTTCCAGGCCTTGGCGCCCTTTGGAGCGTCGAAACGTTGCTGCACCCAATAGATGTCACCGCGCTTGGCGCCGGCCGGCACCTCGGTGGGCACGTCGTCCCAGAAGGCTGCCCCCTGGGGACCGGTCCTGGGTTCCATCGAGGAAGTCGGAGCTGCCGCGAGCGGGCCGGCCGCCAGGGCCGACAACAGCAAGGCTCCGATAACCGCAAGGGCATATGACAATTTCATGCGCGCCTCCCCAATCTGTCTCTTTTGTTTTTCCTCATGGCCTGTTTGGCGGCAGAGGATGCAGAGCTTGGGGGAATGTCGCAGAGGGCGGAAATCGCTACAAATAGTATGTTGGCCGCCAGACATAACCGAAAGGTTATGAGAGACAGACTCACCATTCCTCGAATCGCATGGGCTTGAAGAGCCAAGGCGAGGCTTATCATCCGAGCTTTCGGGCTGGCATCGTCATGGCGACGACACCGACGACCACACAGGCCAGGCCCGCCCAAGCCGTCGAGGATAACGTTTCTCCAAGAAACAGGACGCCGATCGCAACACCGATCGGCACCCGAAGATAAGCCTGTGCGGTCGTGCCGACGGAACCGAGCGTTTGCACGAGCCGGAAATAGATCACGAAAGCCACAGCCGTCGAGAAAACAGAAAGCGCAAGGAGAGCCAGCACGGAAGTGGCACTGGGAGCCAAGGTCCAGGGGCGATCGACGATGAGACTGGCCGGCACCAGGACCATCGCGCCAGAGACCAGCGAGCCGGCGGCCGGTATCATCGGATCGAGCCCCCTGAAGGACTTGCTGAAGATCGCGGCGCCGGCATAGCAGAGCGTGGCGGCGACGATGGCGAGCTGCGCGCCCATTTCATGCCCGAAGCCGCCGAGCGCCTCCACGCCGACGATCAGGCAGGTTCCGATCAGCCCTGCCGCAACGCCGAACAGCTTGCGGCCGGTGACGGCTTCGTGGCGGGTGAGCGCCGCCGTCAGCAGGAAGGCGAAGATCGGCGAGGTGGAATTCAGGATCGTCGCAAGGCCCGCATCGGTCGTCTGTTCGGCCCAGGCGATCAGGGTGAAAGGCACGACGCTGTTGAGGCAGGCCTGAAGAGCGAAGCGCTCCCATATCCGCCGATCCGCCGGCAATCCCAGCCCGCGCAGCCGGAGGACGGCGACGAGAATGGCTCCTGCAATCAGGGTCCTGGCGGCGATCAGCGTGACCGGTGGAATGGTTTCGACGCCGACCTTGATAAAGGCGTAGGACGCTCCCCAAAGGGCAGAAAGCGCCAGAAGCAACACCGGTTGGTTTGCCATGTTCGCCATGCCGGCCATCGCGTTCCCGTTCTCATCGAGGCTGTTCATGCCCTCCTGCCTAGCTGGAACCGTAGCCGAATGTTTCGGTGCTCACCGAACTGTCGAGCACCGATAGTCACGTTTTGTTCTCATTTTGCTTGGCGATGCCGCGCTTCCTCGCTATCGTCGGGCAGGCTGACGGGGAAACGAGATGGTATCGCGCGTCGCGACGGTGGCATTCGAGGGCGTGGAAGCGCGCCAGGTCGACGTGCAGGTCCAGATCATGACCGGTTCGGTGGTGTTCACCATCGTCGGCCTGCCCGACAAGGCGGTGTCGGAAGCGCGCGAAAGGGTGCGCGCCGCCCTGACCGCCGCCGGCCTGGCCCTGCCGGCCAAGCGCATCACCGTCAATCTCGCCCCGGCCGATCTGCCCAAGGAAGGCTCGCATTTCGACCTGCCCATCGCGCTCGGGGTGATGGCCGCCATCGGCGCCATTCCGCATGATGCGCTGGAGGGCTACTGCGTGCTGGGCGAGCTCGGCCTCGACGGCACCATCACCAAGGTCGCCGGCGTGCTGCCATCGGCCGTCGCCGCCAATGGCCGCGGGCTCGGCCTGATCTGCCCGGCCGCCTGCGGTCCGGAAGCGGCCTGGGCCGGCCCCGAGATGGACATTCTCGCCCCGCGCTCCCTGATCCAGCTGGTCAATCATTTCAAGGGCACGCAGCTGCTCTCCCGCCCGCAGCCGCGCATCGCCGCGGCGCCGGCCACCCTGCCCGATCTCAGGGACATCAAGGGCCAGGAGACAGCCAAGCGCGCCTTGGAGGTGGCGGCAGCCGGCGCGCATAATCTCCTGATGATCGGTCCGGCGGGTTCTGGCAAGTCGATGCTGGCGGCAAGGCTGCCCTCGATCCTGCCGCCCCTGGTGCCGGCCGAGCTCCTGGAAATCTCGATGATCCATTCAGTGGCCGGCCAGCTCGCCGGCGGCGAACTCACCAGCCGGCGCCCCTTCCGCGCGCCCCATCATTCAGCCTCGATGGCGGCGCTGATCGGTGGCGGCATCCATGCCCGGCCGGGCGAAGTCTCGCTCTCCCATCACGGCGTGCTCTTCCTCGACGAGATGCCGGAATTCGCGCCGCAGACCCTCGATGCCCTGCGCCAACCGCTGGAATCGGGCGAGGCCGTGATCGCCAGGGCCAATGCCCGCGTCGCCTATCCCGCGCGGATCCAGCTCGTCGCGGCGATGAACCCGTGCCGCTGCGGCAAGGCCAACGATCCCGGCTTCGCCTGCCGGCGTGGGCCGGTGGAGCGCTGCGCCGCCGACTACCAGGCCCGCATCTCCGGCCCGCTGCTCGACCGCATCGACATCGTCGTCGAGGTGCCCGCCGTCTCCGCCGCCGATCTCATCCTGCCGCCGCCGGCAGAGGGGTCGGCCGAGGTGGCGACCCGGGTGGCCGAGGCCCGCGACCGCGCCGCCCGGCGCTACCGCACGCTCGGCCTGCCCGATGGCTCCACCAATGCCGGCGTGCCGGTCAATGTGGTCGAGGAGGTCGCCCGCCCCGATGCGGCCGCCACCAAGCTGTTGCGCGACGCCTCGGAGGCCATGCGTCTGTCCGCCCGCGGTTTCCACCGCGTGCTGCGCGTTTCGCGCACCCTGGCCGATCTCGACGGCGAGGCCGATGTCGGCCGGATCCACATCGCCGAGGCGCTGAGCTACCGGGCGCGGACGGACAGGGCGACGGTGCTGGCGTGAGCGAAAGCGCACCATCATCGGCAGAATGACGGATTATCGATGGCATCCGCCACTCCTTCAAAGGTGATCCTCTTGCGCTCCTCCCTTTTGCTTTTCGCTGCTGCCCTTTCTTTCTCGCCAGCTTTCTCGTCAGGCCTGGCGATGGCGGCGGAGCATCCCTGCATGGAAGATGCCGGACGCAGGGCAAAAGCCTTGATCGCCTTCAACTACGGGACTTCGCTCGATTACGCTCTTTTGAGCGAACTGCCGATCCGCGTGCTGCCACCGATCAAGCGCCCCGAGATCGGTGACCGCCTCGATGTGATCGAGGTGGTCGGCTTCGTCAATCGCGCGCGGTATCGCGTGCGTATTCTTTATGCGCAGGGCCGCTGCACCATGCTGGGCCAGGAGATCGTGGATGTCAGCAGCCGGGTGGATTGATCGGCACGCTGGCGACGCGGCCGCCAAGCCGCTATCTGCAGACACCACCCAGCCGATGTTCACCCGAGACATGTCATGCGCATTCCCGTCCTTCTCGCCTCCCTTGCCTTGCTCGCCGGCACCACCGCTTCCCTGGCCGCTCCCCGCCCCCGCTGCGCCGATGCCGCGGTGAAGCAGGCCACCAAGCTGCTGGCTTTCCATTCCGACAATGACGACCGCGCCCGCGTCGATGCCGATAGCGTCAAGGCGATCGGTACCGTCGGCGCCCTGGTCGGCAAGGGGCGTTTCGATGTGATCGAGGTCGAGGGCTCGATCTACAAGGGCGAGTATCGCATGCGCCTGATCTACGCCCAGATCCCGGGCGACTGCGTGCTGATGGGCCAGGAGATCCTCGAACGCAGCGATCCCTATTGACCGCTGCGGGTTTGCCAGCCTCGGCCGAGGCCGTAAGTTATTGTGGCCGCATCGTTCTCGCGAAACCGGCGTCCACTTTTCGGCTCGATGCTTTAGACTGGGTTGCCAGCCGCAGCAGCGATCGAGGTGATTCATGACGGGCAGCCAGGCAGCCGGACGCCTTTTTGCGGCGCTGATCGCCGTCACGGCCTGGCTCGCCGTCGTTCTGCGTGCCTGGATCGTAACGTCCTTCGTGATGGCACAGGGTCGGACGGCGCTCGACGGCCTCGTCACCGTGTTCAGCTATTTCACACTGCAGGCCAATGTGATCCTGGCCATCGTCGCCACCGCCTGCGCCCTGCGCGGAGAGGCCGATGGATTCCTGACCCGGCCCTCGACCCGGGCGGCCGTCACCGTCTACATCGTCATCGTCGGCGTGATCTATGCCGTGCTTCTCGCCGGGTTGCGGCAGTTGACGGGCCTCGCCGTTCCCGTCGACATCGCCCTGCACCGAGTGGTGCCGGTGCTCTTCACGCTCTATTGGCTCATCTTCGTGCCAAAGGGCCGGTTGGCCTGGCGCGATCCGCTGGCCTGGCTCGCCTTTCCGGCGCTCTATGTCGTCTATTCGCTGATCTATGGTGCGCTGACGGGGCGTTATCTCTACCCGTTCTCCAACGTGCCGGTGCTCGGTTATCCCCGCGCCCTCGCCAATGCCGCCCTCATCCTTCTGGCCTTCTACGGCCTCGGCCTCGCGCTGGTAGCACTCGATCGCGCACTCGCCGGCTCCGCCATCCGGGCCCGGCAATGACGTTTGACGGTATCATGATGACGGATCCATTGCTAAGCTGCCGATCGCAGCCACGGCGAGGTACGTCGTGACAGGCAATCCAGGGCTCGGGCGCCTCTTCGCAGCGATGATCGCGCTCATCGCGGGCGCCGCCGTGCTGCTGCAGGTGCTGCTGGGCATCGAGGCCGTGCAGGCGCGGGGCGGCAGCGCGCTCGAGGGCGTCATCCTCGTCTTCAGCTACTTCACCGTGCTCACCAACACGCTGGTGGCGATCGTGTCCGGGGCCAGCGCCCTTCTGGGAGAACGCGACGGCTTGCTGACCCGGCCGGGAACCCGGGCAGCCGTGGCCATCTATATCTTCGTGGTCGGCGTGATCTTCGCCGCCCTTCTCACCGGGCTGCGCCCGATGAGCGGCCTGACGCTTGCCGTCGACACCGTGCTGCATCGCGTCGTTCCGGTCTTGTATGTGCTCTACTGGCTCCTCTTCGTGCCGAAGGGACGATTGAGCTGGCGCGACCCGCTGGCATGGATGCTCTACCCCCTGCTCTATGTCGCCTATTCGCTGCTCTACGGCGCCCTGACCGGCCGCTATCTCTACCCTTTCGCCGACGTCACGGTCCTCGGCTATGGCGGCGCCCTCGCCAACGGCCTCGTCATCCTGGCGGGCTTCCTTGCCCTCGGCCTGATCGTGGTGGCGATCGACCAAGCCATGGCGCCGAAAGAGCCTGCCTGATCAGGTAGCGCGATACTGCGGCTTGTTGTCACAAATCCGTGCGAAAACTGTGATGATGCTGCTCCGATGGGGATTCGGGCAGGGGCTGAAGATGCCGACGACGACGCCGAAAGGCTTGTTTGCAATGATCAATCCGCGCGGCTGGGGCAGCAGGCTGCCGGCCGGCATCGTGCCCTTGGCGCCGCGCCGCCGGCTGAAGCCCGCCTTGCGCCAGCGTCGCATCGAGAATATCGGTCTGCCGATGACTCTCGGACGCATCGGCTCCCTGGAAGTGCGGTTGGCTGAGACCGCAAGGGACGTGAAGAAGGCGCAGAAGCTGCGCTATCAAGTGTTCTACGAGGAGATGGCGGCCATTCCCGACGCGCTGTCCCTGATCTCCAGGCGTGACCGCGACGATTACGATACGCTCTGCGATCATCTGCTGGTGATCGACCATGATGCTCCCACCAAGCTGGGCAAGCCGGGCGGCCGCGTGGTCGGCACCTATCGCCTGCTGCGCCAGGACGTGGCCGAGCGCCATGGCGGCTTCTATTCGGCCGGCGAATATGCCATCGAGCCGCTGATAGCCGCCCATCCCGGCCGCCGCTTCCTCGAGCTCGGCCGCTCCTGCGTGCTGCCGGCCTATCGCAACAAGCGCACGGTGGAATTGCTCTGGCACGGGATCTGGACCTATGTGCTGCATCACAAGATCGACGTGATGCTGGGCTGCGCCAGCCTGGAGGGCACCGACCCAAGCCGCCTTGCCCTGCCGCTCGCCTTCCTGCACCACCATGCTGCCGCCGAGGGCGAATGGCGCGTCAAGGCCGTGCCGGAGCGCTATGTCTCGATGAACCGCATCGCCAAGGAAGGCATCGACGTCAAGCGAGCGCTGCATGCCCTGCCGCCGCTGATCAAGGGCTATCTGCGCCTCGGCGCCACCTTCGGCGACGGCGCAGTGGTCGACCACCAGTTCGGCACTACCGACGTGCTGGTGGTCCTGCCGGTCGAGAAGATCAGCGCCCGCTATGTCGACCATTTCGGCGCCGCCGCGGAGCGGCACGCGGCGTAGCGGTGTGCCGGTCTTCAGACCGGCATGTCCAAGACGACCGTAGGGGGTCAATGCCGGTCCGAAGACCGGCACCCCCTCATGCCGCCAGGCCGCGCTTCTTCAGCAAGGCCTCGGGCTTGGGATCATGGCCGCGGAAGTCGCGATAGGCCTGCGCGGCATCCTGCCGGTTGCCGGCGGCATAGACGAACTGCTTGAGCTTGCGGGCCGTCTCGCCATCGAAGATATCGCCGGTCTCGACAAAGGCATCGAAGCCGTCGGCATCGAGCACCTCCGACCACAGATAGGAATAATAGGCCGAGGAATAACCCTCGCCCGAGAAGACATGCTGGAAATGCGGCGGCCGGTGGCGCATCACCATGGCCCGGGGCATGTCGATCTCGCCCAGCACCTTGGTCTCGAAGGCACCGGCGTCGAAGCCCTCGGCCTTATCGAGCAGATGCATTTCGAGATCGACCAAAGCGGAGGAGACATATTCCACCGTGGCAAAGCCCTGGTTGAAGGTGCGGCTGGCAAGCAAGCGATCGAGCAGGGCCTTCGGCATCGGCTCGCCTGTCTTGTAGTGCACGGCATAGCGTTGCAGCACTTCGGGCTGTTCGAGCCAGTGCTCGTAGAGCTGCGAGGGGAATTCGACGAAGTCGCGCGCCACGCCGGTGCCCGAGAGCAGGGGATAGGTGACGTCCGACAACAGGCCGTGCAGGCCATGGCCGAATTCGTGGAACAAAGTGCGGGCGTCGTCGAAGGACAGCAGGGTCGGCTCGCCCTCGGCGCCGCGGGCGAAATTCATCACATTGACGATGATCGGGCTGATCGCGCCGTTCAGCCGCTCCTGGCTGCGGAAGGCGCTCATCCAGGCGCCGCTGCGCTTGGAGGGCCGGGCGAAATAGTCGCCATAGAACAGGCCGATGCTGGCGCCGCCCGCATCCTTTGCCTCGAAGGCCCTGACGTCGGGATGATAGACCGGCACGTCCTTGCGCTCGGTGAAGGTGATGCCGAACAGGCGCCGGGCCGTGTCGAAGGCCGCCTCGATGATCTTGTCGAGCTGCAGATAGGGCTTGAGCTCGGCCTCGTCGAGGTCGAATTCCTGGCGGCGCTTCTTCTCGGCATAGTAGCGCCAGTCCCAGGCCTGCAGCGCGATGTTGTCGCCCTCGCCAGCGGCCAAAGCCTCCAGGCCCGCGCGTTCGCGTTCGGCTTGGGCCCGGGCCGGCTGCCACACCGAGCGCAGGAGATCGAGCGCCGCCTCGGGCGTGCGGGCCATGGAATCATCGAGCCGGTAATGGGCGAAGGTCTGATAGCCCAGGAGCCTGGCGCGCTCGGCCCTCAGCGCCACCATCTCGGCGATCAAGGCGCGGTTGTCCGTCTCGCCGCCCCCTTCGCCACGGGCCAGCCAGGCCTTGAAGGCCGTCTCGCGCAGATCGCGGCGGGCGGAGAATTGCAGGAAGGGCTCGATCAGGGAACGCGACAGCGTGACGACATGACCGCTCTCGCCACGATCACCCGCCGCACCGGCGCTGGCAGAGCGCAGGAAATCGGGCAGGCCGGCGAGATCGGCCTCGCCGTCGAGCCTCATCGACCAGGCCTTCTCGTCCTTCAGCACGTTCTGCCCGAACTGGGTACCGAGGCTGGCAAGCCGTTCGGAAATCGCAGCCAAGCGCTGCTTGACCGCCTCGGGCCTGCCGGCGCCGGCCCGGCGGAACGCGGTGTGATAGCGATCGAGCACACGGGCCTGCTCCGGCGACAGGCCGAGTTCGGCGCGGCGGGCGAAGACGGCGTCGACGCGCCGGAACAGGGCGTCGTTCAGATAGATCGCGGTGTGGTGGCGCGACAGGATCGGCGCCATCTCGCGCTCGATCGCCTGCAATTCGTCATTGGTGTTCGAGCCGGCCAGGTTGAAGAACACCGAGGCGACCTGGTCGAGCGACCGGCCCGACCGTTCCAGCGCCGCCAGCGTGTTATCGAAGCTCGGCTCCGCTTCATTGCCGGCGATCGTGTCGATCTCAGCCCTGTTCTCGGCCAGCGCCGTCTCGAAGGCCTGATGATAATGCTCGGTGCGGATATCGGCGAAGGGCGGCGCTTCGAAGGGGGTGGACCAGCGGGCGAGGAGGGGATTGGCGTCAGCGGACATGAGGACCTCGATTCGGGTACGGCCCTTATAGCAGCCGACCTACCATCCATCGAAATATGCATTATCTTGTCTTTTTGGAGGGCACCATGGCCGATGACGAAGACCCGGCGACGCCGGCCGATTCAAAACTCACCCGCACCAAGCAGCTCTGGGCCCAGGCCGGCAAATTCCTCACCGGCCGGGCTGCGCGGCCCGAAAGCGACCGCCTGCCGCCGGGCCAGCATCTCGTCAAGGACTGGCCGGTGCTCGATCTCGGCCTGCAGCCCCGCATCGACAAGGCGCGCTGGCAGCTCGATGTGTTCGGTGCGGTCGAAAATCCGGTCGTCTGGGATTTTGCGGCCTTCGCGGCCCAGCCCCAGGTGACGCAGGTCTGCGACATCCACTGCGTCACCACCTGGTCGCGCTACGACAATCATTTCGAGGGCCTGCCCACGTCAGCCCTCGCCGAGATCGTGCACCCCAAGCCGGAGGCGAGCCATGTCGTGCTGCATTCGGCCGATGGCTACACCACCAACCTCTCCCTGCAGGATTTCCTCGGCGAGGACGTGCTGATCGCCCATGCCTGGGAAGGCAGGCCGCTGACTTCGGACCATGGCGGCCCGGTGCGCCTCGTCGTGCCCCGGCTGTATTTCTGGAAGAGCGCCAAATGGCTCAGCCGCATCGAATTCGCCAGCCGCGACAAGCCGGGCTTCTGGGAAGTGCGCGGCTATCACAATCGCGGGGATCCCTGGCGGGAAGAACGCTACAGCGAGTGAGGGCGCTGCCTATTCCTGGGATCGCTGGCTTCCAGCCGGCTCTTGAAACACTTCTGTTTCAGCAAAAGACACGACATCGGTCACGACACGACATGCATCCCCTCTCTGTGTGGCACTCCCGAGGCTATATTCCACACTGGGAAGCAGGCGAGACTCCCCAATCCATTTGTTTTCGGCTTGGAGATTCGTTGCCGCGGCCCGTCGTCGAAGAATGCCTTGCTGACCTCTCGCGACTTCCCGAAAGCCAGGCTGCCTTGGAATCTCGTAGGCGTTTCGAAGACTACCTCGATCAGGGCTTCGGGGAAGCCTTCCTTTCCCAGTCGCAAATCGGTGGCATCGTCGAGCAGGCAATACTTTTCTTCGACGGCGAACGGTGCCGAATCCATGCCTGGTGCGTCATGCCCAATCATGTCCATGTTTTGATGACACCATTCGCCGATCATTCGATTGCCAGCCTGGTGCATTCCTGGAAAACCTATACGGCGCGCAACATCAACCAAGCACTCGGACGTACAGGAGCTCTGTGGTACCGGGAATATTTCGATCGCAAGATACGAAACGAGCGCCATTTCGAGACAGCTCGCCACTATATCGAACACAATCCGGTGAAAGCCGGACTGTGTGTGGAGGCGAGGGCCTGGGTATTTTCCAGTGCCCGGGCAAGCCAGATCCGCTGAGGCTCCCCTTCAAAGCTCGCGGTTGAAGAGCCGGCTGGAAGCCAGCGGTCCCAGGAAAAAGACAGCCTTCCCGGAGCAACCGGCTCCGCTTACCCATCCACCTTGAGCGCGGCGATGAAGGCTTCCTGCGGGATGTCGACGCTGCCGAACTGGCGCATCTTCTTCTTGCCTTCCTTCTGCTTCTCCAGAAGCTTGCGCTTGCGGGAAATGTCGCCGCCATAGCACTTGGCGGTGACATCCTTGCGCAAGGCCCGGATGGTCTCTCGGGCAATGATCTTGGCGCCGATCGCCGCCTGGATCGGGATGACGAACATGTGCTGGGGGATGAGGTCCTTCAGCTTCTCGCACATGGCGCGGCCGCGGCTCTCGGCCCGGTCGCGATGCACGAGCATCGACAGCGCGTCCACCGGCTCGGCATTGACCAGGATCTGCATCTTGACCAGATCCCCTTCCTTGTAGTCGGTCAGATGATAGTCGAAGGACGCATAGCCCTTCGATACCGACTTCAGGCGGTCATAAAAGTCGAACACCACCTCGTTGAGCGGCAAATCGTACTGCACCATGGCGCGCTTGCCGACATAGTTGAGGTCGACCTGCACGCCGCGCCGGTCCTGGCAGAGCTTGAGGATCGAGCCGAGATAGTCGTCCGGCGTCAGGATGGTGGCGCGGATCCACGGCTCCTCGATCGAGGTGATCTTCACCACATCCGGCATGTCGACGGGATTGTGCAGCTCGATATGGCTGCCATCGGTCATGTTGATCTTGTAGATGACGGAGGGTGCCGTCGCGATCAGGTCGAGATTGAACTCGCGCTCCAGGCGCTCCTGGATGATTTCCAGATGCAGGAGGCCGAGGAAGCCGCAGCGGAAGCCGAAGCCGAGCGCCGCAGAGGATTCCATCTCGAAGGAGAAGGAGGCATCGTTGAGGCGAAGCCGCCCCATGGCGGCGCGCAGATCCTCGAACTGCGCCGCATCCATCGGGAACAGGCCGCAGAACACCACGGGCTGGGCCGGCTTGAAGCCCGGCAGCGGCACGATGTTGGTGTTCTTGCGATCGTCGGTGATGGTATCGCCGACGCGGGTATCGGCCACTTCCTTGATCGCCGCCGTGATGAAGCCGATCTCGCCCGGCCCAAGCTCGGCGATGGCCTGCATCTTCGGCCTGAACACACCGAGGCGATCGACCTCGTATTGGGCGTTGGTGCCGATCATCTTGACGCGCTGGCCCTTCTTGAGCGTGCCGTCGAAGATGCGCACCAGCACGACCACGCCGAGATAGGCGTCGTACCAGCTATCCACCAGCAACGCCTTGAGTGGGGCGTTGCGGTCGCCCTTGGGCGCCGGCAGGCGGGTGACGATGGCTTCCAGCACCAGGTCGATGTTGAGGCCGGTCTTGGCCGAGATCGGCACGGCCTCGGAGGCGTCGATGCCGATCACGTCCTCGATCTGCTGCTTGATGCGGTCGGGCTCGGCCGCCGGCAGGTCGATCTTGTTGAGCACCGGCACCAGCTCGTGATTGGCATCGATGGCGTGATAGACATTGGCGAGCGTCTGCGCCTCGACGCCCTGGGAGGCATCGACCACCAGGAGCGAGCCCTCACAGGCCGCCAGCGAGCGCGAGACCTCATAGGCGAAGTCGACATGGCCGGGCGTGTCCATCAAATTGAGGACATAGTCCTTGCCGTCCTGGGCACGATAGTTCAGGCGCACGGTCTGCGCCTTGATGGTGATGCCGCGCTCGCGCTCGATATCCATGGAATCGAGCACCTGCTCGACCATTTCGCGGTCGGTCAGCGTGCCCGTGGCCTGGATCAGACGATCGGCAAGGGTGGACTTGCCGTGGTCGATATGGGCCACGATGGAGAAATTCCGGATATTTTCGATCAGTTCTTCGCTCATCCGCGCGCAATAGCAGGAAGGGCTTGCAACGCCAAGGACAAATGGGGATTCCAGGCCGCCGCAGGCCCCGGTTTGCGGGGCCTGCCGGCTCTCCGGCTAGAACGGGCCGTGCGAAGCGACGTTGCGGATGACCTCGTCCAGCACGCCGATCCTCTCGCCATAGACCTTGTCGAGGCAGGCGTTGTCGGCGCCGCAGGCCTCGCGCGTCTTGATCCAGGCCTGCTGGGCCTCGCCGATATTGCCGCGCTGGCCCATCGCCACCAGCGACATCGAGACGCCGTAGAGCGTGGCCATGCGGGCTTCGGCCTGACCGAGGGCGTAACTGCCGCAGACGGCCTTTTCGGCCGGCGAGGCCGCCTTGGCGCAGTCGAGCGGCGCATACTCGCCCGCCTGCGCAGCGGAGGAGGACAGCAGGGCTGCGGCGGCGATGATGACGAATCTGCCTTTCAAGGGTCATCCTTTCCGGATTGGATGGCGAGGAGGCTCCGGCCGAAAGCCGATCATCTCGTCCACCTGGACCAAAACTATAGGGAAACGCACATGCTGCTGAAAGGATCCTGTCATTGCCGCGCCGTGACGTTCAGCGTCGATGCAATGAGCCCCGCCCCCTTCATGCATTGCCATTGCTCGATCTGCCGCAAGACGGCGGGATCGGGCGGCTATGCCATCAATCTCGGCGCCCACGCCGACAGCCTGAAGGTGGAGGGGCGCGAGCATCTGCGCGTCTATCACGCCGTGTTGCGCGAAGAGGGACAGCCCGACCAGCGCTCGCCGGCCGGGCGGCATTTCTGCGGGGAGTGCGGCAGCGCGCTCTGGCTGTGGGATCCGCGCTGGCCGGAGCTGGTCCATCCCCATGCCTCGGCGATCGATACGCCGCTGCCGAAGCCGCCGGAAATCGTGGAGATGATGCTCGCGGATGCACCGGATTGGGTCGATGTACCATCCGGTCCCGGCTATCTGCATTTCGATACCTATCCCGAGGAATCGCTGGAGGACTGGCACCGGCGTCATGGCCTGCTGAGCGAATGAAGCGGGCGGGATCGGCCAGGGGCTGCCTGCCCGAACAAGAGCACTTGCTGTTTGCAATTGGTCCGGATGTGGTAAACCGACACCAAGGAGCCCCGGATTGCTACCGGGACAGGAAGGAACGGCCATGAGCACGCAGGATGACGATCTCAGCCATTTCCACGCCTATGGCGCCCCGCCGCTGCCGCCGGCCGATATCGAGGGCTGGCTCGAGCATGACGGCGCCCGCATCTGGCATGCGTCCTATGGCGACGGGCCGCCGGTGATCCTGCTGCATGGCGGTCTCGGCCACGCCGGCAACTGGGGCTACCAACTGAATGATCTGCGGGCCGCCGGCTATCGCGTCGTGCTGGTCGACAGCCGCGGCCACGGCCGCAGCACACGTGACGACAGGCCCTATTCCTATGAGCTGATGGCCTCCGACGTGCTGGCGGTGATGGATCGGCTCGGTCTCGACAAGGCCCGCTTCGTCGGCTGGAGCGACGGCGCCTGCATTGCCCTGGTGCTGGCCGCCCAGTATCCCGCCCGCGCGGAGGGCGTCTTTTTCTTCGCCTGCAATATGGACCCCAGCGGCACCAAGGAGATGGAGCCCAGCACGGCACTCGACCGCTGCTTTGCACGCCATCGCCAGGATTATGCCGCGCTGTCAGCCACGCCCGACAGCTTCGAGCCCTTTGTGGCCGCCGTCAGCGAGATGATGCGCACCCAACCCAATTATAGCGCGAGCGACCTAAGCGCGATCGATGTGCCGACCGTAGTCGTGCTGGGCGAGCATGACGAGTTCATCCGACCCGACCATGCCGCCTATCTGGCCCGCACCATTCCCGGTGCGACGTTGACCATTCTGCCGGGCGTGAGCCATTTCGCGCCGCTGCAGCGGCCGGCGCTTTTCAACCGGGCGGTGCTCGACTTTCTCGGCACGCTGCCGTCATGACTTCGTGATGCGGGCGGCCCAGGCCGAAACGCGAGCGGCCATGGTACGCAGGTGATCGGCGGCCGAAAAGCCGGAGACGGCCTTGCGCGGCTTGAGGTCATGGTCGCCATCCTCCAGCCACAGGATCTCGATGCGAGGCGACAAGGCGTAGGTCGCAACCTCGTCCCGCGTGCCGAAAAGATCGCGCGTTCCCTGGGCGATCAGGGCCGGCGTGCGCATGCCGGCGAGATGGGCGGTGCGCAACTGCTCGGACTTGCCGATGGGATGGAAGGGATAGCCGAGGCACAGCAGTCCGGCGATGCGGCCCTCGGCATGGAGATCATCGGCGATCATGCTGGCGACGCGGCCGCCCATCGACTTGCCGCCGATGATGAGAGGGCCAGCCACTCCCAATGCCTGAATGGCGGCGCGATATTCGCCTTCCAGCGTCTCCGCTCGCGGCGGCGGCTTGCGGGCACCCGATTGGCGCCGGGCCGCCATATAATCGAATTCGAACCGGGCAACGCGCAATCCGGCCGCAGCGAGCGCCTCAGTACTGGCCGACATTGCGCCCGAATCCATCGGAGCCCCAGCCCCGTGCGCGAGCAGGAGGGTGACCCCGGCCCCCTCCGATCCATCCATCAGAAAGCGCAGCGCCATGTCGATACCTTGTCCCAAGCCCAAGTGGCGGCACGCCGGGGGCACGCCTTGTCGTCATCAAAGGCCGGCACGGTGATTCATGCAATTGCGTTCAGGAAACGCGCTCCTCACGGAGCAATTGTCCGAGCAAAGAAGCCATGATCGAGGAAGACAAGCAGTATAGGAGGATGCAAACCAACCAGGACATTATTTCCTCCAACTCAGCCTGGCATCAGACTGTCCAGTTACCGATACGTCGCTTGCTTCAGCCGGGGCGATCGACATTTTGATCGATCCGCCTGGGTCGTTGACGTGCAACTACCTTTCGTCACTCATACCTTCATATTATCGAGACTGAGGGTCATGGCAATCAACAATACGCTCGTACGTTCGATTTAGAGTCATAATTATTATTCAAATTGTTTGAATTGTATATTTGCCGCCTGGGAAGGCTGGCCGGAGACGGGGTTCGAAGCGCAGGCCGGACGAGGTCCTTGCGGTTTGGGCGCCGATTTGATACTTAGCCTGATGGCTTATCGTACCGAGCAGCTCGACGAGATCTTCCTGGCCCTGGCGGATCCAACCCGTCGCGCCGTGCTCGGACGCCTGGGGCAGGGGCCGGCCAGCATCAGCGACCTCGCCGAGCCCTTCGACATGGCCCTGCCCTCCTTCATGAAACATATTCGCATGCTCGAGGACACGGGCCTGATCAGCACCCGCAAGCAGGGGCGCGTGCGAACCTGCACCATCGAGAAACAGGCTTTCGCCGCGGTCGAGGGCTGGCTGGCCGCCCAGCACGCCGTGTGGGAAGGTCGAACCGACAGGTTGGAGCGCCTGGTTGCCACCCTGCTCGACAAGGAGCCGCCGACGTGAGCCGTCACTTCGATCCCGAACGCGACCTCCGCATCACCCGCATCATCAAGGCCCCGCGGGCCACCGTATGGCAGGCCTGGACCCAACCCGCCCTCTTCGAACAATGGTGGGTACCTGCTCCTGCCCGATGCCGGGTCGTCGAGATGGACCTGTCGCCGGGCGGTGCCTTCGTGACCCGGATCAGCGAGAATGGCGGCAGCTTCCAGCCCCATCTCGACGCCTGCTTCCTGACTGTCGACGACCGGCAGCGCATCGTCTTCACCAATGCGCTCACCGGTGGCTGGCGCCCTGCCGAACAACCTTTCATCACGGCGGTCATCGATTTCGCCGACCATCCGGACGGAACCGGCTACACTGCCCATGTCATGCACAAGAGCAACGGCGACCGTGCCCTGCATGAAAAGATGGGCTTCCATGACGGTTGGGGCACCGTGATAGGGCAGCTGGCGGCGCTGGTCGAAGACCGAGGGTAACCGCGGCGCCGGGCGCGATTCCTGGAGTCTGGTGCATCCGATCGGAAAACGGTCGGCGGCATCTCGGCAAAAACGATGCGCAGCAGAGTCCCGGCGTCCCACTGCGAAAGCCACTCTCTTCATGCCGAGCTTGCGGTCGCGACTGACTGAGGCCCGCACCATGTGCGCCGGGCGACGACGCGCGCCGTCGACCTCAAGCAGATCGCAAAAACTTGGTTCACTTATTGCATAAGTAAATGCTTCTTATGTATTTTTAATCTATATTTTTGTATACAATTTAATTGCTCGGTGACACAGAGTCTGACAGTGTGTGGACACGGCCTCACCCAGAAGGCTGATCGAGGAGGTGTCCCATGGCCAGCAAGCAAAGCGGCGGCATATCGCAACCCACGCAGGAGCGTGGCATCAGCAGACGCGGTTTCCTGAATCTGAGCGCGAAGGGTTTGGCGGGCGCGGCATCGGCCGCTCTTGTCGGCCAGGCGACCTGGTCCGGCCCGGCCCTGGCAAAAACAGCGCCCTCCGACATCGTGATGATGGATGCCATTCCGCTTTCGCAGGCGATCAAGTCGAAATCCATCTCCTGCGTGGAGGTGATGACGGCCTATCTCGATCACATCGACCGTTTCAATCCCACGGTCAACGCCATCGTTTCCCGACAGGATCGCGGCGACCTCCTCAAGCAGGCCGGGGAACGCGACGCCCAGCTCGCCCGCGGTGACTATGCCGGCTGGATGCATGGCTTCCCGCAAGCGATCAAGGATCTCGCCGATACCAAGGGCATCCCCACGACGCAGGGCTCGCCTCTGTTCAAGGATCGCATTCCCAAGGCCGATGCGATCTTCGTCGACCGCATGAAGCGTGCAGGCAGCATTATCATCGGCAAGACCAACACGCCGGAGTTCGGGCTGGGGTCGCAGACCTACAACCAGGTCTTCGGCACCACGCTGAACGCCTATGACCACAGCAAGACCTCGGGCGGCAGCAGCGGTGGCGCCGCAGTGTCCCTGGCCATGCGCATGCTTCCGGTCGCCGACGGCAGCGACCATGCCGGCTCGCTGCGCAACCCGTCGGCCTTCAACAATGTGCTGGGTTTCCGCACCTCCTTCGGGCGGGTGCCCTCACCCGGTGCCGACGTGTTCGATGCCGCGCTGGGCGTGAACGGGCCGATGGCGCGCAATGTCTCGGATCTTGCCCTGCTGCTCGCGGTGCAGTCGGGCTACCACGCTGCCGCGCCTCTTTCCCTCCACGAGGATCCCACCCGCTTCACCGAGCCCTTGAAGCGCGATCTCAAGGGCGTGCGCATCGCCTGGCTCGGCGATTGCGGCGGCTACCTGCCCTTCGAACCGGGCGTGCTCGAGCTCTGCAAGACGGCGCTCAAGACCTTCGAAACGCTCGGCTGCACCGTCGAGGAAGCCCGGCCCGATTATCCGATCGAGAATGTCTGGCGCAACTGGCTGCCGCTGCGCGCCTGGCAGACCGGCTCAGGCCTGAAGGTGCTCTATGACGATCCGGCCAAGCGCGCCCTGCTCAAGCCGGAGGCGCAATGGGAGATCGAAAACTATCTGAAGCTCAGCGCCGTCCAGCTCTCCGATGCCGCCGCCGCCCGCACGCAATGGTATCAGGCGGTCCGCACCTTCATGGAGCGCTATGACTACTTCATCCTGCCGTCGGCGCAGGTCTTCCCCTTCGACGCCACCACGCATTGGCCCAAGGAGGTCAACGGCCGCGCCATGGATACCTATCATCGCTGGATGGAGGTGGTGATCCCGGTCACCATGTCGGGCTGCCCGGCGATGAGCGTGCCTGTCGGCTTCAACGAACGCGGGCTGCCCATGGGCATGCAGCTCGTGGGCCGCAACCACGCCGAGATGTCCGTGCTGCAGCTCGCCTACGCCTATGAGCAGGCCACGGGCTGGCCGCAGAACAGGCTGCCGCCGGCGCTCAAGCCAGCCTGATGCAAACAGGCGAGGCGGCCGAACCGGCATGCCTCGCCTTCCACGGCGCCGTAAAGGCAATCACGGCTTGCCGGCATCGGCAGAAGGCGCGATATGGGCCTATGACCGAGCGCCGAGCCACCCAATTGCGGGATTCGATCGAGGACGAGATTGCCACCGGGCAGCTGAAGCCGGGTGAGCGTCTTGACGAAGTGTCCCTGGCCGAGCGTTTCGGCGTGTCGCGCACGCCGATCCGCGAGGCGCTGGCGCAGCTCGCCGCCGCCGGGCTGGTGGAACTGCGAACCCGCCGGGGTGCCATCGTCAGCGCACCTGATGCCAGCCAGCTCATGGAAATGTTCGAGGTCATGGCGGAACTGGAGGCGATGTGCGGGCGCCTCGCCGCCCGCCGCCTCCTGCCCGAGGACGAGCAGGCTCTCCTGGCGGCCCTGGCGGCCTGCCAGGAGGCGGCCGCCAATGGTGATCCCGACAGCTATTACTATGAGAACGAGACGTTTCATCGCGTCATCTACCGCGCCAGCGGCAACACGTTCCTCGCGAGCCAGGCCGTGGCCCTCAACAAGCGCCTGGCTCCCTTCCGCCGCCTGCAGCTGCGCGTGCGCAATCGCATGGGGACCTCGCAGGCCGAGCATGAGGCGGTGGTCGCCGCCATCCGCGCCGGCGAGGCCCAGCATGCCGCCGAGCAGCTGCGAGCCCATGTCGCCGTGCAGGGCGAGCGCTTCGGCGACCTGATGTCATCGCTCGGCAAGACCCGGAGCGCCAGCGCGTAGGTCCTCCTTCTCCGAATGAAAGGTGGCTGCTTCGCGACCGGGCAGGGCTTCCATCCGGGCATGAAAACTCCTAAGCTCCCTATCGGCGCTGCGAGACGCCTCCGGACCCGCGGGAAGGGCACAGCCCCCTCACAATCATCGACACCAGGACGACCTGCCCCTGTGCAGCCGATTGCGGGTCTTCGGCCCTGCGCACATGGAGGCACCATGAAGACCCTTCCGGTTTCGCCCGACCTTTCGCATCTCAAGAACCAGGCCAAGCAGCTATTGCGCGCCGCCCGCAACGGCGAGAGCGAGGCGCTTCGCCGCTTCGCCGAGCTTCTGCCGTCGGCGCGGGGCCTCGATCCGGCAGGGCTCGCCGGCCGCGAGCTCGCTCTGCACGATGCCCAGTCCGTCATCGCACGCGACTACGGCTTCCGCTCCTGGAGCGAACTCAAGCACTATGTCGAGTGGACGCGCAGCGTCGCGGCCGAGCGGCTGCGGACCTGGCTCGCCTGGGTGCTGGAGGGCAATGCCGCCCAGCGTCATCTGGCGCGCCGCACCCTCGCCGAACAGCCGGCCCTGTTCGGGCAGGATCCCTGGCTCGCCTGCGTTACCGGCGACGAAGTCCGGCTCAGGGCCCTCATCGCCGAGGATCCGGCCTTCGTGAACCGCAGCGGCGGCCCTCTCGCCATGCCGCCCCTGATCGGCGTCAGCCATTCCGGCCTCATCCGCGAGCCGGACTTCAAGGAGCCGCTGCTCGCCTGCGCCCGCCTGCTGCTCGCTCATGGCGCGGACGTCAATGCCAGCTGGACGGACCCACGCTGGCCGGATTCGCCGCTTTCCGTGCTCTATGGCGCCGCGGGGCGCACGCATGACGAGGCGATGATCCGGCTGCTGCTCGAGACGGGTGCCGATCCGAACGACAATGAATCCCTCTATCACTCGGTCGAGAGTTCCGACGACGTCGGCACCCGCCTGCTGCTCGCCGCCGGCGCACGCGTCACCGGCACCAATGCGCTGGGCCGCGTGCTCGATTTCGACAAGCTCGACACGCTCCGCCTGCTGCTCGCCCATGGCGGCGACGCCAGGGAGCAGGCCTGGATCCACCATGCCATCCTGCGCGGACGCTCCAGCGCCCATGTCCGGGCCTTGCTGGACGCCGGCGCCGATCCCCGTGGCAAGGGGCCTGGCGGAATCAGCCTCTATCGTTTTGCCCAGGAGCAGGGCCGCACCGACGTGGTCGCGATGCTCGAGGCGCTGGGTGTCGAGGAAGACCTTACGCAGGAAGAAGCCTTCGTCGCGGCCTGCACGCGGGCCGACCGGGCCGTGGCCGCCGATATCCTGGCAAGGGAGCCGGATGTTCTCGCCCGCCTTTCGGAAAGACAGCTCAGGACCCTGCCTCTGCTCGCCGGCAACGGGGCGATCGAGGCCGTCCGCGTCATGCTCGGCCTGGGCTGGCCCCGTGAGGTGAAGGAGCACGAATGGTCGGCGACCGCCCTGAACAAGGCGATGTTCCAGGGCGATGCCGCCATGCTGCGCCTGCTGCTGCAAGAGGGCGCCGATTGGCGCACCGAGCACGGCTTCGGCAACAACGTCCTCGGCACGCTCTCCTATGCCAGCCAGGCGGAGGATATCGCCAGCGTCGTGCCGCAGGACTATGTCGGCTGTGCGCGGGCCCTGGTCGAGCACGGCGTGCCGCTTTCGGCCTTCGACGGCTATGATTTTTCAGACGCCGTCTCGGCCTTTCTCAAGGACCAGGTCTCGCCAGAAGCCTGATGGCCTCACTCCAGATTGGTGTGACGAGCCCGCATCGTCTCGGCGGTTTCGCCGAGGCGATTGCGCAGCTTCAGCACGATGATCTCGAACACCAGCATCTGCGCCGTCTCGAACAGCGATCCCATCGGCAGCACCGAAACCCCGCCGCCCCGGTCATCCGCCATGGTCTGGGCCGGAATGGTGAAGACGATATCGGCGAGCTTGGGTGTGCGGGCTTCGGGCTGGGCCGTCACCACCGCGACCTTGGCGCCGGCCTTGCGGGCGACACCGATCAAGGCATCGCCGATATTGGAAGCGCCTGGCCCGGAGGAGACGAAGAGGAGATCGCCGGGACCGATCGGCGGCACCGTCATGTCGGCGACGACATGGACGTCGAGCCCGAGATGGAACAGGCGCATGGCCAGGCCACGCATCTGCAGCCCTTCGCGCCCGGCGCCATAGATCGCGATACGGCCTGCCGTGGCGAGCGCTTCGATCAGGCCATCGGCGGCATCGACAGGAAGGGCCTTCACCACTCCCGCAAGGTCGTCGAGAGCGCTGAGGCTGAGGGCGGGAATGGTCTCCGGCATGGCAGGTCCAGTTTGTTGCTTAAGAAAACGAACTAAGTTTTAGGCCCATGCCAGGCGATCTGCAACAGCGGCCTTCATGCTTGACTCCACTATAGTGGATAAATATTCTTACATTATGGAATCAATCGACGCCACCATCGACACGGAGCTGGGCGGGCGCATCAAGGCACTGCGCAGCCAGATGCACCTGACCATCGATCAGCTCGCCGCGGCCAGCGGCGTCAGCCGCGCCATGATTTCGCGCATCGAGCGCGGCGAGTCGAGTGCCACCGCCCAATTGCTGGCTCGTCTCGCCGGCGGCCTCGGCGTCAGCCTGTCGACCCTGTTCGCCGCCGTGGCGCCGGTAGCTTCCCCCCTGGCCCGGCGGGCCGACCAACCGCTCTGGCGCGATCCGGCCACCGGCTATCTGCGCCGCTCGGTTTCGCCCGCCACGGCGAACGGCATCCTCGACCTTGTCGAGGTCGAGCTGCCGGCCGGTGCACTGATTCCGTTCGAACCGCAGGCAACCTCCTTCGACCAGCTGGTCTGGCTGCAATCGGGCAGCCTCACCATGACGGTCGATGGCGAGGCCTTTCCTTTGGAGCCGGGCGATTGCCTGCATATGCGGCTGGACAGGCTGGTGATGTTCCACAATCCAGGGGACGGGCCGGCGCGCTATTTCGTCATGCTCTGCCCCTCGCGACAGGTTCCCCGATGACCGATCTCACCATTGCCATCGCAACGCCCGAACAGGCCGAAGCGCTCGTTCCCACCCTGGCGGAAATCCTGATCGACTGCGTCGAGGGTGAAGCCTCCATCGGCTTCATGCTGCCGCTCGCCCGCGAGGAGGCCGAAGCCTTCTGGCGTGGCGTCGCCGCACGGGTGGCAGAGGGCACCGTCCTGCTGCATGTCGCCTATCTCGACGGCAGGCCGGTCGGCACCGTGCTGCTCAGCCCGGAAAGCCGCTCGAACCAGCCCCATCGCGCCGACGTACAGAAACTGATGGTGCACCGGCGCGGCCGCAATCTCGGCATCGCCAGCGGGCTGATGGCTGCCCTGGAGGAGAGCGCCCGGGCGAGCGGGCGCATCGTGCTCTGCCTCGATACCGCCACCGGCTCTTCGGCCGAGCGTCTCTATGAAGGACTCGGCTGGCAAAAGGCCGGCGTCATTCCGCGTTACGCGCTCTGGCCGCAGGGCGGCTATTGCGACACCACCCTGTTCTGGAAAGATTTGGATCGATGATCATCCGCCCCGCCACCCCTAATGACCTGCCCGACATCCTCGCCATCTACAATGACGCGGTGCTGAACTCGACGGCGATCTGGAACTGGAACGCCGTCGACCTCGCCAACCGCCAGGCCTGGTTCAACCTGCGCAGGAGCCAGAGCTATCCCATCCTCGTCGCCGACGTCGAGGGCACGGCAATCGGCTATGCCAGCTATGGCGACTGGCGGCCCTTCGACGGCTATTGCCACACCGTCGAGCACTCGATCTACGTCGCCGGGACAGCGCGCCGCCAGGGGGCGGGCACTGCTCTGCTGGATGCCCTGATCGGCGCGGCCCGCGATGCCGGCAAGCATATCATGCTGGGCGGCATCGAGGCTGGAAACGAGCCCTCGCTCGCCCTGCATCGGCGCTACGGTTTCACCGAAACGGCGCGCATGCCCGAGGTCGGCCAGAAATTCGGCCGCTGGCTCGACCTCGTCTTCATGCAGAAGACGCTGAACGGCTGATGCCGAGAGGCATTCGCAACGACGCCTACAGCTTCGTCTCGAAGGGCTGCGGCCGGGTGAGGTTTTCCGGCCGCAGCACGGCGTCGAGCTGCTCGCGCGGCATCAGCCCTTTCTCCAGCACGAGTTCGTAGACGCCGCGCCCAGTGGCATGGGCTTCCATCGCCACTTCGGTGGCATGGCGGTAGCCGATATAGGGATTCAGTGCCGTGACGATGCCGATCGATTGCTCGACGCTGGCGCGCAGGCGCTCGCGATTGGCGGTAATGCCGGTGATGCAGTTCTTTTCCAGCGTCAGGCAGGCGGCCGTGAGATGGTCGACGCTGCGGAACAGGCTGTAGGCGATCACCGGCTCGAAGGCATTGAGCTGGAGCTGTCCGGCCTCGGCCGCGAAGGTAATGGTGACGTCATTGCCGATCACCTCGAAGGCAACCTGGTTGACCACTTCCGGGATCACGGGATTGACCTTGCCCGGCATGATCGAGGAGCCGGCCTGGCGGGCCGGCAGGTTGATCTCGTTGAGCCCGGCCCTGGGTCCGCTGGAGAGCAGGCGCAGATCGTTGCAGGTCTTGGAGAGTTTCACGGCCACGCGCTTCAGCACGCCCGAAAGCTGCACGAAGGCGCCGCAATCCTGGGTGGCCTCGACCAGATTGGGGGCGGTGATCAGGTCGATGCCGGTGATCTCGGCCAGGCGCTTGCAGACGATGCCGGCATAAAGCGGATGAGCGGTGATGCCGGTACCGATCGCGGTGGCGCCCATGTTGATCTCGCGAATCAGCCCGGCGGCTTCCGCCAGCCGCGCCTCGTCCTCGGCCAGCATCAGGCCATAGGTGCCGAATTCCTGGCCCAGCGTCATCGGCACGGCGTCCTGGAGCTGCGTGCGCCCCATCTTGAGGATGTCGGCGAACTCTTCCGCCTTGGCCTCGAAGGCCCGGCGCAGCACGCCCATCGCCTCGATCAGCCGGCCGATGCCGAACCAGGCCGCGATCTTCAGCGAAGTCGGATAGACGTCGTTGGTGCTCTGCCCCATATTGACGTGCTCGTTGGGATGCAGATGGCCGTACTCGCCGCGCCGATGGCCCATGAGCTCGAGCGCCCGGTTGGCGATCACCTCATTGGCGTTCATGTTGGTCGAGGTGCCGGCGCCGCCCTGGATGAGGTCGACCACGAACTGGTCGTGCAGCGCCCCTGCCCTGATCTCCTCGCAGGCCGCCACGATGGCGGCGGTGCGCTTGTCCTCGAGCAGGCCGAGTTCGCGGTTGGCGAGCGCGGCCGCCTGCTTGATCGAGGCCAAGGCCCGGATCAGGTCCGGGCAGGTCGCCACGGTCTGGCCGCTGATCGGGAAGTTCTCGACGGCCCGCAGGGTGTGGACGCCATAATAGGCATGCGCAGGCACCTCGCGGTCTCCCAAGAGGTCGTGCTCGAGGCGGAATGCGGTGTCAGACAAGGCAGGTTCCTCCGGCCAGGCGCCAGGGTTCCCCCCAGATCATGGCGAGTTGCAGCTTCGCGCGCGCAAGCGCGTGTTGGTGATAGATAGCCTGGCGGAACGAAGCGGTTCTTGCTTTGCCGGCTCCGTTCCGCCAGGCTGGGAAGGCTCATACGCCCGGCAGAAGATCCCCGCCAATGCTATCGCGGCAAAGCCTATTCCAAATCTGCATAACCTTCAGCCGGAAGCCGCCCGTGCTGCGCTCCAGACACGGTCGACGAACGGCCGCGAGCGATCTGCACTACGGTAGAGCCGGATATCCATCGGCATTTCCGGCGCGATCACCATCAGGGTTCCCTCGGCGATCTCGTCGGCGACCAGGCTGCGCGGCAGCCAGGCAACGCCATGGCCGTCCAGCGCCATGAATTTCAAGGCCTCGGCCATGGAGCCCTCATTGGTATGGCCAAGATAGGTCGACGGTGCGCCCTCGCGGGCCTGCGCGATGGCGGCCAGCAGCCCCAGGAACGAGCCGCGCGAATAATGCAGCAGCGGCACGCGCTCGTCCCCGGCCTGCCAGCTGCGGCGTTCCGGCCGAGCCGCCACCGCCACCAGGCTGTCTCGCCCCACGGTGAGGAAGGCGAAGCGTTCGGGATCGAGCGGCACCGAGATATTGGGATGATGAAAGGTGAGCAGGAAATCATAGCCGCCTTCCACCAGGGCCTGGATGCAGGTGTGGAAATTCTCCGGCAGCACGCGGCTCGTCACCGGGCCGACCTTGCGCCGGATTTCCGTAAGCCAGCCCGGCAGGAAGGTCAGGCAGAGGGCGTGCAGGGCGGTGACGGCCAGCACCGGCAGCTTGCTGCCCTCCTGGCGGCTGCGGAACTGCGAACGGCTGAGGGTGAGCAGGCGCACCGTTTCCTCGGCCGTCTCGCGGAATTGCCGGCCGTCGACGGTCAGGGTGATCGGAAAGGTGCTGCGGTCCAGCAACTCGGTGCCGAGCCAGACTTCGAGCGCCCGAATGCGCCGGCTGAAGGCCGATTGGGTGATGTTGCGGTCCTCCGCCGAGCGCGAGAAGCTGCGCGTCTCGGCCAAGCTCAGGAAATCCTCCAGCCATTTCAGTTCCAAGGCCATTCCTTCCGGTGTGACGAGACGGGCAAGCGCGCGTGAAAGGCCGGACGTTTGCCATGTTTGGCTTCGCCGCTGCCATGCCGCATTCCCGCTCTGGCATGCAGCGCGGAGTGATGCAATCATGCCGCCCTTTCGACCAGTTGCGTGGCCCCGGTGTCGCTGCTCTCCGAACTGATCCTCGCCACGGCCCTGGCGGCCGTGCTTATCTTCAACTGGCGGATCGCCTGGCAGCCAGCCTGGCTGCGCATCGGTGTCGCCGCTGGCCTTTTCTGCCTGTTCACCCTGCTGATCCTGCGGGTCGCCGGCATGCCGGCCGCGCCCATGCTCGACTCCGACACGCGCATCGCCACTTGGCAGCGCGGCCTGATTGCCCTGTGGTGGCTGCTGGGCGCGCGGCTGACCGTCGGCATCCTGCCGCTGATCCTCTGGCAGAAGCGCGAATCGAGCCAGCCCAAGATCGCTTCGGACCTCCTGGCCGGCCTGACCTATCTCACCGCCGTGCTGGCCATCGTCAATTTCGTGTTCGACCTGCCCGTCCGCGCCCTCCTCGCCACTTCCGGCATCATTGCCGTGGTGCTGGCGCTGGCCCTGCAGAACACGCTGGCCGACGTCTTCGCCGGCATCGCAGTGGGCATCGAACATCCCTATGTGGTCGGCGACCGCATCGGCATCGACGGTTCCTTCGAGGGCGTGATCGTCCAGATCAACTGGCGCTCCATCCATGTGCGCACCGATGGCAACGACATCGTCACCATCCCCAACAGCCTGATCTCCAAGTCACGCGTGATCAATCGCAGCCGGCCGAGCACCCGGCGTGATGATTCGGTCCAGGTCGCCTGCGATTCCACGGCCCGGCCGGACCTGGTCCTGGAATATCTCCGCCATGCCGCGCTGCTGACGCCCAAGCTTCTCTCCAGCCCCGCCCCCGGAACCTCGCTGGCGCGTATCGGCGCCCGCACCAACAGCTACGACATCAGCTTTTCGGTGGCGCATACGGACCATCTCGGCGCGGCCAAGAGCGCGCTGCTCGGCCAGGTGCTGCGGCAGTTCCACTATCACGGCATCCGCCTGGTCAATCCGGGTGCCATGTCGACGCCGATCGGGCCGGTCCAGGTCAGTCTCGGCCCGCTGGAGACCCTGCCTCCCGAGCAGCTCCTTGGCGACATTCCGCTCTTCCGCGAGCTCTCGCCGAAGCAACGGGTCGATCTGTCCACCAAAATGATCAAGCGCCATCTCGAAGCGATGGCGACGCTGGCGTCGCAAGGGGGCACCCTCTCATCCCTGATCGTGGTGGCCTCCGGCGTGCTGGAGGCGAGCCGCACCATCCGCGACCATTCGCATGTGGTGGGACGACTGGGGCCGGGCGACCATTTCGGCGAACTCGGCCTCATCACCGGCGCCCCCAACGCAGGCACGATCCTGGCGCTGACCCGCTGCATCATCTTCGAACTGCGCAAGGAGGATCTCGATCCTGTCCTTGCCGCCGAGCCAGGGCTGGCGGAGGCGTTCGAAGCTTCGGTCCGCCGGGGCCAGGCCTTCCTCGCCCGCGACGAGGCGGCCGCCACCTATGCCCAGCCGGGCCCGCCCGCGCAGTTCCTGGCGCAGATCCGCGCCTTCTTCAAGACGTGACCCCTGGAACCGCCGGCCTCTTGCCGGCGGTTCCAGGAAGGAAGTGGTGAAGCCGAGCACCCCATAGTAAATGGTCCCAATGCCATCCGGACCCGCCAGATGAACCCTGATTCGCGCCGTCTTCGCTTCGTCTATTTCCTGATCGCCGGGTCGGGTCTCGTCAGCGTGGCCCGGGCGATGAGCCTGTCCTTCCTGGCGGTGAAACTGCAGAAATCCTTCGGCCTGGGACCTGCCGCCATCGGCATCCTGCTTGGCACCGGGCCGCTTCTGGGTGCCATCGCGGCTCCGTTCGCCGGCTCGCTGTCGGATAGGGTCGGCCGCGTCCTCATGCTGGTGCTGATGCTGGCACTGACGGCCCTGGCCCTGATCGGCATGGGATTTGCCCAATCCGTCACGGCTTTCTGTGCGGCCCAGATCGTCGCGGCCGTATCGATCGCCGTCTACGAGCCGATATCCCGTGCCCTGATGAGCGACATCTGCCCGCCCGAGCGACGCCTGAAGTATTTTTCATGGCGTTACATGGTTGCGAATGCAGGGTGGGCTGTCGGGCCCCTGATCGGTGTTGCCGCCGGGACAGCGCTGAGTGCGATGTTCATGGTGGCCGGATGCATCTACGCTGTCTTCGCCATCGCCCTGCATCTGCTCGGCACGCCCGAAACCGTCGATGCCGAAAAGAGTGAAAGCCATCGGCAACCTTCCATCGTCGAGAGTATTCGCTCAGCCGCCCGGGATCCGCGGCTCGCCTTTTTCGTTGGCGGCGGCACTCTTCTGCTGGCCGTCTACGGCCAGTGGTCGGCCACCCTGGCGCCCTATCTCGGCGCCACGATGGAAGGCGGCGTCGACATCTTCGCCTATCTCCTCTCGATCAACGGGCTGGTCGTGCTCGTCGGCAATCTGTTCGCGCGCCGGCTGATCGAAAAGGTCGGCGCCCTCCACGCCATGGTGCTGGGCTGCGTCCTCATCCTCGCCAGCGAACTCGGCTTCCTGGCATCCAGCAGTTTCATCGGCTTCGCCCTCTTCATGGTGCTGTTCACCATCGGCGAGATCCTGGTGGTGCCATCCGAATATCTCCTGGTCGACGGCATCTGCAACGCGCGCAACCGGGGCAGCTATTTCGGCGCCCACTCCTTCTCGACCATCGGCAATTTCTTCGGTCCGGCACTCGGCGGCCTGATGCTCGGCACTTTCGGGGGCACCGGCATGTTCCTGACCTTCGCCGCCTTTGCCGCGGCCAGCGCCGTGATGTTCACCATCGGCATGCGGATGCCGCCGCCGCGCCCGCGCGTCCAAGGCCTCCCGGCCGCTGCAGCCATTGAGGTTTCAGGCCTCAGCCGGCGCCTGCATTACGCCTGAGGCGCTTGCATCAGGCGTAGCCGAGGCAGCACAGAGCCACCGGCCCGGTCATGATCGCGCGGCCATCCGGCAGCAGTTCGATGGACAGCGCCCCGCCCGGCAGATGCACGGTGACGCTGTTGCCGTCGATCAGCCCACGCAGGCGGGCAGCATAGGCAGCGACACAGGCGCCGGTGCCGCAGGCCTTCGTCAGGATACCCGGGCGCTCCCAGACCTTGAGGCGCAGCGTACCGCGATCGACCACCTCGGCCACGCCGACATTGACGCCCTCCGGGAACAAAGGATCGTTCTGGATGGCTGGTGCCACCGCCCTGACGTCGACGGCGTCGAGTTCCCCAACGAAGAACACTGCGTGCGGATTGCCGATATTCAGGGCGAGGCCATCGCGAAGCGGCCCGCTGACGAGCGGCAGATGGGCGGTGTCGACCTCATGCGCGAGCGGGATCTGGTCCCATCCCATCACGATCGGCCCGAGCGTCACCGCAACAGCCATCGGGTCGGCCCGGCGGCAGGCCAACAGACCCCCACCGGTCTCCAGCACCAGTTCGTCCCGCCCGCTTTCCTCCAGCAGGAGATGAGCGACGCAGCGTGTGGCATTGCCGCAAGCCCCGGCCTCACGCCCGTCTATGTTGAAAATGCGCATACGGGCATAGCTCCCACCGGCGGCCCCAGCGGATGTCGGCGCCTCGATGGTGAGCACCTGTTCGGCGCCGACTCCCGTCTCGACGTCGCACAGGCGCACGATATCGGCCACAGGCAAGGCACGGGGATGCAAGCGCTGGTCGAAGATCACGAAGTGGTTCCTGAGGCCGTGCATCTTGACGAAGGGTTTCAGCCCCTCAAGGCCAGGCGGCACCGCTTGGGCGAGGTAATCGGACAGCAGCATCGCAGTAGGCCTCATGGCGCGGGTGGTAACCACGACCGGATTTGTATTGTCCGGCAATTGACACATGCCTAGAGAAGATCCACCCTGAACGAAACAAATATTACTTCCAGGGAACAGCGTGGGGACATGATGGCAGGCCAGCAGCTTTCTGCACGCGATCGGCTGCGCCCCTGGTATCTGCTCTCCCCGACCCTGATCGTCCTGACCGTGCTGATGGTGGTGCCCATCGTCATCATGACGGTGTACAGCTTCTATGAGTTCGTCACGGCCGGCGTTGAGAAACAGGTCTTCACCACCGCGAACTGGCACGAATTCTTCACCGACAGCTTCTACCACCTCTTCCTGTGGAAGACGGTGAAGGTGGCAGCCATCACCGCCATCCTCTGCGCGCTGCTCGGCTATCCGCCGGCCTATTTCATCGCGATGACGCGCACGCGGCACAAATGGCTGCTGCTGCTGCTCCTGATCGTGCCCTTCTGGATCAGCTTCACCATCCGCACCTTCTCCTGGATCCACATCCTGGGCGAACAGGGCATCATCAACGTGGTGCTGATGAAGCTCGGCCTGATCTCCGAGCCGCTGCGCATGCTCTACACCCAGGGCTCGGTGATCATGGGCATGATCCACTTCCTGCTGCCCTATATGATCCTCAACATCTATGTCAGCCTCGAAGGCATCGACCGCAACCTGATCTCGGCGGCGCGCACGCTCGGCTGCACCCAGGGCCAGGCCTTCCGTGAGGTGGTGCTGCCGCTGTCCCTGCCAGGCCTGATGGCGGGCCTCTTGCTCTGCTTCGTGCTGGCGGCGGGCAGCTACGTCACCCCGCAGGTGCTGGGCTCCACCCGCGACGCGTTGTTCGGCAATCTGATCTACGACACCATCATGACGCAGCTGAACTGGCCGCTAGGCTCGACACTCTCCCTCGTGCTGCTGGTGCTGCTCGGCATCGTGGCTACGATCTACAGCCGCTATATGGGCCTGTCGCGCATCTTCAAGGGGTTGAGCCAATGAGCGAGCTGCCCGGCGCGGAAAAGGACTGGTCCTGGCAGGCCGTGAAGGTCTTCACCATCCTCGTCTACATCTTCATGTTCGCACCGATCCTGGTGGTGGTGATCCTCTCCTTCAACGATTCGCAGTTTGGCGGCTTCCCGATGACCGGCTTCAGCCTGCGCTGGTACAGCAAGCTGATGGAGAACGAGGCGGTGATCCGCGCCTTCAAGACTTCGCTCTGGGTCGCCCTGATCACCGCGGTGGTCTGCACGGTGCTCGGTATCATGGGGGCGATGGCGCTGGTGCGCTACGACTTCCCGGGCAAGCAGTTCATCAACACGCTGCTGATCGCCCCGGCCCTGGTGCCGGAGACGGTGCTCGGTGTCGGCCTGCTGCTTTTGATGCGCTGGGCCCAGCAGCCGCGCACGCTGGTGCTGCTGGTGCTTGGCCATATCATGCTGGCGCTGCCCTATGTCATCCTGGTGGTGCAGTCGCGGCTGGTGGGCATCCGGCGGGTCTATGAGGAGGCGGCCCTGTCGCTCGGCGCCAACCGGTTCCACACCTTCCGCGAGATCACCCTGCCGCTCTTGATGCCGGCCGTCATCGCCAGCCTGCTGCTGGTCTTCACCATTTCCTTCGACAACGTCACCGCCAGCCTGTTCTGGCGCCCCTCGGGCGTCGAGACCATGCCGACGCAGATCCTGTCGATGCTGAAAGTTTCCATCAGCCCGGAGATCAACGCCCTCGGCGCGCTGATGATCCTGCTGACCGTGGGCGTGCCGCTCATCGGCGGCGGCCTGGCCCGCTATCTCGCCCGCGGCATTCGCTAGGGCCAGTCATAAAACCACCAGGAGGGGAACCAGACCAATGACAATGTCGCAGACCAGGCGCCTGGAGCGCCTCAAGGAGCGTTATCTCAATGGCGGCATGAGCCGCCGCACCTTCCTCGGCCTCACCGCGGCGGCGGCGGCCGGGGCCGGCATCAATCTGAAATGGGGCGGCTCGGCGCTCGCCGCCGCCAAGGACGTGCGCTTCGACGGCTGGGGCGGCAGCGTTCAGGAGGCGATGGATAAATACGCCTTCAAGCCCTACACGGCCAAGACGGGCAACAACGTGGTGCAGGGCACCTTCGGCGACGAGAACGAGATCATCACCAAGGTCAAGACCGCCTCGCCCGGCGAGTTCCAGGTGATTCATTCCTCCGGCGTCGAATATTACAAGCGCTATGTCGATGCCGGGCTGACCACCAAGCTCAACGACGCCAACATCCCCAATATGGCCAACATCATGCAGGTGATGTTCGAGCCGTTCCGCAAGATCTCACCGGACCTGTCCTGCGTGCCCTATGACTACGGCACCACCGGCATCGCCTACAACACCAAGGTGATTTCCGAAGCCGAGGCCAAGGAGAAGGGCGTCAATCTGCTGTTCGATCCCAAATACAAGGACAAGATCGGCGGCTATGGCAACATGATCACCCGCGTCTGGTATGCGGCGCTCGCTCTGGGCCAGGACCCCAACGCCATCAAGGACATCGATGCCGTCTGGGACAAGGTGCGCGAGCAGCGCGACCTTGCCAAGAAATACTGGTCGTCGGGCGCCGAGCTGATGGACCTGCTCTCTAAGGGCGAGGTGGTGGTCACCGATGCCTGGTCGGGACGTGTCGCCGCCCTGCAGGCCCAGGGCGCGCCGATCGGCTATCTCGATCCGCCCGGCTCCTATGCCTGGATGGAGGACCTGCTGGTGCTCAAGGGCGCCCCGATGGCCGAATGCGAGGAACTGCTCAACTTCATGCTGCAGCCCGAAGTGATGATCGCGGTGGCGGAGGGGCAGAGCTATCCGCCCGCCCTCGATCCCACCAAGGTGAAGCTGACCGACAAGGTCAAGGCGCTGCCGGCCTTCGACCCCACCGGCAAGATGGCTTCGCTGACCTTCGCCGACGCCGCCTATTGGGACAAGCACACGGACGAGTGGACCAAGACCTGGGACCGCATCGCCAAGGGCGCTTGATCTCCCTCTGAACTCCGGGCTGGCGAGCTTTGCCGGCCCGGCTGCATTCGCAGCCGAAGTTAAAAACGAGAGCGTGACTGATGACCAAGCCAACGGCCGTGGAACTCACCAATGTCAATCTGGCCTATGGCGATTTCGTTGCCGTCAAGGACGTCAACCTCACCATTCGCAAGGGCGACTTCGTCACCCTGCTCGGCCCCTCGGGCTGCGGTAAGACCACGATCCTTCGCTCGATCGCCGGCCTGGTGCAGCCGACGGCCGGCGAGATCGTGGTGGCGGGAAAGCGCATCGACACGATGCCGATCCACAAGCGCAATATCGGCCTGGTCTTCCAGAACTACGCCCTGTTTCCGCATAAGAACGTGTACGACAATATCGCCTTCGGCCTGAAATATCGCGGCGTGGACAAATCCACTATCGCCGCCAAGGTCAAGCGCGCCCTCGACATGGTCCGCCTGCCGGGTGTCGAGCGCAAGCTGCCTTCCGAACTCTCCGGCGGCCAGCAGCAACGCATTGCCCTCGCCCGCGCCATCGTGATCGAGCCGGACGTGCTGCTGCTCGATGAGCCGCTCTCGGCGCTCGACGCGCATCTGCGCGAGGAAATGCGCACCGAGCTCAAGATCATCCAGCGCGAGATCGGCATCACCTCGATCTTCGTCACCCACGACCAGGAGGAAGCCCTGGCGATGTCCGACCACATCGTGGTGATGAACAAGGGCGTGGTCGAGCAGCAGGGTACGCCCGAGGAGGTCTACAAGCGCCCGGACACCCGCTTCGTCGCCAGCTTCCTCGGCCAGTCGAACCTGATCGAGGGCAAGATCATGGGCGTGGCCGATGGCCGCCTTGCCCTGCATCTCGACAATGGCGTGCAACTGGTCGCCGTCGCACCGGCGTCGGCCCGCGCCGGCACAAGGGCGACCGGCGTGGTACGGGCCCAGCGCATCCGGCTCGGCCCGCCGTGCGGCGATCCCGGCGAGCTGCGCGCCACCATCATCGCCGCTTCCTACCTCGGCGGCACCGCCGCCTATATCCTCGATCTTGCCGGCCTGAGGCTGCAGGCCAATGCCACCATCGAGGACAGGGTCTGGCATGACGGCGAGGCCGTCGCGGTGACCATTGCCCCTCAGGATGTGTTGCTGCTGGACGAGAATGGGCGCAGGCTCACCTGACGGCGGGTCGCTCCAGCCGAACCGTATTCGATACCAAAGTTCTTTTCAGCACCAATGGGGTTTTCCATGCGTTACGACGTCATGGTTCTCGGCGCCGGCATCGTCGGCACCTCGATCGCCGCGCATCTGCAGGAGCGCGGCCGGTCCGTCGCCCTGGTCGACCGGCGCGGCCCGGGCGAGGAAACCTCCTACGGCAATAGCGGCGTGGTCGAGCGCTCCGCCTTGCTGCCCGTCGCCTTCCCGCGCAGCCTGTCCGCCCTCGCAGACGTCGTGCTCAAGCGCTATCCCGGCGCCAACTACCATTGGACGGCCCTGCCGGCGCTGGCACCCTGGCTGCTCGCCTATTGGCGCAACTCCGCCCCGGACCGGCTTCTCGCCACCGCCCGGATGATGCAGCCTTTGCTCAGCGCCACCGTGGCCGAGCACCGCGCCTTGGCGAGCAAGGCCGGCGCCGACGCCCTGTTCCGCGACACGGGCTGGCTCAAGGTCTATCGCAGCGAGAAGGCGTTCGAAGCCGAGAAGCGGGAATTTCCCCTCGCCGCCGAGTTCGGCTACCGGGTGAAGGCGCTGACGCGCGACGAAGCTCTGGCGCTCGAACCCAATCTCCGGACCGATTTCACCGCGGGCGTGCATTGGCAGGATCCACACAGCGTCTCCGATCCCGGCGGCATCACCAAGGCTTATGCCGGCCATTTCGAAGCGATCGGCGGGCAGGTCCTGATCGGCGACGCCCGCAGCCTGCGTCCGGGTGCTTCCGGGTGGAGCATCACCACGCAGAACGGTCCGATCGAGGCGCGCCAGGCCGTCGTCGCCCTCGGTCCCTGGTCGATGGACCTGCTTTCCCCGCTCGGCTACCGTTTCCCGCTCGCGGTGAAGCGCGGCTATCACATGCATTACCGTGCCGAGGGCAATGCCGGCCTCAGCCGCCCCGTGCTCGACGAGCAGGGCGGCTTCGTCATCACACCGATGGCGGGCGGCATCCGCCTCACCACCGGCGCCGAATTCGCGCGGCGCGATGCCCCGAGGACACCCGTGCAGGTCGAGCGCACGGAACGGCTCGCCCGCAAGCTCTTTCCGCTCGGTGAGCGCGCCGAGGCCGAGCCCTGGATGGGATCGAGGCCGATCTTCCCCGACTCGCGCCCGGTCATCGGCAAGGCGCCGCGCCACGACAGCCTCTGGCTGGCCTTCGGCCACCAGCATCTCGGCTTCACCCTCGGCCCGGCTACCGGCCGGCTGCTGGCCGAGATGATCACCGGCGAAAAACCCTTCGTCGACCCCTCCGCCTACCGGGCGGAACGCTTCAGCGCCTAGTGCCGTAGCGTTTTGCGATTTGGTGGAATCGCCAAGAATCGCAAAGACGCGTTGAACCAAAGAGTGAGAGCAAACCAGTGTTTCCGTCCAAACGCGCTTTGCTCCAGGGGCCGTCCCTTGTCCAAAAAGGCGATGATCTGCACCGAAAGGACATGGCCATTTCCCTTTGCAGCGCCACGATTTGGTGCTTAGACGGTGCATGACGAGATTGCGGAGCCCCCGATGAACCCCTCTTTTGCTGCCGATCTGATGGAACGCGCCCGCGACAAGGGCCCTGTTACCATCGGCCTGGTCGGAGCCGGCCAGATGGGCACCGACCTCATCGTGCAGATCGCGCTGATGCAGGGCATCCGCATCGGCGCCGTCGCCGTGCGATCGCGACCGCAGAATGCCATCGCGGCCGCCCTGAGCGCCGGGCATCGGCTGGACGAGCTCGTCGAGGTCACCAACGCCTCGGCGATCGACCGGGCCATCGAGACCGGGCGCATCGCCATCACCACCGACCTGGAGGCGCTGGCCGCCGCCGGCCGCATCGAAGTGATCATCGATGCCACCGGCCATCCCGAATCCGGGGCCATCGTGGCGGAGGCCGCCATCCGGCACGGCAAGCATATCGTCATGCTCAATGTCGAGGCCGACATCACCATCGGCCGCCATTTCAAGGCCGAGGCGGAGAAGGCGGGCGTGATCTATACCGGCGCGGCCGGCGACGAACCGGCCGCCGCGCTCGAACTGGTCTGCTTTGCCCGCACCCTCGGCATGACGGTGGTCGCCGCCGGCAAGGGCAAGAACAACGCCCTGAATTTCGATGCGGTGCCCGACGACTATGTCGAAGAGGCGACGGCGCGCGACATGAACCCGCGCGTGCTGGTCGAATTCGTCGACGGCTCCAAGACCATGGTGGAGATGGTGGCGCTCGCCAATGCCACCGGCCTTGAGCCGGACAAGCCCGGCCTGCACGGGCCGCGCGCCAGCAAGGAGGAACTCGCCGAAGTGCTGATCCCGGTCAGCCATGGCGGCGTGCTCTCCAAGCGCGGCTGCGTCGACTACACCATCGGCAAGGGCGTGGCGCCGGGCGTGTTCTGCGTGGTGGAACCCAACCATCCGCGCGTGCTGGAACGCATGACGGACCTGCATGTCGGCAAGGGTCCGTTCTTCACCCTGCACCGGCCCTATCATCTGACCAGCCTGGAAACGCCTCTCACTGCCGCGCGTGCCGTGCTCTACGGTACCGCCGACCTGCAGCCGCTCGACCATCCCGTCGCCGAGACCGCGGCGGTAGCCAAGCGCGATCTCGCGCCCGGCACCGTGCTCGGTCGCATCGGCGAATATGATTATCGCGGCTGGTCGATGCGCTGGGCCGATGCCAGGCGGGAACGGTTGCTGCCGCTGGGCCTGGCCGAACGCGCCCGCGTCACCAAGCCGATCCGCAAGGGCGAGCTGCTCAGCCACGACAATTGCGCCGTCGACGACAGCCTCACTATCGTGCGCCTGCGCCGGCAGCTCGACCTCGCCGACCAGCGCTTCCTCAAGGCTGATGCGGCGTAGGCCCGATCGGGGGGCTGGTCTTCAGACCAGCCTGGAAACGCTACGCTCACTGGATCGAGAAAGGCGGGTCTGAAGACCCGCCCCCCAAATGCCGCCACCCTGACAACGCATCTCATGTTTTATTATCTCGCCAAGACTCTGGGCTTCCTGATCCTGCCCTCCAACGCGGCCCTGGTGCTCGGCCTCCTCGGCCTGTTCCTCAGCTTCATTCACCGCGTCCAGCGCTTCGGCCGCTTCCTGATGGGCTTCGCGCTGCTGGCCTTCGCGGTGATGGGCTGGTCGCCGCTCGGCAATTGGCTGATCCAGCCGCTGGAGGAACGCTTTCCCCAGGCTGCGATCGCGCCCCAGACCAGGATAGCCGGCATCATCGTGCTGGGCGGCGCGGTGGACACCCACATCTCCACCACCAGGCACGAGACCGCCCTCACCGATTCGGCCGAGCGGATGACGGCCGTCGCCGGCCTGTCGCGCCAGTTTCCCGATGCCCGCATCATCTTCACCGGCGGCGTCGGCTCGCTTGCCGGCCAGATCTGGGGCGATATCACCGAGGCGGATGCCTCCAGGCAGCTCTTTCGCAGTTTCGGCATTCCCGATGAGCGCATGCTGTTCGAGAACCGCTCGCGCGATACCTATGAGAATGCCGTCTTCACCTATGACCTTCTCAAGCCCAAGCCCGGCGAGACCTATCTGCTGGTCACCTCCGGCTACCACATGCCGCGCTCGATGGCCTTGTTTCGCAAGGCCGGCTTCGATGTAATGGCCTATCCCGTCAATTATCGCACGGCGGGTCCGCAGGATGGCATGCGGCCCTTCTATGCGATGAGCGACGGGCTGCGCCAGATGAACCTTGCCGTGCGTGAGTGGATCGGCCTGCTGTCCTACCGGTTGAGCGGGCGCATCGACGAGATCTTCCCCGAACCTTGAAAGTTGCACCATGTCCGAGCCTCTGCTTGCCGCTGCCGAACAGGCCGTTCCCATCTGGTTCGCCACCAAGGAGACCGCCGGCGCGGTGCTGGAGCGCCTGTCTCCGTCGCAGCGGGACTGGATCGTCGCCAACGGTTTCGAGGCAAGCGCCGGCCGCCACCTCGTTCTGCCGGGACCTGACGGCGACCTCGCCGGCGTGATCTTCGGCCTCGAGGGCGAATCGGCCCGCCATCGTGACGGCTTCCTGCCCGGCAAGCTCGCCACCCTCCTGCCCGTGGGCACCTATCGCTTCGCCAATGCCAGCCATGACGACCGGCTCGCAGCGCTCGGCTGGGTTTTGAGCCTCTATCGTTTCGGTCGCTACAAGCGCAACGATATCAAGGCCGTACAGCTGATCGCACCTGATGGTATCGACCGCGATGAAATCCTGTCGATTGCCGAGGCTGTGGCGCTCGGGCGCGATCTCGTCAACACACCGGCCAATGATCTCGGCCCGGCGGAGCTGGCCGAGGCGGCGCGTGCCCTGGCCGAAAAACATGGTGCGGCGTTCCGGGTCGTGGTCGGCGAGGAACTCCTCGCCGGGAACTTCCCGATGATCCATGCCGTCGGCCGGGCCTCCTCGCGGGCACCGCGGCTGATCGACCTGGCCTGGGGCGACGCCGCCCATCCCAAGGTGACACTGGTCGGCAAGGGCGTGATCTTCGACACCGGCGGCCTCGACATCAAGCCGTCGGCCAGCATGCTGCTGATGAAGAAGGACATGGGTGGAGCCGCCTCGGTGCTCGCCTGCGCCAGCATGATCATGGCCGCCGGCCTCAAGCTGCGCCTGCGCGTGCTGATCCCGGCCGTCGAGAACGCGATTTCCGGCGATGCCTTCCGGCCCAGCGACATCCTGGCCTCGCGCAAGGGGCTGAGCGTGGAGATCGGCAATACCGACGCCGAGGGCCGCCTGGTGCTCGCCGACGCCCTCGCGCTTGCCGATGAGGAAGCGCCGGAGCTGATCGTCGACATGGCGACGCTGACAGGTGCCGCCCGCGTCGCCCTCGGCCCCGACCTGCCGCCTTTGTTCTGCCGCGACGAGAAGGTGGCAACCGATCTCCTCGCCCATGCCGCCCGGGAGAACGATCCGCTCTGGCGCCTGCCGCTTTGGCCCCCCTATGACGCCATGCTGGACTCCAAGGTCGCCGATCTCAACAACGCCCCGGGCGGCGGCTTTGCCGGCTCGATCACCGCGGCCCTCTTCCTCAACCGCTTCGTCGAGAAGGCCGGGGCCTATGTGCATCTCGACATCTTCGCCTGGACCCCTTCCGCCAAGCCCGGCCGGCCCGAGGGCGCCGAGGTGATGGGCGCCCGCGCCCTCTATGCCTATCTCAAGGCACGTTTCGGCTGAGGCGCCGCCAACCGACCGACCGGGGCCGGTGGCATCGCCGGCTCGGCCCCTAACAATGCCAATCCAGTCTTCCGGGAATTTGCACCATGAGCAACGCCGACGAGCTGATCCGCCTGACCGCTTGCGAGGTCGTCGAGCGCCTCAGGCGGCGCGAGGTCAGCCCGCTCGATCTGGTCGAGGCCTCGCTTGCCCGTATCGAGGCTGTCGACGGCAAGGTCAATGCCATGGTCACGCTCTGCCCCGAGCGCGCCCGCGACCAGGCCCGTCGCCTGATGGAGGCCCCGCCCAGCGAAGACCCCCGCTGGCTCGGCGGCCTGCCGCTCGCGGTGAAGGACCTCAACGACGTTGCCGGCGTACGCACGACCTATGGCTCGCAGATCTTCAGGGATCATGTGCCCGAGCGCTCGGACATCATGGTCGAGCGCCTGGAAGCCCGCGGCGGCATCACCATCGGCAAGAGCAACACGCCCGAATTCGGCGCCGGCGCCAACACCTTCAATGCCGTGTTCGGCGACACGCTCAACCCCTGGGACACCAGGCTGAACGCCGGCGGCTCGTCGGGCGGGGCGGCCGTGGCACTCGCCACCGGGCAGGTCTGGCTGGCCACCGGCTCGGATCTCGGCGGTTCGCTGCGCACACCCGCGAGCTTCTGCTCGGTGGTGGGCCTGCGCCCCTCGCCCGGCCGGGTCGCCAGCGGCCCCGACGGCATCAAGTTCGAGACCCTGCCGGTCAACGGCCCGATGGCACGCAATGTCGAGGATGTCGGCCTGATGCTCGACGCCATGGCCGGCTGGCATATCGAGGACCCGCTGTCGCTGGAAGAGCCGGCCATCGGCTTTCGCGAGAGCGTCCACCGCCGGCAGGCGCCCAAACGGGTCGCCTTCTCGCCTGACCTCGGCATCACACCGGTCAATCGCGAGACCCGGGCGATCGCCGAGGCTGCGGCCAGGAAATTGGAGGAGGCCGGCTCGGTCGTCGAGGAGGCGTGTCCGGATTTCACCGGCGTGCCCGAGGCCTTCCAGACGCTGCGGGCTCTTTCCTACGCCGCCGGCATGCGTGAACTGCTCGAGACCCGCCGCAGCGAACTCAAGCCGGACGTGATCTGGAACATCGAGAAAGGGCGCGCCCTGGATGCCGATACGATCGGTGCCGCCATGCTCCGTCGCAGCAAGCTCTATGACGACATCGCGGCCTTCTTCTCGCACTATGACGTGCTGATCGCCCCAGCCGCCTGCACGCCGCCGCTCGGCATCGAGCAGCGCTGGGTGCGCGAAGTCGAGGGCAGGGTGTTCGAGAACTATGTCGACTGGCTCAAGATCGCCAGTGTCGTCACCATGACCTCCTGCCCCTCCCTGGCCATGCCCGCCGGCTTCACCGCCGACGGCCGCCCCGTCGGCGTGCAACTCATCGGCCGGCCACGCGGCGAGGCGGCGCTGCTAGGTGCGGGCGCCGTGCTGGAGGAGTTGCTGGGGCTGAGTAGACTGGTACCGATCGAGCCACGTTCGCGATAGGTATCGTGCGCTCTGCGAGAGCAGAGCTAACCGCCAACGATAATATCTTCAAGGGAAATTTATCACGATGCTCGGCTACGACATGATACTCATATCGGCAGAAGATCTCCGTAGCTTCACTGAATCGCGGCTTTCCATCATTTCACAATTCATCAGGTATGCCTGAGATATAGGACGTTTCGCAGACACCCGTTGTCGCCCGCCAGAGGATGGAATTTCAAAGTGGACCTGACTCACACTTCCTCTACAACCGTCATGGCGGCGTTCGAGCGCCAGCGGCGCGTCATATCGGCCGTCATGCTCAGAAATGTCAGGACGCGTTTTTTTGGGCACGGCCTCGGATATATCGTGGCAGTGGGCTGGCCAATCTCCCACATCCTGCTTCTTATTGCTATTTTTTCTATCACAGGGCGTGCGGCGCCTTATGGAGAAAGCGTCATCTTGTTCATCGCTACTGGTACAGTACCTTTTATGGTCTTTTCATACCTTTCGCGCTTCATGATGGTAAATCTTGTGTCGACGAGACCGCTATTGAGCCTCCCCGGTGTAAGAATGCTTGACGTTCTTATCGCGGGTGCAATTCTTGAGATCCTGTCGTCAGCCTTTGTAATAATCTTTATGATTATACTTGGAATAACCTTTGACGTTCCAATCCTGCCGCAGGATATCACCACTGCCTTCTGCGCTTTAGGGGCATCCATCCTGCTTGGCTGCGGCATGGGGGTGATCAACAGCGTTATCGTTGCCGCTGTACCGATGTGGATGACGGGTTATTCACTGCTCATCATTGGTGTCTGGGCGTCATCGGGTGTCGTTTTCGTTGCCGATACGATCCCGGAGCCATATCGCTCAATGCTGGCCTATAATCCTGCGCTTCAGACAGTGGAGTGGATGCGCTCAGCCTACTATACGGGCTATGGTCAACTCGTCTTGGACAAGCCCTATACGATTGCAGTCGGGCTGGTCTCCCTGGTGGGGGGACTGGCTCTGGAGAGAGTGCTGAGAAACTACGTTCTATCCACTCGCTGAGCCTTCGCGGTAATCTTGGAAGAGGCCCAGGAGCAAAACGCTGATCGGGAGCACGGTTCGCACGGCCCCGTTCGAGGCTGCTCCCGCCAGCCTCATGGCTCCCCGCAATGTTGCAGGGACTTCGACGGCAGGCGGATCAATGCTCCGCACTCTTCCCCAGTGCCTCTTCCTCGCAGATGACCCGGACCATTTCACTAGCGTCGGCGAGCACCGAGTCATGATCTTGCCGCCCCGGTGACGGCGCAATCGGTTTGCGGGAAACTTCAACCGCGCCGAAATGGCGAAGAAATAGGCGCATTACGTGATCGACGCCTTCCTCCCGCACCGAACGGAGGTCGGAACCATAATAGGCCCCGCGATTGTAGGAACCCGTAATGATCTCATAGGAGGGGAAATACTCGACATTCTCACGCAGAGCCATGATCTCCTCGGCAGCGACCCGCAACACAGACTTGGAATAGGTCGTCGCTTGCAGCACAGGCCTACCGCTCGCCGTGGCTATGAGCGGGACAGGGGAGACGGTAAGCACGAAACGCGCAGCGGCATTGCGGTAGCGAATGAAGTCAATAGCCTCCAGCATGTCCGCAATGACTTCGGTTGAAGACAGATTGTGGAAGACGTGTCTGGTGCTGTCGAATTCCCCTCCCGAAACACCCGGGCACAAGGGAAATACCGTGCCGCTGGCCCTGTCGATCCAGCATTCCGTCAAACCCAGCGTGAAGACCATGACATCGAGATTCTCGACCGCCTGCCTCACTGCAGCAAGATGCTGCGCCCGGTCGGCGAGCAGTTCTTCTCGGGAAGAGAATCCGTCCGGCTGGATCTGCGGCCGATAGGGATCGATGAAACGATCGTTCTTGTGCCAAATCATGTCTTCGGCCTGGAAGAAGCCATAGGCACGGCGCAGGAGTTGGAGAAACTGGCGCGAGGTATAGAGATTGCCATAGCGGGCGGTATAGACGCCATAATTGAAACGTTCTGCCAGATGGGATGGAACGATCGGATGGGCGGTTTCCGTCACCAGGTAGGTAAAACCGTTTTGTACCAGGTGACGCGCAATATGCTGAGCAAAGCAGCTACCACCCGTTGCCACCTTGTCGCTCCTGCCAATTCGAAATTGCGGCGGCGCAACAGGATCGACCTGCGCCATGGCCGGGGCCGCTACGGCACGACGCCAATAGGCTTCATCCGGAAGGGTTTCGTAGGGATGTTTCATTGCCTGGCCTACGTGTTGTCATCGAAGAAATGGTCGATCAGGTCTTGAAACACCATGGCGCCGTAATGGATGTTTCCATGCACCGCATCCTGCACGAGATGCGGCTGTAGATAGCCGTCGCTGGTCAACGCGCGAGCCGGCGGAGCAAAAAGCCGGATATTCTGCTCCTTGCAGATATCTTTCGCAGCCCGGGCATAAGTTAGCCAGCTGTTGTAGAGTTGACCGGAGGTCAAACTCGCGTAACGCTGTGCTATATCTTTGGACTGAGCGGCTATATGATTTAATATCGTAGTAGAACTCTCTGTCGGAGGTGGCGGCAATATATAGACAGCTTCACAATTAAGTTTATTCTGAATGTAAGGAATTATTCCAATATACTTTTTATATTTTTCGCGCGCCATTTCGTAGACAATTTCGAATGGAACTAGTTCGACATCCTTCGCCACCTTATCATGTCCAGGAACCATGATGTCAAATTGGCGCGTCGTATTAGGAAAGCAGATCATATAATATTCGCTTCCATACAGCGGAAAAGCAATTAATTTTGTACTTCTTTTGTCAAAATTTTTACTTATCTCCTCAATAAGACTGGCGTTATATACGATTTCTCCATTTTCTTCATTTGAAAAATCAGGATATCGTCCAAAGAGTTGTATGATATCGCAGTCAACTTCAACTATTCCGTCTCTTTTCAAATGAGACGCCGCATTGTGAATGGCCGTGCTATGGCTGTGTCCAACGATGAGAAGCGATCGGTTTTGCGATGTTTTCAAGATTTTGCTCATGTTAAATCTGATCATTTCAAAACCTAAAACTTAGATCATATAGTAGTATACTGTGTTGTAATTTTCATTTTTCGCATCGTTAATTCCTATTAGCCTGAGTTATGCGGCTGAGTATACTAGGCACCATGTCATTTCTTACAGCACCCTCTGAGCGCCACAGGCCTGCTTATCGGAAGCTGCATCATACCTCTGATGAATATCTCGACATATCCGACAGGGCAACATTTCAATTCCTAAGTTTAATGTACCGTTTGGTTTACTTTTGCGACCAAACGAGCTCCATTCCATGGCATGGATCGCCGGATAGCTTACCTTCAGACAATTACCTCTATGCGACGGACATCTACCCACTGGGCGATTTGTCTTCGAGCGCAGCGCCGGACCTTTAACGAGGCCGAACGATAGGCTTAGATGAATTTAGACATCATGCTCGCTTTCCTCGGCCTGCACGCAATTAACCCAATCTGCGTGATTACCCCCTATCCTGGTCCTTCGAATGCCGGCGGCAGGGAGGCACAGAGGGCGATGGCGGTGGAGATGCGGCCGGCGCAGGCGTTGCGGCTCTGGCATGACGTCATGCTGACGCTGGTGCGCGACGCCCAGCCAGATCTGTCGAGCCGGCAGCTTGCCATTCTCCTCACCGTCTATCTGGAAGCCCCGCCCCATACGGTGCGCGGCCTCGCCGCCAAGCTCGATGTCACCAAGCCGGTAATCACCCGCGCACTCGACAGCCTGGCCAAGCTCAAGCTCACCGCGCGGCGCCGCGATGAGTTCGACCGGCGCAATGTCATCATCCAGCGCACGGTGGACGGTGCGCTCTATGTCGAGAAGCTCGGCGACATCCTGGTCGCCCTTGGCAAGGACCTTCCGCGCTGACGACCCTGGGGGTGCGAAGATCTTGCGGGACGGCACAGGCTGCTCCATTGAAGACAAGACCCGTTTGAAGGACCTGTTGCATTGACTGCCCATGATCGTCGCATCACCCCGGCTCGGCCGGACCTTGCCGCAGCCTCGCTACGCGGCATCGTCACGGCGCCACGCTATGTCGAGGGCAGCGAGCGCCGCGTCATCGAGACGGCGGTGCCGCTGCGGCCCGATCCGGATTTCTCCGCCTCCATCGATACCGAGCTTCTCTTTGGCGAGAGCTTCACCGTCTATGACGAGATGGAAGGCTGGGCCTGGGGCCAGGCCGACCGGGACGGCTATGTCGGCTGGCTGTCCGCCAATGCGCTGGCGGCCCCGCGCCCCGCCACCCATCGCATCGGCGTGCTGCGCAGCTTCATCTACCCCGTACCGTCGATCAAGGCGCCGGTGATGCTGGCACTGAGCCATGGTTCCGTCCTTTCCGTGGTCGCCAGCGAGGGGCAGTTCCTTCGCCTCGAGGATTGGGGCTTCGTCTTCGCCGCCCATGCCAGGCCTGTCGATTCCAAGGAGGACGACCCGGTCGCGGTCGCCGAGCGTTTCCTCGGCGTGCCCTACCTGTGGGGTGGCAAATCGAGCCTCGGCCTCGATTGTTCGGCCCTGGTGCAGACGGCACGCCATGCCTGCGGCCTGGCCTGCCCGCGCGACAGCGACATGCAGGAAGGCGAACTGCCGGGCGAGCGGCTCGACCCTGCCAGCCCTCTCGCGCAATTGCGGCGCGGCGACCTCCTGTTCTGGAAGGGCCACGTCGCCATGGTCCGCGACGAAACGACGATGATCCACGCCACCGGCCATACCATGACCGTGACGGTCGAGGGCCTTGCCGACGGCATTGCGCGCATCGCCGCGGCGGGCAGCCCTTTGCGCAGCATCATCCGGCCGGATTGAGCCGGGCTGATATTCGCGACTTCGGCTAGAGGGAGGAACCAATCATCATGACCTCGATGGATGCGCCGGCAAAAGCCATGGGCGGCAGGCTGACCATGCAGGACAAGCTTGCCGCCGGTATCGCCTCCGGCCTCCTGCGCGACCTGCATGTCGTCCTCGCCAGCCAGGACGGACGCATCATTCTCGAGCATTACCAGGCTGGCGTGGACGAGAGCTGGGGCAGGCCGCTCGGCGAGGTCGGCTTCGGGCCGCAGACGCTGCACGATCTGCGCTCGGTCACCAAGAGCGTCGTCGGCCTGCTCTATGGCATCGCCCTCGACCGCAAGCTCGTGCCGCCGCCGGACGCACCCCTGCTGCCGCATTTTCCGGACTATCCCGACCTCATCGCCGCATCCGACCGGCAGGGGCTGCGGATCGAGCATGCCCTTACCATGACGCTCGGGCTCGAATGGGACGAAGAGCGGCCCTATACCGATCCGCTGAACAGCGAGATCGCCATGGAAATGGCGCCGGATCGCTACCGCTTCGTCCTCGAGCGACCCGTCGTCGCGCAGCCCGGGACGCGCTGGATCTATTCGGGCGGTTGCGTGGCTCTGGTCGGCGAGCTGATCCGGCGCGGAACCGGCAAGGCCCTGCCCGAATTCGCCCGGGAAACGCTGTTCGAGCCACTCGGCATCGACAGGTTCGAATGGATCGCCGGTGACGACGGCGTCGCCTCGGCGGCTTCGGGCTTGCGCCTGAGCGCCGCCGACCTGCTGCGCATCGGCGAGCTGGTGCTCGCCAAGGGCCTGTGGAACGGCGATCGAATCATATCGCAGGCCTGGATCGAGGCCTCGTTGAAGCCTGCCATACCGACCGGTGACGGTCTGGCCTATGGCCGGCTGTGGTTCATCAGCGCAGACGCAACGACAGCCCTGCCCGGCGGCGAGCATCCCTGGATCGCTGGCTTCGGCAATGGCGGCCAGCGCCTCTGGCTGATGCCGGATGCCGGCATCGCCGCCGTGATCTATTCGGGCAAATACAATGCGCCCGATGCCTGGGTGACCCCGACGCGCCTCTGGCGCGAGATCATCCTCGCCAATGCAGGAAAAGCCTGAGGCAGCCTCCGCGGCCTATTTCGGCGCCGTGCCGTTGAAGGCGAGGATCTCGCCGGCGAGATAGAGCGAGCCGGTGAGCACGACGCGAGGTGCCACCGGAAAGGCTTCGCTGGCGATCGCCTCGAGCGCGGCCTGAAGGCTGCCATGGGCGCGGGCAGCGAGCCCGGCCTGGCGCGCCGCTTCGGCCACGGCCTCGGGGGCGCGGGCTGCGGCACTGTGCTCGATCGGCACCGTATGCACCTCACGGGCGAGACCGGCGAAATTGTGCAGGAACCCGTCGGAATCCTTGGTGGTCAGCATGCCCGTCACCAGCACCAGCGGCCGGGGATTGCGTTCCTCCAGCTCGGCGAGGGCCTCGGCCAGCACGCGGCCGCCATCGACATTGTGGCTGCCGTCGAGCCAGATCTCGGAGCCCGGTGGCAGCAGGGCCGGTATGGCACCCTGGGCGATGCGCTGCAGGCGGGCGGGCCATTCCACTGCCTGCATCGCCTTCTCGAAATGGCCATCCTCGACGGTGAACAGGGTCTGGCTGCGCAGCGCGGCGATGGCAAGACCGGCATTGCGATGCTGGTGTCGCCCGGCAAGGCGCGGCAAAGGCAGATCGAGCAGGCCGCTCTCGTCCTGATAGACCAGGCGGCCATTCTCCTCATGCACGTCGAAATCCTGCCCGCCGATCACCAGTGGTGCGCCGACCCGCGCGGCCACGCTTTCGATCACGGCCCTGACAGCGTCGATCTGCGGATAGATCACGCCGGGCGCGCCGCGCTTGAGGATGCCGGCCTTCTCGCGGGCGATGCCCTCGATGTCGGTGCCGAGGAAATCGGCATGGTCATGCGAGATCGAGGTGATCACGCTGAGAAGCGGCTTGTCGATGACGTTGGTGGTGTCCATGCGTCCGCCGAGCCCCACCTCCAGCAGGAGGACGTCGGCCGGATTCTCGGCAAAAAGCTTGAAGGCGGCGGCGGTGGTGATCTCGAAGAAGGTGATCGGCGCGCCGTCATTGGCCTGCTCGCAGGCCTCGAAGGCCTCGATGAGCTTGTCCTCGCTCACCAGGGCGCCAGCGCTGCCCCCGGGCCCGGCCAACCGGATGCGCTCGTGGAAATGTACGAGATGGGGCGAGGTATAGACGTGCACGCCATAGCCGGCGCCTTCCAGCGCCGCGCGCAGGAAGGCGATGGTCGAGCCCTTGCCATTGGTGCCGGCGACATGGATCACCGGCGGCACCTGCCGCTCGGGATGGCCGAGCTTGGCCAGCAGCCTCTCGATCCGGTCGAGCGAGAGGTCGATCTTTTTCGGATGCAGCGCCATGAAGCGGGAGAGATAGGCGTCGGACTGCGTCATGACGGCGATTGGGCCTCGAATTGACCTGGTTCGGCAGAAGCCCTGCTCCGACAGAATCGGAAACCGGCTCCCAAGCTCTCAGCCATACCTTTTCCCCCGCCACGGGGCCAGATTCTTTCTCGTCGCGGACCTGTTCTGGCCGCCAGTGAACAAAGCGACGGGAAGTCACAGCGAGAGCGGCCAGTCCGATATCGCCTCCGCCGCGAGACGCTCCACTATTGCGGTTTGCCAATAAGGCTACCCTTTCTCCTCAGTCACCCCAGCGAACCCGCCAGCGACTGATGGACGCGGCAACCGCACCGGCAAAAGCAAAGGCAGCGACGAGCTCCGGCCGGTCGTCCGCGATGAAATAGAGCGGCAGCCCCGCCGCGAACGCGCCGCTCAGCGTCCAGAACACTGGCAGGCGCAGGCCGTCATTGTCCCGGCCAAGCTCGGTCAACACCATCGTCCCGAGCGTGGCCAGCGGGAAGGCAATGATGGCCCCGACCACGCTGAAGGCGAGGGTCATCGCCATCAGGAGCGGCACGATGTCCGGATCACGGAACAACGCCACAGGCCGATCGGGCCGGTCGATCAGGGCACACAGACCCAGGGCGACAAGGAATGCGGGGCCAGCGGCAAAAGCGCCGAGACTGACGCTGGCGAAGCTGAACCGCCGGGATGCCTGGCCCATCGCCGCCTCCTCTCAAGCCGGGGGCACCACGTCGGGGGTGATGTGCGTCGCTGGCCGCTGCAACTCGCCGACCCAGCCGTTCACCTTGCGGCCGAGCTGGGCGATCGCCCCCATGTTGAAGAAATGCATGGCGCCGAGCACCAGCACGGCGAGGCCCACCTTGCCGCTTAGGAAACGCATCGCCCCGGTTATGGTGGTCGGCTCGTCACCCAGACTGAGGGCGAGCGTGATGAAGCCGATATTGACAAGGTAGAAGCCGACGATGAGCAAATGGTTGGTCGAACGCGCCAGGGTCTCGTTCTGGCCGAAGCACTGGGTCAGGAAGACCAGGCCGCTGCGCGACAGGGTGTGCGCCACCCAGATGGTGATGCCGATGGCGATGACGAGGTAGAGGGCGTAGGCAATCTCAGTCATGTCGTTTCCTATCGTTATATCCGTTATTTCTGAATATTCAGAAATAACATGACGCGAGAAGGTTCGGAGCGGCCTCGCGTCTCGCCGGTCTATTCCCTGCTTCTGCCAGGGATGAAGCGCGCGACCTTGCCGCCGAGCTTCATCAAGGTCACGAGGGTGGGCTTGGGCAGCACCCGGACCTGTTCGTACCAGCCACTGAGCGTGGACATGAAGTCGTGCAGGCGCGTCACGCGCTCGCGGATATGGGCCGGCGCGTTGCCGTCGCGCTGCAGCTTTTCGGACAACTCGCCCAGCAGCTGGATGGTGGGATCGATTTCGCGGCGCTTGCGTTCGATGGCGATGCGCATCAGCATCTCCCACAGATCGGTCTCGGCGACGAAATGGTCACGCCGGTCGCCCTCGACATGCACGCGGCGGACGATGTTGTAGCCCTGCAATTCCTTGAGGGCGGTGGAGACGTTGGAGCGGGCCAGGCCCAGTTCCCCGACGATGGTCTCTGCGTCGACGGGCCTCTCGGACAGATAGAGCAGCGCATGCACCTGCGCCACCGAGCGATTGACTCCCCAATAGGTTCCCATCTCGCCCCAATGGAGCACGAAGGTCTTGGCTTCGGGATAGTCGAGCAGGCGCATGATTTATCCTATTTCTGTAAAAACAGAAATAACAGTCATGGGCGAGGGAGTCAATCCGGCAACCTGCTCCGGTGCACGGGCACCTTGCCCGCTCTTCCGATCCTGCAAACGCCGAGCTTCCAGGAACAGGCAAGATGCCCGTGCACCGGAATCGCGTCCTGAAGAAAGGTCTGGCCTCCCTGGAAGATCAGGCGGCTTCCGCCGGGATCTCCTTGGGCGGGGTCTTGGTCAGCAGTCGGCAGATGCGCGCGACGGTGGCCTTCATCTCGTTGCGGTGAACGACCATGTCGACCATGCCGTGCTCCTGCAGATATTCGGAGCGCTGGAAGCCCTCGGGCAGTTTCTCGCGGATGGTCTGCTCGATGACGCGCGGACCTGCAAAGCCGATCAGGGCTCCCGGCTCGGCCAGCTGCACGTCGCCAAGCATCGCATAGGACGCAGTGATGCCGCCGGTGGTCGGGTTGGTCAGCACCACGATGTAGGGCTTCCTGGTTTCCCGGAAACGCTGGATCGCCACCGTGGTACGCGCCATCTGCATCAGGGACAGGATGCCTTCCTGCATGCGCATCCCGCCGCCGCACGCGAACACCACGAAGGGTACGCCGCGATCGGCCGCCGTGAGCAGGCCCTTGACCACCGCCTCGCCGGCCGCCATGCCGAGCGAGCCGCCCATGAAGTCGAAATCCTGCACGGCAATCACCGCCGACACGCCATCGACCGTGCCGGCACCGAGCTTGACCGCATCCGTCATGGCGGTCTTGGTACGGGCATCCTTCAGCCGGTCGACATAGCGCTTCTCGTCCTTGAACTTGAGCGGGTCCGGCACGACCTCGGGAAGCGCGATGTCTTCCCATTTGCCGTCATCGAACATCAGCTTGAGGCGCTGCGTCGCCGTCATGCGCATGTGATAGTTCGAGGCCGGGATGACGTAGTTGTTCTGCTCCAGGTCCTTGTGAAAGACCATCTGCCCCGTCTCCGGATCCTTGATCCAGAGATTCTCGGGCGTGTCGCGGCGCGAAAAGAAGTCCTTGATACGCGGCGGAACGACGTTGGCGATCCAGTTCATGGGATACCTTTAAAAGCACGGCGCCCGCCCAAGGCGGGTCGGGGCTGCAGATCAATCATGTTGCCCCTACTTAGCCGTTCCAAACGCCTTTGTCAGCGCCCCCGGCGCATGACCGCCATCCGCCTCGCGGGTTTCCGGCGACAAGTCGAGCCATCCCACTCGACACACGCTGGACGGCGCACCCGAACCGCGCAATATGTAGGACGAATCCACGTTCAGACCGAGAAGCATCAGGGAGTCCCAGGGATGGCGAACGCCATTTATCCAGATCTGAAAGGCCGCACCGTCGTCATCACCGGCGGCGGGCAGGGCATCGGCGCCGCCACCGTCAGGCTGTTCGCCCATCAGGGCGCCAAGGTCGGCTTCGTCGACATCGCCGAAAAACCGTCGCAGGCCCTGGCGGACGAACTCAACCAGAGCGGTGCCACCGTCCTGTTCAAGAAGGCGGATATCACCGACATCGAGGCCCTGAAGGACGCCATCGCCGACATCAGCGCGACGCTCGGACCGGTCACGGTGCTGGTCAACAATGCCGCCCACGACCAACGCCATAAATTCTTCGAGGTGACGCCCGACTATTTCGACGACCGGATCGCCGTCAACCTCAAGCACGCCTTCTTCGCCGCCCAAGCCGCCATCCCCGACATGATTGCCGCCGGCGGCGGCACCATCGTCAATCTTGGTTCCGGCTCCTGGCTGATGGGCTCGGAGGATCTGAGCGCCTACGCTACCGCCAAATCGGCCGCCTACGGCCTGACCCGCGTGCTGGCCCGCGAATTCGGCAAGGACAATATCCGCGTCAACTGCGTCATTCCCGGCTGGATCATGACGGAGCGCCAGCTCGCGCTGTGGGTCGACAAGGCGGGCGAGGAAGCGATCGCGCGCAACCAGGTGCTCAAGCGCAAGCTCGTGCCCGACGATATCGCCAAGGCCGTGCTCTTCCTCGCCTCGGAGCAATCCTCGGGCATGACCAACCAGCAGATCATCGTGGATGGTGGCTGGTATTGAGCCCTTCCTCGGACTCGGCGAGGGCCGGGCGCCTCGATCCCCGGCCCCGATAAAGGCTCGATGCTCGCCATGGCGCTTGCGCATCGGCGGAGGGATGCGCATGTAGGCGCGTCGAACCCAACACCAACCGGATTGGACCAGCATGACATCCGAACTCATCGCCGTGGACTGGGGCACCAGCCGTTTCCGGGCCTATCGCCTCGATGGCGCCGGCACGGTGCTCGACCGGGTCTCGGCCGAGGACGGCATGTCGACGGTCCCGGCCGGCGGCTTTGCGGCCGTGCTGGAGCGCCATTGCGGCGCCTGGATGAAGGCCAGCCCCGATGCGCCGGTACTGATGGCCGGCATGGTCGGTGCCCGCAATGGCTGGGCTGAGGCCGCCTATGCGCCCTGCCCCGCTTCGCCCAAGAGCCTTGCAGAGGCGCTGCTGCACATCGACGAGCGGATTTCGATCGTTCCCGGTGTGATCGCACACGATGAAACCGGCCCCGACGTCATGCGTGGCGAGGAAACCCTGATCTTCGGCACCGATGTCCGCAATGGCCTGGTCTGCCTGCCCGGCACCCATTCCAAATGGGCAAGGGTCGAGGACGGCGTCATCACCGGTTTTGCCACCTTCATGACGGGTGAGACCTACGCCCTCTACCGCCAGCATAGCCTGCTCGCCCGCCTGGCCGCCGAGCCCGAGGATCTCACCGGCTTCGACGACGGGCTGGAAGCGGCCACCGACGAACGCGGCCTGCTGAACCGCCTGTTCCAGGCCCGCACCCGCGTGCTCGCCGGTGAGATGAGCGGCGAAAAGGTCGGCCCCTATCTCTCCGGCCTGCTGATCAATGCCGAGATCGAGGGCGCCTTCAAGCGCTACGGCGCCGACCATCTCGTTACGCTGGTCGCGGACGGCGTGCTGGCCAAACGCTATGTTTCGGCGTTGAGGGCCCGCGGCAGCGCCATCGAGATCATCGCGCCGGAACGGGCTTTCCTCGATGGTCTTTCCACCCTCGCCGCGGCTCGCTGACATCCGGCCCCTCGAACCGACAACAAGGACACAACCATGAGCCTCACCCTCGCCTCTGCCCTGGCCGAGATGCCGCTGGTCGCCATCCTGCGTGGGGTCAAACCGGACGAGGTGGAAGCCATCGCCGAGGCGATCGTCGCGGCCGGCATCCGCATCCTGGAAGTGCCGCTCAACTCGCCCGATCCTCTTCGCTCCATCGGCCTGCTCGCCCGCGGCCTCGCCGGACGTGCCTTGGTCGGCGCCGGCACCGTGCTGACCGTCGACGACGTCGCCGGCGTCGCCGAGGCGGGCGGCACGGTAATCGTCTCGCCCAACACCGATGTCGAGGTGATCCGGGCCAGCAAGGCGCGCGGCCTCCTGTCCCTTCCCGGCTTCTTCACGCCGACCGAGGCCTTCGCCGCGCTGGACGCGGGCGCCGACGCCCTGAAGCTGTTCCCGGCCGAGATGGCATCGCCCGTCGCCGTCAAGGCCATGCGCGCCGTGCTGCCGCGCAGCACCAAGGTGCTGGTGGTCGGCGGCGTCTCGCCCCAGACCATTCCGCCCTATCTCGCCGTCGGCGTTGACGGCTTCGGCGTGGGTTCGGACCTCTATGCTGCCGGGCGCAGCGCCGCCGAAGTCGGCGAGCGCGCGGCTGCCCTCACGGCCGCCATCCGGGCGCTCAACGGCGAGCGCACGGCCTGAACCTGTCCCAATAGTGTTTTTGCGATTTGACGAAGCCACCGAGAATCGCAAAGGCGCGTCGAGCCAAAGAGTTTGAGCAAACAAGCGTTCAGTCATGAACGCGCTTTGCTCTGGAGAGGCCGAGTTGCGCGCCTCGCCTTTCCCGTTATGCTTTCCAAAACAATCGAGGAAACCGCCCTATGATCGTCGTGTTCGGTTCGCTTGGCGTGGACCTGGTCACCAATGTCAGCCATATCCCCCACCCTGGCGAGACCGTGCTGTGCGAAGGTTATTTCATGGTGCCGGGCGGCAAGGGCGCCAATCAGGCGGTGTCGGCGGCACGCGCCGGCTCGAAGACCGCCATCATCGGCTCGCGCGGCAATGACGGCTTCGCCGATCTCGCCCTGTCGGTGATGCGGGAAGCCGGCGTCGATGTCGCGCCGGTGCTGCCGGTCGACAAGCCGACCTGCGTCGCCTTGATCACGGTGGACGAGAAAGCCGAGAACGCCATCGTCGTCGCGTCCGGCGCCAACCAGGCCACGCGCGCCGAGCAGCTCGAGACGTTCGATCTCGCTGAGGGCGATATCGTGCTGCTGCAGCGCGAGATCCGCGATTCTGAAAATTTCGCCGCCATCAAGTATGCCAAATCGCGCGGTGCCCGCGTCGTCTTCAACGTGGCGCCCGCCGGCCCGCTCCCCGAAGAGGTCCTGCGCCTCGTCGACGATCTCGTCGTCAACGAGCATGAGGCCCTGGTAGTGGCCAAAGCTGCCGGTATCGAGGCGACCGATCCTGTCGAAGCCGCCCGTGTGATCAGCGAGCGCTTCGGCTGCGCCGGCATCGTGACGCTGGGCGCCGAAGGCGTGGTCGGCTGGAGCAAGGGCACACGCCACACCGCACCGGCCCTCAAGGTGACGCCGGTCGACACCACCGCCGCCGGCGACAGTTTCACCGGCGCCTATGCTGCTGCCCTCGACCAGGGCCTCGGTTTCGACGCTGCCCTGGCTCGCGGCGCCGCCAGCGGCTCGCTGGCCTGCACGCGGCCCGGCGCCCAGTCCTCCATCCCGACCAAGGCCGAGATCGACGACGCCCTGCGCCAGTCATAGCCTGAAAATTGGCAAGGCGCGGCGAGCGCTCGCAGGAGTGGAAGTTCAAGCTCCCCTTGTCGCCACGGCCCTGGCGTGGTACCCGCGCGCTGGCTCAGCGGCCTGTCATGATCGGACTGCCGCTGGATTGTGATTCCTAGAGTATGGTGTCTCCAAGCTGGAACGCGCCTTGCCCTAGCCCTTTGTTCTGACGCGTCGTTGCCAGGTTCGGCGGCCTTGCCGGACCACAAGACGCTCCGGAGCGCTTTTTCCTTCGGCCCAAGGGCTGCACACCCACTAAGGAACTCGAAATGGCGAACGAACAGCAGAACGGCCCCGAAGAGGCGCAGGAAGTCCAGCCCTCCCTCAACGTGCTGGCGCAATACATCAAGGATCTCTCCTTCGAGAACCCCAATGCACCGCGTTCGCTCGGCAACCTGCAGAACTCGCCGCAGATCCAGCTCACCGTCAACGTCAATGGCAAGCCGCTCGGTGGCCCCGACTACGAAGTCGAGCTTTCGATCGAAGGCGGCGCCGGCGAAGGCGCCAACACCCTGTTCAAGTTCGAGCTGCTCTATGGCGCGGTGATCCGTCTTGCCGGCATCCCCGAAGACAACATCCACGCCATGGTGATGATCGAAGGCCCGCGCCTGCTCTTCCCCTTTGCGCGCCAGATCATCGCCGACTGCACGCGCAATGGCGGCTTCCCGCCCCTGATGATCGACCCGATCGACTTCGTGGCGCTCTATCGCAACCGCCTCGCCCAGAGCCAGCCAACCGTCGGCCAGGCCTGATCGTCGCGAACTGCGCAACTCTCCTGAACAGGACCGGCGGCGCACACCCGATGCGCCGCCCGATATCTTGTGAAACAAGCGCCATTCCCGAAGCGGCGCTATGATCGGAAATCGATCATCCGGCACCCCTCGACAAGGCCAGGACCGGACACAGGAGGAATGGGCTTGGGAACGCGGCGACTGATCGTCGGATGCCTTGCCGCGGCCATGCTCGTTGGCGGCGGCATTTATGCCATCGGCCAGCAACTGCGCAGCTGCGGCCTCATCGATGTCTGGCTCCGCCGCAGCGGCTGCATCGCCGCCCATGAATTTCCGACTCTGTTCGACGGCAAAAGCCTCAACAATCCCGCCATGGCCTTCGAAGGCGATAGCGATCGCCTCGCCCTGGCGATGACCGAAACCCGGCCGGCCACCGCCACCGGCGCTATTCCCCAGCGCTACATATTGCTTGAAGTATCGGCCGAATCGGGCACGGTCCTCAACCGCACACCACTCGGCGGCTTCGAGGAAGGCCGGCTCAACGGTGCCATCCTGCTCGCCTGGAACGGCCGCCATGCCGCGATGGCCGTACCGCAGCCGGGCAAGGCAGCTGCCCCTGCCGCCAAGGAACAGGTGGCGGCGACCCTCAAGCTCATGGCCCTGGCGGGCGGCGAAGCCGGCTGGGAAAAGCCGTTGGACGACATCCCTGCAAGCCGGTCCGGCTTCGGCCAGTTCGACCCGGACAATCAGCGGTTCCGGCTTTTCACCGGCGCATGGACGATCGCAGGGGAAAAGATCGATCGAGGCCAGGTGAATTGGAACAGGGCATTCGGCTCCGGCGACATGCCGGTGAACACGCCCGACGGCACCACCGCGGTCGTCCGCGCCGACAAGGGCGCGATCGAAATCATACAGGCGGACGGCCGCAGATCCAGCCACGATCTCGGCATCGCCGGACGGCAGATCTCGACCAACTGGCTGCTGCTGTCGCCGGATGGGCACAGATTGTCCCTGATCCTGCGCCCCGTCGGGGCAGACGGCATCCTGCAGGTTTGGGACATCCGGACCGGCCAGCGCCTGATCGATGCGGTCGTACCCAGGCTCGCCACGGAAGCGGCATGGTCCGCCGATGGCCGCCGCCTGGCCGTCCGCCGCAGTGGCCGCGAAGGTTCGGGCTACGCCCTGTTTGCCATTGACGGCTGAGACCTACGGTCGCGATGTTCGATCCAGCATCGGTACTGTCGGCATGAGACCGCAGGAAGCGGGTGGCATCGATCCGGCCAGTGCCGCAGATCTCGAGAAAGCTCGCTCTGCGGACAAATACGATGTCGATACCGGCCACTCCCAATCGCCCGATGAGCCTCGTCGAATGGGGCCTGCTGCTCGCCCTCTCGCTGCTCTGGGGTGGATCCTTCTTCTTCACCGGCATCGCGATCGAGGCCTTGCCGCCGTTCACCATCGTCCTGCTGCGCGTCGGTCTCGCCGCGCTCATCCTGCTGGTGGTCCTGTCGTTCCACGGCCAATCCCTGCCGCGCGAGCCGCGTCTTTGGGCTGCCTTTTTCGGCATGGGCCTGCTCAACAACGTCACACCCTTCTGCCTGATCGTCTGGGGCCAGACGGAGATCGCCTCGGGTCTTGCCGCCATCCTCAATGCTACGACGCCGCTATGGACGGTGATCGCCGCTCATTTCCTCACAGCGGAGGAGCGCATGACCGGCAATCGCCTTGCCGGGGTACTGATCGGGCTCGCCGGCGTGGCCGTGATGGTCGGCCCGCAAGCCCTCGCCGGCCTCGGCGCAAAGCTTGCTGCGCAGCTTGCCGTGCTCGGCGCCGCGATCTCCTATGCGCTTGCCGCCATTTTCGGCCGCCGCTTTCGGATCCTCGGCGTGCCGCCGATGGTCACCGCCACCGGGCAGGTCACGGCTTCCGCCCTGATGCTGGCACCGGCTGCGATCCTCGTCGACCGGCCCTGGACGCTGACCATGCCAAGCCTGCCGGTCTGGGCGGCAATCTTCGGCCTGGCCGCCATGTCGACGGCGCTCGCCTATGTCCTCTATTTCCGGATCCTGACCACGGCAGGTGCCACCAATCTGGCCCTGGTGACCTTTCTCATCCCGATCAGCGCTATCCTGCTCGGAGGGTTCGTGCTCGGAGAAAGGCTCGATCCGAAGCATTTCGCCGGGATGGTCTTGATCGGCCTGGCTTTGATGGCGATAGACGGCCGTCTTTTCAGGCGCCTGCGCCCGGCATAAGACAGGCCGGCTGTCCGACCGTTATCTCAGCGGCTCTGTCACTGCGCATACTTCTTCCACAGGGCGTTCTCGCCCAGGCCGGCGATGAAGGCTTCGTGGGCGGCCAGTTCTTCGGGCCGGATGCGCGACGGCAACGCCTTGGGGCGGGGCCCGACCGTGCCGCCCCCAGCGCGGGCGACGATGGCGGCGGAGGCCGAAGCCAGGCTGAGCGCCGTCTGGCGTCCGCCGGTCAGCTCGATATAGACCTCGGCCAGGATCTCGGCGTCGAGCAAGGCGCCATGCTTGACGCGCTTGGAATTGTCGATGCCGTAACGCTGGCAGAGTTCGTCGAGCGAGGCACGCGCGCCGGGATGCTTGCGCCGTGCCATGGCCAGGGTATCGACGACCCGGTCCATCGCCAGGGCCGCGAGGTTGACCCGTTTCAGCTCCGCATTGAGGAATCGCATGTCGAAGCCGGCATTGTGGATGACGAGATGGGCGTCACCGACGAAATCGACGAATTCCTGGGCAAGTTCGGCAAAGAGCGGCTTGTCGGACAGGAACTCGGCCGAGAGCCCATGCACGTTGAAGGCTTCCACCGGCATGTCGCGCTCGGGATTGAAATATTTGTGCCAGGTGGCACCGGTGGGATTGCGGTCGATCATCTCGACACAGCCGATCTCGACCAGCCGATGCCCTTCATTGGGATCGAGGCCGGTGGTTTCGGTATCGAGGATGATCTCGCGCATTTAGGGTCCGTCGTCAGCTATGGTTTGGAATTTGATGAGGTCAAAAATAGTCAAATGGGAGGAGAGAGCGTAGCCAAGTCTTTCGTCTTGGCAAGCGAAGCGACGCTGCAGATGACCATTTTTCACCTCAGCGCTTCCGGCGGCGGGGCGCTTTTGGCCGACTGGCGCGTCGCGTATCGTAGCAAGCCGAAAGGCTTGCGTCCTCACGCTTCTTCCACTCGGCCAAAATCGCTCCCGTCAAATCCAAACCATAGCTGACGACGGACCCTAAGCTTCCGACTCAGGCGGTGGAGGACAGGGCCGTGATTATGGCATCCACCTGACTCTGGGCAAAGTCGAGACCCTTGCTCGAATCGATGATGAAATGGGCGCGGCGGCGCTTTTCCACATCCGGAACCTGGCGGGCCAGGATCACGGCGAAGCGTTCCTCGTCCATGCCGGGACGCGCCATCACGCGCTCGCGCTGAATGCGGGCGGGCGCCGAGACCACTGCCACAGCCCGGCAGCGCCGTTCGCCACCGGTCTCGTAGAGCAGGGGGATGTCGAGCACGGCAAGGTTCGCCCCCTTGGCGCGGGCAGTGGCCAGGAAATCCTGTTCGGCAGCATGCACGAGCGGATGCACGATGGTTTCGAGAGTGCGCATCGCCTCGGCATTGCCGAATACCTGCCGGCCGAGCTTGGCGCGATCGATCACCCCATCCACGGACACCCCCGGAAAGGCTGCCTCCACCGCCTCCACGGCCGGCCCGGCATAGAGACGATGAACCGTGGCATCGGCGTCGTGCACCGGTACGCCCCGCGCGCGGAACATCGCCGCCGTCGCCGACTTGCCCATGCCGATCGAACCGGTCAGGCCAAGGATGAAGGTCATCATCGCCTCCAGGGAGCATGCGCCCCCATTCGTATCGTGATCACACCGGCACGCCAGCAGGGATCGTCAAGAAATCTTAGGCTCAGAAATCTGAAGCCCTGAAATCCTACGCTTTCGCCTCGATGTCCGCCAGCACCAGCGCCCGCAATTGCGGCGTCACCTCGGGCCTGGCGCCGAACCAGCGCTCGAAACCGGGAACGGCCTGGTGCAGGAGCATGCCGAGCCCGTCCACCGTGGCAAGCCGGGCCTGCCGGGCCGCTGCGAGCAGCGGCGTCTCCAGCGGTACATAGACGATGTCGGTGACCAGTGCCGATTTCGGCAGGCGCGAGAGATCGAGATCGAGCGGCGGCTGGCCTTTCATGCCGAGTGAGGTGGTATTGACCACGAGTTCGGCCCCTGCAAGGGCGGTCTCGGCCTGGTCCCAAGCCAAAGCCGTGACCTTCGTGCCGAAATGGCGGGCTAGAGCTTCGGCGCGTTCCAGCGTGCGATTGATCAGCAGGATCCGCTCGGCGCCGCGCTGCAGGAGCCCATAGAGAATGGCTCGGGAAGCACCTCCGGCCCCCAATACGACGGCCTGCTTCATCCCGGCGCTCCAGCCCGGGGCTTCCTGGTCGAGATTGGCGAGGAAGCCGGTGACATCGGTATTCATGCCTTTGAGCTGGCTGCCTTCGAACCAAAGCGTGTTGACGGCTTCAAGATCGCGCGCGACAGGATCGTCCACGCTGGCGAGGCGGAAGGCCGCCTCCTTGTGCGGCACGGTGACGTTGCCACCGACGAAACCCTGCTCGGCCAGGGTCCTGACAAAGGTCTCGAACGCGGCAGGCTCGACGGCGATGCGCTCATAGCTGCCCTGAATACCGAGTTCCTTCAGCCAGAAGCCGTGAATCAGGGGCGAGCGCGAATGGGAGATGGGGTAGCCGACGACGAAGGCACGTTTCATGGCAGGTCCTGTAAAGGCTCAGGCGGTCGCAAGGCCTTGCTCGCGCAACGCGGCGAGCAAAGGCAGCAAGGGAAGGCCGAGAATGGTGAAATAATCACCCTCGATCGCCTCGAACAGGGTCACGCCCAGCCCTTCGAGCTGGTAGCAGCCGACACTGCCCAGGATGGCCTCGCCCGCGCGGGCGAGGTAGTCGTCGAGGAAGGCATCGGAGAAATCGCGCATGGTCAGGCGGGCGCTGGCAACGCCGCTCGCGATGACGTCGCCGTCTTGGGCCAGGGCATAGGCGGAGTGGAGTTCGTGGCGCCGTCCACGCAGGACAACGAGCTTGTCGCGAGCCTGCGCCAAGGTCGCCACCTTGGAAAAGCGCTGCTCGCCCAAGGCCATGGTCTGGTCGGCGCCGATCACCACCGCGCCCGGCGCATCGCGGGAAACGGCAAGGGCTTTCTCGCGGGCAAGCGCTTCGGCAACCCGGTCGGGGGCCAGATTGTCCGCCTGCCATCGGCGTTCGAAGCCGCGCTCGTCGATCGCTGCCGGGATCGCCTCGATCGCCAGCCCGGCGGCACGCAGCATCTCGCCGCGAATGGCGGATTTGGAGGCCAGAATGAAGCGCGGCGATGCTTCGCCAGCCCTGCCTTCGGCCCGACCGTCAACTTTTTTCATTCGCCTGAAAATCCCGTTTTTCTGCGTCTGCCTTAGCAGTCCGCCCCGCTTTTGCGTAGGGGAGCGGTCAAAAATGCCGCATGATCGCTGCCTTCAGCCGCAGGGGTTGCCTGAAAATCCTGCACACCGGCCCGTTGCAAACCGTCGGATATTGTGATCACATTATCGAAAGCCAAGAAAAATGAACCGAGACGAGCCTGGCCGTGAGCCAAGGCAGATGAGGGGTTGTGCGTGCCGGACGGAACGGTTGTCAATTCAATCGAAGTTCGCGATGTGCGGAAGGTTTTCGGCGCTGGCGACCATGCCTTCGTCGCTCTGGATACGGTCAGCGTATCCATTCGCCAGAATGAATTCTTCACCTTGCTCGGGCCGTCGGGCTGCGGCAAGACCACGCTGCTGCGCCTGATCGCCGGGTTCGATTTCCCCACCTCCGGGCAGATCCTGCTCTATGGCGAGGACATTGCGGGCCTGCCGCCCTTCAAGCGGCCGGTCAACACGGTGTTCCAGAGCTATGCCCTCTTCCCGCACATGTCGGTAGCCGAGAATATCGGCTTCGGCCTGGAAATGCTGGGCAAGCCCAAGGCCGAGATCGGCACGCGGGTCGCCGAGATGCTCCGCCTGGTGCGCATGGAGCACCTGGCCGATCGCAAGACCAGCCAGATCTCGGGCGGCCAGCAGCAGCGCGTGGCGCTTGCCCGCGCCCTGGCGCCCCAGCCCAAGGTGCTGCTGCTCGACGAGCCGCTCTCAGCCCTCGACTACAAGCTGCGCAAGGAAATGCAGCTCGAATTGAAGCGCCTGCAGCACGAGACCGGCATCACCTTCATCTTCGTCACCCATGACCAGGAGGAAGCCCTGGCCATGTCGGACCGCATCGCGGTGATGTCGGCCGGACGGATCCTGCAGGTGGGCGGCCCGCGCGACATCTACGACACGCCGGCCGAGCGCTTCGTCGCCGAGTTCATCGGCGAGACCAATTTCATCGAGACCGATTTTCTCGGCCGCAACGGCGCCCAGGCCCGCGTCAAGCTGCCCTCGGGCCGCGAAATCACGGCCGGCCTCAGCGACGGGCACCAGCCCGCCGACAAGACCTGGCTGGTGGTGCGCCCCGAACATGCCCAACTCACCGCCGCCGAAGGCGCCCTCCTGGCCGGGACGGTGGAGAATGTCGTCTATCTCGGCACCGATACGCATTTCCATCTGCGGCTCGATCACGGGCCCCGCTTCACCGTGCGCCGGCAGAATACCGGGGCTGGAGCCGTGACCAGTCCAAGCCAGGCCTTCGAGCCTGGCCAGCGCGCCGGCGTCACCTTTGCCGAAGGCACAGCCCGGGTGTTGAGGGACTGATGACGGACGCTGCCGAAATCGCCGCCAAGGCCCGCCGCAACGAAACCCGCAACCGCTGGCTGCTGTCCGCACCCGCCCTCTTCGTGATCCTGGTCGCCGCCACCGGCCCGCTCCTGATCGTGCTGGTCTATTCCTTCCTGGTGCCGGGACCCTATGGCGACGTGAAGTGGCAATTCTCCACCGAAGGCTGGACCTCGGTCCTCTTCGAACGCGACATGTTCGACGACACCCTGTCGCTGGCCAGCGCCCATCTCACCATCTTCTGGCGCTCGGTGAAGCTGGCGCTGATGACCACCGTGGTGACCCTGGCGCTCGGTTTTCCCACCGCCTACTTCATCTCGACGCGGCCGGCCCACCGGCGCGACCTCTGGCTGTTCCTGATCACCATCCCGTTCTGGACCAACCTTCTGATCCGCACTTTCGCCATGCTGCAGATCATCCGCAACGAAGGCCTGTTCAACATGGTGCTGATCAAACTCGGCGTGATCTCGGCGCCGCTGCAGATTCTCTATACCGATACCGCCATCCTGGCCGGCATGGCCTATGTCTACCTGCCGCTGATGGTGCTGCCGATCTATGCCAGCATGGAGAAGTTCGACTTCCGCCTGGTCGAGGCCGGCTATGATCTCTATGCCAGCCGCTTCCAGGTGCTCCGCCGCATCATCATCCCGCTGACCAAGCCCGGCATCGTCGCCGGCTCCATCCTGGTGTTCATTCCCGCGCTCGGCGCCTATGTCACGCCGAACCTGCTCGGCGGCGGCAAGAATATGATGCTGTCCAACCTGATCGAGCTGCAGTTCGGCCAGGGCCGCAACTGGCCGCTGGGCGCTTCGCTCTCCATCACGGTGATGGCGATCGTGATGGTGGCGCTGCTGGTCTATGTGCGCAACACCGGCGGTTCGGGGGTTAGACATGGCTGAGCCCTTCTCCATCCGCCGCCAGCCCGGCTTCACCACCATCGCGCTGCTCTGCTTCGTGCTGCTCTATCTGCCGATCGTGGTGATGGTGATCTACGCCTTCAACGAGGCGACGTCGGTCTCCACCTGGGGCGGCTTCTCGCTGAAATGGTTCGTGGCCGCCTGGAACAACGACCAGGTGGTCGATGCCACCCTGCGCTCCTTCCAGATCGCCACCATTGCCGCGGTGCTCTCCACCGTCTGCGCCACCATGGCGGCACTGGCGACCACGCGCACCGAAGCCTATCCGGGCCTCACCTTCACCTATTCGGCCATCAACCAGCCGCTGATGGTGCCCGAGATCGTCACCGGCGTGGCGCTGCTGATCTTCTTTTCGCGCATCAAGATCGTCACCGGTTATGACGGCCTGGCCTATCTGATCGCCGCCCACACCGCCTTCTGCGTGCCCTTCGCCTATCTGCCGATCCGCGCGCGCCTGGAAGGCATGGACCTCACCTTGGAGCGCGCCGCCGCCGACCTCTATGCCACGCCCTGGCGGGCTTTCCGGCGCGTGACGCTGCCGCTGCTCTGGCCCGGCATCCTCGCCGGCCTGATGCTGGCCTTCGTCACCTCGCTCGACGATGTGGTGATCACCGAATTCGTCAAGTCCGGCGGCCAGGACACGCTGCCGACCTACATGCTCGGCCAGCTGCGCCGCGGCGTCACACCCGAAGTCAATGCGCTGTCGACGGTCTTCCTGCTCTTGTCGGTCGTCATCGTCACGATTTTCTTCTTCATCAGCAGGAAGAAAGACTGATGCGCCGGATGGAGCGAAGATCGCATCTTCGTCCAACCGCCGCATCGCCACTCAGGTTGGGGGCAATAGAGCTCAAGCCGGTGCCCCGGCTTTGTAACGGGAGACAGAGATGAACTGGAAATCGACGGCCACAGCGGCCGCCCTGGCGCTGCTCGCATCCACGAGCCTCGCCAGCGCGGAGGGCGCGCTCAACATCTTCAACTGGGGCAACTACACCAGTCCGGAGATGATCAAGAAGTTCGAGCAGAAATACAACGTCAAGGTCACCATCACCGACTACGACTCCAATGACACGGCGCTCGCCAAGGTGCGCCAGGGCGGCACGGGCTACGACATCGCCATGCCCTCGCAGAACTTCATCCCGATCTGGATCTCCGAAGGCCTCGTCCAGGAGGTCGACCCCTCCAAGATGGAGAACTTCAAGAACGTCGCCAAGGAATGGGCCGATCCGCCCTTCGATCCCGGCCGCAAATATTCGGTGCCATGGGCCTGGGGCACGGTCGGTGTCGTGGTCAATACCGACGTCTACAAGGGTGACATCAACACCTGGGGCATCATCTTCGACACGCCGCCCGAGCTGAAGGGCAAGACCAATGTCGTGCCCGAGATGAACGACGTCATCCACGCCGCCATCCGCTACAATGGCGGCAAGATGTGCGACGGCGACAAGGCCCTGCTCAAGAAGGTGCGCGACACCCTGGTCAAGGCCAAGCCCAACTGGATCGCGATGGAATACAACACCATCGAGAAGATGGGCGCCGGCGACTTCAAGGCTTCCAGCGACTGGAATGGCTCGGCCCTGCGCCAGCGCCTGGGCCACCCGCAGATCCATTACGGCTATCCGAAGGAAGGCGTGCAACTGTGGAGCGACAACATCGTCGTGCTGAAGGAAGCCAAGAATGTCGAGAACGCCAAGCTGTTCATGAACTTCATGATGGATCCTGAAAACGCGGCGATGAACTCGGCCTTCCACCGCTATGCCAACGGCATCGCCGGTTCGGAAAAGTTCATGCCGGCCGACATGAAGGATGCGCCTGAGGTCAACGTGCCCGAGGCGATCATGAAGACCGCCGAGTTCTCGCATGCCTGCCCGCCCGAAGTGACCGAACTCTACAGCAAGATCTGGACCGAGCTGCAGAAGTAGGGGCGTCCATCTCGACCAAGAAGAATGAAGCGCGATTTCCTTCTCCCCTTGCGGGAGAAGGTGCCCTGAAGGGACGGATGAGGGGTCGCACCACCCTTCTGGTACGGTCGCACAAGACCCCTCATCCGGCGCTTCGCGCCACCTTCTCCCGCAAGGGGAGAAGGCTGACTACGTCACATCCTGATCTCCCATCAATTGCTCACGTATATCCATCACCCATGTCTCTTTCAGCCTTCGAAACCGCCTATGGCTTTCGCCGTGATGCCGTGCAGCTCGGCAATTGGCGCCAGGCGCCCTGGAATGTCTGGGCCTTCCGCAACGTGTCCGAACTGGTGCCGACGGCCCGGATCGCCGCCAACGCCGCCCAGTCCGAACCCCCGGATGCCGATCCTTCCGGCCTGCTGCGCGAAAAACTGGAGATCGGGGCGGAGCGGGGTTCTCTCGCCGACATCCTCGAAAAGACCTCCACGGATGCCCTGGTGGTGATGAAGGCGGGCCGCTTCGTCGCCGACTACCATGCCGCGCATTTCACCAGCGCCAGCCGCCACATCGTCTTTTCCATCTCCAAATCGCTGACCGCGATCCTGGCCGGTGTCGCCGAGGACGAGGGACGGCTCGACCCCGAGGCGCCGATCGCCGACTATGTGCCCGAGGTCGCAGGTTCGGCCTTTGCCGACGCCAGCGTGCGCCATCTGCTCGACATGCGCGTCAGCCTCTCCTTCGAGGAAGCCTATCTCGATCCCACCGGCGAGTTTGCCCGCTATCGGCGCGCCACCTTGTGGAACCCCTCGGCGCCGGGCCAGGATCCCGGCACGCTGCTGGGCTTTATCGCCTCCATGCCCAAGGGCGCCGGCGAGCATGGCGGCCCCTTCCGCTACCGCTCGCCCAATTCCGACCTGCTTGGCATTGTGGTCGAACGGGCCAGCGGCGAGCGCTATGCCGACTACGCCTCCTCGCGTCTATGGCAGAAGATCGGTGCCCGCCAGGATGGCATTGTCACGGTCGATGCCGCGGGCACGGCGCGCGCCGCGGGCGGCGTGAGCATGAGTGCGCGGGATCTTGCCCGTGTCGGCGAAATGATGCGCCAGGGCGGCAGTCTCGACGGCACCCGCATCGTCTCGCGAAACTGGGTCGAGGACACCTGCCGGGGCGGCAGCAGCGAAGCCTGGCAGCAGGGCGATTTCGTGCATCTGCTCGGCCAGGGCCGCTACCGCAACAAATGGTATCAGACCGGCTATGCCAACGGCGCCTTCCTGGCCATCGGCATTCACGGCCAGTGGCTCTATGTGAACCCGGCCGCCGAGGTGGTGATCGTCAAGATGTCGTCGCAACCCGAACCGGTGGACGATCCCACCGACAGGCTGAATCTCCAGCTGTTCGAGGCCCTGGCGGCGATAGTATAGGTCACCGGCGTTGCTCGGTTCCTCAGCCTAACACCGCAGGGCCTAGCAGAACGAGACGATCTGCCCTCTCCACGCAGTGGGGAGGGTGGCCCGACGAAGTCGGGTCGGGTGGGGTGTGGCGGGCAACGCTCCGCACGTAATAGGTTTGCATCACCGTCATGCAAACCTCCAATGGCTATCACGTTGCCCACCACACCCCATCCGTCATTGCTCCGCAATGCCACCTTCCCCACTGCGTGGAGAAGGCGGGTCGCGCTCCGTGTTTTCGGTTTTTGATACCGGGCCATGACCTGAGCCCGACGACGCTTGGCGAGCGCTGCCACTGGCGAACACCATAATATTTGGACCCGAATAATCCCTTTCCGTGCGAGCAAGATTGCAAGGGCCGCGTTGACGCGCGCCCTGCCCCACCACGCCCATTGCATCGCCGCTTCTCTTGTTGTACGTTTGTTCAATAAGAGAGAACAGCAGCCGTGGCGGAGGATGCTCGGCATCGGGAAACGTTCATGCCTGTCCCTGCCGATCATCCGATCTTTCGCGGCCATGCCAGTGCAGCCAGAGAGAACGGAAAGACACCATGCCTCGTCACATCGGGACGCGTTGTATCGCCGCCGCCGCCCTGCTCTACGTCGCCATCACCGGGGCCGAGGCCGCGCCGACCCGCGTCAGCCTTGCCGCCGAACCCTATCCGCCCTTCGCGGCCAAGGATGCCGAGGGGCAATGGGTCGGTTTCGAGGTCGATCTCGCCAAGGCCGTCTGCAAGGCCGCCAAGCTCGATTGCGAGATCGTGCAGACCGCCTGGGACGGCATCATCCCGGCGCTCAATTCAAACAAGATCGACGTGATCTGGGCCTCGATGGGCATCACGCCGGAACGCTCCCAGCAGATCGCCTTCACCATCCCCTATTACACCACCCCGGCTCACTTCGTCGGCGCCAAGGGCGACAGCTTCGACTTTTCGCCTGGCGGGCTGAAGGGCAAGACCGTCGGCGTGCAGACGAGTACGGTCTATGCCGATTATATCGCTCGCGCCTATCCCGAAGCCAGCGTGAAGACCTACTCGACCCAGGATGCTGCCAATGCCGATCTCGTCGCCGGCCGCCTCGATCTCGGCCTGGCCGACAGCATCGCGCTGGCCGATTTTCTCAAGGGTAAGGACGGCGAATGCTGCGAGGTCAAGAACGTGCCCAAGGACCCGATTTTCGAGGCGGGTATCGCCGGCGGCCTGCGCAAGGGCGATATCGACTTGAAGGCCAGGCTCGATGCGGGCATCACTGCCGTCTACAAGAGCGGTGAGTTCGACAAGCTCGCCAAGAGATATTTCAGCTTCGATATCGGCACGCCGCCCAAGAACTGAGCGCACGCCGGTGTCGGAAGAAAGCGATTGGGTTTGAGCTCCGTTTCGCCGACACCGCCCCGCCCCGCCAAGCGCGCGCCCCGCTTCAACCGCGAAACCGCAGACGTCCGCCGGCGCCAGCTGATCGAGGCCGCCATACGCGCTCTCGCCAAGGGCGGTATCGCCGCCTTCACCATCGACAGCATCTGCAAGGAAGCCCAGGTCTCGCGCGGCCTGATCAACCATCATTTCGGCAGCCTCGACGATCTCCTGGTCGAGGTCTACCAATCCTCGCTCTATGAAAGCGTCAGCGAGCATATCGCGCAGGCCCGCCGGCAGCGGCAAGACCGGACAGGGAACCCGCCTGAGGCCGTCCTGCTCGCCCTGGTGCGCTCCAATTTCCAGCCGCGTTCCTTCACCCGCGACAATCTGCTGGTCTGGCTGGCGCTCTGGGGCGAGATCGCCGTCAATGACAAGCTGCGCCAGGCCCATCGCCGCCTCTACGAGGCCTATCGCGGCGAACTGGCCGTCGAAATCGCTGCCATTGCCGCCCATCGCAGCCGCCCGGTCGACGCCGCCGGACTCGCTCGCAATTTCATCGCTTTGGTCGACGGCCTCTGGCTGGAATGGTGCCTCGACGACAAGGCGGTGACCCCGGCCGAGGCCGAAGAGGCCAGCCTCGGCCTGCTTGAAAGCGCGCTGGGGTCCCTGCGGTAGAAGCGACCTTCTCCCCCTTGCGGGAGAAGGTGGCATTGCGCAGCAATGACGGATGAGGGGTGAAGCGCGAACCCTTCAAAGGTTGCGTATCTCCCCTCATCCGCCCCTTCGGGGCATCCAGTCCACTCCAAGTGGAGTGGACGACACCCGCAAGGGGAGAAGGATGATATCGGAAACGCCAGCTTCAAGCCGGCAGCGGCCGTTCCCGACGCGGCACGATCTCCGCTGGCGGCCTGTCGAACTCGCGAGCCCAGCGATGGCCGGCATACACGGCGTCGGCGATCGACGAGGGTGCCAGGCAATCGCCGATGCGGGTGACGGAGCGGAGGCCGGCCGCCGCCCACTGCCCGGCCCTATCGGCCAGCTCGCGATAGAGGCCATCCTCCGCCATGCGGCCGGTGACCAGGACGAGGGTGCCAAAATCATGCCGGCGGATCCGCCCGGTATAGGTGCAGGCGAGTTCGGCCACGCCTTCCGCCGCTCCGGCCAGGCGCTGGCCGAGCAGCGGTTCCACGCCAAGTTCCAGGAGCCGCCTGTGGATGAAGAACTGCTCGTCCGTCATCACGGTCCAACTCGACAACATGGCTGCCGGAGTGGCCAGCCGTACCTCATGGCCTTGCCTGCGGAAGGTCTCGGCCAGAGCACCGCCCATGGCGTAATGCTCGTCGTCATAGATCAGCACCGGCCCGCCGACCTCGGCACCGGCGAAGATGTCGTCGGGCGTAAGGATCTGGCCGGTGCCGAGGTCAGCGGCCTCCTCGCCGAGGCTGCCGATGCCGTCGCGCCGCCAGCGGCTGCCGGTCGCGAGCACGACATGCTCGGCCTCGAGCCCCAAAACGTCCTCGGCAGCGAGCGGGCTTTCCGGAAAGAGCTCGATGGCCGGCAGCTTGCCGATCATGGTGAGGCGGTAGTCGCGCACGCGAGCCCAGCTGGCGAGCCCCGGCAGGGTGGATTCGCGATTGATACGGCCGCCGAGCCGGCGCTCGGCCTCGGCGAGCATCACGCGATGCCCGCGGCGCCCGAGGGTCAGGGCGCATTCGAGGCCCGCCGGGCCGCTGCCTACCACCAGCACGCGTGACGGCCCGCCGGCCGTCGTTTCGATGCGCTCGGGATGCCAGCCGCGCCGCCATTCCTCGCCGATGGTGGGATTTTGCGTGCAGCGCAGCGGCACGGCCTCGTTATTGGCCGAACGGCAGATATTGCAGCCGATGCATTCGCGGATCTCGTCCTCCCGGCCCTCATCGATTTTCCTGGGCAGGAAGGGGTCGGCGATGGAGGGGCGGGCGGCGCCGATGAAATCCTGGATGCCGCGCCGGACCTGGCTCACCATGCTGTCGGGCGAGGTGAAACGCCCGACGCTGACCACCGGCTTGCTGGTGAGAGCCTTGACGAAGGCGACATGCTCTTCCTGGAAGCCTTCGTCGCTGAAGCGGGCGGAGCGGGAATCATTGCCGAGCGACCCGGAGACGTTGACGTCCCACAGATCCGGCAGCTCCGCCAGCATGGCCAGGATCTCCCGCCCTTCCCCCTGGGAGGTGATGCCGCGCGGCCCGTGCAATTCGTCGACCGACAGGCGCACGGCAACCGCGCAGCGGTCGCCGACGGCCTCATGCGTGTCCTCGATCAGTTCCCGCAGCAGCCTGACGCGATTGGCGAGGCTGCCGCCATATTCGTCGCCGCGCAGATTGAGGCGGGGCGACAGGAACTGGAACGGCAGATAATCGTGGCCGGCATAGCAATAGACGATGTCGAAGCCGGCCCGCCTAGCCCGCAGGGCAGCATCGCGGTGCCAGGCCCGGAACGCCTTGATGTCGGCCTTGTCCATGGCGCGCGCACTGCCCGGCTGCGGAATCAGAGCCGGACGGGCCGACGGCGCCAGGACGGGCTCGCGCGTCAGGCGGTTATTGGCATGGGAGCCGCCATGCCACAGCTCCACGCCGGCAAGGCTGCCATGATCATGGATGGCTTCCACCGTGGGCATGAGCGAGCGCACATCGTCCTCGTCCCACAGGGTCAGGAAGCCGAAGGGCGAATCGTCCGAACTCGGATGGATCGAGCAATATTCCGTGCAGACTACACCCCAGCCGCCCTCTGCCTTGATGCCGCGCAGCTTGGCGCCGCTTTCCGGCCTGAGATAGCCCATGCCGGTGGCATGCGGTGTCTGGTAGAAGCGATTGGGTGCGGTGACCGGGCCAACGCGCACCGGTTCGAACAGAATGTCGTAGCGCGGATTGCGGGGCATCTCGACCTGATCTCTTGTTGTACATTTGTTCAACAAGAATAGATGTTTCGCCATGGAACGCAAGCAGCTGCCGGCGGCCAGTCACGCGGGGCTCAGGCCAAGCGTAATGACCCAATCAATCAGGATGCAGCGGCGCTAGCGCCTCAAAAGGCGGTCGGGCAGCCATACCGCCACCACCCAGAACACCAGGCCGCAGAGCGCCCCCATCAAACCGAAGCCGAGGGCTACGCCGGCAAGTTCGGGGTTCCCGTTGGAAATCCACTCGGTACCGAACATCAGATAGACCGCACCGACGGCCGCGACGATCGCCGCCGCCGCCATATAGGGCCAGGGCGCCCGCCAGCCGAGCAGGTGCATGAGGGCACGGGTCAGCAGTGCCGGCAGGCCGGCGAGCAGCACGGTCATATAAGCCAGGGCACCAATCAGGGTCGGGGCATCCCCGGCATCGCCGAGGCCGGTATCGGACCGAACCATGATCGCGCCGATATAGGTCAGGGCCGCCGTGAGCGAAGCGAGGGCGATGCCGATGAGACAGAAGGCGAGGTGGACGAGAAAGCTCAGAACCGGGCGAGGTTTCGGCGCCACAGGCGTTGCATCGGCAATCATCGTCAATCGTTCCCGAACCTACCAAACCAGCCCAATTCCAGCCGGATTACCCGTCGTCATTGCGAGCGCAGCGAAGCAATGACAAAAAGGCGATCTCGAAGTCGAATCCCGACGATCGCCAAGCTCTGTCGGTGAAGACATAGCCGTTCCCGCGCCTCGGCGTTGTATCCGGCGCTACAGCATGAACGACAGCAGCTGCCCTTACGTCTCCACGATGCGGGCGCGGCGATGGGCGCGCAGCAGGCCCTGGATGGCCGCCGCGGTTTCCTCGATCGAACGGCGGGTGACGTCGATCATCGGCCAGCCGCGCTGGGAGAACAGGCGCCGGGACTGGGCGATCTCCTCGGCCACCGCCATGCGGTCGGTATAGGTATCCACTTCGTGATGCGGGCTGAGGGTCAGCACACGGTTCTCGCGGATCTGCACGATGCGCTCGGGCGAGGCGAACAGGCCAACGATCAGCGGATTCTTCAGATGCTCGACTTCCGGCGGCAGCGGCACGCCGGGAACCAGTGGAATATTGGCGGTCTTGACACCGCGATGAGCCAGATAGATCGAGGTCGGCGTCTTGGAGGTTCTGCTGACGCCGAGGAGCAGCACGTCGGCTTCCTCGTAATCGGTCGGCATCAGGCCGTCATCATGCATCATCGTGTAGTTGAGCGCGTCGATGCGGCGGAAATAATCGGCATTCAGCACATGCTGGGCGCCGGGCTTCACCATCACCTCGGTGCCGAGATAGGATTTGAACAGATCGAAGATCGGCTGCAGCACCGATAATACCGGAGCGCCCATCTCGCGGCAGCTGCGCTCCAGCCGCTCCGCCAGTTCCGGTTCGACCAGAGTATAGAGCACCACGCCCGGATTGGCTTCGATCTCGGCGATGGTGCGGTCGAGATCGCGCTCGCTGCGTACCAGCGGGTAGATATGCTCGAGCGCCGAGACTGCCGGATACTGGGCGGCGACAGCTCGCCCGGCCATGATCAAAGTCTCGCCGGTGGAGTCCGAAACCAGGTGAAGATGGAAGAAGCTTCTTGTGGCCATGACAGGACGTAGCGCGGGATGGCCTTGTGGACAAGTGGGGACAGCTGAAGGGCCTTAACCCCTTCTTAAGAGAGGCTGTGGAAGAACTCGATCTTTCATCAACAGGCTGATCGCTTGGGATGGGATTCCGCGTGCTCGGTTGCAAAAGACTCATAAGGCGCTAAGTGAGACTCGGCGCCCTCCCCCCGAGCTTGCCGCCACCGCCTTGATTCAACGGCTGGAATCCGCGCGGCTTTCTTCCGATTTTTCGCACTGAATTTTCGACGACGCTTGCCTGCCGCCTGTGAATAGATTGTGGACGGCAAGGAAGCACGGTAAACGAGGCGTTAAGAAGAAAGAGAATGAAGATTCATATCTCTCTTTTTCATTTTTTCTGGCGGTAGGTCGGATCGGGCGAACCCTGTCGCCGAGCTGGATTTCCGAACGCCCTCAAGAATGGATGCGATAGTCCAGCGACGTCTCAATCTTCCAGCGGGGCCAACCGGCCGAAGCGTCCGGTTCGATCCATCGCCCCTGCCTCGTATTGCCGAGAAAGCCTGACCCATATGACCAAAGCTCTCCTCGATGTCCTCGCCGGCAAGGCTCAGCCGGTGCCGCCAATCTGGCTGATGCGCCAGGCGGGACGCTATCTGCCGGAATATCGGGCGATCAGGACCAAGGCTTCGGGCTTTCTGAACTTCTGCTACACGCCCGATCTCGCCATCGAGGCGACCTTGCAGCCGATCAGGCGCTTCGGCTTCGATGCTGCCATCCTGTTCTCGGACATTCTGGTGGTGCCCGATGCCTTGGGACAGAAAGTCTGGTTCGAGGAGGGCGAGGGCCCGCGGCTGGAGCCGGTCACGGACCTTGCCGGCCTGGTGGGTCTCAAGAGCCAAGTCGATCTCGATCATCTGGCGCCTGTGTTCGAGACCATCCGCCAGGTCAAGGCGACGCTGCCGGCCAATGTGACCTTCCTCGGCTTTTGCGGGGCGCCCTGGACAGTGGCGACCTATATGATCGCCGGACGCGGGGTGAAGGACCAGCTGCCCGCACGCCTCGCCGCTTATCAGGATCCGGTCTTCTTCGCCGCCCTGATCGACCGACTGGTGGCGGCTTCGATCGATTATTTGGCGGCCCAACTTGAAAATGGCGTCGACGCTGTCCAGATATTCGACAGCTGGGCGGGCATCCTTCCGCCGGACGAATTCGAGCGCTGGGCTATCGAACCTGCCAAGCGCATCGTCGAGGGCGTCAGGGCGCGCCGTCCCGGAGCGCGCATCATCGGCTTTCCGCGTGGCGCGGGTTCCTTCTATCGCGATTATGCGCAGGATGTGGCGGTCGATGCCATCGGGCTCGATTGGGCAGTCGATCCAGCCTGGGCGGCACAGGAAGTCCAGCCGCTGAAGCCGGTACAGGGCAATCTCGACCCCCTGGCGCTGGTGGCGGGCGGCGATCCCCTGAACCGGGCGCTCGACCGCATTCTCGAGAACCTCTCCGGCAAGCCCTTCATCTTCAATCTGGGCCACGGCATCGTGCCGCAGACGCCGATCGCCCATGTCGAGCAGATGCTGAAGCGAATCAGGGGCTAGGGTTGTTAGACTGGTGATAATCCGTGCCGGAAAAGCAGCCTTCTCGCTGACGAGGAGAAGGGGCGGCACCCACCAAATGCAGGAACGACGTGATGGAATATGGCGGCACGGCCTATGATCTCGTAAAGGCGGGGCACATCATCGCCGTGATCGCCTGGATGGCGGGCATGCTCTATCTGCCGCGCCTGTTCGTCTATCACGCCGAAGCCGCCAAGGGCTCGATCCAGAGCGAAACCTTCAAGGTGATGGAACGCCGCCTCCTGAAGGCCATTATCAACCCGGCCATGGGCGCAACCTGGATTTTCGGCCTGCTGCTGGTGTGGTCGTCTGGCTTCTACAGCCAGCCCTGGTTCCATGCGAAATTCTTGGCTGTGCTGCTGCTTTCGGGTGTGCATGGCTGGTTTTCAAAGCTGACGCGGGAGTTCGCCGAGGACCGCAATGTCCGCCCGGCGAAATTCTTCCGGATGATCAACGAAATTCCTACCGTTCTGATGATTCTGATCGTCATCCTGGTCGTGGTGAAGCCCTTCTGAGGATTTCACGCTTTTTCGACATTTGGCCGGTCCGCCCGCTTGCCCAGGCGCAGGGCCGGCTGTATAAAGCCTTTCTCCTTCCATTGCAGGCTGGCGTCTTGAGGGTATGGGTGTCGAACCCGGCCACGGCGCTGACGCAAGACTAAGTCTGGCGATAACAAGACCTGTTCCCCCCGAGAATCTTCTTATTCGCGCTTCTTTGATGCGCGTGATCCAACGAATCCATCCCCCAACAAGGACCCCCATGCGGGAAATCAAACTTCAGGATCTCAAATCCAAAACCCCAATCGAAATGCTTGCCTTCGCGGAGGAACTCGAGGTCGAGAACGCCTCCTCGATGCGCAAGCAGGAACTCATGTTCGCCGTGCTCAAGCAGCTCGCCAATCGCGAGGTCGAGATCGTCGGCGAAGGTGTCGTCGAGGTGCTGCAGGACGGCTTCGCCTTCCTGCGCTCGCCCGAGGCCAATTATCTGCCCGGCCCTGACGACATCTATGTGTCACCCTCGCAGATCCGCAAATTCGGCCTGCGCACCGGCGATACGGTCGAGGGCATCATCCGCTCTCCCAAGGATGGCGAGCGCTATTTCGCCCTGCTCAAGGTCAACACGATCAATTTCGAAGATCCGGACAAGACCAAGCACAAGATCAATTTCGACAACCTCACGCCGCTCTATCCCAACCAGCGGCTGAAGCTCGAAATCGGCGACGCCACCAAGAAGGATTATTCCTCGCGCGTCATCGACATCGTCTCGCCGATCGGCAAGGGCCAGCGCGCCCTGATCGTGGCGCCGCCGCGTACCGGTAAGACGGTGCTGCTGCAGAACATTGCCCAGTCGATCACCGCCAACCATCCCGAATGCTACCTGATCGTGCTTCTGATCGACGAGCGTCCGGAAGAAGTCACCGACATGCAGCGTTCGGTGAAGGGTGAGGTGATCTCCTCCACCTTCGACGAACCGGCTGGCCGCCACGTCCAGGTTTCGGAAATGGTGATCGAGAAGGCCAAGCGCTTGGTCGAGCATGGCCGCGACGTGGTCATCCTGCTCGATTCAATCACCCGCCTCGGCCGTGCCTACAACACCGTGGTGCCGTCCTCCGGCAAGGTGCTGACCGGCGGTGTCGACGCCAACGCCCTGCAGCGTCCCAAGCGCTTCTTCGGCGCGGCCCGTAACATCGAAGAGGGCGGCTCGCTGACCATCATTGCGACGGCGCTGATCGAGACCGGCTCGCGCATGGACGAAGTCATCTTCGAAGAGTTCAAGGGCACCGGCAACTCCGAAATCATCCTCGACCGCAAGGTCTCCGATAAGCGTGTCTTCCCGGCGATCGACATCACTCGCTCGGGCACCCGCAAGGAAGAGCTGCTGGTGGCGAACGACATTCTCAAGAAGATGTATGTGCTGCGCCGCATCCTCAACCCGATGGGCACGGTCGACGCCATCGAGTTCCTGCTCGACAAGCTCCGGCAGACCAAGGTCAATGCGGACTTCTTCGACTCGATGAACACCTGAGGCATCCGCCCAGATCGTTCCAGACGGCCCGGCAGTAATGCCGGGCCGTTTTGCGTCCGGCACCGATTCGGAAACGGAATGGACCGGTTGCGAGCAAGAAGGGGCGATTCTGGTTCCCATGCGAAGGTAGACATTGCCTCCAGGGCCAATCGGTATGAACGGCGGCAGGAAGTACCGGATACAATTAACCCTGTTTCACGTGAATCACCCTCCGACCCCAAACCGCTCTCCTGTAGGGGGAACGCTTCGATAGAGGCCGTGCGAACTTCGACGTCGCTTAGGTTGAACCGCATGGCCTTCCCACCTGATTCACGTGAAACAGGCTGCCGGTGATTCACGTGAAACAGGCGGTGCTTGCTTTGCCTAGGCGCCCCGCATGGACCGGATCGTCTCGGCGAGCGCCGCTGGATCCCCGACAGGAAGTGAGCAGCGTTGACCCGAGCAGACGAAGGCGGCCGGCCCGCCACCGGCATCGGCCTGGCGCACGGCATGCCCCGCGGGCAGTTCCTCAATCCGCGCTGCCCGCAGGATGGTCCGGCTCGGAAAGGGTTGATCGAGCGCAGAGCGGTAAAGCTGATCGGCCGCCGCCCCGCTGCCCAGCACCACGATTTCCAGGCCATGGAGCCTGAGGTCGAGGGCATTGAGCAGGGAGGCGTGGCCGAAGACATTGCCGGCCATTGCCGGCGACAATGCCGTGAACATCTCGTCGCCGCGCTGTAGCCAGCGCTGCTCGCCGGTCAAGGCAGCGAGACGGACCAGATTGTCCGCCATGATGCCGTTGGCGTTGGGAACGGCATCGTCGAGGGTGGAGCGCGGCCGGGTGATCAGCGCCGCAGCGTCCTCTGCGGTGAGGAAATATCCGCCGCCCTCGGCATCGGCATAGTCGCGTTCGATCGCCTCTGCCCAGCCAAGGGCCCGATCGAGATAGGCCTGCCCCGCTCCGGCCTCGTGCAGGGCCAGCGCCGCCCTGATCATGGCTGCGAGATCACTGGCGAGGCCCGGCTTGAGCAGCCGGCCCTCGCGCCAGGAATGGCCGAGGCGCGGCCCGTCGGCCATGGATTCGGCGACGAAACGAAAGGCTGCCTGGGCAAGAGCGAGCCAGTCCGGCCTGTCGAATGTGACGGAAGCACGGGCGAGCGCTGCAATGGCGAGACCGTTCCAGTCGGCCAGGACCTTGTCGTCGCGGGCTGGCGCGACGCGCTTGGCCCGCTCAGCAATCAGCCTGGGCCGCAGATCCTGCCAGCCTATTTCGAGCGCCGGCTCGAGGTCGTCCTTGCCGAGACGATTGGGAATGGACTGGCCTTCCCAATTGCCTCCGTCGGCGATGTCGAAGGTGTGGGCCACGAATTCGGCATCATCGACACCGAGGATCTCGACGAGTTCATGCGGCCTCCAGACATAGAAGCGGCCTTCATGCCCCTCCGAATCGGCATCGAGAGAAGCGGCAAAAGCCAAGCTGTTCGAGATTTGGCCGTCTCCCGCCAGCATCTCGCGTTGCAGCCATTCGACCAGTTCGATGGCCGCCTGGCGATAGAGATCGCGTTTGGTCTCCTGCCAGGCCAGCGCCAGCAATTCGAGTAATTGGGCGTTGTCATAGAGCATCTTCTCGAAATGCGGCACCAGCCAATACTCATCGACGCTGTAGCGCGCAAAGCCGCCGCCGACATGATCGCGGATGCCGCCCTGGCAGATGCGCTCCAGCGTCAGCAGCATCAGCTTGCGGGCTTCGCTGCCCGGTCCGCCGCGCCAGAGCAATTCGAGATAGGATGCGTTCGGAAATTTCGGCGCACCCTTGGTGCCGCCATTGACGGGATCGGTGATGCCGGCCAAGGCAGCGATCGCCTGGGCGAGGCCGTCGGCACCGAAGGCGCGATCGCCACGCTGGGGGATGCGGTTGAGCACGCCAAGCAGTGCCTGGCGATTGCGGCCGACCCGCTCGAAATCGGTGTGGTAGGCCTTGGCAATGGCCCGGAGCACGTCGACGAAGCCAGGACGGCCATAGCGCGATTCAGGCGGGAAATAGGTGCCCCCCCAGAAGGGTTCGCCACCGGGTGTGAGAAACATGGTGAGAGGCCAGCCGCCCTGCTCCCCGAGAGCGTGAAGAGCCGTCATGTAGATCTGGTCGATATCGGGCCTTTCCTCGCGATCCACCTTGATGTTGATGAAAAGCTCGTTCATGACGGCGGCGATGTCGGGATTCTCGAAGCTCTCATGGGCCATGACGTGGCACCAATGGCAAGCGGCGTAGCCGACGGAGAGCAGGATCGGTTTGTTCTGGGCCCGGGCAAGCGCCAGGCCCTCTTCGCCCCAGGGCTGCCAATGCACCGGATTGCCGGCATGCTGGATCAGATAGGGGCTGGTTTCATGAGCGAGGTTGTTTTGCAGCGCGGTGGACATGATGGCAGCCTCTCCTTCGAGAAGAGAGTATGGGGTCGCCGGCCGGGAAGTGAAAGCGCTTCGGTGTCATCAAGGGCGGGATCTGTCCGGGCGGGCGGAGTGTTCGCTCATGGCTGAGACCATCGTCGCGCTCGCCTCGGGTGTCGGCCGTGCCGGTGTTGCCGTGATCCGGCTGTCCGGTCCCTCGGTTCGATTCGGATTGGAAACGATTGCCGGAAGTGTGCCGCAGCCGCGCCGTGCCGCGTTGCGGCGTCTGAAGGATCCCGGCAACGGCGAGGTGCTCGACGAAGCGCTGGTGCTGTTCTTTCCGGGCCCGGCCAGCTTCACGGGCGAGGATGTCGCCGAATTGCAGGTGCATGGCGGCCGGGCCATCATTGCCGGGGTGATCGCGGCCCTGACCGCCCTGCCGGGCTTTCGCCTGGCCGAGCGGGGTGAGTTTACCCGGCGGGCCGTCGCCAATGGCCGGATGGATCTGACCTCGGCGGAGGGTATCGCCAGCCTGGTCGAGGCCGAGACATCAAGCCAGCGGCGCCAGGCCTTGCGCCAGGCGGGTGGCGCGCTGGAGCGGGCGGCCATGGCTTGGCGGCAGCGCCTTGCCGGCCTGTTGGCGCTGATGGAAGCCGAGATCGACTTTCCGGACGAAGAGGACGTCCCTGCCCTGTTCCACTCGGTCCGGTCCGGGGCTGAGGCCTTGCTGGCGGAGATCGAGATGGCCTTGCGAGGCGCGCGCAGCGGCGAGCGATTGCGCGAGGGCGCGGTAATGGTGATTGCGGGACCGCCCAATGCCGGCAAGTCCACGCTGCTCAATGCCCTGGCCCGGCGCGATGTCGCCATCGTCTCTCCCATTGCCGGCACCACCCGCGATACGCTGGAGGTCCATCTCGATCTTGGCGGCTATCCGGTGACCCTGATCGACACGGCCGGCCTGCGCGAGACGAACGACGTGGTCGAGGCGATCGGCGTGGAGCGGGCTCGGGCGAGCTTGGACCGTGCCGATCTGGTGATCTGGCTGGAGGCTGGCGATGCTCGTGCGGATCCGCCCGAGCTGCCCGCTCCCCTCCTGCGTGTTCTCACCAAGCAGGACGATAGCCAAGACCCCCCGCCCCACACTCTCCCTGCGGGCTTCGAGCTCGGCCTGTCGGCCCGCAGTGGCGCAGGCATGCCCGCCTTGCTCGAGCGGCTCGAACAGGCGGCCAGAAAGGCCCTGGAGAGTGGCGAGACCGCCCTGGTGACGCGGGAGCGCCATCGCCGGGAACTCGAGACCGTGACGGCGCACCTGGCCACGGTGCGGGCGGCGGATGAGGCAACGCCGGTGGAATTCGTCGCCGAGGATCTGCGCCTGGCCGTGCGGGCCATCGGCCGGCTGACGGGCAGGGTCGACATCGACGAGATCTATGACGTGATCTTCCGGGAATTCTGCATCGGCAAGTAGGTGGGAACGAGGCATCCGGAAATGCCGCTATGTTTGGGTCGGTCCCGGTTCTTCGGGTTCTGGATCTCACGCTGGTTTTGACGCAGAGGCTGCTTCGGCGTAAGAGCTGCAGCGAAACACGGATATTTGCGCCGTCACCGTCAGCGCAGCCGGACGATCCTGGGTCCAATGCCTGGATCCGTATGGTTGCGTTTGCAATGACGAATGGGCGTTCGAAGCCGCGGATGGCGGGCGAATGGATTCGATGATGAACCGGCAATTCGATGTGATCGTGGTGGGTGGCGGCCATGCCGGCTGCGAGGCGGCGGCGGCCGCTGCACGGCTTGGCGCCCGGACGGCTCTCATCACCCATCGAGCCGAGACCATCGGCACCATGTCCTGCAACCCCGCGATCGGCGGGCTCGGCAAGGGACATCTCGTACGCGAGATAGACGCGCTCGATGGTTTGATGGGACGGGTCGCCGATCAGGGCGGCATTCAGTTCCGCGTGCTCAACCGCCGCAAGGGACCCGCCGTGCGCGGGCCGCGGGCACAGGCGGACCGGGCCCTTTACGCGGCCGCCATGCAGGCGGCGATTGCCGAGCAGGCCGATCTGACCGTGATCGAGGCGGAAGTCGATGATATCGAGATCATGGATGGTCGGGTCCGGGCTGTCACGACCACGAAGGGTGATCGATTCGGATGCGGATCGGTTGTCCTGACCACGGGAACCTTTTTGAGCGGCATCATCCATATCGGCGATACCAGGATTGCGGCGGGCCGTGTCGGCGAGGCTCCGGCACTCGGCCTTTCCCGGACCCTTGCCCGTATCGGTTTCGAGCTGGGACGGCTGAAGACGGGCACGCCGGCCCGTCTCGATGGCCGAACCATCGACTGGGCTTCGCTTGAGATGCAGCCCGGCGACGAGCCGCCGGAACCCTTTTCGACCTTGACCACACAGCTGCCCAATCCGCAGGTTTCCTGTGGCATCACCCGCACCACGCCGCAGACCCACAAGGTCATCCAGGACAACATCCACCGGGCTCCAATCTATTCGGGGCAGATTGAAAGCCGGGGCCCGCGCTATTGCCCGTCGATCGAGGACAAGGTGGTACGCTTTGGCGAGCGGGACGGCCACCAGATCTTCCTGGAGCCGGAAGGCTTGAACGATCATACCGTCTACCCGAACGGCATCTCGACCTCCCTGCCTGAGGATGTGCAGCAGGCCATGCTGGTGACCATTCCCGGCCTGGAGAAGGTTCGGATGATCCGACCCGGCTATGCCATCGAGTATGACCATATCGATCCGCGCGAGCTCGACGCCACGCTGGAGGCGCGGCGGGTACGTGGGCTGTTCCTGGCCGGGCAGATCAATGGCACCACCGGCTATGAGGAAGCGGGTGCGCAGGGCCTGGTTGCTGGCTTGAATGCAGCCCACCGAGCCGCTGGCGGTGAAGGCGTGAGCTTCCGCCGCGACGAATCCTATATCGGCGTGATGATCGACGACTTGGTTACCCGCGGCGTCAGCGAGCCCTATCGCATGTTCACCTCGCGGGCCGAATATCGCCTGACCCTGCGGGCCGACAATGCCGACCGGCGCCTGACCGACCGAGGCCTCGCCCTCGGCCTGGTCGGAGCGGAGCGGCAACGGGCCTGGAAGGCCAAGCAGGCCGCCTTCGACGCGGCCCTGGTCTGGAGCCGATCCGTTTCGGTGACGCCGAACCAGGCGGAGGTTGCCGGCATCCATATCAACCGCGACGGCGTCAGGCGCTCCGCCTTCGATCTCCTCGCCTATCCCAATGTCGGTTTCTCCGATCTGGCCCGGCTGTGGCCTGAGGCGGCCGGGTTCGAGGGGACGGTGCTGGAGCAGGTCGAGATCGAAGCCAAATATGCTGTTTATCTGGAGCGGCAGAAGGCGGATGTGGCGGCCTTTCGCCGCGACGAAGACATTGAAATTCCTAGTGATTTTGACTTCCAGGCTGTCGTTGGCTTTTCCAACGAGACCCGGCAGAAATTCGCCAGCGTGCAACCGCGGACCATTGGCCAGGCGAGCCGGATCGACGGTATCACGCCGGCGGCAACCACCCTTCTGCTGGCAGCGCTACGCAAGCGCAAGCAGGCAAGAGCAATCCTTTGATCGATTCGGACTCGTATCGAATAGCTTCGAGAACGTCGATCGAACCGCTCGAAGTGTGAGGGAGCGCAGCCGGGTTGAGGCAGGTGGCTGACGAGCGAGCGTTCTCAAACCCACACGGTTGGGGCTAGCCGCAGCGTTGGATTACTCCAGGTCTTGCTTGCCTCCAGAAGCCGGATCAGCCATGGTCCGGGCATGACTCTGGACACTGACCGCCAAGCAGCCTTGCGATCCCTCCCTGTTTCACGTGAAACAGTTGGAGACTTTGACCTCTATGTCGATGCCCTGCAACGCTGGCAGAGGGTCAAGAATCTGGTGGCGCCGTCCACCCTTTCGCAAGTCTGGACCCGGCATATAGCCGACAGCGCTCAATTGCTTCCTCTGCTGGGCAATGCCAGGACGGTTGTTGATCTCGGCAGTGGCGCCGGCTTTCCCGGCATGGTCCTGGCAATAGCGAACAAGTCCATCCCGGGATTTCGAGTGCATCTCGTCGAGTCGAACGGACGCAAGGCCTCCTTTCTGCGAGAAGTGGCCCGCATAACCAACGCGCCCGCGACAGTGCATGCCCTTCGAATCGAAGATTTCGTATCTGGCTGGTCGGACGGCGCGGATATGATCACGGCGCGCGCTCTGGCATCGCTACCAGAATTGCTCGACTATAGCGAGGAGCTGTTGAAAACGGGCGCGCAGGCGCTGTTTCTCAAGGGACAAGATGTAGGGCAGGAATTGACCCAGGCAACTAAATATTGGAATATCCAGGCGGAATTGATACCGAGCCTTACTGACTCGACCGGGCAGATTGTTTCGATCAAAACCGCGATAAAGCGCCTGGGCGGGTGACATTTAGATGCCGTTTCCACGCTTTGGGCTGCAGGAAAGATGGGTGCCATGACGTTGCCGCGTATTCTCGCTATTGCCAATCAGAAGGGTGGGGTTGGCAAGACCACGACAGCCATCAATCTCGGCACGGCCCTCGCCGCAATCGGCGAAGATGTGCTGATCATCGATCTCGATCCCCAGGGCAATGCTTCTACGGGTCTTGGTATCGGCATGAAGCAGCGCGTGCGGACCACTTATGATGTGATGGTCGGTGATTGCGATCTGCGTGCTGCGATCGTCGAAACCGTGGTGCCACGGCTGCATCTGGCGCCCTCCAATATGGATTTGCTCGGGGTCGAGCTTGAAATCGCCGGTGAGCGCGATCGTGCATTCCGTCTGCGCAAGGCCATTCACGCCTTGGCTTCGTCGAGTGATTTTCCCTGCTCCTATGTCCTGGTGGACTGCCCGCCCTCACTCAATCTTCTCACGGTGAATGCCATGGCAGCTGCAGATGCTGTCCTGGTGCCCCTGCAATGTGAATTCTTTGCTCTGGAAGGGTTGTCGCAGCTGCTGCGTACGGTGGAGCAGGTGCGCAATTCGCTCAATCCCCATCTCAGCATTCACGGTGTGGTGCTGACCATGTATGATGCTCGGAACAATCTCTCTGGGCAGGTCATGGCGGATGTGCGCGATTTCCTGGGTGAGAAAGTCTATCAAACGGTCATTCCGCGCAATGTTCGTGTCTCGGAAGCGCCGTCCTATGGTAAGCCTTCGCTGCTCTATGACCTCAAATGCCCGGGTAGCCAGGCCTATGTTCGTCTCGCCTCCGAAGTGATTCAGCGCGAGAAATTGTTGCGTGCTGCGTAAGGAGCGATCATGACTTCTGATGATAGAATGCGTCCGCGCCTGGGGCGCGGCCTGGCCGCCTTGATCGGCGACGCTGGCGAGGAGGGGGCGGCGATTGAACGGGCCCGCGGCCAACGCCGGGTGCCGACGGGCTTCCTGCGGCCTAACCCCAAGAATCCACGGCAGAATTTCAGCGAGGAAGAACTCGAGGATCTCGCCAATTCTGTTCGCGAGAAAGGCATCATTCAGCCGATCCTGGTTCGCGCTGTTGCCGGCAGCATGGATGCCTATGAGATCATCGCGGGCGAACGGCGCTGGCGTGCTGCGCAGCGGGCCGAACTTCATGATGTACCCGTAACGATTGTCGAAGCTTCGGATAAGGAAGCGCTCGAACTTGCGATCATCGAGAACGTCCAGCGTGCCGACCTCAACGCTATCGAAGAGGCGATTGGCTATGATCGTCTGATCGAGGAATTCTCCTATTCCCAGAATGATCTTGCCAAGGTCATCGGCAAGAGCCGTAGCCATGTGGCAAACACGCTTCGTCTGCTCAAGCTTCCCGATGCGATCAAGGTCAATGTCGTAAGCGGCAAACTGACAGCCGGGCATGCCCGTGCCCTCCTGTCGGTCTCCGATCCCGAAAGCGTGGCCCGACTGATCATCGACGAGAACATGTCGGTGCGCGATGCCGAGAGCATCGTGCAGGACCAGTCGCAAAGTGCCGGCAAGACCTTGCGGGCGCGCAGCCGCGTCGAGAAGGACCCCGATACGATTGCGCTGGAGCGGACGATCTCGGACGTGCTCGGTCTCAAGGTCGTGCTCGATCATCGCGGCGATGGAGGCGAGTTGAAGATTCGCTACAAATCGCTTGAGCAACTCGACGATCTCTGCCGCCGTTTGCGTGGCTAGCCCGTCCCGGCCGGAAGCTCATCCTGCTTTCGGAAAAACGACAAGATAGCAAAGCCTATGGTCCGATCGGTTTTCGGAATCGGATCGAGGGCCGTAGCTGCCAACTTCTTTCTGGTCGCAGCCGGACCGATCCTCTGACCTAGCGAGGAGATGGGTCCGCCATGATCGGCTTCGGTCAACCCGGAGACGCTGCCTACCCGGCGGTTATTCCCCCAAACAGACATGCCACGCCGGGCGTGGCGGCCCACCCTCACCCGAGTGTTTTTTCCATGCAGATCACCCTCACCACCTGGAATATCAATTCGGTTCGTCTGCGCATGGGGCTGGTCGAGCGCTTGGTGAGGGAGAAAAACCCGGACATCCTCTGCCTGCAGGAAACCAAGGTCGAGGATGGCAAGTTTCCCCTCAACGATGTGCGTAAGCTCGGTTTCGAGCATATCGCCTTCAACGGGCAGAAGGGCTATCACGGCGTAGCGATCTTTTCGCGCTTGCCCTTCGAGATGGTCGACAAGCGTGAGTTCTGCCAGAAGGGCGACGCCCGCCATATTTCGATCCGCCTTGGGGCTGAAGCCGGACTGAAGCAGCCGCTCACCGTTCACAACTTCTACGTTCCGGCGGGCGGGGACATTCCCGACCGCGAGCTCAATCCGAAATTCGGCCACAAGCTCGATTTTCTCGCGGAGATGCATGAGTGGTTTGCCGGTGATTTTCCGCAAGCCAATGGTCGTGCCCTGCTGGTGGGAGACCTCAACATCGCGCCTTTCGAGCATGATGTCTGGAGCCACAAGCAGCTGCTCGACGTCGTCTCGCATACGCCAGTGGAAACCGAGGCGATGAAGGCGATGATCGCCGTTGGCGGCTGGATCGACCTGATGCGCGAGTTCACGCCCGAGCCGGCCAAACTCTATACGTGGTGGAGCTATCGCGCGGCCGACTGGATTGCCTCCAATCGCGGCCGGCGGCTCGATCATATCTGGGCGAGCCCGAGCCTGACCGGCACGGCCCGGTCGATCGAGATTCTCAGCGAAGCCCGTGGCTGGGAAAAGCCTTCGGACCACGTGCCGGTCACGGGCGTCTTCGAGATCGACTGACTACAATCGGGCGAACTCCGTTCGAGAGGCGAACGGCTGAGCCTGGATCACGGCTTGGGATCGAGGTGTCCCAACGAAGCTGATTTGGCAGTCGTTGGATGCACCCGCGCACGGACAGCGAGTTCGAGCATCGCGGCTTCAAGAGCGTTTTCTGTCTGCACTCGCCGCGGTCATGGCTAACAAGAAACTAAGCCGACAACTTAAAGCCGATCTCTTCTCGTTAATCAGGGCGAGGAATGCAGCCAAACCCTGAACGAATCACCGACGAATCGGGCGGCTCAGATCGATCGAACGACTGCCTGGCCGAGGGGCGTTAATGGGTTTGGAAGGAGAAGAACATCGCTATACGCGGCAGTTCTGCCTCGAATGGTTAGAGAAGATGCCGATCCCAGACAGGAAACGGCTCGTCATCGGGCCGATGCGGATCAGTCGATAGTCGGCTAAGGACGATGAAATCCCGATCCTTGGGGATGATTGAAACAGGCTAGTGCCGAAACGGGCCGACATCAGGTTTAACCTCGATGTTTCGTTTTGGCACAGCCCCATCCGGCTCAATCTGCATCGCCGCCAAAACGAGAGGCGGTGAGGGTCAGGCGTCCAATCTGGGTGCCGATGATGATCTTGAACGGCGCGAGCACATGCGTCTCGCCGATCGGTGCAAGCCATAGTTCGATGTCGCGGTTCTCGACCATGAATTTGGTCTGGGAGCGCGAAGGCCGGTGGCCGGCGATCGGCACATAGCGCGCCGAACAGACGATGGCGGGGCCAGCGTAGCCCTTGCCGCTGACCTGCTCGGTACGGGCATAGGACAGCTTGATGTCGAAACGCTGCGCTCCGTCGAACACCGGGAGTGAACGTCGGCATGCCGAGGCATCGAGGGCCTGGCCGCCGGTCACGGGTACCAGCACGGCCGAAAGCGGGTCGATCACGCCATGCTTGTTGGCGTCCGTGAGCGGCACGCGATCCTTGCGCGGCGGCAGGTCGGGCTGCAATTGCAGGGCGGTGACATTGCCGCCGGCGAGAGCCATCTGCACCGATTGCGGCTTCTTGCCCGCCACCGAGGTGAGGGTATAGGCCGTCGGGCGGACCTGGCTGGAGCCGAGCTTTCCCGATGAGGAAGCCGAGCCGCGCCCGTCGCTGATCAGCCGGATCAGGCCACCCACCTTGGCGGAGGCGTCGATCTTGTAGGGGCCGCCGTCGCTCAGATTGATGGCGAGATTCGCCGTGCCGATGGGGAAGCCGGCAAGGGTGACACCGTAATTGATCGCCGTCCTGGCGCTGGCCGCGGCTGCCAGGGAAGGCGTCAGGCCGGCTGTAAGGAAAAGGCTGGCGCCGAGCGCCGATCGAAAGAAATGCGAAATCGTCACGCCGGTCTCCGGGGCCGTTTGCAGCGCCGGACCCGAATTCGGGTTCGGGCCCGATGCCGTGGGTTGTTGTCGCGTTTCCGCCGAAGACCGGCGTCCACGTTTCGGCACGAGGCTCCAGTCGGCGAGTCCATCATGCGCACAGAATCTCTCAAGCGCATTCTAACAAGGTAAACGTTACGTAAATCTTGCCGACGCCAGTGCTGTTGAAGCTATCTTGGCCTGCCCAGGCTGAATGGTCGATGAATCAGACATGGCGCAATTGTGTCGTGCGGAGCGCCGACATCGTGGCTGCCCGCTCTTGACGCCCTGCCGGTTCCCAGGATGCGGATATGGCGACGTGCGGCCATTCGCCGGCAGGTTCGTGCTTCGAAGACAATGCCGAGACGCGGCCTACAACGCCGTCGCCAGCAATTCCCGGCCTTGCTGCCCCTCGACCCGCACGCGCATGAAGCTGCCCGGGGCCGCGGGCCTGTCGGGCCGCACGGCGGCGAATTGAGCAGTGCGGCCGATGCCGCCGCGCTCCATCAAGATCTCGCGGATCTCGCCGGTTTCGCTGGCAAGAAAGCGTGCCATCGCCCGGTCGCCGGCATCCCGCAGGCGGGCGGCGCGGCGCTTCACCTCGGCACCGTCGACGGGTGGCATACGCGCCGCCGGCGTGCCGGGCCGCGGCGAGAAGGGGAAGGCATGCAGATAGGTGATGCCGCACTCCTCGATGAGATCGAGCGAACGGGTGAACATCGCCTCGTCCTCGGTGGGGAAACCGGCGATCAAATCGGCGCCGAACACGATGTCGGGCCGGAGGCGCCGGGCCTCGGCGCAGAAGCGAATCGCATCCCGCCGCAAATGCCGGCGCTTCATGCGCTTGAGAATGAGATCGTCGCCGGCCTGGAGCGACAGATGCAGATGCGGCATCAGCCTGTCATCCTCGGCCAGGGCCCGCATCAGATCGGCGTCTGCCTCGATTGAATCGATGGACGACAGGCGCAGGCGCGGCAGGTCCGGCACCTCGCGCAGAATACGACGCACCAGCGAGCCCAGGGGCAGGGGATCGGGCAGGTCAGGGCCATAACTGGTGAGGTCGACCCCGGTCAGAACGATTTCCTTATAGCCGGCCTCGACCAGGCGGCGGATCTGCGCGATCACCATCTCCGGCGGCAGGGAGCGCGAATTGCCGCGGCCGAAGGGAATGATGCAGAAGGTGCAGCGGTGGTCGCAGCCATTCTGGATCTGCACAAAGCCGCGGGCCCGGCCCTCGAAACGCTCGATCTCAGGCAAGGCGATGTCGTAGGCCGCCATGATGTCCGAGGTGACCAGCTTGCCCGAAGTCTCGGTCAGGGAGGCCCAGGTCCGGGCTTTCAGCTTTTCGGCATTGCCGACCACGAAGTCGACTTCCGGCATGGCGGTGAAACGGTCGGCATCGGTCTGTGCGGCACAGCCGGTGACGGCGATCCGTCGTTGCGGATTCTCACGCTTGAGCCGGCGGATGGCCTGCCTGGCCTGGCGCGCCGCCTCGGCCGTCACCGCGCAGGAATTGATCACGGTCAGGTCGTCGCGCGAGCCGATGACCGTCTTCATCGCCTCCGATTCGTGAATATTGAGGCGGCAGCCGAAGGTGACGATCTCGGTCATGCCGCGTCGGCGAACCAGGAGGCCGCAAAGCGGCCCTCATGTTCGAGTTCCGCTGCCCCGGTCATCAGCACGTGGCCATCGGCCTCCCGCCATTCGATCCGGAGGTCGCCGCCCGGCAGGCTGATGCGAGTCCTGCGCCCGGTGTAACCGAGCCGAGCTGCAGCGACGCCAGTGGCGCAGGCAGCCGATCCGCAGGCGCGGGTGAGGCCGGCGCCGCGCTCCCACACGCGCAGCACGATATGGCCGCTGTCGCGGACCTGGGCGATCGAGACGTTCACCCGCTCGGGGAACAGGGGATCGTGCTCGATGGCCGGGCCGATGGTGGCGAGATCGATCTCGGCCGGGTCGCGGTCGATCCAGAACACGGCGTGGGGATTGCCCATGTTCACCACGCTCGGCGATTGCAGGACGGGAGCCCCAGCCGGGCCATAGGCGTAGTCGATCGCCCTGGTATCGCCGGCGTCCCGGGCGAGGGGGATCGCCTGCCAGTCCAGGGCCGGCGGGCCCATATCGACGGTGAAATCCGCTTCCGCACGCCGGGCCTCGACCAGGCTGGTCGGCGTCTGCAGCATGAGGCGGTCCTTGCCGAGCACCGGCATCAGATACCAGGAGACGCAGCGCGTGCCGTTGCCGCAGGCCCCGGACTGGGAACCGTCACCGTTGAAGATGCGCATGAAGGCGTCGCTCCCTGCCTGTTGCGGCGGATAGAGCACCATCAGCTGATCGAACGGCTCATGCGCCGCGATGGCACGGGCTTCCGCCGGCGTCACGGCATGCGACCCGTCGGTGAGATCGAGCACGACGATCTCGTTGCCGATGCCGTTCATCTTCAGATAGGGGCGGTTGGCGAGGCCAGACATGGTGGTTCCGATTGATTGAAGGCCCTTGATATAGGGCAAAAACCCTTGCGAACCAATGGGGGCATTCAGCTAGAGGCCTGCCCGAGGTCGAGGCGCATGATCGGCCGCTCCGGCGTCGGGGAGGGAGCATACCGGAAACCGAGCCGCTCGAAGGTGGTCACGAAACCGGTCGAGGAAGAGGAAGGCGAAAGGCGCCGGTCGATCGGATAGGCCTCGATGGTGGTGGCCCCGCCGGCGCGGCCGAAATCGATTGCGGCCTCGATCAGGCGCGATGCGACGCCCCGCCGACGGATCCCCTTGGCGATGTAGAGACAGGATACCGACCAGACCGGTTTGTGATCGGGCGATCGCAGCCGCCAGACGCGGTCGATATGGGGGATGGATGGACGTGGCCCGATCTGGCACCAGCCGACGGGGCTTGCGTCGGCGAAAGCCAGCAGGCCCGGCGGCGGCCCAGTCTCGACCACGGACCGGAAGGCGGCGCGATTTTGGGTGGGGGCTCGCCGTCGGTAGAGACTGCCGATCTGCCAATACATGCACCAGCAGCCGGATCTTGCGCCATTCTCGCCAAAGAGGGCCTCGAAATCGAGCCAGAGTTCGGCGGTGAGGGGACGAATGGTCAACTCCATGAGCAAGTCTCCTTCCCGTGGCATCCGACAGGAATCGCCCCAGGGGCATCAGGGTCGCGGCGCACCGGCCCAGCTGCCACCCTATTCTGCATTATGGTCACGGCCCCCAATTTGGAGCGATTCGCCATGCCTTCGACCGCCAATGCCCCCAGCCTGTTGCCTGCCCTTCCCTTGGGAAGAGAATGGCTGGCGGTCAGCCACGGCGAGTCGGGCGACAGCGTCTATCGTCGCAGCGATGGCGGGGCCTTCGCCAAACTATCACAGGGCCGTGGCGCCAGCGCGCTGGAGGCGGAGCGCCGGCGGGTCGAGTGGCTGAGCCGCTTCAAGCTCGGCTCTCCGGAAGTGCTCGACTGGCGCGCAGGGGAGGAGGGTGCCTGCCTGGTCACCAGCGCCATAGCCGGCGTACCGGCGAGCGATCTCGACGGTGATCAGCTATTGCAGGCTTGGCCGTCGATCGCGGCCCGCATCGGCGCGCTGCACGCGCTGGCGATCGAGGATTGCCCGTTCGAACGCGGCCTGTCGACCATGTTGGCGCGCGCAGCCGACGTGGTGGCGCGCGGTGCCGTCAATCCGGATTTCCTGCCGCCGGAGCAGCGGGAGGTGGTACCAGCCGATCTCCTGCTTGTGCTCGAGGCGCAGCGCGAACAGCGTCTCGCGGAAGAGATGAGGGATCGCGTCATCTGCCATGGCGATGCCTGCATGCCCAATTTCATGGTCGATCCCGCCACGCTGCGCTGCACCGGCATGATCGATCTCGGCCGCCTCGGCACGGCGGACCGCTATGCCGATCTTGCGCTGATGCTGGCCAATGCCGGCGAGAGCTGGTCTGGACCGGAGCAGGCTGAAGCGGCCTTCACCAGCCTGTTCGAGGTGCTCGGGCTGCAGCGACCGGACAGGCAGCGGCTCGACTTCTATCTAGGCCTCGATCCGCTGACCTGGGGCTGAGGCCGGCAGGCATTCGCGATAGACCGCAAAGGTCTCCTCGACCACGCGGTCCAGCGTCATGCGCGCGGCATTTGCGCGTGCACGGCTCTTGCCGTCCTGCAGGGCACCGGGGGTGACGAGCAGGGAGACCAGGGCCTCGGCCAGGCGAGCGGGATCATCGGGCGGCACCAGCAGCCCCGCCTTGCCGCCATCCAGCATTTCCGGCACGCCGCCGACATCGGAAGCGACGATGGCGCAGCCCGCCTCGCTGGCCTCGGAGAGCACCAGTCCGGCCGGCTCGGCCAGGGAGGGCAGCACGAAGACATCCGCTCCCCTGAAGAAAGGCCGCGGGTCGTCCCAGCCACCGTGAAAGGTGATCGCCGCTGCGCATGGCATGGCCGCGGCCATGGCCTCGTATTCGGCGCGGTGCGGGCCGTCGCCGACGAAATGGAGCGAAGCCCCGGGAACTTCCCTGGCGACCCGCTCGAAGGCCCGCAGCAGGACGGGCGCCCCCTTGCGCGGGTGCAGGCCGCCGACATAGAGAATCGAGGGCGTGCCAAGCGCCGCAGGCGGGCCGGCCGGCGCCGAGAGGCGCGGCGAGCCGATATTCCCGTTCAGCACGGTGCGGATGCGGGAAGCCGGGATGCCGCGCTTGGCCATCGAACGGGCGACGGCGTCGCTCACGGCAATCACCCGCCGGCCCACGCCCATGGCGACGGCGCTGCGCGCGAATTCGTTGTGGACAGTGGTGATCAGCGGCACACCCGCAGCCTTGCAGGCCGGCCAGCATAGCACCGCGCTCGTCATCATATGGGCATGCACGATGTCGAAACGGCGCGAACGCAACAGGCGGGTGAGAGCGGCGACCGCCCGCAGCGCAACCAGGGGCTTCTGGCGCTGGTCGATCCGGATGATCTCCACGCCATGGGCAGCCAGCAAGGCGTCGAAATCGCCGTCGCCGCTGGCAATGGCCACCTCATGGCCGAGCTGTGCCTGCATGCAGGCGAGATCGATGGTGAGGTGCACATGCCCGTTGAGGCGGCGTGTATGATTCAAGACATGCAGGATGCGCAAGGCCAGCTCTCGTCGGAAATGGAAAACGCCAAACAGTTTCTTGTCGATGCGGCTTGCGAAGGGCTCGTCGCCATGGAGTGGTTGCGTCGCCGGGGCTGACCGCTGTGGCAAGATCCCTCCGCCAAGCTTCGACATTCGAAACCGGCGGCATCATGGCCAAGACGATTTGAGAATAATCCATAAAAGCGCGCCGCGGGCCACTTGGCTAAAGGGAGGGGGCTCCTTCTGTGTGATATCCGTCGAATGGATATCTGTCGGCTGCCGGCGCCATTGTCTAGAAGAGCCCGCTGGATCAGCCCCATCGGGCCGGTATCGCCGCGGCGGTTGCCATATTTCGGCGGGCGCATGAACTGGAATCATCGGGCGCCATGATGTGATACTGTCCCGATGGCGCAACCCGTGCCGGCATTTTTGCACCAGCGGGGCCATTCCGGAACGTTTTTCCCGGGCCGGAACACAAGCATGCCGCGGTTCGAGTGGCGGCCGAAGCGAGGACTGAGGGCAAGGCGCGTTTCCGCTGGAACGAGCTCTGCCAGGGGCAGACGGAAAGGGCCTCGCGTGAGTTTGGAACCCATTGGTGTCTTCTTCATTCTGCTCGGAATCCTGGCTTTGAGACGAGGGCCGGTTTTCGGCGTTTCCATGCTCATTCCCTGCATGATCTTCGGTTCCTCCGCCGCGCTCATCCTGGCGGGCACCACCATCCAGCCGGCCCATCTGCTGCTGGGGTTCACGGCGGCATCCGTCCTGACACGCCCGGGTACCTGGTCGGTCGTCACGGCACGCCTCACCTTTCCGCGTGAGGGATTCTGGTTCGTCGCGACCGCGGCTGTCGGCATTGTCGGCGCCTTCATCCTGCCGCGCTTCTTCGCCGGTGCCTCCTATGTCGCCGCCATCGGTGCCACCTCTGACGGTGGCTCTGCGCCCATTCTGGTGCCGCTTTCTCCCACCACCGGCAATCTGACGCAGAGCGTCTACTTCATCGGCGACATCGTCTGCTTTCTGATCTGCTACATCGTTGCGCGGACCAGGGAAGGCCTGGAGGCCGTCACCAATGCCGTGGTGGCCTATTGCGCCCTCAATATTTTCTTCGCGATCGTCGATCTCGCGACCTTCTGGACGGGAACCGCCTTCCTGCTCGATTTCATGCGCAACACCACCTACACCATGCATGACGATACGGTGGTCAACGGGCTCAAGCGCATCAACGGCTCCTTCACCGAGGCCGCGGCCTTTGCCTCGTCGTCGATGTGGGCCGGCAGTTTTGCCCTCCGGCTCTGGCTCGGCAATATCCGCCCTCAACTCACATTCTGGCTGGCGCTGATCAACTTGCTCCTGGTGATCTTCTGCACTTCCACCAGCGGCTATGTCGCCTTGCCGGTGGTGCTGGCGATCCTCTATGCGGAGTCCCTGCTGCGCCTGGTGCGCGGCGGGCCCCTGCCGCGCAGCGTCTATGCCTATCTGGCTTTCGCGCCCCTGCTGCTTGCCGTCATCGTCGCAGCCGTACTGCTCACCCCCACCTTGGCAGAAACGATCTACGGCATGATGCAGGACTTCGTGCTCAACAAGGGAACGAGCCAGTCTGCGGCGGAGCGCGGCATGTGGAACCAGACGGCGCTCGAAACATTCTTCGCGACCTATGGACTGGGAGCCGGCATCGGCACGGTGCGCGCCTCGAGCTTCCCGCTGGCAGTGCTGGCCAATCTCGGCGCCATCGGCGCACTCACCTATGGGATCTTCATCCTGATGGTGCTGTTCAAGCCCGCTATCCGTCCCCTTGATTGGGCCACGATCCAGCTGCGCGCCGCCGTGCGGATCGGCTGCCTCGTAGGCCTGATCATGGCCACGATCTCGGGTACCCTGATCGATCTCGGCCTGCCCTTCTACATGCTGGCCGGCATTGCCTGCGCCACCTGCGACCTCGATTCAGGGGCCAGAAGGCAGACAGCAGAGGCCGTCAGGCCCGCCAGGGCCCAGGTCATGGGTTAGAGGTCATGGGTTAGAGGTCATGGGTTAGAGGTCATGGGTTGATGGCCACCGCGTCCGGATCCTTGGAATAGATGCGGATATAGTCGATCAGCATGTCGTAATGGCCGCTTTCGGGAACGCTGATCGGCCAGCCGCCGCCCATGGCCAGGTTGAACATCCAGAAGAAACGGTCGACACTGTCGGCCCGCAACAGCGAAACCGTGTGGACGAGCTTGCCGTCGAGAAAAGCCGAAACCTCGTTGTCGCCCACCAGATAGCCATAGGTATGGAAATCGGCGCTCAGGTCGGGGAGCTTTTGCGACATGGCGGGGGAAGATGTCTTGTTTCCCCAATTGTGGACGATGGTGTGGAAGATGGTCATGTCGACGCCATAGGCTTCCAGCCCGTCGATCTCGATGGAGCCGAGCGGATCGCCCTCAGGGGTCTGCGATTTCAGGTTGAGGGCCCAATTGGCAGGCCACACGCCCTTTCCGGCCGGGAACTTCTGGCGGACCTCGACATAGCCTCGCCGAAACGCTGCGCTTGGCGGCTTGCCGTTGGGAAAAGCCGTGCTGATCATGCCGGAATACCATTTGCGCTTCCAGCCGGTGGGATCGGCAAAGTCGGCCTTGTGATTGGCCCGGATCCGCAGCTTGCCGTCCGCGACCTGGTAGACCTGGCCGAACAACTCGGCGTCCGCCTGGCTGGCGGTGACGAAATAGCTGTCCGAGCCCCATTGCTCGCCCTTGGGGTTGGTGCCGATATGCCATTTGTCGCGGTCGAGCTCGGTTCCCTCGAATTCGTCCCTGAAGATGAGCTTGTAGCCGCTGAGGTCCGGTACGGCTTGTCCCCATGCCGGTGCGGCGGACAGGCCCAGGGCGGGAAGGGCCAGGAACAGGCGCCGGGTGATGGGACTCATGGGTACGAATTCCTTTCAGGCTCGCGGGTGCTCCGTCGACGGAGCGTTGCAACGGGCTGCTGATGTGTGATGATTGGGAGCCGCCAGGTCTTTGCCGAGCTGCCTGAGGATAGCCCAGAGGGTGCGGCGCGGACCACCTCCCAAAAGGGGGAGTGGTTCCCTTTTGGCGATCCTTCGAATGGATAGCTGTCAGGCTGCGAGGCCTTTGCATAAAATAGCTATCGCTGGTAGCAGCCGTCATCATCGGCGGTCATCCGCGGCCGGATAAGCCACGACTTGTTTTGATATTCGGTCTGGGGGACGAACCCCCAGCTCGAGATTTTTGTTCGCTGATGAAAGGCTCCGGTCGTCGCGCCGTGATATCCACGTTCCATACAATTCAACCTCGATGATGATCCTGATCGCACACCCTCAATGGCAGCGCGGAACTTCCGGCGCCGGCTTCGAAACTGCTTGGGCCTTACGAAGGCAGGCAGAGGGGAGCCTGTGCCGCCATGAGGGCTGAAATCGGCGCACTTTCGAAACAGACGGCCAAGGCCGGTGCCTGGACCGCCGGAGCGCGGCTTGCCGGCAAGTCGGTGGATTTCGTTGCCTTGATCGTGCTGGCCCGTTTCCTCGGACCCAGCGATTTCGGCCTGGTCGCGATGGCGATGACATTGATCTTCATCGTCGAGGCCGTGATGGAACTGCCGCTCGGCGCTGCCATGCTGCGCGTTCCCGAGCCGACCGCGGAGGTCTACAACACCGCCTTCACGCTGGGAGCCCTGCGCGGACTGATCATTGCCGGCTTCTTCATTCTCTGCGCCTGGCCGATATCCTTCTTTTATGGCGAGCCCCGGCTGGTGCCCCTGGTGATGAGCCTGGCCCTGGCGCCGGCCATGCGCGGCTGCGTCAGCCCCATGCTGGTGGAATTCAACCGGCGCATGGATTTCCGCCGCCAGGCCGGGCTCGACATCACCAGCAAGACCATTGCCGTCACCACCGCGATCATCGTGGCCATCCTGACGCGAAGCTACTGGTCGATCGCGCTCGGAACCATTCTGGTGGCCTTCGTGGCCCTGGTCGGTTCCTACTGGCTCGCACCGATGCGCCCACGCCTGACGCTGAAGGCCTGGCCGGTCTTTGCCGACATCCTGACCTGGAACCTGATGTCGCAGATCCTGTCGGCCATCAACTGGCAGGCGGATCGCTTCATTCTGCCCCGTTTCATTCCGCCCGCCGCCTTCGGGCGCTATGTCATGGCCAACGATCTTTCCTCGCTGCCGTTCCAGGTCCTGGCTGCCCCGCTCGGAACGCCGCTGAACGTGGCCTTCGTCAATGCGCATCAGAATGGCGGTCTTCGGAACAGCTATCTCAAGGCGAGCGTCGGCATCTTCCTGCTAATGGCGCCGATCCTTTGCTTCGGCGCCATCATGGCCGAGCACCTGATCCATGTCTTTCTCGGCCCGCAATGGGCCGAGGCCGCCCCCATCCTTACCGGCATCGCCCTGGCCTGCATCGGCTCCATTCCGGCGCTGCCGATGGCGCCCCTGGCCGTCAGCCTCAACAAGTCGCGCCAGATCACGTTCAGGAACCTGGTCGAATTTGCCGTGCGCGTGCCGCTCACCATCGCCGGTATCCTGTGCTTCGGGGTTATGGGAGCCATTGCCGCCAAGGCGCTTGCCACGCTTGCGGTGCTGGTCTCGACCATGATGGCGGTGAAATCGATGATCGGGTTGAGCTATCGTGCCCAGCTTGCCGCCTTTGTCGGGCCCTGTGCAGCGCTGGTGATCAGTGCGCTTTTCCTGGTCTATGTCTCGACCCTGTTTCAAGACAGCACGGATATCGTCATGAATCTGGTCCGGATCGGTGCTGCCGGCGCGGTCTATCTGGTGACCTATGTCGGCAGTGTCTATCTGATGGCACGCTGGTTCGGTGACGCAGTTGGGCTGACCGGCCTGGTCGACCAGCTCATGTCGCGGGCACGGCTTCGGTTCAGGACCTGATGACATGCGCGGCGATGGCAAGGAAGACCTGCATCATGGAGAGATCGGCGTGAAGGCGCATGAGAACATGCGGATTGCCGTCGCAATCGCGACGGCGGGCCGACGGGATGTGCTGACCGAGACCGTGCGTGTGATGATGGGCCAGGAGCGCCGGCCCGACGATTTCCTGATCTGCCCGGCCAAGCCTGCCGATGCCGACGAGGCCGCCCTCCGGCAGATCGTGCCGGGCCTCAAGATGATTGCGGGTCCCGTCGGCCTGCCGCATCAGCGCAACGCCCTGATGGCCGCCACCGATGCGGACATCGTGATGTTCTTCGACGACGACTTCCTGCCCGCGCCCGATTTCCTGGCCGAGACCGTCAGGTTGTTCGTGGAAAATCCCGACATGGTGATGGTCACCGGCACGGTGCTCGCCGATGGCGCCCCGGGGGCGGGGCTCGGCATGCGCGAGGGCCTCGACAGGCTGGCGGTGGCCGGCCCCAATCGCGCGGCGGACACGCTGGAGCCGGTCTATAATGGCTATGGCTGCAACATGGCGGTGCGGCTCGAGCCGGTGCGCCGGCACGGCCTGGCCTTCGACGAAAAGCTGCCGCTCTATGCCTGGCTCGAGGATGTCGATTTCTCACGGCAGCTCGCGCCCTTCGGCCGGATCGTCAAGAGCGGGCGCCTGCGCGGCGTGCATCTGGGCACCAAGTCGGGGGGGCGCAGCCCCGGCCGGCGGCTCGGCTATTCGCAGATCGCCAACCGCGTCTACATCATGCGCAAGGGCAATATGAGCCTGCGCGGTGCGCTGGAGGGCAGCATCGAAAACCTGGCTTCCAATCTGGTCAAGAGCGCCTTTCCGGAGCCTTGGACCGACCGGCGCGGACGGCTCGCCGGCAATCTTCTAGCTCTGTGGGATCTGGTACGGGGGCAACTCGATCCTGCGCGGATTCTCAAATTGTAGGTCAAGGCGCAGACGATGGCCGTACATTTTTCACTGGTAATGGCGACGCTCGGACGCTCCGAGGAGATCGCGCTGATGCTCGACAGCCTGGAGACCCAGACCTTCAAGGATTTCGAGGTGATCATCGTCGACCAGAATCGCGACGAGCGGGTTACCGAGGTGCTGGCGCGCAAGATGCGTCCCTTTCCGATCCGCCATCTGCGCACGCCCGGCGTGCCGGGTGCGAGCCGGGCACGCAACAATGGCGCCAAGGTCGCCGAGGGCGAGCTTCTCGGCTTTCCGGACGATGATTGCACCTACCCATCCTGGCTGCTGGAAAAGGTGCTGGAGACCTTCGCGGAAACGGGCGCCGATATCGTCAACGGCCGGGCCGCCGACGAGACCGGGCGCTCGATCAATGGCCGCTTTGCCGAGGGGGCACGCTGGACCGGCGCCCGCGATGTCTTCGACACGCTGATCGAATGGGTGTCCTTCTGCCGGCGCGAAGTCTTCGAGGCTGTCGGCGGTTATGACGAGGATGTCGGCGTCGGCGCCACCTCGCCCTGGCAGGCCTGTGAGGCGCCCGACATCGTGCTGCGCATGCTGGAGCGGGGCTATCGCTCCTATTATGACCACGCCATCTATGGCCATCATCCCGAGATCCGTATCGACATGATGGATGTCCGCATGCAGCAGAAGGCGCGCGGCTATGGCCGCGGCATGGGCTATGTCCTGGCCAAGCATCGCATGGGCACGCTTTATTCCTTCAACTACATGCTGCGCTCCTTCGGGGGCTATGTCGTCAGCCGGGCGCGCGGCCAGCGCGGGCGTGCGATCTATTACCTCAACACGCTGAAAGGCCGGCTCGAGGGCTATCGCGACGGCCGCCGGGCGGCCTGATGCCCTGATATCCTAGCGAACCGCGACAGGCCGGCAGCGCGGTTCCTGCCCTTTTTTCTTCCCTAAGCGGAAGCAGCAGGAACAGCAGCCTTTCGCGGGATCGTCCGTGGACGAAGCCCGTAATTGTGCTTAGGGTCGGTTCCCCTGATAATGGAAACGCCCCCGCAATGACGGATAAGAAACCGCCGCGTCCAGTCGGCTCGACCCCGGTCCGCTCCAATCAAGCCCGCCCCAGCTTCACCGACCAGGAGGCTCTGGCCTTTCACTCGCAAGGCAAGCCCGGCAAGCTGGAGGTGGTACCGACCAAGCCGATGGCGACGCAGCGCGACCTCTCGCTCGCCTATTCCCCGGGCGTGGCGGTGCCGGTGCGGGCGATCGCGGAGAATCCGGCTGTCGCCTATGACTACACGGCCAAGGGCAACATGGTGGCGGTGATCTCCAACGGCACCGCCATTCTCGGCCTCGGTGATCTCGGCGCACTGGCCTCCAAACCGGTGATGGAAGGCAAGTCCGTGCTGTTCAAGCGCTTTGCCGATGTCGATTCGATCGATCTGGAGGTCGATACCAAGGACCCCGACGCCTTCATCAACGCCGTGCGCTATCTCGGCCCGAGCTTCGGGGGCATCAATCTGGAAGACATCAAGGCGCCCGAATGCTTCATCATCGAGCAGCGCCTCAAGGAATTGATGGACATCCCGGTCTTCCACGACGACCAGCACGGCACGGCGATCATCGCCGCTGCCGGCCTGTTCAACTGCCTGAAGCTGACCGGGCGTGACATCACCTCCACCCGCCTGGTGGTCAACGGCGCCGGGGCGGCCGGCATCGCCTGCGTCGAGCTGGTCAAGGCCATGGGCTTTGCGCCCGACAACGTCCTGCTCTGCGACACCAAGGGCGTGGTCTACAAGGGCCGCACCGATGGCATGAACCAGTGGAAATCGGCCCACGCCGCCGAGACGGACCGACGCACCCTGGCCGAGGCGCTCGACGGTGCCGACGTCTTCTTCGGCCTGTCGGTCAAGGGCGCCCTTACCACCGAGATGCTGCGCTCCATGGCGCCCAATCCGGTGGTCTTCGCCATGGCCAACCCCGATCCGGAGATCACGCCCGACGAGGCCCACGCCGTGCGCGACGACGTCATCATTGCCACTGGCCGCTCCGATTATCCCAACCAGGTCAACAACGTCCTGGGCTTCCCCTACATCTTCCGGGGCGCGCTCGATGTGCATGCCACCGCCATCAACATGGAGATGAAGGTGGCGGCAGCCCAGGCCCTTGCCGAGCTTGCCCAGGAGGAAGTGCCGGATGAGGTGGCGAGCGCCTATCAGGGCGCGCGGCCGCGCTTCGGACGCGACTACATCATCCCGGCGCCCTTCGATCCCCGCCTGATGACGCGGGTGCCCGTCGCCGTGGCCAAGGCGGCGATGGAGACCGGCGTCGCCCGCAAGCCGATCGCCGACCTCGCCGCTTATCGTGCCGCGCTCTCGGCCCGCCGCGATCCCGTCGCCGGCACGCTGGCCGGCATCTTCGATCGGGTTCGCCGCTCCCCCAAGCGGGTGGTGTTCGCCGAAGGCGAGGAGGAGGCGGTGATCCGCGCCGCAGCCTCCTTCGTCAACCAGGGACTGGGCACCGCCATCCTGGTCGGCCGCGAGGATCGCGTCGAGGCCGCTGCCGCCTTTGCCGGCGTCGAGCTGCGCGAAGGCATGGTGATCCAGAACGCCCGTATCTCGCCGCGCACCAATGCCTATGCGCAATATCTCTATGACAGGCTGCAGCGGCAGGGCTATTTGATGCGCGACTGCGTGCGCCTTGCCTCGATCGACCGCAACCATTTCGCCGCCTGCATGGTGGCGATGGGCGATGCGGACGCCATGGTCACCGGCCTGACCCGCAATTATTCGATTGCCCTCGAGGATGTCCGACGCGTCGTCAGCGACAAGCCCGGCCATTGCGTCCTCGGCCTTTCCATCGCCATTGCGCGTGGGCGCACGGTGCTGGTGGCCGATACTGCCGTGCATGACATGCCGACCTCGGAGGAACTCGCCGCCATTGCCATCGAGGCGGCCTCGGTGGCCAAGCGCCTGGGCTATGAGCCGCGCGTGGCCATGCTCGCCTATTCCACCTTCGGCCATCCGGAGGGCGAGCGGGCCGAGCGCGTGCGCGACGCGGTGCGCATTCTCGATCGCCGCCGCGTCGATTTCGAATATGACGGCGAGATGGGGGCCGATGTCGCGCTCAACCGCGAGGCGATGGCGCTCTATCCGTTCTGCCGCCTGTCCGGACCGGCCAATGTGCTGATCATGCCGGCTTTCCACTCCGCCTCGATCGCCACCAAGATGCTGCAGGAGCTCGGCGGAGCCACGGTGATCGGCCCGATCCTGGTCGGCCTCGACAAGTCGGTGCAGATCGTGCCGCTGGCCGCCAAGGACACCGATCTCGTCAACATGGCGGTGCTGGCGGCGGCAAATATCGGCGGGTGAACGAGGCGCGCCGGATCCTCGGTCTGTTCGGCACCATCGACAATCCCAAGAGGCATCGAGGATGCCTCTTGGGGCTGCACCAGCAAGCGGGCGGGAAGTCCAGGCTGGATGCCCATGCGCCACCAGGCAGAATTGGCGCCATTGCTCCCCGTTTTCGCCGAAACCCTGCCCGCGCTTTCAGGCATGGGGCTCCAGGAGCCTATTCCGTGCCTTCGCCCGCCAGATAGGTCGGCCGGTTGGCGAGCATGGTGAGGGCGGTGAGGAAGGCAATCGCGCACATCGCCGTGACGTACCAGAAGAACCAGGTCTCATGGCCTGCATCCTTGAAAGCGAGCGCCACTGCCTCGGCCGAGCCGCCGAAGAGGGCATTGGCGATGGCGTAGGAGAGGCCGACCCCGAGCGCCCGGACCTCGGCCGGAAACATCTCGGCTTTCACGAGCCCGCTGATCGAGGTGTAGAAGGACACGATCGCGAGCGCCGCCACCACCAGGAAATAGGCCGAGAGCGGACTCTCAACGCTGCCGATCGCCGTCAGGAGCGGCACGGTGCACAGTGTCGCGAGGCCACCGAACAGCATCATCGACCATTTCCGCCCGATCCTGTCGGAAAGCGCGCCGAAGAGCGGCTGCATGCACATATAGGTAAACAGCACCGCCGTCATGGTGACGTTGGCCGTCTCCTTGGCCATGTGTGCCGTGTTGACCAGATATTTCTGCATGTAGGTGGTGAAGGTGTAGAAGATCAGCGAGCCACCGGCCGTGTACCCGATCACGGTCAGGAAAGGTCGCGGATGCCGGCGGAGCAGGCCGACAAGCGAGCCGGCTTCCTTGCGGGCGCATGTCTCCGCCGACGAGGTCTCGTGCAGGGAGCGCCGCAGGTAGAAGGCGACGACGGCGGCGCAAGCGCCCACAACGAAGGGAATGCGCCAGCCCCAGGCCCGCATTTCCTCGTCGCTGAACAAGAGTTCGAGGATGACGATGACGGCCGAGGCGAGGAGCTGGCCGCCGATCAGCGTCACATATTGGAAAGAACCGAAGAAGCCGCGCCGCCCGGCGAGCGCAACCTCGCTCATATAGGTCGCCGACGTCCCGTATTCGCCGCCCACGGAGAGGCCCTGGACCATCCGGCAGAGCAGGAGAAGGATCGGTGCCAGGATGCCCGCCGTGGCGTAAGTCGGCAGCAGCGAGATCGCCAGAGATCCCGCACACATCATCAGGACCGAGATCATCATCGAGTTCTTGCGGCCATAGCGGTCGGCAATCCAGCCGAAAAGCCAGCCCCCGATCGGCCGCATGAGGAAACCGATGGCGAAGACCGCCGAGGAATAGAGGAGCTGGGTGGTCGGTTCGGCATTCTTGATGAAGCCGAAGAAGGCACTCGAAAAGTAGAGCGCCGTAAACGCATAGGCGTAGAAATCAAACCATTCGACAAGATTTCCGGAAGATGAACCGACAATCGCCATCACCCGCCGGCGGGTATCATGTGGGTCTTCTGCCGCCATGGCTGCGGTGTTACTCATATGTCTCCCCCCTGGTTGACCTTGTCTTTAGGTCTGTCTTTCAAAGCGATTGCGATCATGCTGCGGGTTTGCTGATCCGGGCAAGCCATTTTTCCCGAACGGCAAGGACAGGATGCCCGGACGGGCGCCGATCCTTGAAACCGTTGGTCAGATCGATGATCTCGTCCTCGGCGTTTCTGGGTGGCAAGACCAGATCGCGCTCCATAGCGACGCCACGGCGCCCATCCGTTCTGCCGCCTGTCGGGGCTGGACCATAGACCATGTGCCGGCGGGCAATATGGCGGGCGAACGGAAGCTGCAGGATCTTGAATGCTTGCAGGGCTTCTCGATATTGGCCACGAAGGAGCGTTGTCGAAAAGCCCATTGAGACTTGGCGGGGACCTTTCCACGCATGAGCGACGATCGTTGGAACCTCTATCTGTTTGAGCGCCATGACCGGCAGCAGATCGCGCAATGGGCGCGCAGGCTCCGTTATTTTCGGTTCTGCCGGGCGGTCGGCGGCCATGCCAATGATGGCGATGAACTGCTTGTGGCCATCGGCCTGCAGGCAGGGGCCGATCTGGCGGATGTCTGTGCCGCCCTCGGTATCGTGCTGGAGGTCGTTGCGCCCGGCTCCCCACAACCTGTGCCAGGCGTCGCCTATACGGCCGAGGAATTCGGCAGGTTCGCTTCCATCGTGCCGGGCAGTGGGGGCATCCGGCAGCCTGGTTTTGTCGAATTGGCGGGGCAGCCCGTCTATGCCCATGTGCAGGCGGATCGGCTGGAGATCAGCCTGAGCGATGCCGGTTCCCCCTATGAAGTCACGGAAGCGGCCGTCCGTTCAGCCGAACGGGTCGAAGCTTTGCTCGCGCCGCTTGCAGGCCGCCTGATCGACCCGCCGCGCACCAGCCGGCATTGTGTCTGCCCGGCCCATTATCCCGACATGTGGAATTGATCGTCAGCCCCGATGGTACGAACCAATGGTATGGGGCTGAGAAAGTGGTGCCGCTTGCGTGACTCGAACACGCGACCCCATCATTACGAACGCGATCCGGCACGTTTTCATGGCTTTCCGTGAAATTCCTCGAGATGCATTTATGCACGCAATATCAATCACTTATTGACTGTGGTCGTTCCGCGTGATTCCATACGTTTCCTCGCTCGGTGATGACCGGGTGATGACCGAAATCTTGGAAGATCGGCAGGGCAGATCATGGAACGGCGATTGAAAATCAGCAAACGGACTGTCGATGCTATTGTGCCAACCAGTGCCAGGTTCGTGGTTTGGGATACGGAGTTGTCAGGGTTCGGCGTGAAGGTCGAGCCTGGAGGGACGAAAACCTTCGTTGTCCGGTATCGAGCCGAAGGAGGCGGCCGGAATGCGCCGCAGCGGCAGTACACCCTCGGGCGGTATGGTGTGCTCACACCGGATGAAGCTCGTAAGCTGGCAAAACAAACGCTTGGCGGCGTAGCGACGGGCGATGATCCAGCCGGGCAGTTGTTAGCCATGCGTCGCGCCATGACGATTGCTGAATTGGGCGACCTTTATTTAAAGGAAGGTGTCCTATTGCCGACGAGGCGTGGCGGCCTCAAAAAGCCAAGCTCTATCGCCGCCGATCGGTTGGCGATTGAAGCGCATATCAAGCCGTTGATTGGGTCACATCGGGTTGCCTCGCTCACGTCGAGCGACGTGGAACGCTTCCTTGTTGATGTCGCTCAAGGTAAGTCGAGTCGCCGGCGTGACCCAGATATGAAGCCTAGTCGAGGGGCGGTACCAAAAGGGGGGGAGAGTGCTGCTACTCGGGCAGTGCGAGTTCTCAGCGCCATGATAAGCTTTGCGCGGCGGAGGCAGGTCCGCCCTGACAATCCGTGTTTCGGTGTCGCAAAGTTCGCTACTGGAACAGTGGAGCGCTTTCTCACAACCGACGAGCTCGACCGCCTGGGTACGGCGTTGCGAGAGGCCGAAACCGTTGGGATTGTCTGGGAGCCAGATCCCTCCAAGAAGGTGAAGCATGCTCCCAAGCCTGAAAATCGCATCGTCAGGGTTTGCCCTTACGCGACTGCCGCAATCAGATTGCTCCTGTTCACCGGTGCTCGCCTACGGGAAATCCTGCATCTGCAGTGGTCTTTCGTTGACATGGAACGGGGACTCCTCTTTCTGCCGGAGTCGAAAACCGGTAAGAAAACTATAATCCTCAATGCGCCGGCCCTTGCTGTGCTTGATGGTCTCGGGCGGGTCGGACGCTTTGTAATTCCTGGTAACAATCCAGATGAACCGAAAACGGACCTCAAGCGACCGTGGTCAATGATCACGCGACGAGCTCGCTTGGATGGCCTACGTATTCATGATCTCCGCCATACCCACGCGAGTTTCGGCGTTGGTGCTGGCTTCGGTTTGCCGATCGTCGGCAAGATGCTGGGGCACACCCAGGCCAGCACCACGCAGCGATATGCTCATCTCGACAACGATCCGGTGAGGCGTGCATCGGAAAGCGTAGGTGGAACACTTGCTGCCGCACTCGACGGTAGGACGGCCAAAGTCGCGCCCCGCTCGGCGCCACACCTCTCATCGCCGATCATGCGCCGACCGCTGGGCCTGATAGCGAGAAGGAGATGAGCATGGCGCCGCCGTGCCGCCGGCTATGCTCCTCTTCCCATTCGGATCGCGATCCCTTCGGGGATCGTGCGCGTGACGTGGCTAGGCTGATCACCGAACACCGGGTACCTGCGCCCGGTCGCCGCGTCGTTTTCTTTCCTTGCAGGATCCTTTCGTAGGAAGGGCACACTCATGCCGTCGGATGATTACGCGCCACCTGGCTGCGTTCCTTTGCGCACAAAACTCGATGAGCTGACAAGACTCCGCATGAATGCCGCCGACATCAGCATGATCGAGGCCGCGAAGACCGCGGTAGCGGCCTTCCACAAGGCAGCCTCAAAAGGCAAAGGCATGAAAGCGTATGTCGCCCTGAACAAGGCCTTGGCGGTGGCAGAGCCGGCACACCGTAGGGCTGAGGAACTGACGCGTGGTGTCGTCCGAAGATTACGCGATGACTTGGTGATCGGCACTCAGGTTGCCCTCGTCGTTTGCGCCGATGGCAAAGTGGTGATGCCGCCAAAGTCATGGTGGGCAGCGGCAGATGGCGCGAAGGCCTTCGAAACAGGGAATCATCCTCTTGGGCCAATCGTGCTGGTGGACGATGCCGTCCGAGCGCGCGCGTTCCTGGATGCAATCGACGGTGCCCATGGCCTAGCGGCGATTGATGATCATCGAGCCAAGACAACCTCCCCTATCGGCGCATCGGAGGTTTCTCAGTCCACACTTCCCCATGACGCCGCCGCCCCACATTTCAAGCGATTGGGGGAAAAGAAAGGGCCTAGAGGGCCTGCGCCACTAAATCTAATGGCCGAGGACTCTCTATATGATTATCGACGCGCTGGGGGAAAATTCGAGACCCAGTCTCAGGCTGTGAGATGGCTTAGGAAGTGGTTCTCTGACAAGAACCTGCAGCTTCCTGATTCTGACAGGACGTTGAAGCGTATCGTTCGGAGAACCGATAGCCGCTTGGACGCAACGTGATGGTAGTTAGAAGAAGGGCCATATAAGTCAACACTTATATGGCCCTTCTTTGGCCTTTTGATGCTCTATTCAAAGCATCCAGCCCCGGACCATCAATATGCCTTGCTGAATCCCCAGCGATCGCAAGGTGACACATGATGAACCAATCCAGCTCAAGCATGCCAGCCTCCGCTAAGCTGACGACGAATGAGGCCGCGTGCTTCCTCAAACTTTCGGCCTCCACGCTTACGAAAATGCGGTTGACCGGCAACGGCCCCGCTTATCTGAAACTCGGGCCGCGCCGCGTCGTTTATGACATTGCGGATTTGGAACGCTGGACCAACGATTGCCGCCGTCGTTCGACCTCAGAGGAAGCGGCACGATGAGGGGCTGCAGATCCAAATATCAGGTGGGCGCGCCTCCTTTTGTTCTGTCGTCTGTGTTTGGTAGGGAAGTTCCATCAACGGCCTTCGTTGAAGACGTCTATCGCGTATCTCACTCGATCGTTTGCGAGATGATGGGCGGTATGGCCAAGGACATCCTCCGCTCTCCCGATTCACGCAAGAGGGCGCTGGTCGACGAGGCATTCGGAGATGAAGCCAAGGCGTGGCAGCTCGCGATCTATCTCAGCAGCCGGATGTTCAGCCTTCCCCAAGCCGAATTTGCTCGCCTCATGAGGCTTACGCCGGCCTACGTATCACTTGCCATCCGAGGCGTCGAAGTCATGAGGGCTGGCGAGGCGTTCGACCACCTGATGTTTCACAGCGAAACTCTAGTCGCTCACTCCTTCTGTTGGGCAATGATGATCAAGGGCCAGCTCGCGAGAAGAGTGGCCGATCCGATTTGTTGTGAGCTTTCCCTCCTCAAAGCTCACAATCGCCTAGTAGTGAAGCTTGGCTCGGCTTTCGCGGTGGATGCCGTTGTCGCCCCCGATCATCGGCGCGCGACCATTCTTGCCCGCCTCTTGGCCTTGCAGGACGCTCTGTCTCCTGACGAGCCGGATACCAAAGATATCACGCCCCGTTAGGGCAACGGCACTTGCGATCGCTCGCAAGGTGGTGCCGAGGGAACTGCCATGACCTCCAACAGGGATGAACTCGAAGCCCTCAAGGGTCGCTTGTCGTTGTCCGCTTATGTGGGACGACGGGTGCGACTCTCGAAGCGTAGCGGCGAGTGGTTCGGCCGGTGCCCGTTTCATGACGAGAAAAGCCCCAGCTTTACGGTCAATGACAGCAAGGGCTTTTTCCATTGCTTCGGCTGCCAAGCCCATGGCGACCTTCTGGACTGGTGGCAACGCGTCGACGGCTTGAGTTTCAACGAAGCAGCTGATCATCTGCGCCGGGAAGCCGGCGCGGTGCCGCTCATCAATTCAGCGGGTCATAACAACGTCGGCGACGATGATCTCGCCCGCAAGCAAGCCGAGGCGCTTGCGATCTGGCACGCATCCGCCGCCATCGGCGGGACAGTTGCTGAGACCTACCTCCGCACGGCGCGCTGTATCAGCCTCGACCTCCCAGATTGCCTTCGGTGTCATCCCGGCCTTCGACCAAATCCCCGCGAGGCGATCGAATATCCTGTCATGGTAGCGGCCGTGACGGGTCTCGCCGGCGAAATCGTGGCGATCCAGCGAACGTTTCTGCATCCCGACGGCAGGGGTAAGGCAGATATCGAGAGCCCGAAGCGTTCACTCGGACCGATCAAGCGCGGTGCTGTTTGCTTGGCCCCCGCCGGTTCGGTGATCGGGCTTGCCGAGGGGATTGAAACGGGCCTGTCCGCGATGGAACTCTATCGCATCCCTGTATGGTGCGCGCTGGGTGCCCATCTTTCTCGCATCATCCTTCCCCCTATAGTTCAACACGTCGCCCTGTTTGCAGATCGAGGTGCGGCGGGTGAGGCTGCTGCCGAGGATGCCAGGCAGGCCTTTCGCGCTCAGGGCCGCAAAGTTGTCATCCGGTTTTCGAAAATTGGAAAGGATTTCAATGACGAGCTAAGGGCGCGTCACCATGGAATCTAGTGGCTCGCGGCGCACAAGGGATGATTTCCCGCTCGCTCCACTGGTCGTAGTCGACCCAATCCGTTTTCAGGGGTTGCCTATCCCCGAGCGGCAATGGCTCCTACAAGGCTGGATACCTCTGGGAGCGGTGACCTCGATCTACGGTGATGGAGGGGCAGGAAAGAGCCTTTTGGCGCAGCTGCTTGCGACATGCTGCGCCACGGGCAGGGACTTCCTCGGTTTTTCGGTCATGCGCTGCAAGGTGCTCGCGATCTTTTGCGAAGACGACAACGATGAATTGCAGCGCCGGCAGGCCGCCATCAACCAGACCCTCGGTATCGACTTTGCCGATCTTGAGGGCATGCAATGGGTTTCGCGCGTTGGTATGGACAACTCCCTTGTGCACTTCCACGCTGACGGCTCCTGTGAGCCGACGCCGCTTTATTTCCAGATCATCGAGGCGGCCAAGGCGTTCGGCGCGCAACTGGTCATCATCGACACAGCCGCCGATACCTTTGCGGGGAACGAGAACATAAGGCCGCAAGTCCGGGCCTTCATTTCCGCTCTCACCAGGATTGCAATTGAGATTGGTGGTGCCGTGGTACTGCTGGCGCACCCGTCACAGACTGGCAAGAATAGCGGGAGCGGCGACGGTGGTTCGACGGCTTGGAACAATTCTGTGCGATCACGAATCTATCTCGAGCGACCCAAGATCCAGGACGGCGAAACCGCAGATCCTGATCGTCGCATACTCTCTCGGCAGAAAGCAAACTATGCGACCGCAGGTGTTGAGCTTCAACTGCGCTACCAAGACGGGGTCTTCGTCAATGAAACCCCGACCCAGGTCGCAGGAAGCGGGAGAATGCGCCAGGCTGAGGCGGAGGACGCTTTCATTGCCGGCCTGAGGGAACTTGGCGAGAAGAATATTCGCTGCAATGTCCATCGCGGTCAGGCAAACTTTGCGCCGAAAGCACTACGGGAGAAAACGAAAGCCTGCGCTTCGTTCTCTGACGATGAACTGGGCGCAGCATTAAACAGGCTTCTCAAAGCCAGCCGCGTGAAGAGTGTCGAGGAAGGGTCACCTTCTCGCCGTCGTTCCTACCTCGCGATCATCGACGAGACACCGCCATTGCCAGGGCTGTGACCGGATGGCGTCGAGTCGCTTGGCGCGCCCGCTGACGGCCCATCTCTCCATGGTCGGATGAGATAGCCAACGGCCGTGCGAGAGCTCGCAGCCTGGCCTCCTGTCATTGACCGGTCTTAGCCACAGATCATCGTGCCAGTGTCGCTCGTGCGCGGCGCAACCGAGATCTCTCGGCGTGGCGCGAAGTATAGATACGAGAATCCCAGGCGGATATTGAACCCTGCCCTTCCACCCCCCTTATAAGGGGGGTGGAAGGGCAGGGTGAACTCCACCAAGGCGGAGGGGTGGAAGGCAGGTGAAAACGGCGTTCGATATAATGGATGATTAAGAATAAATGCCACCTATTCTTAAAATACTTAGCGATGCACGTATCATGCGACTTCCTAAATTAAAATGTATTGGAGATGGGTTAAATATAGGATTGTATCGTCACACACACGACCTTCCTGAAACCCTGGGTCGAGCTATGCATTTGGCGCGGGTGATGCAAGCTGCGCCCGGATCCTCAGCACGGTACCGACCCCGACCTTGTGCATTGCAGCAAGCTTTCTCACGCCGACCCCGCCCAATTGGAGGTCCTTACGGATCGCGACTTCAATTTCCGCAGCAATCGGCGGGCGGCCAAGCGTCTTTCCCTGCGCGCGCGCACGGCTCAATCCTGACTTGACACGCTCCCGGATCATCGACCGCTCGAATTCGGCGAAGACACCCATCATCTGAAACATGGCCTTTCCGGCTGGGGTCGTCGTATCGAGACCTTGTTGATGCAAGAACAGGTCAATGCCGAGCGCATGGAGCTCGGATAGGAAGCCCACGAGATCCTGCAAGGATCGGCCCAGGCGATCGACGGACCAAGCGGCAACCGTGTCGAACCGGCGGCGGGCCGCATCCTTGCAGAGTTGATCGAAGGCCGGTCTCTGGTCGCGTCCCTTCGCGCCGCTGATACCTTCATCCTGATAGACGTTGACGATCTCCCAGCCCATCCGGTCGGCGACCTCCCGTAGCTCGCGCTCCTGATTGTCGGTTGTCTGCCGATCGGTCGAGACTCGGGTGTAGATCGCAACGCGACGCATAGGGTTGGCTCCAATGTAGATGCTCATTGCGTTCACCGTAGAGCCTTAATGTTCAGAAAACAAGTATTTATCGAACACCGTGGAAGCCAACTCTAACCCGTTGATTTCGGCGGGGCGGTGATGGCAAAAATCAGAGGGGTTTTCTGAACAGGGGCGCAGAGCTTCGCGCCAGCGGATTGGTGTCATGAGGCGCAGTGAAAACCTGGAGAGCACATCCAACCCTGACTGGCACAAGCGTGCGCCGGGAGTATCGAATGAAGTTTACCTATCGCTTTGATCGGCCCGAGGATGCTGATCGCTTCGAGGATCTGCGCGAGGAGATCACCACCGCGCGCGCTGAGCTTGACCGTGCCGAGGAGATCTGGAAGGGCGCTTGGGTTGATCACCGCGAGGATCGTATGTACGAGTTGATCAACGGCGATCCAATCTCGCGTATCGATAACAGGCGCTACGATTTGCGTAGGCTCAAAGAGGAGGCGTTGTCCCTTCTCGACGGCTGTACGCTCCTAATCGAGATGCCCGCCAGGAAAGTCGATCAAACCATGCTTCTCGCCATGTTGATTGGCGATGGTCGCGACTTGCCTCACCATTGCTTTTGCGAATTGATTGGTACCCCCACCTCTTCTCACCAGGCAGGTAAGCGCTGATGCTTTGAAAAAAACCCGCGCGCGCTGCCCCCAGGGGGAGGGGGGCTCTCACACCCAGGGATTGCGGGGAACATTCCTACATTTCCTGGGTCGGATAAGTGGCCCTATCAGGCCCGCCGACAAATTGAGCTTCCAAGAGCAATGAGCGGGTAAGGTCAGCTTAAAATCTTAGGATTTAGCGTTCGTTTAATCCGAGTGCCAATCAATTCTCTCGGTTGGTATACCTTTGGCGCGACAAAATTCCGAAAATTCTTTTAATAAATTTGCTTGACCTGAGTATTTTTCCAACAATAAGCAAAATAATAAATTAATATATTCTTCTCCTTTCATTATAAGTATTTGCTCATATTCCTCTCGTCCGAAGAGTCTTTTTGCTGTATTTCCTCGATCTGTGGTTGATATCCGTAGCTCATCGGTATTAACTATTAAGGATGTTCTCCGATATTCTGCCCCAATTTCAACTGTGAATTCCGCTTTGCGTGCCATCTAATTTCCTAATGCCTAGTTGAACGATATCGATTATTTGCAAAAAACTCGCGCTTTCAGCTTTTGACGAAAATGAGTTCCTACGGAGCTTCCTTGATCGGCGGGAAAGACTTGTGACGCAACTACCGATCTGGTGTTGGTGCGGGTCAACCTACCTTCTTCGATCTTAGGTCGTCCAAGTCGCTGGTGAAGCAGTCACATTGATCACCATGCCTGTGCTCATCAGCACGATCAGTCCCCGCTCCGCGCCGGTCACGTTGAGATAGGCCCGAACCTGTGCGCGATAGTGATCGAGCGTCCCCGGCGCCGGCGTCACATCGCTCTTCCAGTCCACGACGACGGCGGGGTGGCCCTCTGCCGTGAGAGTCACGGCATCGGCGATCCCAGCCGTTGCGGTTTCCACGCCATCGGTCGCCTGCGCGGCATAGACAGGAAACTCGGCCAGAAGACCCGGCCGCAAGGCCACGATGTCGGGCAGGGCCAAGGTCCGGGCGACACAGGACGCCAGCTCCTGGGCCGACAATCCCGTCGCCGGGTCAGCGACCGGAGACCGGCTGAGGGCGCGGATGAGGTCGGCGGCTCGTTCGACCAGAGTGGCCTCCGACTCCTGGGTTTCGCCGGTCAGTACCTCTTCCATGAGTTTGTGGAGTATCAGCCCGCGTTCGCGGCCGCCCTGCACCAAGGCGTCGGCGTCCAGCTCAGGAGGCAGGTCGTCAGCCGATCCCGTCCAGAGCGCGGCTTCTTCTTCTCGCAGTACGGTCCCGGCGGCGTTTTCGTCCCGGCTGGGCGCAAGCCAGGTCAACCGCGTCTGCGCGGCCGCGATGGCTTCGGCTTCGGCGGCGAAGCTCGCGCGCGTCTGGGTATTGCCCGCGCCCGCGCCTGTGGCCGCGAAACCGGCAGGCAGGTGAGAGGCGTCCAGGCCGGGCAGGTCGGCGAGCGACAGATCGACGAGACCGATCCAGGCCGATTTCGACGGAGTGGCGTCGAGCCGAGGCAAGACGAGGAGTTCGCGGGCGCGGGTGGCCGCGACATACCAGATCCGGATGCGTTCGCGGTCCAACTCCTCCTTTTCCGCCTGACGCGCGGTTTCGTAGCCCTCGGGCGTGAGGCCGAGGACCGGGCAATAGAAGGTTTCGGTCTGGCGATCGATGACGGCTCTGTCGGGCGCCATGACGCCGGTCATGGTGTTGACCGGAATGACGATCGGCCATTCCAGCCCCTTGGCCGCGTGCATGGTGAAGAGCGCGACCGCTTCCTCCTGCGCGTCGGGTCGTCCCTCGACGGCGCGGGCCTCGTCGGACCATGCCGCGGTCATTGCCTCGGCGAAGGCGCGCAGGCCGCGCACGGCGTAGCCGGTCGACAGGCTGAGATAGAGATCGACATTGGCGAGCGCGCGCTCGGCCTGGCCGCGATGGCGCTCGAGAAGGAGCGGACGGACGCGCATTACATCCACGGCCTGCGAGAGCAACTCGTGCGGGGTCGTGCTGTTGTCGCGCCGGGAGAGCGATTGCAGTCGCTCGATGACCTCGCGCGCGAGCGGGTGCCCGATGACAGTGGCTTCAACGCCGAGATCCAGACGTGGAATCCGATCCGGGTGTTCCTCCGAGCGCGGAAGCCCCCAAGTGATATCCAGAAGATCTTCCTCGGTGAGGCCGACCAGAGGCCCGCGCAGCAGCGCGCCGAGCGCCAGCGTGTCGCGGCGATCGGCCAGGACGCGGGTCAACGCGATCAGATCCTGGATCTCCTGGCGGCGGAACAGCCCCTTGCCGGCCTGGGTCGCCACGGGGATGCCGCGGCGCTCCAGGGCTTCCTCATAGCGCCACAGCTCCGCGCCGGTTGGCGCCAGCAAGGCGATGTCGCCCGGCTGGCAGGGGCGCTCAGCGCCGCTGCGACGGTCGATGATGGGGTGGCTTTCGATCAGCCGGGCGCACAGCTCGGCGATGGCGTCGGCTTCGGCATCGCGCTGCTGTTCGGCGCTGGCCTTGCCGTTTTCGTCGGCCACGGCGATGTCGAGAGCCGCCACGCACAGGCCGCCCCGATCGTCGTGGAACGAGTCGAGAGCGGTGAAGCCCGGCTGGCCATCGGCTGAGAGCACGGTCTCGAAGCGCTCGTTGACGAAGGTGAGGATCGAGGCGCAGGAGCGGAAGTTGGTAGAGATCGACAGAAGGCTGCCGGGGTCCTGGGCGCGGAAGGCGTCGCGCGCCTGCACATAGGCGCCGACATCGGCGCCCCGGAAGCGATAGATCGCCTGCTTGGGGTCGCCGACCAGGAAGAGCGCGCCTGGCCGGATTTGGAACCGAGCCCAGTCGTCATTGCCATCGAGCGGCTCGCCGCACAACCGCCAGAAGATTTCGGTTTGCAGGGGATCGGTGTCCTGGAACTCGTCGACGAGGACATGGGCGAAACGCTGTCCCAGCGCGTGGCGCACGGCGTCGTGGTCGCGCAGCAAGTCGCGCGCGGCGAAAATCAGATCGTCGAAATCGAGCTGGGCGTTGGCGCGCTTGTGGTCGCGATAGCGTTGCAGGATCGGACGCGCTTCGTCGATCAGCGCGGCCAGGGCATGGCCGGCGACGGCCTGCGCCAACGCGACCCAAGCGTCGCAACAGGCGGTGTAGTGGGTCTCGGCGGCATCGTTCAGCCGGTCGCCATCGGCCTTGGAGAGACCGGACTGTTTGGCCGTGGCGGCCCATTTGCCCTTCTTACGGTAGGAGGCGAAGGCGCCGGTCCTGGTGCAAAGATCCGGGTGGGGCCGCGAGGTCAGGAGCCGAACGAGGCCCGCGGGCGTCGCGGCATCGGGACCATTCGCCACGGCGGTCGCCATTTCGGCCAACCGCTCGACGATCGTCACCGTTTCCGGCTCACTTGCCGCTGTGCCATCCATGAAGCCCGCAAAATCCGTGGCGGCCTGCCGGAACGCCGTCAGGTGGCGATCGAGCGGGGAGACCGGCGGGGCCGCGAGCGTGCGACGGCGGCGCAGATTTTCGGCGATTTTGTGGATGAGCGCCACGGTCTCGCCGGGGCTATGCAGCACCATCTCGGCCAGGATGCCGCCGTGGCCGCTGGACAGGCGTTCGCGCAGCCAGCCATCGGCAATTTCAAGGAAGGTGAGATCCGCCTGGTTGCGATCCATGACGCTGGCGCCGGGATCGATGTCGGCCTCCGCCGGATAGGGCTTGATCAGCCGCTGGCAGAAGCCGTGGATGGTCGAGCAAGTGATTTCATCGATCGCAGCGCTGGCGGCGGCAAGATTGTCGTGATGGGCCTGGGTCAGCCCATCGGGCAGCGCCACGCGCAGCTCGGTCGCGATCGTGCCGGTCGAGAGGTCTGCCACGAACTCGCGGACACGCGACAGCAGCTCGCTGGCGGCGAGTTCGGTGAAGGTGACGGCGGCGATGGAACGGGGCGCGACGCCTTCGGCCAGCATGGTGGCGATGCGGCCAGCCATGACGGCGGTCTTGCCCGAACCCGCGCCGGCCTCGACGAGGATCGAGCGATCATGGAGGCTGATCGCATCGCGGCGTGCGCCGTCGTCCTTCAGCATCTTGGACACGCTGCTCATCATTCCGCCTCCCAGACCTGAGCGACTTCGCCAAGCCGCTCCGTCGCGGCCGGCATTTTGCGTTTGCAATAGGCGGCGCTGGCGTTGGCCGGCAGGGCGAAGGCGAGGTCGTCATAGTCACCGCCGGTATCCGGGCCAGGCAGGGCTGCACCCGTGGCGAGACTGGCCCGTGCCGCACGCAGATAGCCCGTGATCTCCGCGAGCACGGCCTCGGGATCGTCGAGCTGGAGATCGACGGGCTCGCGCGGGTAGAGCAGCGAGGCGCTGATGGCGACGTCGTCGCCGAGGAGCGCCTTCACCGCGAAGGCATAGAGGCAGCGCTGAAGCTCGCGTCCTCCGTTCAGGCGGATGTCGCCGCGCGGCGGCCGTCCGGTCTTATAGTCGCGCACCAGCGCGCGCTTGCCGTCGCCCGAGATGTCGAGCCGATCGATATAGCCTGCGATGCTGAAGCCAGTGTCGGGGATCGTAACCGGCGTGCTCGTATCCCATGGGGCTTCGGCTTCAGATTTCGGCTCCGAGCCGCCGAAGGGCACCTCTCCGTAGGAGCGTGCGCCCGGTAGAAGGTCATCGCCATAGGACAGGGCGCAGCCCGCCATCACGCGGGCGTCGTCGAGGGTGCGTCCCCAGATGACAGCGGGCGGAACTGGCCGCTCGCTTTCCCAATCGACAGCAACCGCTTGCGCGGCCCGCGCCACTGCGGCTTCGATGGTCTCGGCATTGGCGGAGGCAAGACCGTCTCCGGTTTCGAGGTCGCGCAAGGCGCGGTCGAGAACCAAGTGGATGAGATCGCCGATCCCGAGCGCGTCGAGCACGAGCGGTTCAGCGCTGCTCTGCGGTTCACGCCATCCGAAGGCATAGACCCACACGAAGCCGAGCGGGTTGCGCAGCAAGCGGCGCAGCGAGCTGGCCGACTGGGTGCGGCCGAGGATGGCGAGAACGAGTGGATGATCCGCCCGCACGAGTCCGTCATGGGGCGTGATCTCCGTCTGCCGCCAGTCGCGCCAGCAACCCTGTGCACCGACCGCTTGCGGATCGGCTGCGAACTCCTGGGGCCGGGCCATGAGGCGGTCGGTCTCGCTGAAGGCATGCCCCGGCGTCGCGTTGCGGCGGAGGTATGTTTCGTCGCCATGTCCGGCGAGCAGGGGGCTGCGTCCCAGGAGACGCCCGTCGCTGTCGCGCCGGGCGCGCGAGAGAACGACGTTGTCGGCCGTTGTGGCGAGGATCGTCTCGAAGTCGCGGTGGTCGGCGAGATTGACGGGCAGCGGATCCAGCACCGGGGTCGGGATGATATGGTCCGGGATCAGCCGATCCTCGGCAATGCCACGCGGCCAGCGCGCGGAATTGAGTCCGAGGAGCCGCACGAAGCGGCGAGGAGCCGCCGCGAGCGCGCTGGCCGGCATCCAGGTGATGCAGACGCACGCTTCCAATCCGTCGTCCTGCTTCAGGGTTTCTAGCGTCGCGTCGATCGAGGCCGCAGGACCGGCGAGCAGCGCCTTGCGCCAGATCGCCAGCGCACGGCCTTCGAGGAAGGCTTCTCCGATCTCGCCTGCGGCGTCCGGCCCTTTCGCCAGAATCTCGACCGCTGTGCGCAGTGCCGGAGCGTGGTCGGCGCCGTCGGGCCAGTCTTCGGGCGTCAACCGGGTCAGCAGGCGGCCCCAGGCGCCCGGCGTCGAGAGCGGCGCATCGGTTGGCAGGACCCGCAGCCAGCCTTCGGGCAGGGTCTCGAAAGGCCCGCTGTCCCGGCAGAGCGCCGTGAGGCGGCGCAGCCGAGACTGCGACAGGCCGCGGACCACGATGTCGGCCAGTGCTGCGGCCGCCTGGCCGTCGCGCGTGGTGACGGTGCGGACGCCGTGGACGAAGTGCAGGTCGATGTTGGCATCGGCGCGCAAGGCCAGGAAATGATCGTCATAGTCGGCGGGCGAGGCGGTCGCGATAGCGATCTCCGAAGCCGGGACGCCCGAGGCGAGCAGGCTGCGCGCCCAGCGCATCGCCTCTATGGCCTCGTGATAGGCCGTCGCCGCGCTGGCGGCGCTGATCGCCGGCGCTTGCGCCGGTGCGCGCGCGACCGCGACGCCGGTGCCGTCCAACCATGCGGGAACGCTCCTGGGGCCGGCCGTCCATTGCACGGGGATATGGGCGGTGAGGGCCTGGAGCAGCGGCCGCCAACAGGGGGAGAGTTCGGTAAGGCCGACGATCTCCAACGGGCCGAGGACCGCCGGCGCATGACCGATGCGGGCGGTTGCTGCAGCGACGATGTCGACGGGGCGCATCATGCCGGACGGAAGCTGGTCGAGGACAGCGGCTTCCAGGCGTGCGATGGCGCCGAGACGCGGATGATCGGCTGCGCGCGCCGCAAGATCGAGGCCCGCGCGCCAGGCTTTGTGGAGCGTGTCAACCGCCGCATCGATCATGCCGGGAAGAGCCTTGATGCTCTCAAGCTCGCCCATCGAGGTCGCGGGCAGGGCCACCAGGATGGCTGCGCGCAAGCTCTCGTCGTCGATGGGGCGGATAAAGCCACCGGCCAGCCGGACGGCGGCCTGCTCGAAGGACATGACCTGGAGGCCGTGACGACCACTGCGGCCCGCCGCCAGCCGACTCTCCCGCATGGCAAGACGGCCGTGAACGATCTGGGTGGATCGACTCGCGATGATCATCCGCTCTCCTTCCGGGCGCTATTCGCTGTTGGGACGCTGGGTCAGCACCAATGCGGCCGCCGTTTTCGTAAGCTTGCTGCTATTGGGGTTGCACAACACCTTGGCGGCAGCGTTGACCGTCTCCTTGCGGGTGATTCCGGTTCTTGAACCGCGTTTCCGCATGCCTTGCCCCACCCAAAATCTATCCAATCAATTGCCATTGACGGATCATCCCAGATGGGAATAATAATTACATGGATCGCGCTGATATGTCCATATAGTTTTTATCCCTATCGCGCGCGGAGGCAGGAAGCGATGCCAGAGACCGCTGCGGCATTGAAATGGGGCGTGGAGCGCCGACTCGAATTCATCGAGTTCCGTCTTTACTGGGAAGGCGGCGTGAATCGTTCGGACATCATCGAAGCGTTCGACGTGTCCGTGCCACAGGCGTCGAAAGATTTGACGCTGTACCAGGAACGCGCGCCGCACAACGCCATCTACGATAAGAGCGCTAAGCGCTATATTGCGAGCAATGAGTTTCAGCCCTGCTTTTTAAAGCCAGATGCCGGTCAGTACCTCAACCAGCTTCGCTCCGTCGCCGAAGGCATTCTGACCTCATCCGAAGCCTGGATTGCTCATTTCCCTCCTTATGCCGGACCGCCTGTGCCGGCCCGAGGTGTCAACAACGATACATTGCGAACGGTGCTTGCGGCGGTGCGCCAGGGCCAAGCGGTCGAGATCAAATATCAATCGCTCTCCAGCGATGATCCACGCTGGCGATGGATCGCGCCGCATGCAATCGGCTTTGATGGGTTTCGATGGCACAGCCGCGCCTTTTGTGAGGTCGGCAAGTCGTTCAAGGACTTTTTGCTCTCACGGATCATAGAGGTCAGGTCAATTCGCCCGAGTGAAGTATCGCCGGAGGATGATACCGACTGGAACGAGTTCATCACGCTGGAAATCGGGCCGCATCCGGAGCTTTCCGAGAGTCAAAAACGGATCATCGCCCTCGACTATGGCATGCGGGCGGGGCGTGCTCAAATTCAGGTTCGAAAGGCGCTGCGCTATTATGCGCTGAGGCGCCTGGGGCTCGATACGCCGCTCGAAGCCCGGCGCCCGCAGGATCAGCAGATTGTGCTTCTCCGTGAGGGGGCTGCCGATGAAAATCATCGATAACACCTCGCTGCTTTTGGGCGATGACCTGAAGGTGACGCTGGGACGTGGCGCCCGGCTCAAGATCGCGGCATCGTGCTTTTCGATCTATGCTTTCGAGGCGCTCAAGGGCGAATTGTCAAAGGTCGAAAGCCTTCAGTTCATTTTCACGGCGCCGACCTTCGTCCCGATGGAAATGACGGACCGCCTCCACAAGGAACGGCGAGAGTTCTTCATTCCCAAAGCGACACGCGAGCGAGGCCTGTACGGAACCGAGTTCGAGATACAGCTTCGCAACAAGCTGACCCAGCGGGCCGTCGCGCGCGAATGCGCTGACTGGATACGCAAGAAAGCTCGCTTTCGGTCGAACACGACCAAGGCGCCGATGCAGCAGTTCATCCACGCGGCAGCGGAAATGAGTGACGTCGCCTACATGCCGATCAGCGGCTTCACAGCTGTCGATCTCGGCTATCAGAAGGGCGACGCGGTATCGAACCTCGTCACGCGTATCGACGATGGCGCGCATACGCAAGTCTACCTGCAGCTATTCAACCAGATCTGGAACGATGAGGAAAAGCTCAGCGACGTCACGGTCGCCATTTGCGATCACATCGAGTCCGTCTACCAGGAGAATTCCCCGGAGAGGATCTATTTTCATATTCTCTATAACCTCTTCCAGGACTTCCTCGAAGAAGTTGATCAGGATGCACTACCGAACGATCTGACCGGTTACAAGGACAGCCTCGTCTGGAATAAGCTCTTCAATTACCAGAGGGACGCTGCGACCGGCATTATCAATAAGCTTGAGATGCACAATGGATGCATTCTGGCGGATAGTGTGGGCCTTGGTAAAACCTTCACCGCCCTGGCGGTGATCAAATACTACGAGCTGCGCAATCGGTCGGTGCTGGTTCTGTGTCCGAAGAAGCTTGCGGACAATTGGCGAAACTACAATACAAATCTGACAACGAACATTTTCGCCAAGGATCGCTTCAATTACGATGTCCTAAGCCATACCGATCTCTCCCGCACGTCAGGAGAGGCGTTCGGCATTCCGCTGAACCGGGTGAACTGGGGCAATTACGATCTCGTCGTCATCGATGAGTCGCACAATTTCCGGAACAACGATGTCTTCAAGGATCGAGAGACTCGCTACCAGAAGCTGATGAACAAGGTCATCCGTGCTGGCGTGAAGACCAAAGTTCTGATGCTATCGGCAACGCCGGTGAACAACCGGTTCAACGATCTGCGCAATCAGCTCGCGCTGACTTACGAGGGTGACTCTGAAAACCTCAGTCGCAAGCTGAAAACCAACACTGGAATCGAAGAGATATTCCGGCGCGCGCAGAAGGCGTTCAACGCTTGGTCCGATCTGCCTCCAGAGGAGCGAACCGCAGCCGCGATCCTGAAGGCCCTCGACTTCGATTTTTTCGAGATGCTCGACGCCGTGACGATTGCAAGGTCCCGCAAGCATATCGAGACCTTCTACGACACCAAGGATATCGGCAAATTCCCCCAGCGCCGAAAGCCGCTGTCGTATCAGTGCCCGATCACCCATCGATCGGACGTGCTAGGCCTCAACGACATCTTCAGTAGCCTGTCGGTGCTCAAGCTCGCGGTCTACGCCCCGATCAGCTACATCCTGCCGAGCCGGCTTCGGAAGTACGAAGAAATCTACGACACCCAGGTGGAAGGCGGTCGTGGCAGGCTGCGCCAGGCTGACCGCGAGCGGAGCCTTCAGGCTCTGATGACCACGAATTTGCTCAAGCGGTTGGAGAGCTCTGTCGAAGCATTCCGCCTCACCCTGCGGGCGCTGCACGGCAACATCGCGCAGACGCTCCAGGCGATCGACACCTATGAACGCACGGGGGCCGCCCAGAGCGTGAGCGACCATCTCGGCGATCCCGGTTTCGACCCGGACGATGACGACTTGAGCGGGCTCGATGAGTTCACGGTCGGCAAGAAGATTCAGATCAGCTTGTCGGATATGGACATTCCGTCGTGGAAGCACGACCTAGCCGCGGATCATACGCTCATTGGTAATTTGATCGCTTCGATGGACAAGGTGGGACCGGAGGATGATGCCAAACTGCAGCATTTGAAGGATGTCGTCACGCGCAAGGTCGCCGACCCGCTCAATCCGGGTAACCGCAAGGTTCTCATCTTCACCGCCTTCGCGGACACGGCGAAGTACCTTTATACAAATCTGGCGTCGGCATTTCTCGAGTCGTACGGCCTGCACTGCGGCATGGTCACCGGCTCCGACGCGCCGAAAAGCACGCTGAAGAAGAGCTTCGACTTCCAGTCCCTGCTCACGCTGTTTTCCCCCCGGTCGAAGGAGAAGCACCTCGTCTTGCCGCACGAGACAGGCGAGATCGATATCCTCATCGGGACGGACTGCATCTCCGAAGGCCAGAACCTTCAGGATTGCGACTATCTGATCAACTACGACATCCACTGGAACCCGGTGCGGATCATCCAGCGGTTCGGACGCATCGACCGTATCGGTTCACCCAACGCGCAAATCCAGCTCGTCAATTACTGGCCGGAAATCTCGCTCGACGAGTACATTAATCTCAAGGAACGTGTCGAAAACCGCATGGTGATCGCCGACGTCACGGCGACCGGGGACGACAACGTGCTGACCGCCAAGAGCAGCGACATCGCCTACCGCAAGGAGCAGCTCAAGCGACTCCAGGAAGAGGTAATTGAGCTGGAAGACGTGCGGACCGGGATCTCCATTACCGATCTCGGTCTCAACGATTTCCGTATGGATCTCTTGAACCATATCAAGGAGCACGGCGACCTTGAGCATTTGCCCAACGGCATGCACGCGGTAGTGCCGGCGCAGCCGGCGCTCGGACTGATGCCAGGCGTGATCTTCGCGCTGAAAAACATCCACGACAGCGTGAACATCAACCAGCAGAACCGGCTGCACCCTTATTATCTCGTCTATGTCGGTCACGACGGTGGCGTCGTCATCGACCACACCGAGGTGAAGCGCTTGCTCGATCTCATCCGCACGAGCTGCAAGGGCCAGGCTGAGCCGATCCGGGCGGTCTGCCAGCTGTTCAATGAGCGGACCCAGGACGGTCGCAAGATGGAGCAATGCTCCGCGCTCCTGAGCGCCGCGATCCGTTCAATGATCGAGGTGAAGGAAGAAAAGGACATCGACAGCCTGTTCAGCGGTGGGCGGACCACGGCACTGGTTCACACCATCGCCGGCCTCGACGACTTCGAACTGATTGCCTTCCTCGTGATTGAGGAGGCGACGGCATGACGGCAGCCTTCTTCGACTATCCCAAAGCCGCCGCCTTCGGTCGCGTTGTTCCGAAAAGCCGGATCTATGAGCATGCTGGCGTCGGCACGGCGCTCCGGGACCTGTTCGTGACCCAGGTCGATCAGATCGTCTGGAAGTACAAGCTCGCGCCGGAAACCATGAACCTTGCGGCGACAAAGGCCGTCAGTGAGATCCAGGTGTTCGGCATAAGCCTGCGCAACGGCAAGCTTGACGAAGAGGTGCTGCGCGCGATCGACCGCGCCATCCCGTTCCCGCTGGTCTTCGAGCTCAGCTGGTCCGGGAAGCGGAAGGCGGTCGCCGCCTTCAAGCGGCCGAGCGACGCCGATGTCACCAAGCGGGTTGTCAGCGCATATTTCGCGACCGATTGGGCGCCTGACGATGCGCCGCGCAGGCCGCTGCCGGTCGCGCTCAATCTTGGCGGTCTCTACGACGCTCTCCTTACGGCCCTGATGCCAAAGGCCGCCGCCGAAGCGGAGCACGCCGGCGAGGACATCCAGACGCGCGTGGCGCGGATGGAGGCGATCCGGGCCAAGACGCGGGAGGTGGACAGGATCAAGGCCCGCCTTGCCCGCGAGAAACAGTTCAACAAGCGCGTGGCGATCAACGCCGAACTGCGCGCTGCACGGCAGGAATTGGAGCGTCTCTCCGGCGGAGAGCCCACCAACGCCGCGATGAGTGAGTAAGGGAATGACGATGGACAAATTGAAGATGCACAGCCCTGACCTGAGCCAGGAGAACATCGCGAAGATCCGCGACCTTTTCCCCGGCTGCGTGACCGAAGCGCGCGACGATGCGACGCGGCAGCTGCGTCTGGCGGTGGATTTCGATCAGCTGCGTCAGGAACTGAGTGACGACCTCGTCGAGGGGCCGCAAGAACGCTACCAGCTTGACTGGCCTGGAAAGAAGCAGGCGCTGGTGACAGCGAACGCTCCAATTGCAAAAACTCTGCGACCATTTAAGGATGAAAGTGTATCGTTCGATGAAACTAAGAATCTTTTCATTGAAGGGGACAATCTTGATGTTTTGAAGATTCTTCAAGATTCTTATTTGGGCCAAGTAAAAATAATATATATAGATCCGCCGTATAACACCGGTAAGGATTTCATCTATCGAGATGATTTTTCGACGCCAGGGCAACAGTTTGCGATTGAATCGGGCGAGAAGGACGAGGGCGGATCTCGTCTAGTTGCCAACTCTGATTCAAGCGGCAGATACCATTCTGACTGGATGTCGATGATGTATGCCCGTCTCACGGTGGCCAAGCGGCTTCTGCGAGACGACGGTGTTATCATGGTCAGTATCGATGATTACGAGCAGTCAGCGCTACGAAAACTGATGGATCAGGTTTTTGGCGAGCGAAACTTTGTTGCGCAACTCGTTTGGGAAAAAGGTCGGAAGAACGACGCAAAGTTTTTCTCCGTCGGCCACGAGTATCTCATCATCTATGCGCGCGATGTCGCATTGCTACGCGAACGCAAAGAGATTTGGCGCGAAGAAAAGCCCGGTGCGCGAGATATCTGGGACGAATTCATCAGATTGCGCAGCCTCCACGGGGATGATTTCAAGGCAATCGAGGCGGATCTTTCCAAGTGGTATTCCGATCTGCCAAAGGCCCACCCTGCGAAAAAATGGTCACGATATAAGCGCGTAGACAAGAATGGTCCTTGGAGAGATCGAGACATTTCCTGGCCGGGAGGCGACGGCCCTCGTTACGACGTTATTCATCCAAAAACCGGAAAGCCGTGCGCAATACCTGAGCGCGGCTGGATTTACGCGTCTCCAGCCGAGATGCAGCGGCAGATCAAGCTGGGGTTGGTTGAGTTTCGTGATGACCACACTGAACCGCCCTTTCGCAAAGCGCATATTCGCCCGATTCCTGATGAAATCGACGGGTCTTTAACGGACGCCGACGACGTGGACGGGTCCGATGAGGACGGCGACGATACCGAGTTCGCCACGCAGGTTCGTGGATCCTATTTCTACAAGCAGTCCCAAGTGTCGGTAAAATATTTGCGAAACCTAATGGGGTCGAAGGTATTCACCAATCCAAAGGACCATGAGGAGCTGGCGAAGCTCATCTCGTATGTAACGCCTAATGAGAAATCCGCCGTCATCATGGACTTTTTTGCCGGTTCTTCCAGTACGGCCGAAGCGGTGTTCCGAGCTAACGCGACGTATGGATCAAACCACCAGTTTATCATGGTGCAGTTGCCGGAAGACTTAGAGAAGGCGGAGTCCAGTACGAGTGGGACTGCCAAGAAGACCGTTCAGGCGGCTATCAAGCTTCTGAAGAAAGATGGCCGACCGCTGGTGCTTTCCGAAGTCTCAAAGGAGAGGATACGGCGATCGGGAAAAGCGGTGATCGAGGAGCCTTGCGATCCCGGTTGGGCCAAGGATGTTGGATTTCGGGTCTTGAAGGTCGACACATCCAACATGCAGGACGTTTATTACCGCCCTGACCAGATCGATCAGAAGGATCTGCTCGCCGACGTCGACAACATCAAGCCCGACCGGACCGCTGAGGACTTGCTGTTCCAGGTACTCGTCGATTGGGGCGTGGATCTGACTCTGCCAATCCAGCGCGAGACGATACAGGGCAAGACCGTGTTCTTCGTGGACGGGAACGCGCTAGTCGCGTGTTTCGAGACCGGCGTGACAGAGGAGCTGGTGAAAGAGCTCGCTGGCCGCGAGCCCCTGCGCGTGGTGTTCCGCGACAGCGGCTTCGTATCCGACGCGGTGAAGATCAACGTCGAGCAGGTCTTCCGCCAGGTCTCGCCCGCCACTGACGTCAAGTCGATTTGAGGGGGCAGCCATGAAACTGAAATTCAAGGTCCAACCCTATCAGACCGAGGCCGTGAATGCGGTCGTTAACTGCTTCGCCGGGCAGCCGATGTCGAACAGCATCACCTATCGGATCGATCCGGGCCGAAAGGCGCAGACGAGCGCTTTCGAGGAAGGGTTCAAGAACGCCGATCTGGCGCTGACCGAGCCTCAGGTGCTTGCCAACATCAAGGACGTCCAGCGCCGGCAGAATCTGCCAATCTCGGACAAGCTGGTCGCCAGCGCCGGGTGCAGGGTCAACCTCGATATCGAGATGGAGACGGGGACCGGGAAGACCTATTGCTATATCAAGACGATCTTCGAGATGAACAAGCGCTACGGCTGGTCGAAGTTCATCATCATGGTGCCGTCCATCGCCATCCGGGAAGGCGTCCATAAATCGCTTCAGATCACCGCCGACCATTTTACCGAGAGCTACGGCAAGAAGGTCCGCTTTTTCATCTACAACTCCAAGCGCCTGCATGAGCTCGAAAGCTTCTCGTCGGATGCTGGCATCAACGTGATGGTGATCAACATCCAGGCGTTCGCGGCACGCGGCGCCGACAACCGTCGCATCTATGAGGAGCTGGACGACTTCCAGTCGCGCAAGCCCATCGACGTAATCGCCAGCAATCGGCCGATCCTGATCCTCGATGAGCCCCAGAAGATGGAAGGCGCGGCCACGATAGAGGCGCTTCCCAAGTTCAAGCCGCTCATGATCCTGCGCTACTCGGCGACCCACAAGACGCAGCACAACCGTGTTCACCGGCTCGATGCGCTCGATGCCTACAACCAGAAGCTGGTGAAGAAGATCGCGGTGCGGGGCATCCAGACGCGCGGGCTCGCCGGCACGAACGCCTATCTCTACCTCGAGGGCATCGAAATCTCGAAGAAGGCGCCGGTGGCGCGGCTCGAGATCGAGGTGAAACTCGCGAGCGGTGAGATCAAGCGCCAGCTCAAGCGGCTGGAGTTTCGTGACGACCTGTTCGCCGAGTCCGGCGAGTTGGATCAATATCGGGATGGATTCACGATCTCCCAGATCGACGCCCGCAACGACACGGTCGAGTTCACCAACGGCCTGGTGCTCCAGGCCGGGGAGGCAACCGGTGACGTGTCCGAGCGCGACATCCGCCGCATCCAGATCCGCGAGACGATCAAGGCGCATCTCGACAAGGAGAAGCAGCTGTTCGCTCAAGGCATCAAGGTATTGTCGCTGTTCTTCATCGACGAGGTGGTGAAGTACCGCGACTATGCCCAGTCTGATGAGAAGGGCGAGTATGCCAGGGTGTTCGAGGAGGAGTATGAGCTTCTCAAGGCGGAGTATCTGGCGGACCTTGCGGTTGATCACGACGCCTACCGGAAGCATCTGGCGGGTATCGATGCGGCCAAGACGCACAACGGTTATTTCTCGATCGACAAGAAGACGAACCGGCTGAAGGATCCCGCTGTCGGCGCCCGGTCGGTTGATTCAGACGACGTTGACGCCTATGACCTGATCCTGAAGGACAAGGAACGGTTGCTGTCTTTCGCGGAGCCCACGCGGTTCATCTTCTCGCATTCCGCGCTGCGCGAAGGGTGGGACAATCCCAACGTCTTCGTCATGTGCATGCTCAAGCACAGCGACAACACCGTTTCGAGGCGCCAGGAAGTGGGCCGCGGACTTCGCCTGTCGGTGGACCAACACGGCGACCGGATGGATAACCCCGCAGTCGTCCATGACATAAACGTCCTCACAGTCGTCGCCAGTGAGAGCTACAAAAACTTCGTGGCCGGTCTCCAGAATGAGATCGCCGACACGCTGACGTCGCGCCCGCGCAAAGCGACGGAAGCATACTTCACGGGCAAGACCATCACGACGGATGTCGGCCCGGTCGAGATCACGCCGGCTATGGCGAAGCAGATCTACCGCTACCTCTTGAAGAACGACTATTCCGATGACGCGGACCAGATCACCGAGGCCTACCATCAGGCGAAGGAAGCCGGAACCTTGGCGGCTTTGCCGGATGAGCTGAAGGCACACGCCGATCAGATCTTCCAGATCATCGACAGCGTCTTCAGCGATGCGCAGCTGCCCAAGGTCGAGGATGGCCGCAAGCCGAAGACCAATCCACTGAACGAGAATTTCGAGAAGAAGGAATTCCAGGAGCTCTGGCGGCGCATCAACCAGAAAGCCGTCTATCGCGTCGAGTTCGACTCCGAGGAATTGGTCCGCAAATGCGTAAGCGCCCTCGATAGCCAGCTTCGTGTGACGCCGCTCCAGTATACCGTTCAGGCAGGGATTCAGGGCGATGGGCTGACTGACGAGCAGCTCAAGGCAGGTGATGGTTTTGCCCTGACAGGGTCCACGACCGAGCGCGGCGGATCGATCCATTCGCTCGTGAAGTACGACCTCCTCGGGAAGATAGCCGAAAATACGGAACTTACACGCAAGACCGCAGCCGAGATCCTGACCAGCATCCAGAAAAGCGTGTTCGGGCAGTTCAAAGAGAACCCCGAGCACTTCATCGCCGAGGCTTCGCGGATCATCGCCGAGCAGAAGGCCACGATGGTGATCGAGCGGCTGGCCTATGACGGGCTCGCCGAGCGCTATCACGTTGACATCTTTACCGCGAACCAGACCGGTCAGGACTTTTCCAAGGCTTCGGCCAAGCTCAAGCGGCACGTCTACGATTATGTGGTCACCGACTCCGACATCGAGCGCAAGTTCGTCGACGAGCTCGATACCGCCAGCGAGGTAGTGGTCTACGCCAAGCTGCCGCGCGGCTTCCTGATTCCGACACCTGTTGGAGACTACAACCCCGATTGGGCGATTTCCTTCAAGGAAGGAAGCGTCAAGCACATCTACTTCGTCGCCGAGACGAAGGGCAGCATGTCTTCCATGAAGCTTCGCGAAATTGAGAACACCAAGATCGCCTGCGCTCGAAAGTTCTTCGACGAAGTTGGGCGGCGCGTCAGCGAGGATCGCGTCAAATACGACGTCGTCACCAGCTATGACAAGCTGATGGATATTGTCGGGCGTGCAATTGTTTGACGTCGAGTGAAAATTCCGGGGGGATAGGCAGGTGCCAACAGTCGGTTGGATACGTGAGGACGCGCTTGAGGCCTTCTTTGAAGGAACTGAGCGGACACCTAATCCAGGCCCGCCTGCGAAGCCTGCCTTTCGTTGCCCCTTTTGCAGCTCCATTTTTTCTATTCAAACAGAGCTTCACGATCATGTTTACACGAAGCACCGAGTGGAGCGACCTGTGCTGCTTCTGGGAGGAAAGGAACCATCGGGCCGAGCAATTGTCCGTGTTCCAATAGATCAATGTCAGATCGTGATCGCCAATGCGACCGCGGTCAAGATTAGCATCGATGGCCAAGATCTCCAAAGCTCTTTGCCAGATACGGCCTTGAAAAGAATTGCAGAGACGAGGCAAGCCGAGACGAGCTTGATTCTCCTAAATGATACGCAGCCCAATGCCCAGCCCATTTTAACCTATTATACGATTTCGTTCCGGATAGCCGATACCTCAGAACTTAACCATGTTGACGATGTCTTCGCAGAATTACTCGTCTCTTCGTCGATCACTCGCGGCACTATCGACCGTTTCTTGGCAGACGCGCGAACACAAGGTCCCGGCAGCGACTATGCTTCCGGTCTTGCCGACTACTGTCTCGGCGTTTTGCTCAAGGAACGACCTGAGACCGAGAGTCTGACCACTCCGTTCTCGCGCTATCGGGGGCTTTATGGCTCGGCTCTAGAAGTGCTCACAGATTTTGATCGCCCGCTTGCGCGTTTAATAACGGAAGTCGCTCGGTTTGCCCTCAATGATTTTTCCGGGGCAGATCGGCAAACGGGGTATTGGGAACTTGATCTTGCGCGGGCGCTGCTGAGCGATCCCAAGCGTACCAGCATGCCGTCATTGGAAGACAGTGCCAGGCGCCGGCCGATCTGCCCTATTGATCACGGAACAGCGCGAATATTGGATCTGGCAGCACGCATGGCAAGGGAAACCCGATGGAGTCCTATCCTAGACGACGAGTGCCGAAAGGTTGCGAGTTCTGCGGTCCTGGACGCGACCGATCGTGAGAAGGCACTCGCTATTTGGGCTGCGGCAGCTCTGAGAGCGGGCTCATCGCGGAGCGCGGTCGAGCCGCTGACACAAATAGCCGCTGTGTATCCATTTAATGGCTGGGCCGAGCAGAGCTTGGAGAATATTTCAAAGTGACCGAAGAAAAAACGGAACAAACGAGTCTGCCGGTGCACTTGGCCCGTCGGGAGCCTAAGAATGGAAGGAGCGATGGTGAAAGAGAGGTATCGATCGATTTCGAGATTCGCCCGACAATTTCTGGATTCTTTGAGGAGCCGAGAGCTACTGCGACCGCATTCTTCAAGATTCTGCACGCGCATGAGGTAAAACGCTTTTCGATGGCTGATCGGGCAGGCGTCGAAGATCTTATAGAAAAAATGGATGTTGATGGCGAACGCCTCTGGTCGCTTATGTCGCAAGCTTATGTTCCCGAACCGGTTGACGCTTGGATTTGGGAGGCTGCTCAGAGGCGTCTAACCACAATGTTGGGCGAACTCTTCGATCCTCAAGAATTCGACAAGCAGGTAATCCTCAAGTCTTTGGCGCAGGGGCTCTCAGACGGACTTGCCTCAGAAAATAAGGAAACAAGAAAGGGAGCGTTAAATTGGCTTCGCATCGGCCTATGTTGGCTGTCAGAGAAGCGCTCCCTTCAGGCATGGCAGATTGCAGAAGGCTTGCTTCCGATACTGTTTCCTGATGGCAAGAGCGCATCGCGCCTAGCAACCCGTGCGATCCAGAAGGGAAAGATCACCGAGTTTCGGGTCGCCATTGCAATGGCTGGGCTTGCCCACGATATGGTCAAGGTGACCGAGGAAGAAAGAGGCCGAGAGCGTGCGATCTCCGCCAGCCTGCGGGATCGACTTGCCGACACACGTTCTTCGCTCGATCGCCTCCAAGCGGAACTGGCAAGGGTGCAAAATGAACTGGAACAACAAAACGCCAAACTAGCAGAAGTAGAAGCGACGTTGGCCGCTGAGCGCCAGCATTGGGGCCATGATCTTTCGGAGACTCGAGCCGAACAGCGGGTGCTTCTCGGTGAGCGAATCGAGCCGTTGCTTCAGGACGCAGTCGACGCTTTGGAAATCGAGCCATCCGCCCCCAGTCTTGCGTTAAAGCGCATCAAGGCAGTTCTTTCTACGATTGAAGAGGCCAAGGCATGACAGACGTTGTCTTTGGCATCGATTTTGGAACCACAAATAGCTTGGCTGCCGTTACTGTCGGAGGTCGGACCTTGGCCCTGGTGGACCAGGTCACGTTGCGACCTCATCCGTCGGTTATCTGGTATCGGGGGGGAGACATAGTAGTCGGCCGCGAAGCAAGGCAGAACATGGATCGGACCGATACGGGTGCACCGCCGGGGTTTATTCGTTCGCCCAAAATGTCGTTGCGACGCAACGGTCCTATTTTTGTCGATGGCCGGCCCATTGAGCCGACCGACGCGGTTTCTGAAGTTCTGAAGCATCTCAAGAATGATGCGGCGGCCATGCGGGGAGGGGCGCCTGGCAAAAACTTGGCTCGGGCTGTTTTCACCATTCCAGTCGACTTTGGGGGAGTGGAAAGACGAGCGCTGCGGGAGGCCGCCAGAAAAGCCGGTATTGGCGTCGTGCAATTCGTGCATGAGCCTGTGGCTGCGCTTTATGCTTATCTCCGGTCTAAGCCAGACCTTGGCCGAGAGCTTACCCGTCTGGAAGGGCGTTCTGTACTAGTTTTCGATTGGGGTGGCGGTACCTTGGATTTGACTCTTTGTCGAATTCAGGGGGGAGCCATCATGCAAGTGGTAAACCTTGGCGACAATGAAGTTGGCGGCGACAGGTTCGATGAACGCCTTCGAAACCACCTAAGAGCTAAACATGCGGCCGCTCACGGCATTGAGGATATCACAGTCCTTGAACAACCCGGCATGGCCGCAAAGTTACTGCATCAATGCGAGATCCTCAAAATCCATCTATCGGATCCGAAGATCGATAGTGAAGACGTGATCGTTCGAAATTACCTTAAGGAAGATGGTGCCGGTCGGAATCTCCTGGGCACGGTTACTCGTGACGAGCTCAAGGATCTGAGCGCCGGTATTGTTATAAGAGGCCTGGCAAGAATCGATCAAATTTTGGAGCAGGCCCAACTGTCGTACCAGGACATTGAACTCTGTCTTGCCACAGGCGGCATGGTTAACATGCCAGCCATTCGCGACGGCTTAGTCGAGCGATTTATCGGGCGGGTCCCGAAGCTCGATAATGGTGATAGAATTATCGCCGAGGGAGCAGCTTGGATTGCCAGTGACGGCTTACGTCTCACGCTCTCGAAGTCAATAGAGATTCTAGTTGCCGATACATCCGGGCGGGGGACCTACCACTCCCTCGTCGATGCAGGCTGGACGCTTCCGCTCGAGAATGAAACCCAAAATGTGGCCAATACGCGCCTTTTCTGCATTGACCCGCGCGAAGGAAAGGCTGTTGTCGAGGTAGCAAAACCTGCGAAGCTCGGAAAAGTATTGCCTAGCGACCCGCGATTGACACTTTGCGTTGCCAAGGTTGAGGTCGATGCAAACGCCCAGCCACTCCTAGAACGAATCGAATGTCACCTGCAAATCGACCACGATTATATTGCGCGCGTCACTCTGACGTCCACTGGACGTGGAGCCCATTCAAGCGAGGAATTTCATGACCTTGAGTTTGGTCTTTCGCTTGCTGGGGCCGTCCCGCCAAGCAGTGGCTCCTCCCATAGAGAAAAAGCTAGCGCTGGGGGAGGGCCGGCGGGAGCGGCACGAGCTCTTGCAGATAGTAATCTGCTGCAGCGAACAAATGTCGCTCGCTGCGACAACCCGAATTACTCAGATGATGAAAGCTGGAAGCTCGTTCCGGGAGACTTAGTTGCGAAGTGGCGTTCCAGTTACTTTGATACCAGGAACACAGTTGCAACAAGTAGGCAACTTCAAGAGAAGAACTTCTACGTTCCCTGCTCGCGCTGCAAGCGACGAATCTCTCAGATTAAGGCTGAAGGGCCGGTAGCTGGCTGCAGGGGGGCGTGCTGCTGAGCTGGCTTTTCTTGTTGAGACAACGCCTGACAGGAGCAACCGGGCCGACTTCCGCGAAGGCGGACGGAGGGCCGCATTGGTTCGAGAAAGTATGGGCACCGATCCCTTCTCCGACACAATCTACGCGCTCCGGGCGTGCTTGCCGACCGACATGCTGTGTCCGAACGCCCGAAGACGTGTCAGTCGAGTTCAGTGCGATCACCACGCACCGACCGAAATATGCTTGCCGGGCGTGTAAGGAGATGACGGTGCAAGCCTCGGTACCCGCCAACCTTATTGAAGGCGGCATCCCGGCGAAGACCATAGCGACGGTCGCCCATGTCCTTGCCGCGAGGAACACTGAACGCATTCCTCGGTTAGAAGTTCTTCATTCGAGAGAGGCCTCCAACGCCGCGGAAGCGTCTATACGGAACATGGCAGCAGCGATGCTCACGCTTTCCTTACTGGGGAGAGCGGAAAGGTCTAGCGTGCGGCCGAATATTTTGAATGGCGGATCGACGTATTCCACCACTCCGCCTTGTTCGTTCTCCGGCCAATCCAAGCTACTCCAAACGTTGGTGAACCAATTAAGATTCGTTTGTCCGGTGCAATACCAAGCATAAATCGAAACTTTTGACTTACTTAGGGCTGCGTCCTTGAATTGTTCAGGGTTGGGTTCAGTGCCATCGTGAGGATCTTCAAAGCCACTGTCTGACTCGACGTGGACCTCCAGCATCCACGTTCCCGGCATCGTTGAGTTTCTGTCGACGCCGCTCGGAAGGAACAGATATGATGCCTCCAACATAGGTAGCATGTCCCAGGTCCATCGAGCCAAGGGGTTCGTCCCGGAATTACAAGGGCGATCCGCATGCATGGTTTGCCAATAGTAGAAGCCCATGTCGTCGAATTCCGAAACAATCAAGCGAACGACATCAAATACACGTTTTTGGTAAGCCCAAAGTAATCGATAGGCTTTTCGAACATCAGTCAGCGCATCGGCTAGAGAATTCTTATCATCCAAGATCATTTACCTATTTCAGTGCGGTAGGATTTCTAATTAGCTGAAATTGCTCGACGCATTCCGGCCGGTTCACCAAGTCGCTATCAAGAACCTTCGGTGCCGGGAGTATAGTCAATTATCACTCCACCGAAGTGCACCAAATGACGCTCCGTGCGTTGCGTAATGCGAGGCCAAGCCAATCAAATCTGACATGGGCAGCGTTTGACGAAAGCCATGCAATTCCAGCGCTGCTTTCATATCGTCGATGATACGCCGGTTGACGGTGTCGCTTACCTCTACCCGATCGAGGGTCTTGAGCAAATCTGACCAATCTGCAGCGACCGCTGCGACTGTAGCGCCGTGTTCTCTACGGATAATTTCAGTGAACTTGGCGACTGTGTATTCGGGGCCGCCCGGCATTAGTCCACCCAAAGCAACGAGCCAGATCTCGCCAGACGACTCTGAGTCAGCGTTTTCCGCGAGATATGCCAACCACTCCCGCGCCCACTGCCCAGGTTCTTGGCGACCGCCGAGCTTGCATTCGACGATGAGTGTCCAGATTTGAGCAGGATCTCCCGCCGAGAGCCTGAGAACCACATCAGGCTGCACCGCTTGATTCAGTAATTGGCGGCCTTGACCCCAGGTTGGCCAAAACTCGATTTCTATGAGATTGACAATCTTTCGCTCTGGCAAGAACATGGGCCTAAAGGCATTTCCAATGATCTGCCAAAGAATGGCACCGTCCAAATATGCAAGGCGTTCAAAAATCGTCGAAGTCAGAATGTCTTCCGATCGCACGAACACCTTTCGAAGCGAGTCTCCTGCTTTTACGCTCTCTGGAAGACACCGACCTTTTCCATTCAAAATTGCACTTAACATTGTGTCGTCATTATCTATGGGCTTTCCATTTATTACGACGATAAGCTAGTTCCCAAGCATCTGCTGAGGGCAGCGCGGGGCCACGTGCGTCGCTGCGGCGGCAGTTTAGGCAAGGTAAAGGGCCGCCGGCAGTGGCGAACCCCATTATTATGCACGCGGAATGTTGACCGGCATAGGCGCGCCACACTCTGCTCCCCTGTCCGGTCAAAACAGGGTACGGCCCGCGGCAGTGGTGAGTGGTTTAGCTTGGCAGGCCTCGACTGCTCAGTTCTTCTAAAAGCCGGATCGTCGAGTGGCGTTCTCGGCGTGGAAGCTACTCTTTCCGATTTGCTGAACGCGTTGCTGTTGCAATCAGGATGGTCCGAATTGATCGACCCTTTCGACGCCGTTTTCGCCCGCGCTGATTGCCTCGAAGCCGAAGCTGCACGTGTCCGTGCCTTGCTCGACAGGCTCGAATCCTTCATCCTTGGCGAAAGATGCTCCGGAGTATGTTAGTGCGGCGGGATTCCGCTCATCAACCCGCGAAGCCGATCAGGAAGTAGCCGTATGAGAGAAGCTGAGTTCAAAGCCTGGCTCCAGACTAAAAACTATTCGGCGGGCACGATCAGCACGCAGATGAGCAAGGTCCGTAAACTAGACCGCGTGTTTGGTGATCTCGATCTGCTTCATGAGCGTGGCGAGTTCGATGCACTCGAGGTGCGATTGCAGACGGGCGAAGATCTGCCCTCGAGCCTCGGTAACGACGGCGAGCGTGATCACCTTCCTACTAGCCTTCGATATTACCGAAAGTTCCTCGAAGCGGGCGGCCGGATGCACGAGGGGCATCGGGACACCCGCATTGATGAAGCCGGATTTCGTGATTGGCTTGAGGCCAATTATAGCTCGAACACGGTGCGTACAAAGCTATCCGGGGCTCGCAAGCTTGCGAAGGCTTATGGTGACCTAAGCGCGCTCTATGAAGAGGACAAGCTCGAGTCGGTAATGCAGAGCTTGCGGTACACGGCTGCTGACAGAGCGCAGAACAGTCCGAATCCGTCGAAAGTGAACCTGACAAGCGATCTCTATCGTGATCTCGGTAATCTTCGTACCACCGTGAATTACTACAAGCGCTATCATGGCGAACAGCAGTCAAAGCCCGACCGGGACGCGGTCAACAAGGCCATTGATGAATGCGCGTTACTTGGAACAAGTGCGTTCCTGGATATCTACGGGTTTGGCGCGAGCATAGACTATTGGGTTGTGCGGGATGGTGCGCGCTATCCCTCGAAGGCGGTCTTCGGCGTGGCCCATCAGTTCATGCCCGGAGGCACACCGCTTGACGGGAAGGCGTGCGACGGTACGGCGGCCCGGCGTCATTTAGAAAAGCTGGGCTTTGAAATCGTGGAGGGTGAAATGCCAGGCAAACATGGCACGCTCGCTGACCAAGCTTCCGCTGATCGCCAAAGTCCGATGCCGTACCCGATCAACCTCATTCTCTACGGTCCGCCTGGCACAGGCAAAACGTGGCGGACAGCCGAAGAAGCCGTGAAGCTGTGTGACGGTTCCACTCCGGCTGACCGTCACGCGCTGATGGATCGCTATAGCGAGCTGATCAAAGCGCGGCGGATCGATTTCGTCACCTTCCACCAAAGCTACAGCTACGAGGAGTTCGTCGAGGGCCTGCGCCCGCAGCAGGGTGGCTCGGAATTCGGATCCATTTCCACCGAGTCTGCGGGGTTCTCACTCGTCCCCGAAGAAGGAGTTTTCCGTCGAATTGCGCACCGGGCAACGGCAAGCCGAGGTGGTGGTGGTCAATTCGCGATAGGCGCCCGGCAAGTGTTCAAGCTGTCGATCGGCGAGGCAGCCAGGTCGGAGGATGACTATCTCTTCGAGGAGGCCCTCGCTCAAGGCTATGTGCTGCTCGGCTATGATGACATCGACTGGAGCAACCCGCGCTTCGGGGATCGCGATGCGTTTATCGCGGCCTGCCGTGAGTATGATCGCGAGCACCCTGAGAACGGGGCACCGGAGCCGACCGCGCATACAGGGCGTGTCCAATGCCCTCTGATCTTCCGTAACTGGATCAAGCGCGGTGATCTGGTGATAGTATCAAAGGGAAATTCGAAATTCCGCGCCGTTGGCGAGGTAACCGGCGATTACGAGTACGCTGCGCGCGAGAGCGGCGTCTATCCGCATCGACGCAAGGTCAATTGGCTTTGGATCGACAAAGCGGGGGCGCCGGTCGACGATATCTACGCCAAAGGCTTCTCTATGCGCGCCGTCTATCTTCTGGCGCGCAGCGATTTGATTATCCCCGCCCTTGAAGGTTATATCAACGGCCAGCTTTCGGGAGTTGGTCCGGCCGAGCCGGAGCCCTACGTTCTGATCATAGACGAGATCAATCGCGGTAATATTTCAAAGATTTTCGGTGAGCTCATCACACTGATCGAGCCGGACAAGCGCTCGGGCATGCCCAATGCCATCGAGGTCCGGTTGCCATACTCGAAGGAAGCTTTTTCGGTCCCTGGCAATCTCCACATCGTCGGCACGATGAACACCGCCGATCGGTCGATCGCGCTTCTCGATACTGCGCTGCGGCGCCGTTTCCTATTCCGCGAGATTGCACCGGATCCTTTGCTCCTACCCCAGGCCGTTGAAGGAGTACCGTTGCGCCGAGTGCTGGAAACGATCAACGATCGGATCGAATATCTGATCGACCGCGAGCATCGCATTGGCCATGCGTTCTTCCTTGGCGAAAGTGGCAAGGACCGGGCGGCGATCGACGCAACTATGCGCGACAAGGTGATCCCACTCCTCCAGGAATATTTCTTCGAGGACTGGAGTCGTATCGCGGCAGTGCTCGGCGAGCCTCAAGGCAAGGGGGGCGGCTTCCTTGATTGCCGCAAGCTTCGCGACCCGACTGGACAGGGCGGCGAAGAACGCGAAAGCTGGAGTGTACGCTACGAATTCGCATCCGATGCCTATGACCGCCTCGTCGGCAACTCCACCCGTGCCGTGTTGGTCGAGGACTCCATGGATGAGGCTGCTGAGTGACCCACCTCACGGTCCACGAATGGGGACGTGTCTCTGTTGGGGATGGCGGCTTTACGCGGCACCAGGCCGATTCGTTGCTCGCTGCCGCTCGCCGGCATGAACTGGGCGGCGCCGATGGCACGGACATCCTTTGTGACCATCACCGCTTCCTGCGTGCGCGGCAGATGGTGGGCGTGATCGCAGGGCGTGACTGCAGCTTGGAGATTCTGCCCAAGGTCGACCCCGAGGCTACGGGCGGGGAAGCAGTCGGCGTGCGTGCCCGGCTGGTCTATATGCTAGATGTCGCGCTAGGCCTCGATCTTTCCACCGGGGAGACTGCGGCGCTAGCGCATCGGGCGGACTCGCTTCTTGAAATCTTCATCACCCTGTTTGCCGACCGTCTGTTGGCGGAGGTGCGCCGTGGCCTCCCCCACCTCTACCGAACGCATGACGATGATCTGCGCACTTTGCGCGGGCAGTTGGACATGGTGCGCCAGTTCACGGTGCACGCAGTTCGGCCGGATCGGCTCGCCTGCCGCTTCGACGTGCTCGACAGCGATGTGCCGTTGATGCAGGTAGTAAAAGCATGTGTGCTACTTTTGGCGCGGCACGCCCGGTCTGTGGCTACCCAGCGCAAGCTAGCTGAGCTGCGCTTCTTGTTGGCCGAAGTGAGCGATGTTGCCCCATGGGCGCTGCCGTGGAGTCAAGTCCGCATCGACCGGTCGAGTCGGCGGTGGAGCAAGCTGCTCGATCTCGCGCGGCTGCTGCTTGGCGGGCGCTGGCAACAGACCCATGCCGAGGCGCGGGGCCCAGAGGGCATCACTTTGCTCTTCCCGATGAACGAGCTATTTGAGCGCTTTGTGGCTGTGCAGCTCCGTCGCGCACTCGCGGGCACGGGACTCGATGTTGTTGCCCAAGGGGGCTTCGCCTATTGCATGGGGATGTGGAAGGACGGCGAGGCAGTGATTGGCGATAGTCACCCTACCCGTCCGGATATTCTGATCAAGCGCAGTCGCCATGTCGTCGGGGTGATCGATACCAAGTGGAAGCATGCTGCTAAGGGCGTCGCGCATTCGGATCTGTATCAGATGATGGCCTATTCGCGCCTCTATGCCTGCTCTCGGCTTATTCTACTCTACCCCGCCCTCCCAGGCGAAATTGCCCTGAGTGTTGATACCAGAGGCATCCCGCCCGGCCGGGATCGCTTGGATATCGCGACGGTTCCAATCGAGCAGTGTTCAGCAGAAATTCAGGGCAGCCTTCGTCAACTAGTGTTCGACGGAGAGCGCCATTCCGGAACCATCAATAGACCTGCTTTCAACCAAGCTTGAAGTGGCCTACTTGCAACGTTCCTGCTTATGGCGGGCCGAAGCACTTTTTTGGCCGCCCAGCGGCACTGGTGGTGTTTTGCCTACGTACGGGAACAATAGCCCAGTACGATGCGTTTCCCGCATCTTATCCAAGGGGCATCCTAGGGCCTTAACCACGTTTTCTGTTGACACTCGATTCGCGAGTGATTCTAAGTCTTGAGTCGGCATAGGCCGCATCGGCAGCGGAGGCGAGCAAATGACCAAGATTCACGCAATGGGTGATTTATCCACGCTTCTTAGACCCCCGGAATCGGGAAAAGCTGTGAATGCTCATGTGATTCCTTATGTGGCAGAGAGAAAGCCAGATTTCACGGCGATGATGCGTGCTATTCAGGAAAACCAGCTGCAACAACCTGAACGGCAAATAAATGACGACAAGGTCGCCAAAGAAGGTATCGGGGACTAGTTCGAATTCGAAGCCGGAACGCTTTCCCAGATCGAAGGAACTACCCACCCAAACACCTATGTTCTGGGTGCAGCAGAAGGATCGCTACCTTCGTCAATTGCTGATTCGCGATATCGAAGAGATTACTGGCCGGCGGCTTATTGTCTATTTCGCAAACCGCTATCTGCCTAGCGATATCGATCCCCGGGATGTTGCTATCATGCCGGAGATTTTGCATGATTTACATGGTGCGCCTACCGACCTTTTCCTCGAAACTACGGGAGGCTTTACGGACGCAACCGAAGGCCTTGTTTCCCTAATTACGAACACCATCAGCGACCTTCGAGTCATCGTTCCGAATGCCGCAAAGAGCAATGGTACATTGCTCTGTCTCGCAGCACGGTCGATAATGATGGGCGGAGCCTCTGAATTGGGGCCCATCGAACCGCACTTGAATGGCATTCCGAGTACCATTTTGAACACGCCAGAAATTGCGGCTCAAAATTTTCCTCTCCACATGTCTGGAAGATTTGCTCTCAACCAGACGAGAGCTCTGGCGACCACCTTGCTTCAAAGGGGGATGATGAAAAACGCCAATCCGGCCGCTATCGATGCGGCTGTGGCAGCGCTTTCCTCGCGCGAGAAATATCATTCCCACGGCTCAGTTATCGACTACCGAGAAGCGAAAGCGCTGGGATTGGAAGTCGAGTACCTGCCTCCAGAGGAGGAGCTTTGGCAGCGTATCTGGTTGCTCTATTCGATGTACGATTTCGATTCTCGCCAGAATGGCTATGTCAAGGTTTTCGAGGGGCGGGCAAGCAGCACTGCTGTAGCTGCGCCGCCAAACGCATCATAGTGACGATTCGCATCCGCGTTTGCGAGGTGCCTCGCCTTTAGGGATTGCAACTGCGCAAAGACATTCGGTGATGACCGGGTGATGACCAGAAGGAGCGGGCCGAAGATGCACCGTCCCTGCCTATCGCTAAGTCATTGAATTTTAAGAAGGAACTGGTGCCGCTTGCGTGACTCGAACACGCGACCCCATCATTACGAATGATGTGCTCTACCGGCTGAGCTAAAGCGGCGCCAACGGTCGTTCAGAAGGCGATCCTTGCGGATGCGCCGCCCTGATACAGGCAAGCACAGCGGAAGGCAAGCCCTCTCGCGCATGCGGCCCAAGTTTAGAGTCAAACTCTTGACGCGGCACAAGCTCCCGACTATAGCAACCCACACAAATTTTGGCGGGAGGTTCCGCCCCCATTCTGGGGTGGCGGTTTTCTTTTTGCCCAAGCGGTTCTGTCGGCGCAAGCCATGCAGGATTGCCGGACCCTCTTAACACCGGCAGGTTCTTCCGGATCTGCCCTGGCCCCGCTGCAGCGGCGCCGTTCCGAATCGAGAAGGATAGACAAGATGTCCCGCCGTTGCTCGTTGACCGAGAAGGGCGTTCAGACCGGCCACAAGGTGAGCCATTCGAACGTCAAGACCAAGCGCAAGTTCCTGCCGAACCTGCACAATGTCACGCTGATCTCCGACGTGCTCGGCCGCTCCGTGCGCCTGCGCGTCTCGGCCGCCGGCCTGCGCACCGTCGAGCACAATGGTGGCCTCGACGCCTGGCTGATCAAGGCCTCCAAGGATGAGCTTTCCGCGCCGGCCCTGCGCCTGAAGCGCGAAATCGAAAAGAAAATGACGACTGCCCACTAAGGCTGGTTGCATGACTGACTTTTCGGGCCGGGGCCTTGCGCTCCGGCCTTTTTCGTTGTCGGGCCGCATGGCGTCTGCAGCCCGTCCTGCTCCAGATGAGCAAAGCTTAATGTGACCTCCCCTTGACGGGACATGCCCGTATCGGCGATTTGAAAGCGCCGGTTACCGGGCCCCTCTGGCGCATGCCCTGCATGACGCGATGTCGGAGCCGGCTTCGATGTTCTCGAAGCAAAAGGGTCCGGCACGATGCTCGATTTCCTGTATTCCGATTTTGCCGGCCAGCCGACCTGGATGTGGCTGGCCTTCCTTGCCTTCGTGGCGTTGCTGCTCGCCTTCGACCTCGGCGTGCTCAACCGCGACGACAAGGTGCTCAGCGTCGCCGACAGTTTCAAATTGTCGGCTGTCTATATCGCCATCGCCATGGCTTTCGGCGGTGCCATCTGGTGGGGCATGGATACCCGCCCCGACGGCACCAGCCCGGCGCTCGACTATTTCACCGGCTATTTCATCGAGAAGTCGCTGTCGATCGACAATGTCTTCGTCATCGCACTGATCTTCCGCTACTTCGCCGTGCCGCCCGCCTATCAGTATCGTGCCCTGGTCTGGGGTATCCTAGCCGCCGTGGTGCTGCGCGGCATCATGATCGCGGCCGGCGCCAGCATCGTGCAGAGCTATGGCTGGGTGCTCTATATCTTCGCGGCCTTCCTGATCCTGACCGGCCTTCGCATGCTGGTGGCCTCGGACGACCATGCCGAGTTCAAGGAAAACTGGCTGGTGCGCTTCCTGCGCCGCCATATGCGCATCAGCGAGGACCTGCATGGCAGCCGCTTCGTGGTGCGCCAGCCGGACCGCACCACCGGCCGGAACCTGCTGCATGCCACGCCGCTGCTGCTGGCCCTGATCGTCATCAACGTCGCCGACATCGTCTTCGCCGTGGACTCGGTGCCGGCCATTCTCGCCATCACCACCGATACCTTCATCGTCTACACCGCCAATATCATGGCCATTCTCGGCCTGAGGGCGCTCTATTTCGCTCTGGCGGCGATGATCGATCGCTTCCACTACCTCAAATATGCGCTGGCCCTCGTCCTCGTCTTCATCGGCGGCAAGATCTATTGGGGCCATCTCGTCGGCAAGGTCGATCCGGCCCTCGCCCTGATCGTGACCGTGGCGATCATCGTCGGCGGCATCGTCTTCTCGCTTTGGAAGACGCGAGGCCAGGACAGCTCGAGCGTTTCCTCCTGACGATGGTGGAGAAGAAAGGGTAACTCCCGCAAAAGTTGAGCTGTTTCAGCGGGAACAGACGGGCTAGAGTGATGGCGTGATGATGGCTTGATCGGGTTCGTCCGCTCTTTGCGGAGCAATGGAGCCGGTCAGCGTCGCCGGGACGGATCCTGCGATCCGTTCCTGTCCGGGGGGAAAAGAAGGCAGAGGCCATGCCAGGCGGCATGGCCGGAATGGTTTCGTGCGGTTTCTCCTCCCGACAGGCAGCGCTTTTGAGCAATCATCATCCGAAAGCCTGCCCGCACGGCTTGCCGGGCCCTGCTTTTCGGAATCGTGTTCGAGCGAGGAGAACTGCGATGACGATTTCCGGCCTGAAGCTTCGCTATCTGCTGCTGGGCGCCGTGCTGGGCGCGGCCGCCCTGGCGCCGCTGCCAGCCTCCGCCCAATATGGTGGCGGGGGGTATGGCGGTGGCGGATACAACAGCGGCGGCTATGACGATGACGACTATGGCGGCGGCTATCGCCGGCAATATCGTCCCCGCTGCTATTATCGCGTCGTGCGGGTGTATGACGACTATTATGGGCGCTACGTCAAGCGGCGCCAGCGCGTCTGCGAACGCAGCGGCTACTAAAACAAAGCACATTGGGGCCGGAAACGGTTTCGCCCCATAGCATCGAACCCGATCTCGAAACCGGGTTCGATGCATATTTGCGATTCGGGGTGCTTCTGCCGAATTGCAAAATGCTCTAGAGGTTTTCTACAGCGCCGGGTTCGATTTGGATTGGAGCCAGTGCTGGCCACGTGCCACTTGTCACGGCCCAGACGGAATCCTTGGCCTATGGCATTCGGACAAGGATTGTGTTTCGTGGCTTTCCGCCCCAGGACGGATAGGGACAAGGAAGCGTCATCATGTTGATTCACCGCCGTACCGTGCTTGCCGGCCTGGCCCTTGCCGGGCTGCGGCCGGGTGTCGCCTCGGCGATGCAGATCGTCGAGGCTGGCACCGTGCTGGCCGTCACCGGGCAGACCACCGGGCAGCTCAAGGGCGAGAAACGTGCCCTCCAGGTCGGCGAGCCGGTTTTCATCGACGACATGCTGGCAACCGGAGAAGGCGCCCGGCTGGCGGCGCGGCTCGGGGATGCCACGCGCCTGTCCCTGGGCGAACGCACGCGGGTGCGCATCGACAAGTTCCTGGTGGACCGAGGCGGCGACCTGGTGCTGGAGCGCGGTGCCATGCTGTTCGACCGGCCCGACAACCAGCCCTCCGGCCCGCTCAACGTCACCACACCGTTCGGCCTGATCGCCGCCCGCGGCACCAAGTTCTTCGCCGGCCCCAGTGAAGGCGTGTTCGGCGTCTTCGTCGAGCATGGCGTGGTCACCGTCGCCACCAAGGGTGGTCAGGTGACCCTCACCAACGGCCTCGGCACCAACCTCGTCAATGCCAGGCAGGCGCCGTCCGAGCCGACGAGCTGGAATACGCTGCGCATCGCCCAGGCGGAAGCATCCGTGATCGGCGGGGCTTCTATGGAGTCAGCTCCGCCAGCGGCGGCGGTGCCTCGCGGACCACGGCCGGCACCCAAGCCTTGAAGCTCGCCCAGTCGGGGCGGGCCAGGCTGAAGCGATCGATCGGCAGGGCGCCGCCACGGGCCGGCGCATGCTGCAGGCCGGAATTGACATAGCGCAGCCCGCACTTTTCCATCACCCGGCGCGAGGCCTCGTTGATCACCCGGCATTCGCCGGTGATCGAGGTGATCGGCAGGGTCGAAAAGCCGTGGTCGATCAGGGCCCGCGCCGCTTCCGTCGCCAGCCCCTGGCCCCAATGGGGCTTGCCCAGCCAATAGCCGATCTCCGCGCTCTCGCGCTTGGGAAAGCGCAAGCCGATGCAGCCGAGGAAGGCACCGCTGTCGCGGCATTCGATCGCGAAGGCGAGTTCCTTGCCGGCCTTGCGAGCCTCGTCCTGATAGCGCACGAAGGTTTCGGCGTCGGTCTCGCCATAGGGGAAGGGCAGGCGTCCCGTCATCAACGCCACCGCCGAATCATTGGCAAGGCGCGCCATCGAGGGCACGTCGCCGAGATGGGGTTTGCGCAACACCAGGCGCAGGGTCTCGATCTCGATCGAGGCAATGGTGATGGCCGGGAGAGACTTGTAAGGGGGCATGATGGGCTCCTGGCAAGAAGAAGGGGCGGACTGGATTTCTCCACCGCCCCTGCGTCAACCTGGAGTCCCAAATGGGGTCTTTTCAGGTCCGCCGGTCCAGTGGAGCCGGCGGAGCTTCTGACCCGCCGGGATTATTCTGCTGCTACTTTGGTCGTGGCGACGTTGACGTAAATTCGGCCGTTGGCTCGGGTGCGGAAGTCCACTCGGCCGTCGGTAAGTGCAAAAAGGGTATGATCCTTGCCCATGCCGACATTGACGCCCGGATGCCACTTCGTGCCGCGCTGGCGCACGATGATGTTGCCAGCAACGACGGCTTCCGAACCGAACTTCTTCACGCCCAAGCGACGACCGGCCGAATCACGACCGTTGCGCGACGAACCGCCTGCTTTTTTGTGAGCCATGGCGATAACTCCTCGAATCCTATCTACGCCGGTGCTGTGACACGGCGGTGAAATCCATCAATCGGGGGCGACAATGCCCGAAAGCCGGGCTGTTGTCGACCCCATCGCTCCGAAACCGGCTCAGAGATCCTTGCCGGAAGCCTGCTCGGCCTGGTCGACCTTGGCGCGGGGCGGCTTGCCGTCCAGCAGTTCCTTGGCCTGGATGACCCACTCTTCGCGGGCGGCGCGGCCGCGCAGCGAGAGCTCTTCATCCCACTTGGCGATGTCGGCATCGGTCCAGGCGGCGATGTCGTTCCAGCTGTTGATGCCGGCGGCACGCAGCTTCTTCTCGATGGTCGGGCCGATGCCCGAGATCAGCGAGAGGTTGGAGGCATCGAGACCACCGGCCGGAACGGCGGCGGCAGCGACGGGAGCTTCGTCCTTGGCAGCCAGATTCTTGGCAGCTTGGGCGGGCTTGGCCGCAGCCCTGGAAGGCTTGGCACCGCCGGTGAGGATCTCGGAGATCCGCACCACGGTCTGGTGCTGGCGATGGCCGCGCTTGCGCTTCGAATTCTGACGGCGGCGCTTCTTGAAAGCGATGACCTTGTCGTCACGGTCCTGCTCGACCACTTCGGCGGCAACCGAAGCACCAGCAACCGTGGGGGCCCCGAAGGTCAGGCCGGCGTCGCCGCCGACAGCCAGGATCTCGGGGAACACGACGATCTCACCCACCTTGGCATCGAGCTTCTCGATGCGGAGAACGTCATTCTGATTGACGCGGTATTGCTTACCGCCCGTCTTGATGACCGCGAACATGTTTTTCCTCGTTCGGACCCGGCTTTCGCCCGCCTTGCTCCCTGAAGGGAAACGAGACGGATCGGGTCCTTGCCTGAGCAAAGTCCCCGCAGCGGCCGGCTTTTCCAGTCGTTGATATCAACCACCCGCTTTTGCGAAATCGGGTAGCCACGAAAAAAGGCACGCGGCCCAAAGGCCGCGCGCTGGCGTGGCTTATACAGCCATGAGCCGCAGAGTCAAGGAAAGTGACGGCCGAATCGCCGATTGGTTCGGCGGGCGCAGGAGAAAGATGCGGTCCGCCCCGCGCTGCTCTCCCGAAAGTAACACTGAGGCGAATAATATCCCATTCCAGGTGTTTTCCCGGCATCCATGCAAGGGAGAGACATCATGTCCTTAGTCCAGCCTTCGACACGCCGCCTGGCGGTCACGGTTCTTTCGACGGCCTTTCTGCTGGCCGCGGGCGCGGCCCTCGCCGCGGGCGGTGGCGGCGGCGGTGGCAGTTCCGGTGGAGGTGGTTCCGGTGGCGGTGCCGGTGGTGGGGGAGGTGGCAACGGCTCCAGCGGTGGAGGCGGTGCCACCCAGGGCAAGCCGATCACCGACATGACCACCTGTCCGCGGGGCCAGGTCTGGAGCACCCGCAAGAAAGCCTGCCTCAAGCTGAAATCCGAAGCGCTGCCCGATGACGACATGGCCAACTATGCCTGGGTGCTCGCCAAGGCCGACCGCTACGACGAATCGCTGCAGGTCCTTGATTTGCTCAAGGATCCGAATACCGCCAAGGCCCTCAACTATCGCGGCTATGCCACGCGCAAACTCGGCCGGACCGATGAGGGCATCGGCTATTATCTGAAATCGGTGGCGGCCGATCCCCAATATGCGCAGGTCCGCGAATATCTGGGCGAGGCCTATGTGATCAAGGGGCGACTCGATCTGGCCAAGCAGCAGCTGGACACCATCAAGACACTCTGCGGTACCGGCTGCGAGGAATATCAGGACCTGAACGAGGCGATCGAGAAAGGCATCTGATCGCTGCTGTTCCGCCGGAAATAGCCTCCGGCATGATCGACAAGCAAAGTGTGCAGACCCCTTTCCCCTCGAAGGGGTTTGTGCGGGTGTGGCCCTGCCGGTTTTCGTCGCGGTAGCCGGCGGGGCTTCACTCCCTCCTGACTCGCGCTTCCACATCATGTTGCCAAGTCGCGGGGCAAAGTCGTGGCCTCCCGGGCCGGCGGCACCGGGGCAGCTCCTTTCATTTCCGTTTGGAGAGCAGCGGCAAGCCCGGCTATGACTGGTGGCGCTGATATCGAGGGTGGAAGCATGTCGCGCGGCAAGGCTGAGCAGTCCGGCTCTTTGGCGGGCCCGTTCGATTTCATCGTGGTGGGAGGTGGCTCGGCCGGGTGCCTGCTGGCCAATCGGCTCTCCAGCAATCCCAGCCGGCAGGTATTGCTGCTGGAAGCGGGGCGGCCGGACAACTACCCCTGGATCCATATCCCGGTCGGCTATCTCTATTGCATCGGCAATCCGCGCACCGACTGGCTCTACCAGACCGAGGCCGAGCCCGGCCTGAACGGGCGCTCGCTGCGCTATCCGCGCGGCAAGACCCTTGGCGGCTGTTCCTCCATCAATGGCATGATCTATATGCGCGGCCAGGCGCGCGACTATGATGGCTGGGCTGCCGCGACGAGCGACGAGGCCTGGAACTGGGCGAACAGCCTGCCCGACTTCAAGGCGCATGAGAATCACTATCGCCTCGATGGCGGGGCCGATCCCGCCACCGGCGACAACAGCCGCTTTTCCGACATGCATGGCCATGGCGGCGAATGGCGCATCGAAAAGCAGCGTCTGCGCTGGGATATCCTGGATGCCTTCGCCGAGGCGGCGGTGCAGGCCGGCGTGCCGCGCACCGAGGATTTCAACAGCGGCGACAATGAGGGCGTCGGCTATTTCGAGGTCAACCAGAAGGCCGGCTGGCGCTGGAACACCGCCAAGGCCTTCCTGCGCCCGGCGCGCGCCCGTCCCAATCTCACGGTGTGGACGCAGGCTGAGGTCGAGCGCCTGACGTTCGCGGCCGGTGACGATGGGCGGCAGCGCTGCACCGGCGTGATCCTGCGGCGTGGCGGTGAACGCGTCGAGGTCCAGGCCAGGCGCGAGGTCATCCTTTCGGCCGGCGCGGTCGGCTCGCCCCAGATCCTGCAGCTTTCCGGCATCGGCCCGGCCGGCCTGCTGCAGTCCCACGGCATCGAGGTCGTGCACGATTTGCCCGGCGTGGGCGAGAACCTGCAGGACCATCTGCAGATCCGGGCCGTGTTCAAGATCGAGGGGGCTCGCACGCTCAACACGCTGGCGAGCAGCCTGACCGGCAAGATGGGCATCGGCCTCGAATATATGCTCCGGCGCAGTGGGCCGATGAGCATGGCGCCTTCCCAGCTCGGCGCCTTCAGCCGCTCCGACCCCGGCAGGGCCCATGCCAATCTGGAATATCATGTGCAGCCGCTCAGCCTGAACGCCTTCGGCGAACCCCTGCACAATTTCCCGGCCTTCACGGCGAGCGTGTGCAATCTCAATCCGACCAGCCGGGGCAGCGTGCGCATCCGCTCCAACCGGGCCGGCGATGCGCCGGCCATCGCCCCCAGCTATCTCTCGACGGAGGAGGACCGCAAGGTCGCCGCCGACAGCCTGCGCCATGTCCGCAACATCGTGAGCCAGCCGGCGCTGGCCCCCTACAAGCCGGTGGAATGGAAGCCGGGTATCGAGTTCCAGACCGACGAGGAACTGGCACGCCTGGCCGGCGACATCGCCAGCACCATCTTCCATCCCGTCGGCACCACCAGGATGGGCCGGGCCGACGATCCCGAGGCGGTGGTCGACAGCCATCTGCGCGTCTGCGGCATCGACTGCCTGCGTGTGGTCGATGCCGGGGTGATGCCGGCGATCACCAGCGGCAACACCAATTCACCGACCCTGATGATCGCCGAAAAGGCATCGCGCTGGATCGCCCGGGGCGAGTGATCAAGGCAGAGCGGACGTCTCGTCCGCCGGCTCAGGCCGGCTGGCGGCAGCCTTCCAGGATCTTGCGGATTTCCGGCCGGCAGGACCCGCAATTGGTGCCGGCCTTCAAGGCCGCGCCGATCGCCTCGACACTGTCGGCGCCACTGCGTGCCGCCGCCTCGATACGGGCCTCGTCGATGCCGAAGCAGGCGCAGACCTGGCGGCTGGGGCGGATGCCGGGATCGGGCGCGCGCCCGGCCAGGATGAAACGGCGCGTGGCCGCGTCGATATGCTCGCGGGCCAGCAGGTCTGTGGCCCAGGCTGCGCCGTCGTCGTCCCGGCGCGGGCCGGTGGAAAGCAGGATCTCGAGGCGATGGTCCACGATCGAGGCGGAGCGGTAGAGATCGGCGGCGGGATTGCGCTGGTGCAGCGGGCTCGTCCACAGATTGAGCCAGTTCGAGAGGAGATCGTGCAGCGGGCCCGGTGCGCGCGGGCTGGCGAAATGGACGATTTCGCCGTCGGCGACCGTCATGCGGGCATGGCTGAGCCAGGCTGGCAGGGGCAGGCGATGGCGCGAGGCGATGAAGCCTTCCGATTGCATCGCCCAAGGGCGGATCGAGGCCGGCACCGTCTTCGAATCGGGCTGGCCGGAGACCGGATCGGTGCGGGCATGCACGAGCGAGCCGACACGGGCGCGGGCGGCGTTGGCATCGGTCCAGTGGATTGGCGCGAAGATCGAACCGGGCTGCTGGCTGTCGGTGACCACTACGCGCAGTTCGACCTGGCCGTCGCCGGTGCTCACGGCGGCGAAGGCGCCATCCTCCAGGCCGAAGCGTTCGGCATCGGCGGGATGCACTTCCACGAAGGGGGCGTTGCGGTGCTGGGCAAGGCGCGGGCTGAGCCCGGTGCGGGTCATGGTGTGCCAGTGGTCGCGCACCCGGCCGGTGTTGAGCAGGAGCGGATGCTCCGCGGTCGGCGAGGCCGACAATGCCGGCGGCGCCAGCGGGACGAGGCGGGCGCGGCCATCGGCATGCGCGAAGCCGCCTTCGGCGAACAGGCGCTGCGTACCGGCATCCCGGCCTGATGGCAGCGGCCATTGCACGGGCTCGAGGGCATCATAGGCTTCGTCGGTGAGATCGGCGAGGCCTCCGATGTCGAACAGGCGCGCGCCGTCGTTTTCGAAGGCGGACAGGGCGGCATGCTCGCGAAAGATCGCCGCGGGGGCGGTATACTCGAAGGCTTCGGCATGGCCGAGTCTCTTGGCGACTTCGCAGATCTGCCACCAATCGGGCCGGGCCTCGCCGGGAGGCGCCAGGAAGGGACGCTGGCGCGAGATCCGCCGCTCGGAATTGGTGACGGTGCCGTTTTTCTCGCCCCAGGCGGCTGATGGCAGCACCACGGTCGCGGCATCGGTGAGGCCGTCGACATGGGCACTGACCTCGGAGACGGCGAGGAAATCGAGCTGGCGCAGGGCTGTTCGCATGGCGTCGGCGCGCGGCAGGCTGGCCGCCGGATTGGTGCAGAGTACCCAGAGCGCGCGGATCTCGCCACGCTCGATCGCCTCGAACATCGAGACTGCCTTGCGGCCCTCCTTCCCGGCCATGTGCGGGGCCTGCCAGAAGCGGCCGACGCGATCGACCTCGTCCGGCGCAAAGCCCATATGGGCGGCAAGTTGGTTGGCGAGGCCGCCGACCTCGCGCCCGCCCATGGCATTGGGCTGGCCGGTGAGCGAGAACGGGCCGCAGCCGGGCCTGCCGATGCGGCCGGCGGCGAGATGGGCATTGAGGATGGCGTTGACCTTGTCGGTCCCCTGGGCCGACTGGTTGATACCCTGGCTGAAGCAGGTGACGACGCGCGGGGTCTCGATCCACAAGTCGAGGAAGGCAGCGAGATCCTGCTCGCTGAGGCCGCAGCGGGCGGCGGTCTCGGCGCGGCTGGGAGCGATCTCGCGGGCATTGGCGAGGGCGGTGTCATATCCATCGGTATGGCGGGCGACATAATTGGTGTCGATGGCGCCTCTTTCGGCGATTTCGACCAGCAGGCGGGCGAACAGCACGGCATCCATGCCCGGCGCGACGGGAAGATGCAGGTCGGCGCTGTCGGCCGTTACGGTCCGGCGGGGATCGATCACCACGATGCGGGTGCCACGCCTGCTGCGGGCCTGTTCGATGCGCTGCCAGAGCACAGGATGGCACCAGGCCGTGTTGGAGCCGGTCAACACCACGAGGTCTGCTTCGTCGAGATCCTCGTAGCAGCCCGGCACGATGTCGGCGCCGAAGGCGCGGCGATGGCCGGCAACCGTGGAGGCCATGCACAGGCGCGAATTGGTGTCGACATTGGCCGAGCCGACAAAACCCTTCATCAGCTTGTTGGCGACGTAATAATCCTCGGTCAGCAGCTGACCCGAGAGATAGAGCGCCACCGCATTCGGACCGTGACGTGCGATCGTGTCCCTGAACCCCTTGGCGACGGCGTCGAGGGCCCGGTTCCAGGTGGTGCGCACGCCGTGGATGGTGGGATGGAGGAGGCGATGCCCGGTGGCCAGCGTCTCCCCGAGCGCCGCTCCCTTGACGCAGAGCCGGCCCTGGTTGGCGGGATGGGCGGCATCCCCCGCGATGTCGGCACCGCCCTGGCCATCGGCGGTGGCGACGACACCGCAGCCGACCCCGCAATAGGCACAGGTGGTGCGCACGGGGGCCGGGACGGGTGCGATCGTCGCAGGATCGGGGGCGGGCATGGAGACGTTCATGGGCGGGGTCTCCGGGGCCTGGATTTTAAGACGCGGGTACCCTTCTCCCCTTGCGGGAGAAGGTGGCGCGAAGCGCCGGATGAGGGGTGGCGGCGGACATTTGCCAAGGTTGCGTTTCTCCCCTCATCCGCCCCCAATTTCTTAACCTGAACGCGTGGTCCTGAAAGGACCACGCTACGGCACCTTCTCCCGCAAGGGGAGAAGGGTATTCGCGCCTTTTTGGGTAAGGGTGTCATCGCGCCGCCCCCCTCAATACACGTCGGCCTGGTAGCGGCCGGCCTTCTTCAGGCCGTTGACGAAACTGGCCGCCTCCTCGGTGGAGCGTGCGCCCCATTGCGCCACGACGTCGACGAGGGCGCGTTCGACATCGCGCGCCATGCGCTTGGCGTCGCCGCAGACATAGAAGTGTGCGCCCTCGGCCAGCCAGCGCCAGAGATCGGCGCCGACCTCGCGCATGCGGTCCTGCACATAGAACTTGCCCTCGGCATCGCGTGACCAGGCGAGGGAGAGGCGGGTGAGCAGGCCGCTCTCGCGCATGGCGGCGAATTCCTCCTCGTAGAAGAAATCATGGTCGCGATGCTGATGGCCGAAGAACAGCCAGTTGCGCCCGCTGGCGCTCTCGGTCTTGCGCTCCTGCAGGAAGGCGCGGAACGGGGCAACCCCCGTGCCCGGCCCCACCATGATCACCGGCGTCTCGCCGTTTTCGGGCAGGCGGAAACCGTGGGCCTTCTGCACATAGACCTTGAGCTCCTCGCCCTCGGCGATGCGCTCGCCCAGGAAGGTCGAGGCAACGCCGAGCCGGTCGCGCGCACCGATGCGGTAGCGCACCGTATCCACGGTGAGCGAGATCCGGCCCGGATTGGCCTTGTGCGAGGAGGAGATCGAATAGAGCCGCGGCTGCAGGGGATCGAGGGCCTCGAGGAAAGCCTCGGCGCCGGGGCGGATACCCTGGAACTTGTAGAGCACGGCGAGCACGTCGAGCGTTGCCGCGTCCCCATCCGGATCCTCGCCATTGGCCAGTGCCCGGGCCTTGCGGCGCAGATCGCCGGTGCTGAGATAGGACAGGAGCTGGAACAGGCTGTCGGGCGGCGTGCCGAGCGAAAAATCCTCGATCAGCCTGTCGCGCAAGCTCTTGCCGTCGATCGGGGCTTCGGGGCGGGCGCCGAGCAAAGCGATGATCTGGTCGGCGAGACCTGCCTGGTTTCTGGGAACCACGCCGAAACTGTCGCCTGCGACATAATCGAGCCCGCTGCCGGACAGGTCGAACTCGACATGCCAGGTCGTCTTGGCGGATTTCGCGCCATTGAGCCGGCGGCGCGACAGGAATCGCGCGGCGACCGGATTGTCGCGGGAACGGCCGGGCGGACCGGCAGCAGCCGGCGGCTGGTTGACTTCGGTCGGAGCATCCTTGGCCTGCGCCGCAGGGCTCGCAGTCGAAGCGGTCACGTCCTGCCCGATCTCCTGCGCCAGGGCCTTGAGCATGCGGGCGGTTTCCTTGCCGCCCGGTGCGCACAGGGTGAGGCGTTCTTCCTTGCCCAGGAAAAGCGCGTTGGCATAGTCGGCGCAGTTGTAGCCGCATTGGCCGCAATCCTGCTGGGCCATCGCCGCCATCAGGCGCGGCGCCAACGGCCTGTCCTTGGCCAGAGCGAGGCGTTCGTCGAGCGCCATGCTCGGGTCGTGCCAGGGCGCCTCGTCATTGTCGGCCAAAGTGGGGCCGGCAGGCTGATCGGGCCCGGCCGTAACGGCACCCGGCATGTCGGCGACGGCGGTGCCGCTCTGGGCGGCGAGGACAGCACCGAAAAAGCCGTCGAGCCAGGCCCTCTGCTCCGGGCTGAAGGGCGCGCTTTCGGGAATGAGCGAACGCTGGGGCGGGATGGCGATCATGTTCATGCGCCGGCAAGCTCCCTGTCGTCGACCAGGCCGCGCAAGGTTTCCGGTTCGTGCCTGAGGGTGAAGGCCTGGAAGCTCTCCGTCGAATCCTGACGGCGTTCGAGATAGAGGCGCAGCAGGCCCTCGACCTTGCCGGGGCAGTCCTCGGCCCGGATCTCCTTCCAGAGTTCGCGGCCGATCCTGGCCTGGTCGCCATAGCCACCGCCGACCACGATCGAATAGCCCTCGGCCTGGTCGCCCTCCTCGTTGAGCGTCACTTTGGCGCCGATCAGGCCGATGTCGCCGATATAATGCTGGGCGCAGGAATGATGGCAGCCGGTGAGATGCACGTTCACGGGCACGTCGAGCGCCAGCCGGGCGTCGACATGATCGGCGATCTCCAGGGCGTGTTCCTTGGTGTGGGCGGCGGCGAACTTGCAGCCGGTGGCCCCGGTACAGGCCACCAGGCCGGCGCGCAGCGAGGTTGCCTTCCAGTCGAGGCCGAGCGCTTCGATCGCGGCCTTGGCGTCTTCGAGCTTCGCATCCGCCACGCCGGAGATCAGCAGGTTCTGCCAGACGGTGAGGCGGATGTCGCCGTCGCCGAAATCGCGGGCGATGGCGGCAAGGCCGCGCATCTGGCCGGCATCCATCCGGCCGACGCCCAGGGTGACGCCGATCCAGTTCAGGCCCGGCTGGCTCTGGGGGTGCACGCCGATATGGGCCAGGCGGTCGAAGGCGGGACGGGGCTCGACCCCGTCCTCGGACAGGCGGGTGAGCTTGCGGCCGAGCTTGGCTTCGACGGCTTCGAGATAGGCCGGAAAGCCGATGGCATCGAGGACATATTTCATGCGCGCCTTGGTGCGGTTGGTGCGGTCGCCCTTGTCGATGAACACCCGCACGATGGCGTCGGCGATGGAGCAGCATTCCTCGGCCTTGCAGAATACGCCGGTGGGCCGGGCGAGGTCGCGATGGCCGGTGATGCCGCCGATCACGAGGCGGAACCAGATCTCGCCGCCGATGCGCACGGCCTGGAAGCCGATGTCGTTGGTCTCCTCCAGCGTGGCTATCAGCCCGCCGCCGTCGAAGGCCACGTTGAACTTGCGGGGCAGGCCGTAGAGCGAGCGGTCGTTGAGGATGTGATAGTGCCATTCGCGGGCGAGCGGCCGGGTGTCGGCCAGTTCCTGCGGATCGATGCCGGCGGTGGCCGAGCCGGTGACGTTGCGGATATTGTCGGCCCCCGAGCCGCGCGAGCACAGGCCGAGATCCTGGATGGCCTCGACCACGCGGGGCGCATTATCCGGCATCACCTCGCGGATCTGCAGATTGGCTCGCGTGGTGACATGGGCATAGCGCCCGCCCATCTGCTCGGCGACGTCGGCCATGCCGGCGAATTGCCAATGGTTGAGGATGCCGTTGGGAATGCGCAGCCGTACCATGTAGCTCGACTGGGCGGGCGCCACATAGAACAGGCCGAAATAGCGCCAGCGGAAATTGTCCTCGGGCTTGGGAAAGGCGCCGTCCCTGGCCTGGGCCTTCAGGCGCGGATAGGCATCGAAGGGATGTTCGGCCCGCTTCCATTTCTCCTGGTCGACAAGCTTGCCGCCACCGGCAGTTACGGCATCCTGCGCCTGAAGGTGTGTGGCGTCCGGGCCCATGGGGATCGGTGCTGCCGCCACGGGAGCCGCCTTGGCGCCGCCCACGGCCTGCATGCCGGAGACGAAACCTTCGAGGTAGCGTTTCTGGTCGGAGGTGAAGTCGCCGCCCATCATGCAGCCTCCCTCAGAACCCGCGAAGGTGCGGTTTCGCAGAAGGCCCGGCCGAAGATCAGGCTTTCTCGGATGGCGGAGATGTCGCTGCCCCGGCGGATCAGGTCCTTGTACCAGACGGCGTCCTCGGCCTCGCCGACCATGGCGGCGCCGATGAGGCGGTTGTCCTTCAGGACCAGGCGCTTGCACAGCCCGGCGCCGCGATCCTCCAGCAGGATGTCGTCATTGCCCTCGCCGAGGAAGTCGCCGGCGGAGAACACCGGAATGCCGGAGACCTTGAGGTTGGTCGACAGGGCGGTACCCTCATAGGCGGCCTTGGTGTCGCCGCCCCAGCGGCGTGCCAGCACGCGCGCCTGCTCATAGGCGGGCTCGACCAGGCCGTAGACCTGGCCGCGATGTTCGGCGCATTCGCCGATGGCGTGGATGAAGGGCACCACGGTGGCAAGGCCGTCATCCACCAGGATGCCGCGGCTGACAGGCAGGTCGGCGCTCTTGGCGAGGCCGAGATTGGGACGCACGCCCACGGCGACCACCACCATGTCGACGGGCAGGTGCGAACCATCGGCGAAGAGGAGGGCCTGCGCCCTGCCTTCGCCTGCGACCTCCTGGGTCTGGGCATTGAGCATGACACGGATGCCCTTGCGCTCCACCGCCCGCTTGAGGAAGGCGGCGGTTCGCCGGTCGAGCTGGCGTTCCATCAGGCGGTCCATGACATGGACGAGGGTGACTTTGGCCCCGCCCTTGGCCAGGCCATAGGCAGCCTCGATGCCCAGCAGTCCGCCGCCGATTACGGCGATGCGCCGGTTGAGACGGGCTGCTTCCTGTAGGGCCGGCAGGTCGGCGAGGTCGCGGAAGGTCATCACCCCTGGCAATGTCATGCCGGGGATGGGCAGGCGAATGGCGGAGGATCCCGTCGCCAGCACGACCCGGTCGAAGGACAGGGCGGTGCCATTGGCGAGATGGGCGGTGCGGGCCGCTGGATCGAGGCCGGTGACGGTCTGCCCGGTGATCAGACGGATGCCCTGGGCGCCATACCAGGCTTCGTCCCGCAGATTGATGCCGTCCCTGCCGATGTCGCCGGCGAGCAGCGCTGACAGCAGAACCCGGTTGTAGCCCGGCCGCGGCTCGGCGCCGACGACGGTGGTTTCGAACCGGCCCGGCGCGTGAGCGGCGAGTTCCTCGCACAGCCTGACGCTGGCCATGCCGTTGCCGATGATCAGGAGCTTTTCCGTCATGTCTCGATCCTCAGATTCTGGCCATTTCAGATTCTGGCGGTGGCGGTGCCGTCCTCGAGGGTCCAGGTCGTGCGCCAGCGGCGCTTGACGCGGGTGAGGGCGGTCAAGGCCAGCACTGCCAGCAAGGCAAAGATCAGGAAGCCGGCCTGGTAAGTGCCGGTGAACTGCTTGGAGAGGCCGAGGCTGGAGGCGAGGTAGAAGCCGCCGACGCCGCCCGTCATGCCGACCAGCCCGGTCATCACGCCCATTTCGGCGCGGAAGCGCTGCGGCACGAGCTGGAACACCGCGCCATTGCCCATGCCCAGAGCGAGCATGGCGACGACGAGGATACCGAGGCCGAGCCAGAGCTGGGCGAAGCCGAAGCTCACCAGGATCAGCGCGACGGCGGCCACGGCATAAAGCACGCTGAGGACGCGAATCCCGCCGAAGCGATCGGCGACGGCGCCACCGATGGGACGGAACAGCGAGCCGGCGAACACGCAGGCTGCCGTGCAATAGCCCGCCGTGACGGCGTCGAGCCCGTACTGGGTGTTGAAGTAGAAGCCGAGCGAGGAGGCGAGGCCCGAGAAGCCGCCGAAAGTGACGGCGTAGTAGAACATGAACCACCAGGCGTCGGGCTGGCGCAGGATCCTGGCATATTCGCCGAACGACTTGGCCGGTGGCTGGTTCGGGCTGTCCTTGGCGCAGGCGAGATAGACCAGGAGGGCGACGACCAGCGGGATGGCGGCAAGACCGATGACGTTGGTCCAACCCACCATGGTGGCGAGCAGCGGCGCGAACAGGGCGGCGAACACCGTGCCTGAATTGCCGGCGCCCGCAATGCCCAGGGCGATACCCTGGTAGTGTGGGGGATACCAGCGCGAGGCGAGGGGGAGCGCTACCGCAAAGGACGCGCCGGCCATGCCCAGGATGAGGCCGAGAAACAGCAGCTGGCTGTAGGAGTCGATGCCGACGGCCCAGAAGCCGAGGAGGCCGGCGATCACCACGAGCTGCGCCAGGATGCCGGTGAGCTTGGGCCGGAGATAGTCGACCAGGAACCCGTTGACCACGCGCAGGAAGGCGCCGGCGAGCACGGGCAGGGCCACCATCAAGCCCTTCTGGGCGGCATCGAGGTGAAGGTCGCCGGCGATTTGCACGGCGAGGGGCCCGAGGATCACCCAGACCATGAAGCTCATGTCGAAATAGAAGAAGGCGGCGAAGAGGGTGGGCCAATGACCGGCCTTGAGAAAGTCCCGCGTCTGCATCGTCGTGTTCCGCGTGCTTGAATGCGCCAAAACAAAAAGCCGCCGAACCATTCCCGCCGATGAGAGGCAGCAGGAATCGTTCGGCGGCGTTGCCGTTTCGCGTCCGTCAGTGGACGCCGGGCTTTTCGGCCCAGAATCTTCGAGGAAAACCGCTTATCGAGCCATCATTGACCCTGCTGCGGAAAGAGACCTGTGTCTCTTAGTCTGTGCAGTTTAGAAGCAGGCTGCTTTTTTAGGCAAGATCAAATATTGTGCGCCGCAGCATGGATTTGCCGATATTTTCGGCGCGAGGCAGGAAATGGCCAGTGTCAGCCGGAGGCTGGCACGCCGAAGGAGCGCAGATAGGCTTCGATATCGTCGGGATCGAACAGCCTGCCATCGAAGAAGCCGTCCGGGCCGAGCACCATGGTGCCGTGGCGCGAGGCGACCGGCGTGGCCAGCCGCAGGGCGCCTTCGACCTTGGCGCTCGCCCGGGGCAGGTCGATGCCGGTGCCGGCGAGGGCGGCGCGATAGAGGTCCGGGCGATAGACCTGGCCGGCTCGGCGGACCAAGGCGGGGCTGTAGTCAACCTGGCCCCAGCGCACCATCTGCGAGTAGAACCAGAGGGCGTGGCTCGCCCAAGGAAAGTTGGCGGCATGGTCATGGAAGACCAGGAAGTCGGGGATATCGGCGGCGGCTTCGTGCTGGCGGCGCACCAGGGTGCCGCTGAGCGCCCGGCCGATGATCTCGGGTGGCCGGTCGAGATAGACAGGCGCGGCGAGGATATGGGCGAGCTCGTCGTGATGGCCGGCATCCCCAGCCCAGCGCGCCGCCGCATGCAGCGCGCGCAGCAGAGCGGCAAGCTGGCCCGGCGCGCGCTCGGCGAAGTCGGCGCGGAAACCGAGGACCTTCTCGGGGCCCTGGCGCCAGAGGGTGGATTTGGTCACCGCGATCACGCCGACCCCGGCCTCGACGGCGAGCGAGTTCCAGGGCTCGCCCACGCAGAAACCATCGATCTGGCCCTCGCGGATGGCATCGACCATGAAGGGGGGCGGCAGGACAACCAGCCGGATATCCCTGTCGGGATCGATGCCGGCCGCGGCCAGCCAATAGCGCAGTTCGTAATTATGCCCCGAGAAGGGATGGACGACGGCGAAGGTGAGGGGAGCCTGGCCCGTCGCTTGCCTTTTGGCGACCACCTTGGCCAGTGCGGCGCCGATGGCGGCCGGGCCGGCGGCAAGATCCGCACCCTCCTGCTCCATTCGGGCAAAGAGCGGCGGCGCGAGCGTGATGGCATTGCCGCCGAGGCCCAGCGAGAAGGGGGCGATCATCGGCACCTCGACATGCCCGAGGCCGAGCGTGGAGGCGATCGGCATCGGCCCGAGCATATGGGCGGCATCGAAATGGCCGAGCATGACGCGGTCGCGGATATTGGCCCAGGAGGTCTCCCGTACCAGTCTGAGTTCGAGGCCTTCGGCCGCAGCGAAGCCCTTTTCCCTGGCAACGATCAGGGGTGCGGCGTCGACGAGCGGGATGAAGCCGAGCGTCAGATCGGCGGTACTGTCCCTGTCCTTGCTGCTCATCGCCCGTACTCCTGGAATTTTGCGCCGTCCGCGTCGTGACCGCTCATATCAGGCCTATTTGTCCAGCAGCCTGGCAGCGGTGACGAGGCTGCGCGCCACCTCGGCCACGCGCCGGCTTTCATTCATCGCCGTCTTGCGCAGCAGGGCATAGGCCTCCTCCTCGCTGATGCCCCGTCGCTTCATCAGAATGCCCTTCGCCTTGTCGATGGTCTTGCGGTCCTCCAGGGCCTGGCGCGTGCGGTCAAGCTCCTCGCGCAGGCGATGGAAGGCGTTGAAGCGGCTGATGGCCATGTCGAGGATCGGCCGGACGCGTTCCTTGCGCAGGCCATCGACCACATAGGCCGAGACGCCGGCATCGATGGCGGCCTCGGTGGCGGCCTTGTCGGACTGGTCGACGAACATCACCACCGGGCGGTGCACGCTGCGGGAGACCTGGAACATCTGCTCCAGCACGTCGCGATTGGGGTTCTCCAGATCGATGAAGATGACGTCGGGATCGGCCTCGACGACCTGTCGCAGCAGATGGCGCATCTGGGTGATGATGGTGACGCGCTGGTGCCCCGCCTCGCGCAGGCCTTCCTCGATGACGGACGCCCTCATCGCATTGTCGTCGATCAGCAGGACATGCAGGGGCGTATCGTTCATTCCGGCAATTTCGGGCGCGCGCGCCGGGAAGGCAAGGCGCGATATTAGGCAGCATGCCATGAAGGCAGGCGATAAGGGACGTTGCATTCGCGCATGAAATTGCGTAAAAATGCATATTAACGCAAATAGACGCACAAACAGGCAAACGGAGAAAGTCGTGGCAGATCCGATCAAGGCGGTGGTGTTCGATCTCGGTGGTGTGCTGATCGATTGGAATCCTCTCTATCTCTACCGCCAGCTCCTGCCGGACGAGGAGAGCGCCCGCCGCTTCCTCGCCGAGGTCTGTACGCCGGCCTGGAACGGCCAGTTCGATGCCGGCAAGCCGTTCGCCGAAGGCGTGGCCGAGCTTTCCGCGGAATTTCCCCATCATGGCGAGCTGATCTCGGCCTTTCACACGCGCTGGTCCGAGATGCTGGGCGGCGCCATCGAGGGGACGGTCGCCATCCTGGAGGAACTGCGCCGGGAGGAAGTGGCCCTGCATGCGATCTCGAACTGGTCGTCCGAAACCTTTCCGATCGCAGCCGAGCGCTATGCCTTCCTCTCCCATTTCGAGGTGCTGATCGTCTCGGGCGAGAGAAAGCTGGCCAAGCCGGATCCGGCGATTTTCGAGCTTTTCCTGCAGGAAACCGGCTTGCCGGCCCATGCCTGCGTCTTCATCGACGACAATGCCGAGAATATCGCCACCGCCTCGCGCCTTGGCTTCAAGGCGATCCGCTTCCGCGATCCGGAAACCCTGCGCCGGGATCTGGGCGAACTGGGTTTGTTGAACAGCATGCAATCTGCCATTTGACGGGCCTTGCCGGATTGGGGTTGGAAAGTCGCCACCTTGCTCACCTCTGTTGCCAAGGTCGCGTAGCCCTCACCCTTACCCTCTCCCCGCAAAACGGGGCGAGGGGGACTTCTACCGAGTATTTCGTGTCGAAACGGTCCCATCTCGCCCAACCGCCAGGCGAGATGGAGTGTTGGGGGAATCAATCACGACGCCTGTGCCCCCTCTCCCCGCCCCTTGCGGGGAGAGGGTAAGGGTGAGGGGCGGCGTGACCCAACAAAATCAAGGAAGGCACATTTAGCCAACATCTCCGGACAATGTTCCAATCGCCCTCACCGCCAGCCCGTTGTCCGGCCGACGGCGCTGCGGAAGCGGGCACGCCATTGCTGGCGGGGGGCGTTCTTCGGCTCGTAGAGCTTGCGCTTGGCGGCAGCCACGGCCGGTATTTCCAGGCCGATGCCGAGGGCCGCGAGCTGGGCCGTGCCCAGGGCCGTGGTCTCGTCGAAATCCGACAAGGCGACGGCCTTGCCGGCGCTGTCGGCCAGGAACTGGCAGAAATAGGGGCTGCGCGACAAGCCGCCATCGATGGCGATCACGTCGCCGGTCTGCACCTCGGCCTCCATTGCCGCCAGGATGTCGCAGGTGAGCAGCGCAATGCCTTCGAGCAGGGCCTGGCGCAGGTCCGCGAAATCGGAAGCCGGCGTCAGGCCGATGATGACGGGGGCGGCGGTGCGGTCCCAATGCGGGCAGGCGAGGCCCGAAAAGGCCGGCACGAAGACGAGCCCGCGTTCGATCGCCGGCGGCTGCCGGAACTGATGGAAATCGTCGACACCGCTGGCGATGCCCGTCTTGATCGCCCATTCGATGCTCGAGCCGACATCGTAGACGCCGCCGTCGAGGGCATAGGTCGGGCGATCGCCGATATGCCAGGCCACCGTCGGCAAGAGTCCGCCGGTCAGCGAGGGCGCCTTGGGAATTGTCGAGGTGACGGCCAGGCAGAAGGCGCCGGTGCCGAAGGTGATCTTGAGGTCGCCGGCCCGACGGCAGCGATGGCCGTAGAGCGCGGCCTGCTGATCGACCAGGGACGCGGTGATCGGCCCGGTCTGCGTCCTGCCGAAGGCTGCCACGGTCTGCCGGATCGGCGGCAGGCTGTCGAGGGGCACGCCGAACAGGGCGCAGAGCTCCTCGTCCCAGGCCCCCGTCGCCAGGTTCATCAGCGAGGTGCGGGACGCCGTGGTCGCATCCGTGGCGAACTCGCCCGTCAGGCGCTGCAGGAAGAAGGCATCGGTGGTGCCCAGGCGCAGCCGTCCCGCAGCGCGGGCCTTGGCGACCTCGGGCAGGTTGTCGAGCATCCAGCGGAATTTGGTGGCTGAGAAATAGGGATCGAGCGGCAGGCCGGCCCGTTCCAGCACGGTCGCGGCCTTGCCGTCCGCCCGCAGCCCTTCGACCATGTCCGCCGTACGGCCGTCCTGCCAGACGATCACGGGGGAGAGAGGCTTGCCGGTAGTGGCATCCCAGGCCAGGCAGCTTTCCCCCTGGTTCGAAAGGCCGACCGCCGCCGCCGGACCGGCCGCTTCCAGGCAGATACGGATATTGGCCAGCAGTTCTTCCGGATCATGCTCGACCCAGCCCGGATTGGGATGATGCTGGCCATGCCGGATCGCCTTGACGATGGCGATGGCGCCGTCTTCGCCTACCACCAGAGAGCGGGTGGAGGTGGTGCCCTGGTCGATCGCAACGATATTTGCCATCGAGAATTGCTCCTATAGCGCTTTGCTCTGGACCACCTGCAATGTCAGCTCGGTCGCTGCAGGCGGGATGGCGAGATGCGCGGTGGGAATCAGGATACGCCTTTCCGGCGCCGAGGTGATCCTCCGAGACCACAGCACGGAATCGCCGGCCGAAAGCGTGAGGGTTCCTCTCAGCCGTTCGGAGAAGCGCAGCTGGAGTTCCGGCAAGGCGCGTGGCAGATCCACGCGATCGATTTCCTTGGAGTCGATTTCCTGGGGCACGACCAGCTTGATGCCCGCCCCGGTGCGAATGGGAATGCTGGCACGGCGCGGGGGCAGTCCGCCTTCGAGGTCGCGGGCGATGCTGCCGGCAATGCGCCGCGCCTCGGCCCAGCACCAGCCGGCGGTCTCCACGGGCCTCAGCAGGTTGCCGGCGGCGAAGATCGCGCCGTCGCGGGTTCGGCCGAAGGCATCGACGACAGGCCCGCCGCTGCCCTGGTCGATCGCCAGGCCGCCGAGGCGCGCCAAGGCCGATTCCGGCGTGAAGGCGCCGGTGAGCAGCACGCCGTCGCAATCGATGCCGAGCTCTCCCGCCTGCGAGCGCGCGACCACCTCCTGCACCCGGTCCTTGCCATTGATGGCGCCGATTTCGGTGCGGTAGTGCACGGGAATGCCGAGCAGGCGCGGCAGCAGCCAGAAGGGAAAGCGAGCCGTGGGGTCGGCGTTCGCTTCGATCACCGCGGCCGGGCGGATGCCACCCGACAGGCAGGTGAGGATGGCCGACATCGCCACCAGTTCGGTGCCGACGATCACCGGCCGGCGGAAGGGCGCGAGCTTTTCCAGATGGACATAGGCCTGCAGGGCGGCCGTGTTGAGAATGCCGAGCGGGCGCTCGCCCGACACCAACCGCGCGGCACGCGAAGCCTCGCGCGTGCCGGTGGCCAACAGGATGCGCCGCGGCCTGAACTCGCTGGGGCCATCAGGCGATACCGCCCTGACAACACCGTCCCCGACCGAGAGCACGCTATGCCGGGTGAGGATCTCGACGCCGCGGTCCCTCGCACGGGCCTCCAGCCGGGCCGCATAGCGCGTGCCAGAGAGGATGCGGCGGAATTCGCGCATGCCGAAGGGCGAATGGCCGCAATGGCGGGGAATACCGCCCACGACCGTATCGCGTTCGAGCAGCACGACCTTGTCGACGCCGAGTTCCCGGAGCGTCGTTGCCGCCGACAGGCCGGCGGGACCACCGCCGACGACGAGGACATCCGGCGTTATCGCCTTGGCGGCACTCATCGCGCCACTCCGCTGTCGAGGGGCACGGTAAAACGTCCCTGGGTCAGGCTCGCCAGCCTGGCGCTGCAGTTGAAGCCCTGGCAGCGCCCCATGGCGCAACGCGTGCGCCGCTTCAGGCCGCCGAAATCGCCGGCAGCCAGCGGGCGGGACAGGGCCGCCTCGATCTCACGTTTCGTCACCAGCTCGCAGTGGCAGATGATTTCCCCGTAACCCGGCCGGTCGTAATCGCGCGGCAGATGCTCGGCGAGATTGGGCATCGGGGAGGCGGGGGCGGCTGCGACGGGGGCTATGCTGCCGCCCGCCTCCTGATAGAGGCGCAGCACATGGCGGGCAATGCCGAGGGAGGCGGACAGCCCGGTCGAGCGGATGCCGCCGACGCTGATCCAGTTGCGCTCGGCATAGGCATCGATGCGATAGTCCTTCTTCTCCGTGGCCGGCCGCAGCCCGGCATAGCAGGCGGTCACCGGCATGCCGGCCAGGGCCGGCAGGATCTCGATGCCCCGGCGAATCAGGGCTTCGAGCGCGTCGTGGTCGACATCGGCCCGGTCGCGGTCCTGCTGTTCCTCGGCGGTGGGGCCGACGAGCAGGTTGCCGAAGACGGTGCGCGTGACCACCACCCCCTTGGTGCGTTCATTGGGCACCGGCAGGATGATGGCCGCAGCCAGCCTGTAGGCCGCCTTGTCGAACACCACGAACTGGCCCTTGCGCGGACGGATCTCGAAGGCGCACTGGCCGAGAAGCGCCTTGTCGATTTCGTCGCCATGGTTGCCGGCGCAATTGATCACGCTGCGAGCCTCGACGGGCCCGGCCGTGGTTTCCAGGCGCCATATCCGGCCGTCGAACTGGCCGCCGATGACACGGGTGCCGCGCAGGACGGTGGCGCCATGAGCCATGGCCTGCTCGACATAGGCGAGGAAGGGGCTCCAGGGGTCGATCAAGGCCTCGTCCGGCACGAAGAGGGCGGCGCGCGCCGCCTCCGATAGCCCCGGTTCCCTGGCGCGCAGTTCTGCCTGGCCGATCAGCGCGACATTGTCGATGCCGTTTTCCAGTGCCTTGGCGCGGATACCCGCCAGGCCGGTTTCCTCGGCCTCGTTCCAGGCGACGACGAGCGCGCTGCTGCGCAGGAGCGGCAGCCCCAAAGCCTGGTGGATCTCGAGATATTCGGCGTAGCCGGCGCGGATGCAGGCAAGTTCCAGGCTGCCGGGCGGAGCGTCGAAGCCCGTATGCAGGATGGCGCTGTTGGCCTTGCTGGCACCGGAGAGGATGTCGCCGCCGGCCTCGATCAGGGTGACGGCGAGCCCTTCCAGCGCAAAGCGTCGGGCGATCGCGCATCCCACGACCCCCGCGCCGATGATGGCGACATCGCTGACCATTGTGCCGTCTTTCCCCCAGGCCGCTCCGGGCGCGAGCCTGTTGCGCCATCTGAGCAAATTCGCGGCTGCTTCGCTACTGGCTGGTGCTGCTACCCCTCATCTCCCTGCCGGGACCTTCTCCCGCAAGGGGAGAAGGGATTTGATTGGGATGGGCGTTGGAGATCGCAACGGGACCAAAGCACTGGACCAACGGAGTAAAACTCCCTTCTCCCCTTGCGGGAGAAGGTGGCGGCAGCCGGATGAGGGCTGAGCCACCTCTCGAAGATTATTCGATCACCATCAAAGATTCATATTTAATATATAGAAATAGTAGTCTATTGTGCCTTCCTCTCCTTGGCGGTGCCGTCGGCGCCGCATCGAAATCAAGATGGCACGATGAGTTACAGGCTGAGTCTGCTCGACAAGAGCCCCCTTGCTCCCGGCGACAACGCGGCCGATGCCCTCAAGCGTACGATTGCCCTGGCCCAGGCGGCGGAGCGGCTCGGCTATCATCGCTTCTGGGTTGCCGAGCATCACAATGCCCCCGAACTCGCCAGTTCCGCGCCGGAAGTGCTGATCGCTTTCCTGCTCGCCAACACGGCCCGAATCCGTATCGGCTCGGGCGGGGTGATGCTTCAGCATTACAGCGCCTACAAGGTGGCCGAGGTCTTCAATCTGCTGGCCTCGCTGGCGCCGGGGCGGGTCGATCTCGGCATCGGCAAGGCGCCCGGCGGGCTGCCGCTGGCAACGCGCGCGCTGCAGGGGGCCTATGACCCCGCCCGCAAGCCGGGCTTTGCCGGGCAACTCGACGATCTTGGTCGCTTCCTGGATGGGCCGGTTGCGGCGGGCGAGACGCTGGCCGGGCTGAGTGCCACGCCGCGGCCGCCCGTGGCGCCCGAGCGCTTCCTGCTGGGGGCAAGCGTGGAAAGCGCCGAACTTGCCGCTACCAGAGGCTGGCACTTCGTGTTCGCCCGCCACCTCAACGGCGACGATGTGCTGCTTGCCGATGCCGTCGCCGCCTATCGCAGCAAGGCAGGGCGACCGCCCTTGGTGGCGGTAGCCGCCATCGTTGCCGACAGCGCCGCCGAGGCGGCGCGCCAGGCCGCGGGCCTGCAGCTCTTCAAGGTGCATGTCCCGGGTGCGCAGAGCGTCACCGTCGGCAGCGAGGCGCAGGCGGAGGATTATGCCCGCCAGGCGGGCGCCAGCGATTTTCGCATCGAGCGCAAAACACCCAGCGTTCTCGCCGGCACGGCTGGAGATGTAGTGGCGGCACTCGATCGCCTGCATGAGCGCCACGGCATCGAGGAATTCATCGTCGAGCCCGCCGTGAAGGGCGATGCGAGACTCACTCTGGCGGAGCACCTGGCCGAGGCCCGCAACTCCACGATCCCGCAGCACGCCGCCCTGCGCCAAGCCGTTCCCGCCTGACCGTCACGCATTTGAGGAGAGAGATTTGAGCAGGAAACGCATTCCCTTCGGTGTGATGCTGCAAGGCCCGGGCGGTCATATGAACGCCTGGAAGCATCCGAGCGTGCCGGCCGATGCCAGCGTCAATTTCGAGCACTATGTCCGTGCTGCGCGCCAGGCCGAAAAGGCCGGTATCGCCTTCGTCTTCATCGCCGACGGCCTCTATATCAACGAGGTCTCCATTCCGCATTTCCTCAACCGGTTCGAGCCGATCGCCCTGCTGTCGGCCCTGGCCGCCTCGACCGCCAGCATCGGCCTGGTCGGCACGCTCTCGACCTCCTATTCCGATCCCTTCACCGTGGCCCGGCAGTTCGGCTCGATCGACGTGATCAGCGGCGGCCGCGCTGGCTGGAATGCGGTGACCTCGCCGCTGGAAGGCTCGGCCCGCAACTACAACCGCGACAAGCATCCTGAACACGCCCTGCGCTACGAGATCGCCGGCGAGCATATCGAGGTGGTCAAGGGGCTGTGGGACAGCTGGGACGACGATGCCTTCCCGCGCGATCGCGAGACCGGCCGCTATGCCGACTTCACCAAGATGCACCGGCTCGATTTCAAGGGCCGCTTCCATGCCGCCGAAGGGCCGCTCAATCTCGGCCGCTCCCCACAGGGCCAGCCGGTGCTGTTCCAGGCGGGTGCCTCCGACGATGGCATCAAGCTCGCCGGCCGCCATGCCGATGCGGTGTTCGCTGGCTCCGAATCCTTCGAGCAGAACCGGGAGCTCTCGCGCAAGCTCAAGCAGAGTGCGCAGGCGCATGGCCGCCAGCCCGATCACCTCAAGATATTCCCCGGCGTTGCGCCCGTCGTGGGCTCGACCGAGGAGGAGGCGGAGCGCAAATACCAGGAGATCCGTGCCCTCGTGACCGATCACGAGGCGCTGCTCTATCTCGGGCGCTTCTTCGATCATCACGACTTCACCGCCTATCCGCTCGACGATCCCTTCCCGGACCTCGGCGATATCGGCGCCAATAATTTCAGGGCCCATACCGACCGCATCAAGCGCGTGGCGCGCGAGAAGAAGCTGACCCTGCGCGAGGTCGCCCTCAACGAAGCGACCCCGCGCTCGCGCTTCATCGGCACGCCCGAAGCCGTTGCCGACGAACTGGGTCGCTGGGTCGAGGGTGGGGCGGCCGACGGTTTCGTGCTCGGCTTCCACGTGCTCAATGCCGGCCTCGACGATTTCGAGGCGCAGGTCCTGCCGATCCTGGAGGCACGCGGCCAGCATCGCCCTGCCCAGTTCGGCACCACGCTCAGGGACCATCTCGGCCTGCCCTATCGCGACAGCCGCTATGCCGTGCCGAGCGCCGGAACCGGCGAGGAGGCGGCCTGATGACGGCGCAGTTTCCCCTGCCTTCGGCCGCTGGAGTCGAAATCGCACTGCAGGGCGACGAGTTCATCGCCCTGCGCCGCAAGCTGCATACCGAGCCCGAGCTCGCCTACAAGGAAGAAAAGACCAGTGCTCTCGTCGCTGGCTATCTGGAAGGCTGGGGCTATGAGGTGGCGCGCAATATCGGCGGCACCGGAGTGGTCGGCACGCTCAGAAGCGGCGAGGGCGGGCGAACCGTCGGCATCCGGGCCGACATGGATGCCTTGCCGATCACCGAGGCCACGGGCCTGCCTTATGCCAGCACGGTGCCGGGCGTGATGCATGCCTGTGGCCATGACGGGCATACCTCGATCCTGCTGGCGGCGGCCAAGCACCTGGCCGAGACGCGTGGCTTTTCCGGCACGCTGAGGGTGATCTTCCAGCCGGCCGAGGAGAATGGTGGCGGTGCCCGCTCGATGATCAAGGACGGGTTGTTCGAGCGCTTCCCCGTCGATGCCGTGTTCGGGCTGCACAATTGGCCGGGCGTGCCCGCCGGTGAGTTCGGTTTCCTCACCGGACCGGCCATGGCTTCGGTGGACCTCGCCATCATCCGCATCATCGGCAAGGGCGGCCATGGCGCCAAGCCCCAGCAGGCGATCGATCCGGTAGTGGCTTCGGCTTCGCTGGTGCTGGCGCTGCAGACGGTGGTCTCGCGCAATGTCGATCCGCTGGAGGCGGTGGTCGTCACCGTCGGCTCGATCCATGGTGGCATCGCACCCAACGTCATCCCCGACAGCGTCGAGCTACAACTGACCATCCGCACCTTCGACGATGCGGTCCGCGAGAATGTGCGCCAACGCATCATCGAGCTGGCGCAGAGCCACGCTGCCTCCTTTGGCGCGCGCGCCGAGGTCCATTATCCGCGTGGCTATCCCGTGCTGGTCAACCATGCGGACGAGACCGCGTTCGCCCGCCAGGTGGCCGCCCGCCATTTCGGGGAAGACCGCATCCGCCGGGGCTTCCGGCCGATCACCGCGAGCGAGGACTTTGCCTTCATGCTCAAGGAGCGACCGGGCAGCTACCTCTTCATCGGCAATGGCGACAGCGCCGACCTGCACAACCCCCAATATGACTTCAACGATGCCATTCTCGTGGATGCGGCGCGCTACTGGGTCGCGCTGGTCCAGGATTATCTTTCGGATAATAGTGAGCCGGCAAAATGACAGATGTCTTCTTCTATACGACTCCGCTCGACGAACAGGCGCGTCCCCTGATCGAGGCGCTCACCTTCGAATATCAGTCGCGCTACGGCAATTATTGGGGTGAACCGGGTTCGGCGGAAATGAGCCGCTATCCCGCCGAGCTCTTCGCACCGCCCCATGGCAATTTCGTGCTCCTGTTGCGCGACGGCGTGGCCATCGCAGGAGGCGCCTTCAAGCGCTATGACGAACGCACGGCGGAATTCAAGCGGGTATGGACCCATGTCGACCTGCGCCGCCAGGGCCTGGCCCGCAAGGTACTGGCCGAGCTCGAGGCGCAGGCCGCCCGTCAGGGCTATAGCCGCATCTATCTCACCACCGGCTTCCGCCAGCCGGAAGCCGCAGGTCTCTATCTCTCCACCGGCTATACCGCCCTGTTCGACGTCACCAAGGATCCCGAGACCTACGGCTCGCTGCCCTTCGAGAAGGACATCGCGCCTCTCGCCGTCGCGGTCGAACCGCTTGTGACAGGCGAAGGGCCGCCGGCGGGCGACAGACTGGTCGCACTCAGCGCTGTCCGCGCCGCCCGCCAGGCTGCCCCGGACCAAGGCCAGGCTGGGCGCAAGGCGGGCTGACAGGCCGGTTTTCACCGACCTTCTTTCGTCATTAATTCTATTATTTCTATGAACTAACTGAATATGAGCAGGAAGGAAGCGCAGCATGGCCTCCACCACGGATTTCGACGGCTTACTCGCGGGCCCGCAATCAGGCAGTGCCCCCGATTATTCCCGCTATCGCGTGGTGCCGGCCCGGCATCCCTGGCGCGCCGTCGGCACGGTGGCGGCCGTGCTCATCCTTGGCATCACCCTGCATTCGATCCTGACCAACCCGAAATGGGGCTGGGCCGTCTTCGCGCAGTACTTCGTCTCCGAGCCGGTTCTGGTCGGGCTCGCCCGCACCGTATTGCTCACCGTGCTCGCCTCCATCTTCGGCTTCCTGCTCGGCGGCACGCTCGCCTTCGCACGGGTCTCGAAATCGCCCCTGCTCGCCGGGATTTCCTGGGGCTATATCTGGCTGCTGCGCTCGGTGCCCCTGATCGTGCTGCTGCTGATCCTCAACAATCTCGGCTATCTCTACACCACGCTCGATCTCGGCATCCCCTATACCGGGATTTCCTTCGCCCAGTATAATCTCGTCGAAGTGCTCAGCCCCTTTGCGGTCGCGCTGATCGGCCTCAGCCTCAACCAGGCGGCCTTCTCGGCCGAGATCATCCGGGGCGGCATCCTCTCGGTCGACCAGGGCCAGCACGAGGCGGCCGCCGCCCTCGGCCTGTCGCGCCGCCGCCATGCCCTCGGCATCGTGCTGCCCCAGGCGATGCGGGCCATTCTGCCGAGCGGCTTCAACGAGATCATCGGCCTGGCCAAGTCGACCTCCATGGTCTACGTGCTGGCGCTGCCGGAACTGTTCTACACCGTGCAGGTGATCTACCGGCGCAATCTCGAAGTCATTCCCCTCCTGATGGTGGCGACGGTCTGGTACCTCATCATCATGAGCGTGCTCTCGCTCATCCAGCTGAGGATCGAGCGGCATTATGCCAGGGGCGCCCTACGGACCACGCCCGCCTCGCTACTAGAACGCATCACGGGGCGCAATAGTAGCCGGCAAAATAAAGCGACGACTGCGGCCCAATCACCAGCGCCGGCGGCGCGCAGGCCCCTGGTTTCGGCATTGCGACCGGCCAGGCAGGAGGGCCTGATCGAGATCCATGGCCTGTCCAAGCGCTATGGCAGCCATACCGTGCTGGACAATGTCAATCTCACCGTCCGGCCCGGCGAGGTTACGGCCATTCTCGGCCCCTCTGGTGCCGGCAAGTCGACGCTGCTGCGTGCGATCAATCATCTCGAACGTGCGAGCGAGGGGTTCATCGCCATCGATGGCGAGCTGATCGGCTATGAGCGCCGCGGCAACGTGCTCTATGAGCTGAAGGAAGGCGCGATCCGCCGCCGCCGTGCTTCGATCGGCATGGTGTTTCAGAACTTCAACCTGTTCCCGCATCTCACCGTGCTCGAGAACATCATCGAGGCACCGGTCTCGGTGCAGAAGGTGCCTCGTGCCGTGGCCCTCGAACAGGCCCGCGATCTCCTCAACCGCATCGGTCTTTCCGACAAGGCGGATGCCTATCCCCGCCAGCTGTCGGGCGGCCAGCAGCAGCGCGTCGCCATTGCCAGGGCCCTGGCGCTCAAGCCCAAGGTCATCCTGTTCGACGAGCCGACCTCCGCCCTCGATCCCGAACTTGTCGGCGAGGTGCTCGAAGTGATCAAGGAACTCGCCACCTCCGGCACCACCATGGTGATCGTCACCCATGAAGTCGGCTTCGCCCGCGAAGTGGCCGATACCGTGGTGTTCATGGAGAACGGCCGCGTCCTCGAGTCCGGCCCGCCTGCCCAGCTTTTCAATGCACCCGCCCATTCCCGCCTCGGCGAATTCCTCGCCAAGGTCCTGTGACGCCCAACGTTTCTTCGACGTCCAAGTTTCTTCGACCTCTATGCCGGCGCGTGGAGAGCCGCCGGCGTGCCCCTTCCTCCCAAGCCCGATCAGGAGACCCCATGACGATCCGTCCTGCCTCTATCGCCGCCGGTGCCCTCGCGGCCGCATTGGCCTTCGGCCTCAACTTTGCTGCCTTCGCCGCCGAGTTCGACCTCAGCCCCGACCAGCCCGGGCGCCTGCGCGCCGACAGGAACGAAGAGGCGATCAAGGCGATTGCCAAGGACGCCAAATTCGCCCGGGACGGCAAGTTCGTGGTGGCGGTCAATCCCGGCCTGCCGCCGATCGCGACCTATGCCACCGATTCCAAGACGCCGGTCGGCTTCGATCCCGATCTCTCCCAGCTGGTGGCCGACAGCCTCGGCAAGGAACTGGTGCTGGAAACGGTGGCCTGGGCGGACTGGCCGCTCGGCCTGTCCTCGGGCAAATACGATGCGGTGATCACCAACGTCACTGTGACCGAGGAGCGCAAGGAGAAATTCGATTTCTCCACTTATCGGCGCGACGTTCTCGGTCTCTATGTCAAGTCGGACAGCCCGATCACTTCGGTGAAGGAGCCCAAGGATATCGCCGGCCTGAAGGTGATCACCGACCCCGGCACCAACCAGGAGAAGATCCTGCTGGCATGGGACAAGCAGAACCAGGCTGCCGGCCTCAAGCCGGTCGAGGTGCAGTATTACGACGACGATGCGGTGAAGACGCTGGCGCTGCAGTCCGGCCGTGCCGACATCACCTTCAGCGTGAACGCCACCCAGGCCTTCCAATCGGCGCAGACGGGCAAGACCAAGCTGGTCGGCACGCTTTCGGGCGGCTGGCCGCTCACGGCCGACATTGCCGTCACCACCCGCAAGGGCGGCGGCCTTGCCGATGCCATCACGATCGCCGTCAACGGCCTGATCAAGGACGGCAAATACGCCAAGACGCTCGCCCGCTGGAACCTGAGCGCCGAGGCGATCGAGAAAGCCGAGACCAATCCCCAGGGCCTGCCGAAGAGCTGAAGCCGGGCGCGACGATACAACACGGATCCGTAAGGCTCTGTCATGGCCGGCTGAGCCCCTTCCCTTCGCCACGCTCAGCCGGGGACGACGGCTCCTTTTTCGAACGAATCCCAGCCAAGAAGATTGCCCATGCCTTCTCCCCTCGTCAGCCATGTCGGCTTCCTCTCGCCGGGCAGCTATCCGGACGATGATCCGGCGGGCGGGCTGGAGCGTACGCTGCGCTTGTTCGAGCTCGGCGAGAGCCTGGGCTTCGACAGCGCCTGGGTACGCCAGCGCCATCTCGAACCGGGCATATCCGCTGCTGCGGTGTTCCTGGCGGCGGCGAGCCAGCGCACCCGCCATATCCAGCTCGGCACCGCGGTGATCCCGATCGGTTATGAAAGTCCCTATCGCCTGGCCGAGGATCTGGCCACCGTCGACGTGCTCTCGCGCGGCCGGCTCAATGTCGGCCTCAGCGCCGGTACGCCGCCGCATGCCGAATTGCTGGCGCCGCTGGTCTTCGACGGCGACTGGCGCTCCAACGATTTCTCCCATGCCAGGGTACAGCGGCTGGCGGACAATCTGCGGGGGCACTATCTCGGCGCCTCCGACAGCCTGATCGACATTCCCGGCGGTCGCATCCGGCCCCGCCTGCAGCCCTATGCCAAGGGATTGGTCGAGCGGCTGTGGTATGGCGGCGGCTCGCTGCGCTCGGTCGAATGGGCCGGCCGCAACGGTTTCAACCTCCTGATGGGCAATGTCACCACGGGCGAGGGCACCGACGATTTCTTCGAGGCGCAGACGCGCCAGCTCGAGACCTATCGCGCGGCATCGGCCCGGCCTCGCATTGCCCTCGGCCGCGTCATCGTGCCCACAGACAGCGCCGATGGAACGACGCGGCGGCGCTATGCCGACTATGCCGCCAGCCGGCATGCCCGCACGCTTGCGCCCAACGGCCCCCGGCGCACGCTCTATGCTGCCGATCTCGTCGGCCCCTCCGACCAGATCCTGGAGCGCCTCGCCGCCGATCCGGTGCTCGCCGGCGTGGGGGAGTTCCGGCTGGAGCTGCCCTATGCCTTCGCCCAGCACGATTACGAGCAGATTCTCACTGATTTCATCCAGCGCATCGCGCCCGAACTTGGCTGGGCGCGAACAGCGATCGCGGCATGACGACGAGATCCACCAAGACAGCCCCTCAAGACAGCCGAGGCCTGACATGAATTCCGGTACTCTCCGCGCTGCCGTGGCCAAGCCCGGCCACATCCACGACAATCTCACCGACCTGATCGGCAATACGCCGCTGCTCGAGCTGCACAATTATGCCCGCAACCGCAATCTGTTCGGGCGGATCGTCGCCAAGATCGAGTTCTTCAATCCGGCCGGCAGCATCAAGGACCGCGCCGCCTGGGCCATCATCGTCGAGGCCGAGGCGGCCGGCCGCCTGAAGCGCGGCGACCTCATCGTCGACGTGACCAGCGGCAATACCGGCATCGGACTTGCCGCCGTGGCCGCCTCGCGCGGCTACCGGGCCAAGTTCTATGTCAGCGACAATATCAGCCAGGACAAGGTCAAGCTGCTGCGCCTCTACGGTGCCGAGGTCGTCACCGTGAACAATGCCTTCTTCCTCGACCCCGAGGCGATCGACAAGATCACGCAGCGCATCCGGGAAGAAAATCCCGCGGCCTTCTTCGCCGACCAGCTCGCCAATCCCGCCAATCCGCGAACCCATTTCGAGACGACGGGCCCCGAGATCTGGCGTGATACCGCCGGCAGCGTCGACATCCTGGTCGGCGGGGTCGGCACCGGCGGCACCACGGCCGGCGCCGGGCGCTTCCTCAAGTCGAAGAAACCGGGCCTGAAGGTGGTGATCGCCGAGCCGGGCGAAGGATCGATCCCGACGGAGGACAATCCCTATCCCGACGAGATCGACGGGGTGCACAAGGTGAGCGAGGTGCCACCGGAGCAATTGCCGAAGAATGTCGATACCGGGATCGCCGACGAGATCATCGCGCTGAGCACCGCGCAGGCCCGGCGAACGGCGCTCGAGCTGGTGGCGGAAGAAGGCATCTTCGCCGGCACCTCTTCGGGCGCCGTGCTGTGGGCCGCCACCCAATTGGCGGCGCGGGCCGAGAACGCCGGCAAGGTCATCGTCGCCATTCTGCCCGATACGGGCGAGCGCTATCTAGGCTCCACCTGGTGGCCGCTCGAGACGGCGCCGGGAGTCCGGGGGGCGGGCGCGGCCCGGTAGTGGCAATGTATGATTGCTCTGCGTGTATCGACATCAGCTCGACCCTCGTCATTGCCGGGCTTTGACCCGGCAATCCAGCCGATCTTTCGATATCGCGGATGGCGAAACTCTGGATGCCCGGGTCAAGCCCCGGGCATGACAAAGGTCTGCGCTGGTGCGAGCGCGTCAGCGATGGCCCGCCTCAATCGACCTGCCCGTTGCTGCGGGCATGGGCCTGGGTGATCTGGCTGCCCGGCGGTACGCTGCGGGTCAGCCAGACATTGCCGCCGATCGCCGAGCCCCGGCCGATGGTGATGCGGCCGAGCACGGTGGCGCCGGCATAGATGACGACGTCATCCTCGACGATCGGATGGCGGGGGCTGCCCTTGACGAGCACCCCGTTCTCATCGGTGGGAAAATGGCGGGCGCCCAGCGTCACGGCCTGGTAGAGGCGCACGCGCTCGCCGATGACGGTGGTCTCGCCGATGACCACGCCGGTGCCGTGGTCGATGAAGAAGCTGCCGCCGATCTCCGCGCCGGGATGGATGTCGATGCCGGTCTTCGAATGGGCGATGTCCGAGATCAGCCGGGCGAGGAAGGTCGCACCCAGGCCGTGCAGGGCATGGGCGAGGCGGTGATAGATGATCGCCGTCATGCCGGGATAGCCGAGCAGGATTTCGGGAAAGTTGGTGGCCGCGGGATCGCCGCGGAAGGCGGCGGTGAGGTCGCTGACCAAGACGCCGCGAATGGAAGGCAGCTGGCTGGCGAAATCGCCGGTGATGGCCAGGGCCTGTTCATGCAGGCTGGCTTCCGGCGGGACCTCCTCACGGGTGAAGGCGAGGCTGCGGCGCACCTGTTCCGTCAACAGGATCAGGGCATTGTCGAGCGTCGAGCCGACGAAATAGTCGATATTGCCGGCACCGATCTCCGACTGGCCGTAGTGGCTGGGAAAGAGGGCGGCCGTCAGCCCATCGAGAATGGTCGTGACCGTCTCGCGCGAGGGCGTGCGGCGGATGCGGCCCTGGTGGCGGATATTGTGGGTGATCTCGCGCGAGAGCCGGAGCTGCGCCACCAGGGCATCGAGGTTCCAGCCGGGCGCCACCGGGTTCGGCGTCCCTCCGGCGTCTTCCTGCAAGGCGATGGCATGCTGCAGGGTCTCGGTCATGGCATGGCCCTTCGTGACGTCGCGGTTGCGCCGGCCTCAGAGGCGACGCCGATGCGGTCCGAATGTTGTAAATTTTATTTTCTACTATTTCTATAGACAAATTATAAATTTCGATCGAAGCTGGATCTCAGACCACATCCACCTCACGGAACCGACCATGACATCTGGCCTTGCCTCACTGCTCTCCCCGGATCGTTCCCGTCTCGGCGCGGGGTGGACAAGCCCGATGGCGGCTAAGGCCTGAGCTGCGTGAGGCCGGGCGTGTCGGGTCCGCGCGAAGCAGGGAGTGCCGTCGAGGCGGGGCGCGCGAGCACCGTGACGAGGGCGCGCTTTTGCCCGCGCACCGCCCATCTGCGTCGGTTGATTGCGCAAGGCCGTATCGTCGCCGCCAAGCAGCAGGCGGGAGCCTGGTTGCGGGAAGCCTATGCCTCGCCGCAATTCCTGACCCTGATCGCCGAACTGCTCGACCCGACCAAGCCCGATCGCAACCGGCGCCGGCCGGCGCCGACGCAATGGCTCGATATCGGCGAGGCCTTCGAGGCTCTGCGCGAGGACGGCTTCACCCAGGACCAGACGATCCTGGTGCTCTCCGACCGCTTTCATCGGTCCGTCGGTCTCATCGAAAAGGCGCTCGCCTTCTATCGGGAGGCTCAACACACGCCCGGTCCGGCGCCGGTACCAAGGCAACCGCCCCTCAAAATCTCGGCACGGAAATAGCCGCATGCCCGCCGGCTCGGCTTATTTCACGCAAGGTATACGGGATTTGAGGAAGCCACGCGGCATGTCGGTTGTTAGGGCATTTGTCCGGGGCTTCGGCGCGCCGGATATACGTCGAATCAAGACTTCTTTCCGCAGCACGAACCAGACAAGGAGCACCGTATGGCCGACGAACCCGCCGTCCGCCGGACATTGAACGAGGCGGCGGCAAGGCAGCTTGCCAACGCCACCAAGACCAGGGCCCAGTGGTCTGGCATCACGCCGCGCTGGCTGGTTTCCTTCCTGCCCTGGACACCGGTGGAAGCCGGCATCTATCGCCTCAACCGGGTCAAGGAAGACCAGGGCGACATCAGCGCCGAGGTCGAGTGCTCCCCCCGCCGCGACCAGGATCCGGACCTGCCGGAGACCTTCGTCGACTATGAGGAGGCGCCGCGCGAATATTCGCTCAATGCCGTCACCACCGTGCTCGACGTGCAGACCCGCGTCTCCGACCTCTACTCCCATCCCTATGACCAGATCCAGGAACAGCTACGGCTCCTGATCGAGAAGGTGAAGGAGAAGCAGGAGAACGAACTGGTCAACAACAAGGAATACGGGCTCCTGCCCAATGCGCAGGCCGGCCAGCGCATCAAGACCCGCACCGGCGCGCCCACGCCCGACGACCTGGACGAACTGATCACCAAGGTCTGGAAGGAGCCCTCCTTCTTCCTGGCTCACCCGCGCGCCATCGCCGCCTTCGGCCGCGAATGCACCCGCCGTGGCGTGCCGCCGCCGACCGTCACCCTGTTCGGCACGCCCTTCCTGACCTGGCGCGGCCTGCCGCTGGTGCCGAGCGACAAGCTCGAGGTCGACGCCAAGGGCAAGAGCAACATCCTGCTGCTGCGCACCGGCGAGAAGAAGCAGGGCGTCATCGGTCTGTTCCAGCCCGGCGTGCCCGGCGAAGTACAGCCCAGCCTGTCGGTGCGCTTCATGGGCATCAACCGCAAGGCGATCGCCTCCTACCTGATCTCGCTCTACTGCTCCTCGGCCATCCTCACCCATGATGCCCTGGCCGTGCTGGAAGGCGTCGAGGTCGGCAAATATCACGACTATCCGGACAAATATGTCTGAGCGAGGCTGATGCCGACAGGGCACGCTGCCCCTCACCCTTACCCTCTCCCCGCAAGTGCGGGGCGAGGGGGCGCCGAGTGTGGCGTCAACTAGGCGAGGCGCTGAGCGTGCTGGAGAAGATGCGACGTCACCCTTACCCTCGCCCCGCACTTGCGGGGAGAGGGTAAGGGTGAGGGGCGACTCTGACCTTGTAGAAGAGCGCTGCTGATCCGATTCCCACCGTATGCCATGATGATCCCCGGTACCGTCCGGCGGACGTCTCCAAGGAGCTCCCGCTCGATGACGACAGGCATTTCCTCTCCCCCGTCCTGGCCGGATCCGGCGGTGCTGGCCGATCTTGCCAACGCCCTGTTCCAGGCGCCCCCTGGCCAGGGCACCGTGCCGCTGGCACCGACCGTGCCGGCCGTCCCCCCGAGCCCGACCCTGGCGCCGGCGCCCTCCATCACCACCAGCGTCGCCCCTCAGGCGCCGGCCCGGCCCCCCGTCGGCCCGCCCGATCTGCCGCCGGTGACCATACCTTCGATCGTGCCGACGCCGAGCATCCCGATCGCGCCCGCCACCGCGCCGCAGGCTTTGTCGGGCGCCTCGGCAATCCCCTCGGACGTGCCGCAGCCGGGCGGTTCGGCCGGCCCCTTCGTGCCTGCCGTGCCCACCCAGATCGACTTCTCGGTGCTGCCGGCCGGCATCGCCGAATTCCTGTCGCTGTTGCGACCCGATGTGGCGGCCGCCGCGCCTATCGAGGCGCCGTCCACGGCTTCCATCCCCGGCTCGATCGCCCAGCCCTCGCAGGACGGCTATTACTTCCTGCGCGACGGCCAGTCCCTGGCGCCCTCGCAGCCACCCGCTCCGCCCGTTGCCGCGCCGCCTTCCGTTCCTCCCGTGCCGCAGCGCCCGCCGTCCGTTCCCGCCCAGGCTGCCTTGCCCGCCGTGCCGGCCGCCTCGCGCCTGCCCGATTTCAGTGCGGTTACCTTGGAATTGCGTCCCGACGCGGTGCCGGACCTCGCTCAGTCAGGCGGTCCCTTCGATGCGAACGCGGTCAAGCGGGACTTCCCGATCCTGCAGACGCAGGTGCATGGCAAGCCTTTGATCTGGCTCGACAATGCGGCAACCACTCAGAAGCCGCAGGCGGTGATCGATCGCCTCAGCCATTTCTACGAGCATGAGAACTCCAACATCCATCGCGCGGCCCATGCGCTGGCGGCGCGGGCCACCGATGCCTATGAGGGCGCGCGCGAGAAGGTACGGCGCTTCCTCAATGCCGGCTCGACGCGCGACATCATCTTCGTGCGCGGCACCACCGAGGGCATCAACCTGATCGCGCAGGCCTTCGGCCGCCGCCATGTCGGGGAAGGCGACGAGATCCTGGTCACCTGGCTGGAGCATCATGCCAATATCGTGCCCTGGCAGATGCTGGCCGCCGAGAAGGGCGCCAAATTGCGTGTCGCGCCGGTCGACGACACCGGCCAAATCATTCTCGAGGAGTATGAGAAGCTCATCAACCCGCGCACGCGCATCGTCTCGATCACGCAGGTCTCCAACGCGCTCGGCACGGTAACGCCGGCCCGGGAGATGGTGGCCATCGCCAAGCGCCATGGCGCCACGGTGATCGTCGACGGTGCACAGTCGGTCTCGCATATGCGCACCGACGTGCAGGCGCTCGATGCCGACTTCTTCGTGTTCTCCGGTCACAAGGTATTCGGTCCGACCGGCATCGGCGTGGTGCATGGCAAGCCCGACGTGCTCGCCCACCTGCCGCCCTGGCAGGGCGGCGGCAACATGATCGCCGACGTCACCTTCGAGAAGACGATCTATCACGGCCCGCCCGAGCGCTTCGAGGCCGGCACCGGCAACATCGCCGACGCCGTCGGGCTCGGCGCCGCGCTCGACTATGTCGAGACAATCGGCATGGATGTGATCGGCCGCTACGAGCATGAATTGCTGGTTTACGCCACCGAGCACATGCTCACCGTGCCCGGCCTCAAGCTGATCGGCACCGCCAGGGACAAGGCGAGCGTGCTCTCCTTCGTGCTCGACGGCTGCCGGACCCAGGATGTCGGCGTGGCGCTCGACCGCGAGGGCATCGCGGTGCGCGCCGGCCATCATTGCGCTCAGCCGATCCTGCGCCGCTTCGGCCTGGAAAGCACGGTGCGGCCGTCACTGGCCTTCTACAATACGTATGAGGATGTCGATGCGCTGGTGGCGGCGCTGAGAAGGATCCAGAGCGGGCGGGGTTGGTGATCCCTAGATCAGCGATAGCTGATTCCGGGAGCGCGGACTTCCAGTCCGCTCTTCATCACCGCGGTTGCGGCGTTTGTGGAAAGGAAGAGCGGACTGGAAGTCCGCGCTCCGAAAGCCTACTTGCCCAGCCAGATCGTGCCCGACGGATTGTCGACGGGGACGCCGACGGCATTGCCATATTCGGTCCAGGAGCCGTCATAGTTGCGGGCGTCGTAGCCGAGCAGGCGCTTAAGGGCGAACCAGCTATGGCTAGAACGCTCGCCGATGCGGCAATAGGTGATGATCGGCCTGGTTCCGTCGATGCCCTTGGCGGCATAGATGCCGCGGATCTCCTCGACGGGCTTGTAGGTGCCATCCTCGTTGACGATGGTGGCCCAGGGCACGTTTTCGGCGCCCGGTACGTGGCCGGCCCGGATCGCCAGTTCCTTCACGCCCTCGGGGGCGAAGATCTTGCCAGCATATTCGTCGGGCGAGCGGATGTCGACCAGCTGGCCGTCGACCTGGCCCTGGGCAAAGCCGAGCACGTCGGGAAGCCGGGCGCGCAGGGCCTCGTTGCGATCGGGCAGCGTCAGCGCCGAGGCGGCAAAATCAGGCACGTCGGCGGTGAGGGCGAGGCCGCGGGCCTCCCAGAGCTTGCGGCCGCCATCCACCAGCTTGGCGCGCTCGCCGAAGCCGTAGACGTCGAGCACCCATACGCCCCAGGCGGCGAACCAATTGTTGTTGTCGCCATAGACGATCACGGTGGTGTCGTCCTCGACGCCCGCCTTGCGCAGGGTGTCCTGCAGCTTCTCGCGCGAGGCGATGTCGCGGTTGACGGTATCGACCAGGTCGCGGTGCCAGTCGAGATTGACGGCCCCCGGGATGTGGCCACGCTCATAGACGGTGGGATCGACGCTGACCTCGAAGATCCGCACCTTGGGATTGTCCAGGTTTTCGAGAAGCCAGTCCGCCGTAACCAGGGATGGGGAAGCCGGTGTCGTCATCGCTTGCCTCGTTGCAGGAGTATCCGGAAGGCGAGCTTAATTCATAAATACACTTAGTCCATAATTTTTATATAATAATCTTGACCAAGCTCCATTCCCTGTCATTATTCCGCCATACCGATTGAAACACGGCCCATTTCTCTGAATTCGGAGCAGGCGGCATGCGAAGCAGGATCGGACTTCTCGGCTTTACGGCCCTCGCCCTCACGCTGCAGACGCCCGCAGCCTTCGCGGAAACGCCGCCGGGGATCGCGGTGGTGGCGCAATCCATCGACGACGTCACCAGCTTCGATCCGGCCGAGGCTTTCGAATCGACGACGGGGCAGGTGGCCAACGCGCTCTATCAGCGCCTGGTGCAGGCCGATCGCGACGAGAGCGCCGCAATCAAGCCGGCGCTGGCCTCGAGCTGGGAAGCGGGTGCCGACGGCAAGAGCCTGACCTTCACGCTGGCCAAGGACGCCAAATTCGCCTCGGGCAATCCCGTGCGGCCGGAGGATGTGATCTTTTCCCTCACCCGTGCGGTCAAGCTCAACAAGGCGCCGGCCTTCATCCTGAACGAACTTGGCTGGACCGCCGACAATGTCGATGCCGCCATCAGCAAGGTCGATGACGGCAAGGTCAGGCTGAGCTGGCAGGCCGATGTCGGTCCGTCCTTCGTGCTGGCCATCCTCACGGCCAATGTCGCCTCCGTGCTCGATGAGGCCGTGCTGGCGCCGCAGGCGAGCGAGGGCGATTTCGGCAATGGCTGGCTCAAATCACATTCGGCCGGTAGCGGCGCCTTCAAGATCAACAGTTACACTGCGCATGAAGCGTTGGTGCTGGACGCCAACCCCACTTCGCCCGGCGGCGGCCCCAAGCTGCAGGGGCTCGTCTTCCGCAATGTCCCCGATCCGGCGGCCCGCCGCCTGCTGGTGGAGCAGGGCGATGTCGACATCGCCCGCGGGCTTGGCACCGACCAGGTCGAGACGCTCAGGGACAAGAGCCAGGTCAGCATCTATGCGACGCCGTCGGCGCGGCTCGAATATCTCCTGATCAATACCAAGGCCAATCCGACCCTCGGCAATCCGGCATTCTGGGAAGCGGCGCGCTATCTCGTCGACTATGAGGGCATCGCCAGGAACCTGCTGCGCGGGCAGTATCGCGTGCACCAGGCCTTCCTGCCCGCGGGATTCCCGGGCGCCTTGGGCGATACCCCCTACAAGCTCGATGTCGCCAAGGCCAGGAAGATCCTGGCTGACGCCGGCATCGGCCCGACCAGGATCAGTTTCCCCGTCTTCAACGAGCCGCTCTTCCTCACCATCGCCCAATCCCTCCAGCAGACCTTCGGCCAGGCTGGTCTTACGCTCGACATCCAGCCGGGTGTGAGCAGCGAGATCTTCGCCAAGGCGCGCTCCGGCCAGTATGAGGTGACCCTGCGCTATTGGGGCCCCGACTATTTCGACCCGCACTCCAATGCCAGCGCCTTCGCCGTCAACAGGGACAACAAGCGTAACACCATCGCCAAGCAGGCGGGCTGGGTGATCCCCGAGCTGAGCGACGAGACGGCCGCAGCCGTCAGGGAACGCGATCCGGCCAGGCGTGTCGCGCTCTACGAGGAACTGCAGCGCAAGATCCAGAAGAACTCACCCTATGTCGTGGTCCTGCAGGACAGCGACGAGGTCGTGCTCGCAAAGGGCGTCACCGGCTATTTCCAGAATCCCCAAGGCGACGTGTTCTACGATCGCGTCGAGAAGCGCGCGGCGCCGGTGCGCGCCGATACCAATTGACGGGAGGCAGGACATGGCCCGCAGCCGAGACAAGCTCTTTCTGCTCGAACCGGGATTTGAGGATCCCAACCGTCCGGGCCAGCGCTTCGTCTGCCCGCACAGCAACCAGATCGAGGGCGTTCTGGCGAGCTTTCCGGAACTCGCCGGCCAGCTCGACATCGAGCGCGTACCCTTCGCCCGGCCGCGCCGGGCGGTGATCGCCGAACTGGGCGAGGCCAACCAGTCCCTGCCGGCTTTGATCCTGGCAGAGGGACCGGTTCCCGACGATGCGGAGCGCTTCGGAGAGGTCGCCTTCGTCAAGCCGACCCAGCGCATTCTGGACCTTCTGGCCGAGCGGCACGGCTTTCCGCGCCTGCACGCCTGAAACCAGCCTTCAACCACCGACGGAGTAAAGCCATGCGCTTGAGACGGCGGGCTCTGGATCAGCTCCTGCAGGGGCGCCATGCCCATAAGGGCGGGCGCACGCTGGCGCAGCGTGCCCGCAACCTGACGGCGATCGCAACGGCCTATTCGTGGGATGAATTGCTGGCCGAACGCGGTATCGGGCAGGTCACGGCCCTCGAGGTCGAGCGCTGGCTCGCCCTGAACGGGCTGCAATTGCGGCAGGCGGGCACCGGACCATTCCGGCATGGCTGACGCCTATCGGGTTTGGGTCGAGGCCCTGGCGGCATCCACCTGCCGGATCTGCCTGAGCGTGCCTGCCCAGCGCTGCAACTGCCCGATCATGACCTCCATGGCCTGGCAAGTCTCCGGGCCGGGCATGAGGCGGCCCTCGGCGTCGATCGCCCGCCAGGCATTGGCGAGGCTCACGCTGTCGCGCAGGGCGATCGCATGCAGCTCGGCGAAGACCAGCCTCAATTGCTCGATGGCCCGCAACCCGCCCGAAATGCCGCCATAGGAGACGAAGGCGATCGGCTTTTCCGCCCATTCGCGGCCGGCCGCATCGATGATCAGCTTGGCGGCGGCCGTATAGCCGTGATTGTATTCCGGCGTCACCAGGACGAAGCAATCGGCGTCGGCCAGCCGGCGGCGCAGTGCCTGCCTCGCCGGGCAATCCTCCTGATGCAGCAAGGCTGCAAGATCGATCTGCTGGGGATCGACGATATCGATGTCGAACTGCCGGGTATGGGCAATCCGCGAATGGGCCCATTGGCCGATGGTGTCGCAGAAGCGGCCGCGGCGGCTGCTGCCATAGATCAGGCCCAGGCGGAGCGGCTGCCTGCTCATGCCGGCCTCCCGTGGTCTTTCGGCTCAAGGCGCCGAAGGCAGGAACGCTCCGTGATTTCCAATCGCTTGGTGTGTCGGTCGATCGCTCGAATCGTCATCGAACCCAGTCTCCATGCAAGGCAGGAGTCTTTCTACAAGTTCAAGTGAACTTGAGATCAAGCAATAAATATGCTTTGATACCGGCATGGATCCGACCCTGACCATCAATCAGATTTCGCGCCGATCGGGCGTCGCGGCGTCGGCTCTGCGCTATTACGAAGAGCGCGGCCTGATCCGGTCCGAACGCGCCGGTTCCGGACATCGGCGCTTTCCACGTTCGACGCTGCGGCGCATCGCCTTCATCGTCTTCGCCCAGCGTCTGGGCATGTCCCTGGAGGAGATCGGGCAGGAGCTCGCTCGCCTGCCCACCGATCACGTGCCGGGCGGCGAGGATTGGGCGCAATTGTCCCAGCCCTGGACCGAGCGGATCGACGCCAGGATTGCCGAATTGCAGCGGCTGAAGAGCGGTCTGACGCGCTGCATCAGCTGCGGCTGCCTGTCGCTGGAATTCTGCCAGCTCGCCAATCCGGACGACCGCGCCGGCCGCCTCGGCCCCGGGCCTCGATATTGGGTGGCGACGCGCAACAATTGAGGCCGCCGGCCGGCGGCCTTCGTCTTCGATAGCTGGACGCGAGCTCGATTGCCGGGTCAAGCCCGGCAATGGCAAAGGTCGGGCCAAGTCGATCCGCCTATTGACGGACGAAGCCTTACTCCATGCCGAGGGCCTGGAGATACAGCTCCAGGATGGCATCTTCCTCGGCGCGTTCGGCGGCCGGCTTTTTGCGCAGGGACACGATCTTGCGCAGGATGGTGACATCGAAGCCGTTGGCCTTGGCCTCGCCATAGACTTCCTTGATGTCGTCGGCGATCGCCTTCTTGTCCTCTTCGAGGCGCTCGATGCGCTCGATGATCGACTTGAGCTGGTCTGCGGCGACCGAGGTTGCGTCCGTCATTGCTTACTCCTGAGACAAATTTGGGGGCGGATGTGGCTGATAAAGCCGAGTCGGGTCAAGTCCCAGAGCGTTCTGCGATTTGGCGGAACCGCCGAGAATCGCAAAGGCGCCTCGAAAACCGCCTTGAAGGTTTCCGATAAAGGTTAGGGATTTCCTCACCTGCCTTGCGGAAGGCCGCGACAGGGATCGCCGGGTACGTCTTGCCACAGCCACCATCATCGATCCGAGGGCTGGATCTGAGGCCCGGTGCGCGATCCCCAATGCTCGATGCGCCGGATGGCGGGATCGATGATCAGGGGCGACAAGGCGCGGGCGATACGGTCGGCCCAATCCTGCGCGCCCTCCTGGGTGCCGATGAGGTCCTGGCGCAGTTCGATCAGGGCGTGGGGCAGGCCGCGCAGCGTGGCGTGCTGGTAGAGCGTATCGCCTTCCAGGGCACCATCATAGGGCTCGTTGTCGCCCACCACCAGGGCGGCATCGCGCTTGAAGGCCTCGATCAACGGCCTGGCGATGCGCGGATCCTTGTCCCAGAGCAGGGTAACGTGCCAGGGGCGCGGCACCCCGCGCCAGACCGGCGTGAAGGAATGCACCGAAAACAGCACCGGCACGATGCCGCGGGCGAGCTTCTCGTTCACCAACTCGCCGATCGCCCGGTGATAGGGCCGGTGGAAACGCTCGATCCGCCGGGCGATCTCGGCATGGTCGGCGCGGGCATTGCCGGGCACCAGGGCGCCGTCGGACAGGCGCATCACCAAAGTGGGGTCGTCGGCGCCGCGATTGGGATCGATCAGCAGGCGCGAGAAGCGGGTGAGCAAGGCGGGGGCCCGCAGCCGTGCCGACAAAGCGTGCGTAACCGCCCGCGCCCCGATGTCATAGCCGATATGGCGTTCGAGCTGTGCCGGCGGCAGGCCCAGCGTGCCATAGTCGGCGGGCAGGACGTTGGAGGCGTGGTCGCAGAGCAGGATGAGACCTGAGTCGGGCTGGCCATCCAGCCTTTCGATGGGCGAAAAATCGGACTGCAAGGGGGTACTGACCAAAGGCACGGATATTGTGGGATCGGATGAGGCAGCATAAAGACGAGCCTGAGCCGGCGCCACCGCCAATGCACCTTCCTCATCCGCGAATTCGAGCGGATGCGGATAAGCCGGTTCGCATGCGTGACCTGCCAGGAACCTCTTCCGATGAGCTCTGCAGTCCAATCCGCGGCCCCGGCGCGAAGCGCCTTCTGGCCTGCTTTCGCGGCGCTGATCGCCGGGGCCATGGCGATGGGCATTTCGCCGATCCTGGTGCGGCTGACGGATGTCGGGCCTTTCGCCAGCGCCTTCTACCGCGTGCTGCTGGCCCTACCGGTGCTCTATGCCTGGATGCGGATCGAGGAAAGCAAGGCCGATACGCCGGACACCGGCCCGGCCTTCTCCCTGCCTGTGATTGCCACCGGTGTGTTCTTCGCCGCCGACCTCTTCTTCTGGCACCTCGCCATCACCAATACCACGGTGGCCAATGCGACTTTCTTTGCCACCATGGCGCCCTTGTGGGTGGTGATCCTCGGCTGGCTGGTCTATCGGCGCAGGGCGAGCCGCGCCGCGATGATCGGCCTCGGCCTGTGTCTGCTGGGCGGACTGGCCCTCGTCGTCCAGTCTCTTGGTTTTGCCCCGGGCCATCTCATCGGCGACGGTTTTGCCGGGGTGACGGGACTCTTCTTCGGCGCCTATTTCCTGGCCGTGGAGAAGGCGAGGCTGCGCCACCGCGCTGCGCGGCTCACCTTCTATATGTCAGTGGTGACCGTGGTGATCCTGGCCGTGGCGGCGCTATGGGCGACCCAGAGCCTGGGTCAGCGCTTCCTGCCGGCAGGGGCCACCGGCTGGCTCGTGCTGATCGCGCTGGCCTGGGTCAGCCATGCCGGCGGGCAGGGGCTGCTGTCGGTAGCGCTCGGCTCGCTGCCGGTGGTGTTTTCCTCGCTGGTGATCTTCCTGGAGGCCGTGGCGGCGGCAGCGCTCGGCTGGCTGGTCCTGGACGAACCGGTCTCCCTGCTGCAGGCGCTCGGCGGCCTGGTCATCATCGCCGGCATCTGGGTTTCGCGCCCACGGCCGACCTGAGAACGGAGCCGAGGCAGAAATCAATGGTGGCAACCGCGGTCTACGCCTTCTTGCCGCCTTTCTTGCGTCCGAACGAAACGGTATCAAGAGGGCTCCCAAGGCCGAATCGCTCCGGATGATCTCTTCCTCTCTTCGCCTCCCGCTCGCCGCGGCCGTGACCTGCCTGGCATCCTTGTTCGCCGCCGGCCCGGCCATGGCTGATTTCCGCCTGTGCAACAACACCTCCAGCCGGGTGGGGGTTGCCGTCGGCTATCGCGACAAGCAGGGTTGGCTCACCGAGGGCTGGTGGAATGTCGCGGCGCGCAGTTGCGAGTCCATCCTGAAGGGCCCGCTGGCGGCACGGTTCTATTACGTCTATGCGGTCGATTACGACCAGGGCGGGGAATGGAGCGGCAACGCCTTCATGTGCTCGCGCGACAAGGAATTCACCATTCGCGGTTTCGAGAACTGCCTGGCGCGTGGCTATAACCGTACCGGCTTTTTCGAGATCGACACCAGCGAACAGAAGGCCTGGACGGTCCAGCTTTCCGAGCAGGCTCAGAACGGGGCGAAGCCCAAATCGAACGCTCCAGCCGACATGCCTCCCGCGCAAGGGCCTTCGGCTCCGGCCGCACCGGTACCGGCTGTCCCACCCGCCTCCGGCGCGGCGCCCGCCCCGGCCAATCCGCCGGTCGTGACCACGCCGCCGGTGGTCTCCCCCGCGGCGCCGTCGCCGATGACGCCGCAGGATGTGCCGGCTCCTGCCGCACCTGCGCAGCCCGCCGGGGAGTCGCCGAACCCGCCAGCAGTGAGCCCGCCCGCCCCGGCCAATCCGCCTCAGGACGGGGCGCCGCCGCAGCCCGGTGCCGACGGTCCTCCCCCTGCGGAAGGGACACCAACCACGCCCGCGCCCCCTCTGCCGCCCGAGCGACCACCCTCGGCACCCTAGAGCCAAGCCCGTTCAGGGTACTAATGCAGTCCATTGAAGGAGGAGCCGCTCCCAATTGTCATAGCCGGGCTTGACCCGGCTATTCAGAAGCCACACGCGCAAGGCGGAGATCCAGGCTGGATTGCCGGGTCAAGCCCGGCAATGACGAAGATCGAACAAAAACATAGACGCTTAGGTGAACCGCATTCGTTCAGGGGACGCGTCTTTGCGATTCGAGGTGATTCCGCTCGATCGCAAAACGCTAGGGGCGAATTAGCGGGCCAGCGTGGCATTTATGTCACTTAACTGGCGTGAAAATCGGACTAGAGTGCCATCTCATCCTTGCGGATGCGCTGTGTCAGCGCCACGAGATCCGCGCAAAAAACCAAGATAAGAAAGAAACAGTCGTATGCGACGCCAGCGAAAAGTAAAAATTCTCGCCACCTTGGGTCCTGCCTCGTCGTCGCGGGAGATGATCGCCCATTTGTTTCGCGCCGGTGCAGACCTGTTCCGCATCAATATGAGCCACACCTCGCATGACCGCATGCGCGAAATGGTGGGCCTGATTCGTGACGTCGAGAAGGAATGCGGCCGGCCGATCGGCATCCTGCTCGACCTTCAGGGCCCCAAGCTGCGGATCGGCGAATTCGCCGGTGGCGCCGTGCAACTGGCCAATGGGACCAGCTTTACCCTCGATTCGGACCCGACGCCTGGCGATGCCAGCCGTGTCTACCTGCCCCATCCGGAAATCCTGTCCGCCCTGCGGCCCGGCCATACCCTGCTGCTCGATGACGGCAAGGTGCGGCTGAAGACCACCGAGGCGACCGGCGACCGCGCCGTCACCGAGGTCATCGTCGGCGGCAAGATGTCGAACCGCAAGGGCGTTTCGCTGCCCGATACCGAGATCGCCGTCTCGGCGATGACGCCCAAGGATCATGCCGATCTGGAGGCCGGGCTCGGCGCCGGCGTCGACATCGTGGCCCTCTCCTTCGTGCAGCGTCCCGAGGACATCCTGGAGGCGCGCGAGATCATCCAGGGCCGCGCCCTGGTGATGTCGAAGATTGAAAAGCCCCAGGCGATCCTGCGTCTCGACGAAATCTTCGAAGCCTCCGACGCCCTGATGGTGGCGCGCGGCGACCTCGGTGTCGAACTGCCGCTCGAAAAGGTGCCCGGCCTGCAGAAGCGCATCGTGCGCGGTGCGCGCAAGCTCGGCAAGCCGGTCGTGGTGGCGACCCAGATGCTGGAATCGATGATCACCTCGCCCGTGCCGACGCGCGCCGAAGTGTCGGACGTGGCGACGGCCGTCTATGAGGGCGCCGATGCCGTGATGCTTTCGGCCGAGAGCGCTGCCGGCGAATTCCCGCGCGAGGCGGTCGCGACCATGAACCGCATCGCCGAGGAGGTCGAGCGCGACGTCCTGCACCGTACCATCATCAACGCCCAGCGCAGCGAACCCGAGCAGACCGGCGCCGACGCCATTGCAGCCGCCGCGCGCACCATCTCCGAAACGCTCGATCTCGCCGCCCTGATCGCCTGGACGGCCTCGGGTTCGACCGGCATCCGCATCGCTCGCGAACGTGCCGAGAAGCCCCTGCTGGCGCTGACGCCCAATGTCGGCACGGCGCGCCGCCTCGCTTTGGTCTGGGGTGTCCATGCCGTGCTGACCGACGATGCCCGCGACATCGGCGACATGGTCGATCGCGCCTGCCGCCATGCCTCGCAAGACGGTTTCGCGCAGACCGGCCAGCGCGTGCTGATCATGGCGGGTATTCCCTTCGGCACGCCGGGCGCGACCAATATGGTGCGTATCGCCGTGATCGGAGCGGATGGTGGCGAAGGGGCCTGATGGCTGCGTCGCGACAGTTTCATAGACAAGTTAGCCGGCAATAATATTGCCGGCTAATTTTTTGATTCAATGGCTCCAAATCTCAATGTCCTGCCGAAAGTCGCCAAAGACGGGTGATCGTTCGCCCGACCCGGCTGGGGCACGTCGGCATCTTTGTGAAGTCGCACTTCCGAGCTGTTTTTAAATAGTCAGCTAACTATTGTGCGGCTTGCCGCATCGAGTCGCGCTCGTCGGCTGCCTGGGCGATGCTGCCGATCGCCTCCAGCACCATTTGCTTGGCCGTGTAGTGGATCTGATGGCCGCCACCGGGAACCAGGACCAGACGGGACCCCTGCACCTGCCGATGCAGCGCCTCGGCATGGATGCTGGTCGACACCACATGATCGGCCGGATCGGCGACGATGGCGGTGGGGACGGTGATCTCGTGATAGCGGGAAGACTGGGCCGTCAGGCAGGCCTTGAGGACGGCGACATCCTGCCCGTTCCAGCGGAACTCGTTTGGCCGCAGTACCAGCGCGGCGCTGGCCTTGCGGACATAATCGGTCGGCGCTTCGCCCGGCCTGAAGGAGTCGTCGACCGACTTCTTCAGGCCCCAGCTGCCAACCGGGGTCATCACGGTGTGCACGAAAAGCCGCCCGAGCACCGGCAGGGCGGCGAGGCGGTAATACCAGTTGATGCCACCCGGCCAGGGATGGGTGGCTCCGGCCAGCACCACCAGGCCGGCAACCCGATCCTTGTATTCGACGGCCAGCAGCGTGGCGAGGGAGCCGGCCAGGGAATGGCCGACGACGATGAAGCGGTCCACGCCGTGCGTATCCAGGGCTGCCATCACCAGCTTGGCCTGTGCCGCGGTGGCGGCATCGCCGCGGCCGTTCGGCCGGTCGCTCCAGCCATGCCCCGGCCGGTCCACCGCGATCACGCGACGCTGGCGTGCCAGGTCCTCGCCGATGCCGAAGACGATGTCGCGGGCATTGGAGGTGGCGCCATGCAGCAGCAGCACCGGCAGCTTCTCGCCGCCATGACCGGCACCGAGATCGATCAGATGCAGCCGTCCGCCGGGCACGGGCGCGAACACGCCTTCGGGCGGATTTTCTGCAGCGATGCGGGCGGCGATGACAGCGGTGGCCTGGATGGCTCCGAGCACATGGGCAAGGAGGAGAATGCCGATGAAGAGCAGAAAGAGGGTCAATCGCGGCCTTTGGCGTGCTGATACCGGTAGGAAATATGCTTCTAGCCGTTTTGCAATCGGGTCGAAAGTCCCCCGGGATGGCAGGCTTCGGGCCACGGCCTTGCGGTGATGGCGCAGGAACAGGGAGGGGCGATCTCCAGCCCGCCGGCCCGGACTTAGATATCGCGCCCTTCGACCTCGGGCTTAAGCTCGTCCATCATCTTGCGGGCGCCGGCAATGTGAGGATTGATCGCCAGGGCATGTTTGAGCGCTTCATAGGCATTCTTCTTGTCGCCCAGGTCGACCAGCATCATGGCCAAGCCGTTCCAGGCGCCATATTCGCGCGGATTGCGCCGCAGCGTCTCGGCGACGTCGGCGATCGAGCGGACATAGTCCTTTTTCAGGAAATAGGCGGTGGCCCGCTTGTTCCAGGCCTCGGCGTAATCGGGCCTGAGATGGATCACGGCATTGAGGATCTTGATGGCCTTGTCGGTATTCGAGGCCTTGATCGCCGTCAGCGCCCGGTCCATCAGGAGGTCGGTGGTGTCGCTGCCCGAGCGCAGTTCCACGCGCTCGATGGCGAGCGCGATGTTGTCGGCTTCCTTTTCCGACTGGGCCTTGGCAAGGCGCTCATAGAGGCGGTCGAGCTCGGGATCGCCGGCCGGCCGGGTCTCGGCCAGGGCGATGGCAGGGGCGGCAAGCATGCCGATCAGGGCCAGAATCGCGATCCTCATGCCGGGATAGTGGCGCGAGATTGTGGCGGATTCAAAGACAAAAACCCGGCCGCATCGCTGCGACCAGGTTCAAACGCGGCAGACCCGATAAATCGGCGCAAAATCAGCCCTGGCGGGCCTTGTAGCGCTTCTGGGTCTTGTTGATGATGTAGACGCGGCCCTTGCGGCGGACCAGCTGATTGTCGCGATGGCGCGTGCGCAGCGACTTGAGCGAATTGCGGATCTTCATGGTACTCGTGCCTCAGGTTGGAGCACGCGAGAAGACGCAAGAGCTCCCAAATTCGAAAGATGCGGGGTTCTAGCGGCGAGGGGGCCGGATGTCAACACGGTCGGCGCCGCCATTATCGTGGCGGCGCGGCACATCTGCGGGCCGGGCCTATGCCATTGCAGCTCTATTGTCTATGACTGGCCGCGACGAGGAGATCCGCATGGCCGACTACAAGCTCTACGCCTTTGGTGAATCAGGCAATTGCTACAAGGTGGCGCTGATGCTGGCCCTGACCGGCACGCCGTGGCAGCGCCTGCCGGTCGATTTCTTCAATGGCGAGACCCGCACCGACGATTTCCGCGCGGTCAACGAGATGGGCGAAGCGCCGGTGCTGCTGCATGACGGCAAGGTGCTGAGCCAGTCGGGCGTGATTCTCGACTACCTCGCGGAGCAAACCGGCCGCTTCGGCGCAGACAATGCCGACGAACGGCGCGAGATCCTGCGCTGGATGCTGTTCGACAACCACAAATTCACCAGCTACTACGCCACCCTGCGCTTCATCGTCGGCCTACAGAAGAGCGGCGAGAGTCCGGTTACCGAATTCCTGCGCGGGCGCGCCAAGTCCGCCTTTGCCATCGTCGACAAGCATCTGGCTGGCCGGGATTTCCTGGTGGCGGATCGCCTGACCATCGCCGACCTGTCCCTGGCCGGCTATGTCTTCTTCGAGGAGGAGACGGGCCTGGCGCTTTCGGCCTATCCCAACATCCTGGCCTGGCGCGCCCGCATCGCGGCCATGCCGGGCTGGAAGCCGCCCTATGAGATGGTGCCGCATGCCCCGCCGGCGCGGGTTTGATCGAAGCTTCCTGTCCCTGTCATCGCCGGGCTTGACAATGAAACCAGGTCAACTGGATGCCCGGATCGAGTCGGGGCCTGACAAAGGCCGGTGTCTCTTTCGCCATAAGTCAGATAGTTAAGGCCACCGAGCGCCCAAATAGAAACCGACGATACGGGACATTTCCTTGCACGCACCCGCCCCGACTTCCCTGCTCGACCGCTACCTTGCCCTCGTCGCCGCCGGCGGACTTGAACGCGACGCAGCCCAGGAGGTTGTCCTCGCCCGCCTGCAGACCGTCCTGGATGGATTGGGTGAGATGTCGGCGACAGGCAAGTCCGGCGCCTTCGGCTGGCTGTTCGGGCGGGCCAAACCCAAGCCGGTGCCGAAAGGCCTTTATATCTGGGGCGAGGTCGGGCGTGGCAAGACCATGCTGATGGACCTGTTTCACGAAGCGGTGCCGGCCGGGATCAGCCATCGCCGCGTGCATTTCAACGCCTTCATGAACGACGTGCATGAGCGCATCTTCCACTATCGCAGCGAGATCCGCGCCGGGCGGGTCAAGGGCGACGATCCGATCGGCCCGGTGGCCGAGGTGCTGGCCAGGGAAGCCAGGCTTCTGTGCTTCGACGAATTTTCCGTCACCGACATTGCCGATGCCATGATCCTCGGGCGCCTCTTCACGCAGCTGTTCGCGCATGGCGTGGTGGTGGTCGCTACCTCCAATGTGGTGCCCGACCGGCTCTATGAGGACGGCCTGAACCGCGCCCTCTTCCTGGCCTTCATCGGCCTGCTGCAGCAGCATATGGAGGTGGTGAAGCTGGAGGCGCGCACGGATTATCGCCTCGAGAAGCTTTCGGGCGGGGAGACCTATCTGGTCGGCAGCGGGCCGCAGGTCCGCGCCGGGATGGATGCAGCCTTCGAGCGCCTTACGGGTAGGAAAGAGGGCCTGCCGCTGGTGCTGACCGTCAAGGGCCGTGCCCTGAAGGTGCCGCAGGCCGCCATGGGCGTCGCCCGTTTCTCCTTCGCCGAACTCTGCGGCCAGCCCCTGGGCTCGGCCGACTATCTCGCCCTTGCCGAGCATTTCCACACGTTGCTGATCGACGACATCCCGGTGCTCAAGCAGGAGCAGCGCAACGAAGCCAAGCGTTTCATCCTGGTCATCGACTGCCTCTATGATCGCGGTGCCAAGCTGGTCGCCTCCGCGGCGACGGAGCCAACCGGGATCTATCCCTATCAGGAGGGACGCGAGGGCTTCGAATTCCAGCGCACCATTTCGCGCCTGATCGAAATGCGTTCGGAGGCCTATCTCGCCCAGCCGCATCGGGCGCCGCCCAAGACGTCCCTGGTGGATGGCTGAGCCCGCGGGGAGGTAGGAGATGGGCGGCAAGAGCGAACCGACCGGCGCGCGGCTTTTGGATATTGCCACCGATCACGTGCGCAAGCACGGGCTGGAGCGCACGTCCGTGGTGTCGGTCGCCCGCGAGGCCCAGGTCAGCCATGCCGCGGTCTATCGCTATTTCGCCTCCAAGGACGCGCTGATCGACGCCGTCACCGCCGACTGGCACAAGGCGGTGGAGACCCAGCTCGCCGTGGTCGCCGACGCGCCCGACCCGGCCGACGACAAGCTCGAGCGCATGATGCTGCTGCTGGCGCGCCTCTATCGCGAGCGCCTCGACCAGGAGCCCAATCTCTATGCCGCCTGGCTGTCGGCGATCGGCGAGAACCGTGCCGTGGTGCGCAAGCATCGCCGCCGCATCCGCAGCCTGATTGAACGCGTCGTCGACGAAGGGCGATCCATCGAACTCTTCCGGGCGCGCTCGAACGAGAGGCTGATCGCCTTTCTTGGCGATGCCCTGCACCGCTTCATCGACCCGGCGGCCATCGCAGCCGATCGGGATGCCAACCGCCTCGAACTCGACCAGCGCCTTGCCCGTCTGCTGCGCGTGGTGATCCGCGCCATGGTGGCCGGCAGCGTGTAATTCTGGGGCCGTCTTTCCGAGCTATTAATCATTCCACGGCATTGTTCTTGCTTCCCCTTTCACGCCCAATGCAGCGGGCGCAGGACGCGAAGCATGTATGATAGTGCCGTGCCGGCCTCCGGCACCTGTGTCGACCAGCCGATCCTCGATCCCGGCACCCTTCTCGGTGCCCTCGGCCAGGCCAGCTACGAATGGTGCCTGGAGACCGACCGTCTCGCCTGGGGAGCCGGAGCGTCCACCGTGCTCGGCGTGCGGGCCGCAGCCGACATCGCTAACGGCAGGGCCTTTGCCCGCCTGATCGATCTCGACCGGCCCGGCGGCCGGCACGAGGCCATCCTCCAGAGCCCGCATGGGGGAACGACGGAGGGCGCACCCTATTGCCTGCGCTACAGCTACCGCCCGCATGCGGCTGGCCGGAAGCGCTGGATCGAGGATCGCGGACGCTGGTTCGCCGGGCCGGACGGGCGCCCCGTGGTTGCGCGCGGCATGGTGCGTGTCGTGGCCGAATGCCCGGAAGACGAGACGGCGACGTCGGCCCACACGGTGATCGGCATTCATGATCGTGTTTTCGCCGCCGCCCTGGCCGACGCCTGCGCGGCGGGACGGCAGGCCGGGCTGTTCCTGGCCACTATCGACCAGCTCGGCGCCCTTCATGGTGCCTTCGGCGCCGTGGTGGCGGACCGCGTCTGCGCCCAGGTAATGCGCGGATTGCGTGGCGTGCTGCGCATCGGCGACAGCCTCACCAGCATTGCGGACGGCAAGTTCGCCGTGATGCTGCCCGGCTGCCGGGCCGAGGACATCAGGGCGGCGGCGGAACGCTTCCAGCTCGCGATCGACCGCGTCATCGTGGAGGCAGAGGCCGGCATGATCCGGCCCACGATCTCGATCGGCGCCGTTCACATCGCGCCCTCTGCGGAGACTGCGGGGACGGCCCTGCACGCTGCGCAGCAGGCCCTCGACCGCTGCGAGCGCGAAACGCCGGGCGGCATCGCGATCTTCGCGGAAGGCGATCACCAGGCCGCATCGGCAAATGCGGCGCAGCGCCTGGCGCTGGCGCTCAACGAAGACCGCGTCTTCCTCGGTTTCGAGCCGGTGCTGGCGGCCCAGGCGGCGGGCCGCCAGGCTTTCCGGGCTCGCGCCTTCATCCGTATGCCCGGCAATGGCGCAACATCGGCTTCTGCCACGCTGCAGCCGGCGTCCCTGCAACCGGCGTCCCTGCAACCGGCTTGGCTGACCCCGGCCTGCGACCGCGCCCTCGTCCGCCGGCTCGCCCTGCGGCTGGTGGACCTGGCCGGCGCGGTGCTCGGCCGCCATCCCGGCGTCGAGCTGATCCTGCCCCTGCCGGTCGTCGTCGATCCGCGCCGGGGCCCGGGCGACAGTTTCGAGCGCTTGACCATCGAGCTCGACGAGGCGCTGGCCAAGGCCGATCTCGACAATAATGGGCGCTACTGCCGCGCAATCCGCGCCTCCGGCGCCCGGCTCGGCATTGGCGGCTTCGGCGGAGGCCATCTCGACTTCGCCGAACTCCAGGCTCTCGAAGTCCGCCAGGTGACGCTCAACGGCGTGCTGGTCGAAATGGCCGACCAGGTTGCGCAGGGCCGTTTCGCGCTGCGCAGCCTGATCGAGACCGGTGCACGACAAGGTCTCGACATGGCGGCCGAATGGGTGGATGACGAGATCATTGCCCGCCAGCTGGTGACCTGGGGCTGCAGCCGTGTGATGGGGACGGCGGCGGGCTCGCTTCGGCTGGAACTGCCGCGGCTGCGCGATGCCGGCCGCCAGGCCCCGATGGCGCTGACCGGAACTTGAGGGGCAACCTGCCTTCTCCCCTTGCGGGAGAAGGCGAGCGGCGCTCATTTTTTCTCGTCGCTGATACGATCGAGGCGCGACTTCATCTCCGCCAGCTCCTTCTTGAGCGTGTCGAGGTCGTCGCTGCTCTTGGAAGTTGCGGTTGCGGCCGGTTCCTTCACATCCTCGCTGTCGGGCTGGGTGAAAGGCGAGAACAGGCGGAAGGCGCGCTGGAAAGCGGCCATATTGTTGCGGGCCTGCTCCTCGAGCGCACCGAAACCGCCATTGACCCAGGGCGCCTGGCCCCAGCCGCTGGTAAGATGCTGAGTCATCTGCTCGCGCAGCTTCTGCTGATCCCGCGTGAGATTGTCGATGGAAAATTCGAGGAAGCTCGGCACCAGTGCCTGCATGCTGTCGCCGTAGAAGCGGATCAACTGGCGCAGGAAAGTGATCGGCAGCAGGTTCTGGCCCTTGTTCTCCTGCTCGAAGATGATCTGGGTGAGCACCTGGCGGGTGATGTCCTCGTTGGTCTTGGCATCGTGGACCACGAAATCTTCGCCGGCTTTGACCATGGCGCCGAGATCTTCGAGCGTGACATAGGTCGAGGTACCCGTGTTGTAGAGGCGCCGGTTGGCGTATTTCTTGATCGTGGTCGGCTCTTTAGCTTTCGCCATCCTACTGCCCCTTACGCTCGTCCCTGCCCTGCAGAATTTCCGAACGAGCCCGCCTGCACAAGCCTGGAAATTCCGAACCATCCCGGGTCGCCGCGGCGGCTTCCCGTCCGACGACGGTACCCCGTTCCGGAATCGCTCTTCCGGAAGGATGATCACCCCCACGGTCTGACAAATCTAGGCTCTTTTCGCGGTCGCGAAAACATCTTTGTGCAAGCGCGGTAAACTCACCTGGCGCATTGACGGCGGCGCGCCAAGCGTCCCATATGCCCAGGCAGATGGTGGTTGAGCGGGCGTGTGATCGGCTCGACCGCAATCTGAAGGACTTGGAGGATTCGCAGACTTTCCCTGCTTCATCCCTGCGAGGATGAAGCAGGGAAAGTCTGCTTCTGAAAGAGTTGGTCCGCCGGGCCGTCGCAGAACGGAACACTAGAGGAGTGAAATTGCCATGAGTGATGTCGTCATCGTCAGCGCCGCGCGCACGCCGGTCGGCTCCTTCAACGGCGCCTTCGCAGCAACGCCGGCCCACACGCTCGGTGCGGCAGCCGTCAAGGAAGCGCTGGCTCGCGCCAAGGTAGAGGCCGGCGAGGTCGACGAGGTCATCCTCGGCCAGGTCCTGAGCGCCGGCGGCGGCCAGAATCCGGCCCGCCAGGCAGCGATGGCGGCCGGTGTGCCCCAGGAAAAGACCGCCTTCGGCCTCAACCAGCTCTGCGGCTCGGGCCTGCGCGCCGTCGGCCTCGGCCTGCAGCAGATCGCCAATGGCGATGCCTCCTTCATCGTGGCCGGCGGCCAGGAATCGATGTCGCTCGCCCCGCATGTCGCGCATCTGCGCGCTGGCGCCAAGATGGGTGATGTGAAGTTCCTGGATTCCATGCTCAAGGACGGCCTGATCGATGCCTTCCAGGGCTATCACATGGGCACGACCGCAGAGAACATCGCGGCTCGCTGGCAGCTCACCCGCGAGGAGCAGGACGCCTTCGCCGTCGCCTCGCAGAACAAGGCAGAGGCCGCCCAGAAGGCAGGTCGCTTCAAGGACGAGATCGTCGCGATCACCGTGCCCGGCCGCAAGGGCGACGTCATCGTGGATGCCGACGAATATCCTCGCCATGGCGCTACGCTCGACGGCATGGCCAAGCTGCGCCCGGCGTTCAGCAAGGACGGCACGGTGACCGCCGGCAATGCCTCCGGCATCAATGACGGCGCGGCCGCCGTGGTGCTGATGAGCGCCAAGGATGCCGAGAAGCGCGGCCTCACCCCGCTTGCCCGCATCGCCTCCTGGGCCACCGCCGGCGTCGATCCCGCCATCATGGGCACAGGGCCGATCCCGGCTTCGCGCAAGGCGCTGGAAAAGGCGGGCTGGAGCGTCAAGGACCTCGACCTGGTCGAGGCCAACGAGGCCTTTGCGGCGCAGGCCCTCGCCGTCAACAAGGACATGGGCTGGGATCCGTCCATCGTCAACGTCAATGGCGGCGCCATCGCCATCGGCCATCCGATCGGTGCCTCCGGCGCCCGCGTGCTGGTGACGTTGCTGCATGAGCTCGCCCGCCGCGGCGGCAAGAAGGGCATTGCCACGCTGTGCATCGGCGGCGGCATGGGCATCGCCTTGACCGTCGAGCGCTGATCGGCTCACGGCGATGCGCAAGCGTCTCGCGGCCTGGTGAATGCCAGGCACCGCGGGAGGCTTGTGGAAGGGCGGTTCCTCCATCGGAGGAACAGGGGACGTCCTCTGTCTCGGCCCTTTCCGCACAGGGGAGGGAGGGCACGTATCGGACCGGTCCTCAGGGGCGAATACCGGTTCGTGACTTCCTGGAGCACAACGCGTTCACGACTGAACGCTCATTTGCTCCAGCTCTTTGTTTCCTGGCCGATCCAACGGATTGGCCAGGGCGTCTTTGCGCTTCCGGGTCACTCCCTCAAATCGCAAAACGCTGTAGTCCAATGAAGAACACCATCGTTACCAAGGAGGCACCATGACCAGAGTTGCAATCGTCACCGGCGGAACGCGCGGCATCGGCGCAGCCATCTCCAAGGCGCTCAAGGCGGCCGGCCACACGGTTGCCGCCAGCTATGCCGGTAATGACGAGGCAGCGGCCAAGTTCAAGGCCGAAACAGGCATTGCAACCTATAAATGGGACGTCGGCGATTTCGATGCCTGTGCCGCCGGGGTGGCGCAGGTGGAAAAGGATCTCGGCCCCGTCGACATCCTGGTCAACAATGCCGGCATCACCCGTGACGGCTTCTTTCACAAGATGAGCAAGGACCAATGGTCCGCCGTCATCCGTACCAATCTCGACAGCCTGTTCAACATGACCCGCCCGGTCATCGAGGGCATGCGCAACCGTGGTTTCGGCCGCGTGATCGTGATCTCCTCGATCAACGGCCAGAAGGGACAGGCCGGACAGGTCAATTATTCCGCCGCCAAGGCAGGCGATATCGGCTTCGTCAAGGCTCTGGCCCTGGAAGGGGCGGCCAAGGGCATCACGGCCAATGTGATCGCTCCCGGCTATATCGGCACGGAGATGGTGCAGGCGATCGACCCCAAGGTGCTGGAAACCCGTATCCTGCCGCTGATCCCGACCGGCCGCCTGGGCCAGCCCGAGGAAATCGCTCGCGCCGTGGTGTTCCTGAGCTCCGACGATTCGGGCTATATCACCGGCTCGACGCTGAGCATCAATGGCGGGCAGTATCTGGCCTGAGCCGCGCTGCCCAGCCCGTCAGCGGGAGTTGAGACGATCGATGGAACACGGCGGCCCGTTCCGCGTTCCATCATCGCAGCCGGCATAGGCTGCTTCCCGACAATCTTGCGTCATCCTCTCCCGGCCCCGGGAGAGGAAAGTTTTTATGAGCAGTTCATGACCGTCGATTTCCATCACCGCCTCGCTTCCGTCGCCAGTGAGATCGAAGATGTGCTGGTGACGATCTTCGATGTCGCCACCACGCCCCCGGTGCCGGCGCGGCTGCTGGGCGCGATGCGCTATGCGGTGTTGGGCGGCGGCAAGCGGCTGCGCCCCTTCCTGGTGGTCGAGGCGGCGCGGCTCCTCAAGGGCGATCTGACCACGGCCCTGCGCGCCGGTGCGGCGATCGAACTGGTGCACGTCTACAGCCTCGCCCATGACGATCTGCCGGCGATGGATGACGACGAATTGCGGCGCGGCAAGCCGACGCTGCATCTGGCCTATGACGAGGCCACCGCCATCCTGGCGGGCGATGCCCTGCAGACCCTGGCCTTCGAGACCCTGGCGGATGCCGCCACCGGCACCGATGCAGCCATGCGGGCCGAATTGGTCCGCCTGCTGGCCAAGGCCGCCGGTGGCGCGGGCATGGCCGGCGGCCAGATGCTGGACTTGGAAGCGGAAGGGCGTTTCGAGGGAGCATCCGAGCTCTCGGCGCAGGCTATCGCCCAGCTCCAGGCGATGAAAACGGGCGCGATCCTGTCGTGCGCGGTGGAGATGGGTGCCGTAATCGGGCGCGCCGATGCGCCCACCTATCAAACCCTGCTGTCCTATGGACGCGCTCTGGGCGCCGCTTTCCAGATCGCCGACGACATTCTCGACATCGAGGCCTCCAGCGCTGAACTCGGCAAGGCCACCGGCAAGGATGCCGGCCGCGGCAAGGCGACCTTGGTCGGCCTATGGGGCGTGGAGAAGGCGCGGGCCGAGCTCGAGCGTCTTACCGGTGATGCCCTCGCCGCCCTTTCCGGTTTTGGTGCCGAGGCGGACGTTCTGCGCGCTGCCGCCCGCTTCACCGCGGACAGACGCAAATGAGACCTCAAGCAAGGCTTCCGGGGTGAGGCATTTCCTGCGTCCGCTGACCGCCAGGCCGGTCCTGCTCTGGAGCCTCGTCGCCGGCATGGCGCTCGGTCTCGTGATCCCGGGCCTGCCCTGGCTCGAACGCCTGCTGGCCGGGTGGTGCCTGACCATCGTATTCTTCGTCGTCATCGTCAGCTACAGCCTGTCGCGCCTGCCGCCGGGGCGCTTCGCCCATAAGGCCGATTCCCTCGACGAAGGGGCGGTGACCATCCTGGTCCTGTCGATGCTGGCCGCGGCCCTCAGCTTTGCCGGGGTAATCGTCGAGCTTCAGGCGACCAAGGACCAGGCCGGCGGCGACAGCCTGTCCCTGCCGTTGATGGTGGCGACCATCGTCTGTTCCTGGTTCTTCATCCACACCATCTTCGCCATCCACTATGCCCATATCTACTATAATGACGGCGGTCGCCCGGGTAAGCCGAGCCTGGATTTCGGTGGCGATCCCGAGCCGCCGGATTATTGGGATTTCGTCTATTTCTCAGTGGCGATCGGCGCTTCTTCGGCGACATCCGACACCAATCTGCGCTCGCGGCTGATGCGCCGCATCGTCGCCGCGCATGCGGTGTTCTCGTTCTTCTTCAACGCCACCATCCTGGCCCTGGCGATCAACATCGCCGCCGGGCTGCTGGGCGGGAATTGACGGGATCGGCAGGCAGCCGCATGCCAGGAACGGTCGGTCGCCGCCAATGCTGTGGGCAGCAGTCGACACAGCAACCGGCATCGCAGCGGTGGCCGCAAGGCCGGAGAGACCGACCGTCTGGCTGTGAAGCCGCGGCTCAGGCGATGGCTGTCGCCACGTTGCGCTCGACCCGCATGCCCTTGCGTTCCTCGGACGGCGTGCGGTCGAAATGCTCCGAATAGCATTTGGAGAAATGCGAGGCCGAGACGAAGCCGCAGGCCAGGCCCACCGACAGGATCGGCATCGAGGTCTGGCGCAGCAGCTGGCGGGCGCGGTTGAGGCGCATTTCGAGGTAGTAGCGGGTCGGCGTGGTGTCGAGATAGCGCTGGAACAGCCGCTCGAGCTGGCGCGGCGACAGGCGCACCGTGCGGGCGAGCTGGGCGCAGGAGACCGGACGTTCGAGGCGCTTGTCCATCTCGCCGATCACGGCGAGGAGCTTGGGATGGGAGACGCCGAGGCGCGCGCGCAGTTCCATGCGCTGGCGCTCATGGGAATCGCGCATGCGGTGGTGGATGAGTTCGTCGGTGACGAGAGCGGCGATCACCGCGCCCTTCTTGGCCGTGATCAGCGCCAGCATCATGTCGATCGAGGCGGTGCCGCCGGCGCAGGTGAAGCGGTTGCGGTCGATCTCGAACAGTTCCTGCGTGGCGTCGATCTCGGGGAATTCCTCGCGGAAGCTGTCGTAGTTTTCCCAGTGGATGGCGCAGCGATGGCCGTCGAGCAGGCCGGCCCGGGCCAGGATATAGGTGCCTGTGCACACCGCACCGATCGAGACGCCGTAGAAGGCGAGCTTGCGCAGCTTGGCGATCAGCGGGCCGTGATCGTATTTCTGCACGTCCATGCCGGAACACACGATGATCTCCGGCATCGGCCCGACATCGCCATAGGAACCGTCGACTGCCAATGCCACGCCGTTCGAGGCCTCGATCGGCTGGCCGTCCGGCGAATAGAGCCGCCAGGCGAAGGCCTTTGCGCCGGTGACGTAGTTCGTCAGGCGCAGAACCTCCACGGCCGCCGCGAAGGCGATCATCGAGAAATTCGGGGTGAGCAGAAAGCCGACGGTATGCGTGGCGCCGATATCCGGCCGGATATTCATACGCGATTCTCCCTAGAACCTCCGCCGGGGGGCCGGCGGTACGAAGCGTGACGGAGGCGGGAAAGCGCGCCGGATGGGGCGCTTGCCCTCGTGATGGCATCGGGCATCTGTGCGCCCATTATGGTCAAAAGCGACGGTTGCGGGGCGGTTTGTACCGCATTGTCCGAAACGACGAGGCAGGACGATATTGCGACATTTTTTGAAGAATTCTGATGTGGGCCCGACCATATGTCGCGTTTAATGTCGTAATTTGACAAATGTGAGATATTGGGATGCGACCCAATGGTCAAATACTATCCCAAATGCGTCCTATTGGGGACTTAGCGAACAGGGCCTTTTGTGCAATTTCTTCCAATGCGACAAAAGGCGCGTCGCTTCCGTGCTAGACTGGTCATCGGCGGGATGATGATAGTCGCGCCATTCAAGACTCCATCCAACGGGCGGCAACACGTGCGGTTTTCTGTCTTTTCCCTGGCGCGCAACGCGCTGCGTGGTCATCAGGACTGGCCCGAGCAATGGCGCTCGCCCGAACCGAAGGCCAGCTACGACGCCATCATCATCGGCGCCGGCGGGCATGGCCTCGCCACTGCCTATTACATGGCCGCCGAGCACGGCATGACCAACATCGCCGTGCTCGAAAAGGGCTGGCTGGGTGGTGGCAACACCGGCCGCAACACCACCATCATCCGCTCCAACTATCTGTGGGAGGAGAGCGGCAAGCTCTACGACCACGCGATGAAGCTGTGGCAGAACCTGTCCCAGGTGCTGAACTACAACGTGATGTATTCGGCCCGCGGCGTGATGATGCTGGCGCACAATGTGCACGACATCCAGGTCTTCAAGCGCCATATCCATGCCAACCGCCTGGCGGGCATCGACAATGAATGGCTGACGCCGGAAGAGGCGAAGGAATTCTGCCCGATCCTCAACATCTCCAAGGACATCCGCTACCCGATCATGGGCGCCGCCCTGCAGCGGCGCGGCGGTGTCGCCCGCCACGACGCGGTGGCCTGGGGCTATGCCCGCGCTGCCGACGCTCTGGGCGTCGACATCATCCAGAACTGCGAGGTCACCGGCATCTTGCGCGATCCCTCCGGCGCCATCGCCGGGGTGGAGACCTCCAGGGGTACGATCCGCACCAAGAAACTCGGCGTGGTCGCCGCCGGCCACACCTCGGTGGTGATGGACATGGCCGGCGTGCGCATGCCGCTGGAAAGCTATCCGCTGCAGGCGCTGGTGTCCGAACCGCTGAAGCCGATCATGCCCTGCGTGGTGATGTCCAACACCGTGCACGCCTATATGTCGCAATCGGACAAGGGCGACCTCGTCATCGGGGCCGGCACCGACCAGTATGTCTCCTATTCGCAGACGGGCGGCCTGCACATCGCGGCCCACACGCTCGATGCGATCTGCGAACTCTTCCCGGTGGTGCGCCGCACCCGCATGATGCGCAACTGGGGCGGCATCGTCGACGTCACGCCCGACCGCTCGCCCATCCTCTCCAAGACCCCGGTATCAGGCCTGTTCGTCAATTGCGGCTGGGGCACGGGCGGCTTCAAGGCGACGCCGGGCTCGGGCCACGTCTTCGCCCACACGGTGGCGACGGGCGAACCCCATCCGATCGCCGCTCCCTTCACCCTCGATCGCTTCCGCACCGGACGCCTGATCGACGAAGCGGCCGCTGCCGCCGTCGCGCACTGAGGACCGTCATGCTGCTCATCCGCTGCCCTTATTGCGAACAGGATCGCCCGGAACTGGAATTCCGCAACATGGGCGAGGCCCATATTGCCCGCCCGGCCTTCGCCGACAATCCGACGGACGAGGTCTGGGAAGGTTTCCTCTACACCCGCTCCAATCCCAAGGGGCTGATCGCCGAGCGCTGGCGCCATGTGCATGGCTGCGCGCGCTTCTTCAACGCCGTGCGCCATACCGTGACCGACAAGTTCGTGAAGACCTATAAGCAGGGCGAACCCAAGCCCGATCTGGCGGCCCTGGCCGCCGAACTTGCCGCCGCTACGCCCTCCAACACGGAGGCGCGCGCGTGACCGCCTCCCTCCGTACGGCGGCCGGCGGCCGCATCGATCGCGCCAAGCCGATCAACTTCACCTTCGACGGCATCGCCTATCAGGGCGTGCGCGGCGATACGCTGGCTTCCGCCCTGCTCGCCAACGGTGTGCACCTGATCGGGCGCTCGTTCAAATATCACCGGCCGCGCGGCATCATGTCCGCGGGCTCGGAAGAGGCGAACGCAATGGTGACGGTGGTCCGGGACGCCGGCCGCACCACGCCCAATCTGCGCGCCACGCAGGTCGAGCTCTATGAGGGCCTCGTCGCCACCAGCCAGAACCGCTGGCCTTCGCTGAAATTCGATGCCGGTGCCGTCAATGACGCGATGTCGCCCTTCCTGGCCTCGGGTTTCTACTACAAGACTTTCATGTGGCCGCAGAGCTTCTGGAAGAACGTCTACGAGCCCCGGATCCGTGCTGCCGCCGGCTTCGGCGAGGCACCCAAGGTGGCCGACCCCGATCGCTACCTCAACCGCTACGCCCATTGCGACGTGCTGGTGGTCGGCTCGGGGCCGGCAGGCCTGGCAGCCACCATCGCCGCGGCCGAGACCGGCGCCTCGGTGATCCTGGTCGACGAGCAGGCCGAGCTCGGCGGCTCGCTGCTGGCCGAGACCACGGCGACCGTCGAAGGCCGGGCCGCACGCGACTGGGCCACCGACATCATCATGTCGCTGGCCCTCAACGATCGCGTCCGGCTGATGCCGCGCACCACCGCCTTCGGCTGGTATTCCGACAATTTCGTCGCCTTGGCCGAAAGGCTGACCGACCATGTCGCCCAGCCCGAGGCCCGCACGCCCCGTGAGCGGCTCTGGCAGGTGCGCGCCAAGCAGGTCGTCATCGCCGCCGGCGCGATCGAGCGTCCGCTGGTGTTCCCGGAGAACGACCGGCCGGGCATCATGCTGGCCGACTCGGCCCGTACCTATGTCAACCGCTACGGCGTCAAGCCGGGCAACCGGGCGGTGGTGTTCACCGCCTGCGACAGCGCCTATCAGGCCGCGCTCGACCTCAAGGCCGCCGGCGTCGACATCGCCGTGATCGCCGACATCAGGCCCGATGGCGGCGCCCTGGTCGGCGCTGCCAGGGAGGCCGGCATTCGCGTCAGCCTCGGCGCGACGATGATGGGCACCAGCGGGCGGCTGCGCGTCAATGCCGTCAGGCTCGGCCGAGTCGGTACCGATGGCACCGTCAGGGACCGGGAGACGGTCTCCTGCGACCTCGTGCTGATGTCGGGCGGCTGGACGCCGACCGTGCATCTGTTCTCGCAATCGCGCGGCAAGCTGCGCTACGACGAGGCCAAGCAGATCTTCGTGCCGGGCTTTGCCCGCGACGAGGAGCGTTCCGCCGGCGCCTGCCGCGGCGTGTTCGATTTCGGCGCGGTGATCAATGACGGCTTTGCCGCCGGCCACGAGGCCGGGCGTGACGCCGGCTTCGACAAGGGCGCCCTCAAGACCTTCGACGTCGCTGGCGAGACCTCTCAGGACGGGTTCTACACCGGGGCGCTGCCGCATGACCGCAATGCCAGCCGGGTCAAGGCCTTCGTCGATTTCCAGCATGACGTCACCGCCAAGGACATCAAGCTGGCGACGCGCGAGGGCTTCCGCTCGATCGAGCACGTCAAGCGCTACACCACCACCGGCATGGCGACCGACCAGGGCAAGACCTCCAACATCAATGCGCTGGCCATCGCCGCCAAGGCTGTTGACAAGAAGGTGCCGCAGGTCGGCCTGACCACCTTCCGCCCGCCCTATACGCCGACCACCTTCGGCCTGTTCGCCGGCACGGCGCGCGGCGACCTGTTCGATCCCGTGCGCAAGACCGCGATGCACGAGGCCGAGGTCGAGATGGGCGCTGATTTCGAGGATGTCGGCCTGTGGAAGCGCGCCTGGTACTATCCGCGCGCCGGCGAGAGCATGCATGACGCGGTCAACCGCGAATGCAAGACGGTGCGCGACAAGGTCGGCATGTTCGACGCCTCCACCCTCGGCAAGATCGAGGTGGTCGGCCCGGATGCGGCCGAGTTCATGCACCGCATCTATGTCAACCCGTTCATGAAGCTGGAGCCGGGCCGCCTGCGCTACGGCATCATGACCCGCGACGACGGCTTCGTCTATGACGACGGCGTGGTCGGCCGCATGGCGCCAGACCGCTTCCACGTCACCACCACCACCGGCGGGGCGCCCCGCGTGCTCTCGCATATGGAGGACTACCTCCAGACCGAGTGGACCGACCTCAAGGTCTGGTTCACCTCCACCACCGAGCAATGGGCCGTCATCGCCGTGCAGGGCCCCCATGCCCGCGACGTGCTGGCGCCTCTGGTCGAGGGCATCGACATCTCCAAGGACGGCATGCCGCATATGTCGGTCAAGGAAGGCCGCATCTGCGGCGTTCCCACCCGCCTGTTCCGCATGAGCTTCACCGGCGAAGCCGGCTTCGAGGTGAACGTGCCGGCGGCCTATGGCCGGGCCGTCTGGCAAGCCATCCATGCCGAGGTCGTCAAATATGACGGCTGCGCCTATGGCACCGAGGCGATGCATGTGCTGCGCGCCGAGAAGGGCTACATCATCGTCGGCCAGGACACCGACGGTACGCTGACCCCGGACGAGGCGGGCGTCGGCTGGGCCGTGGGCAAGGCCAAGGCCGATTTCGTCGGCAAGCGTGGCCTGATGCGGCCGGACCTGCAGGATCCCAACCGCAAGCAGTTCGTCGGGCTCCTCACCGTCGATCCCGGCGTGGTGCTGGAAGAGGGCGCGCAGATCACCGAGGTGGCGCAGCCCGCCCTTGGCGAGCATGCTCTCGGCCACGTCACCTCGGCCTATTGGAGCGCCAATCTCGGCCGTTCCATCGCTTTGTGCAATCTGGAGCGTGGCCGCTCGCGCTATGGCGAGACGGTCTATGTGCCGATGCCCGGCGGCTCGATCGCCGTGAGGGTGGTCGATCCGATCTTCATCGACAAGGAAGGAACGCGGCTCAATGGCTGATATCGCAACCCGCCGCGATCCGCTCGACGGCATCGCGCCGATCACCGCCCGCAGCCGCCTCACCATCGAGGCGGCGCCGCGGGGCGCCCGCCTGGTGCTGCGCGGGCCTGACAGCGCTGCCGTCGCGGCCGGCCAGGCCTTCGGGCTGGCGCTGCCGACCGCTCTCAATACCGCCGCCACCGACGGCACCCGCACCGCCTTCAAGCTCGGCCCCGACGAGTGGCTGCTGCTCGCGCCGGAAAATACCGAGGCCGAGGCCTATGCCGCCATCGAGGCGGCCGTGCAGGAGCCGCATTCGCTGGTGGATGTCAGCCATCGCAATATCGGCATCCTGGTCTCGGGTTCGCTGGCTGCCGATGTGCTCAATGCCGGCGTCATGCTGGACCTCGACCCCAAGGCCTTTCCCGTCGGCACCGCCACCCGCACGCTCTACGCCAAGGCGGAAATCGTGCTGTGGCGCAAGGGCGCAAACGACTTCCACGTCGAGGTCTGGCGTTCCTTCACCGATTACCTGCATGGGCAGCTCGAGCAGGCCGCGCGGGAATATGTGAAATAGAGCGGCACAGGCATTGCCCCAACGCTCGCGGGCTGCATTGGGGAGAGAAGATTGACCCCCGGCAAGATCCATATCCACGAGGACGATTGGGGGATGCGCTCCCTTCATCCCTTGATGGCGCTTGCCCATTACCGGACCGACCTGGACAAGGCCGCCCAACACGCCGTCGATCATGCTGCGCCCGGCGGCACGGGCTGGACGGACGTGCATGTCATTGCCAATGCTCCCGAGGAGCAGGCGCAATTCGCCACCTTGACGCCGGAGGCTTTCGGCGCAGCTCTGGCTTTTCTTCCCCGGGTGATGCAGTTCAACGCCACCGCATCGGCCGGTTTCGAGAAACATGACGAATGGGGCTATTACAATTCGGAGGCCCTATGTTTCGGTCACGATGCGGATTTCTATCTGATATGTACCCATGATGCCGGCGTCATTCGGGAAATCTTCTTCGAACTGTCTTCGCCGGACGAGGTACGGCTCGGGTTTTTCCGCGAGGCTCTCTCACGGCTGAATGCCATTGAGCCGCTCTGTCTGGTCGACTATTGGACCGACACGGTGCTCGATGCCGCTGACGAGGAGGCGCTGGACGCCTATTGCCGGCTGCTCTCTGAGTAGCTGAGACCGGGTCAGGCGCTCGTTGCCGTCCCAGGGCACGAGATTGCCGTCTCCTGCCACGTCGCGATGCACGCCCACCGAGCGTAGAGAAGGAGCAGTCGCTACCGCCGGCTCAGACGCCCAGCATCAGCTGGATGTTCTGCACCGCGGCACCGGAGGCGCCCTTGCCGAGATTGTCCAGCCTTGCGACCAGCACGGCCTGGCGATGGGCTTCATGCGGGAACACGCGAAGCTCCAGCCGGTCGGTGTCGTTGAGCGCTTCCGCTTCGATCTTGGCGGCACCGTCCAGCGGCTCCACGCTGACCAGCCTGGCGCCGGCATAATAGTCGGCGAGGATGGCGTGGAGGTCATCAGCCTTCGGCTTGCCCGGCAGCGTGTCGAGATGCAACGGCACGGAGACCAGCATGCCCTGGCGGAAATTGCCGACGGACGGCACGAAGATCGGCCGGCGGGTCAGGCCGATATAAGCCTGCAGTTCCGGCACGTGCTTGTGCTCCAGCGTCAGGCCGTAAAGTTCGAAGGAGGGGGCGGTGCCGGCCTCGTAGGCCTCGATCATCGACTTGCCGCCGCCGGAATAGCCGCTGACCGCATTGACGGTGACGGGATAGTCCTGGGGGATCACGCCGGCATCGACCAGGGGACGCAGAAGGGCGATCGCGCCGGTGGGATAGCAGCCGGGATTGGCGACGTGGCTCGCCTTGGCAATGGCCTCGGCCTGGCCCGGCGCCAGTTCGGCAAAGCCGTAGACCCAGCCGGGCGCGACCCGATGGGCGGTCGAGGCGTCCAGAACCTTGGGCTTGCGGCCGTCGAGCTCGCCGATCAGCGCCACCGTTTCCTTGGCGGCGGCGTCGGGCAGGCAGAGCACCACGAGGTCGACCTCGGCCAGCAGCGCCTTCTTCGCCGCGACGTCCTTGCGCAGCTCGGGCGCGATGCTGCGCAGGGCAACGCCCGCCACCGACGCCAATCGCTCGCGGATGCCGAGGCCCGTGGTGCCGGCTTCGCCGTCGATGAAGACGGTACGCACGGCGCCGGCCTGGTGCGGCTTTTCGGCGAGATCGGAGAGGGCGGCCATGTCTGGTCCTCCTTGAGGAGAGGCGGGCTGTCGGGAACGCTGGCTATATCGGAGCAAGAGGTGTCACTGTCAATGCTGGAGCGCATTCCGGGTGCGCGGGGGTCTCGCCCGCTCTTGGAATCGCCGTGCTTCCCGGGAGGGAAGAACGGGCATCCCGAAATCGCGGCGCTGCCATCACTTTCAAATCCGGCGGGTAACAACCTACGCCGTGGTGACGAATATCGTTACAGCGGCTGGAATCACATGTTTTAGCGCAAAAAGTGTGGTTTTCGGCACGCTCACTTGATTTGGCTCCTATGCCGGAGCGGGTCATAGTCAAGGCCATGCGGAGCGGCAACCGGCCGTTTCCGCCATATCCTGCAACAGAAGGAAACTCCCATGTCCGTGTTCACCAAGGCCAGCACTGCTTTCGCTCTTGCCGGCGCCGTCGCCAGCGCCGCCGCTTTGCTGTCGGCTCCCGCCAAGGCCGACGACTCCAAGGAGAAATGCTACGGCGTCGCCCTCAAAGGCCAGAACGACTGTGCGGCCGGTGCCCATTCCTGTGCGGGTACCTCGACGATCGACTATGACGGCCAGTCCTTCAAGCTGGTGCCCAAGGGAAGCTGCGTCACCATGAAGACGCCGACGGGTATGGGCTCGCTGACGCCCGTCAAGAGCTGATAGCTCGCACGAGACATGCGAGGGCCGCCCGCTACGGCGCGGCGGCTCCCGCCTTACCTCTGCCCCTTCGGAGAACGCCATGACCGATCCCGCCAGCACGACCCTGCCATTGCGCGCCGGCGCCGGGCTCAAGCCGGAGCATGTCGAGACCATTCTCGCCACCCGGCCCGACATCGGCTTCTTCGAGGTCCACGCCGAGAATTATATGGGCGCCGGTGGCCCGCCGCATGCCCAGCTCCGGGCCATCTGCGAAAACTACGCGCTGTCGCTGCATGGCGTCGGCCTGTCGATCGGCGCGGCCCGGCCCCTCGACAAGGAGCATCTCGCCCGGCTGAAGGCGCTCGAACAGCGCTATCGCCCAGCTAGCTTTTCCGAGCATCTGGCCTGGTCGAGCCATGAGGAAGTCTTCCTCAACGATCTTCTGCCGGTGCCCTATACGCCCGAGACCCTGCGGCGCGTCTGCGACCATATCGACGAGGTGCAGGAGACGCTGGGCCGGCGCATGCTGCTGGAGAACCCCTCGACCTATCTCCTGTTCGAGGAGAGCACCATCGAGGAGACCGATTTCCTCGCCGAGATCGCCCGGCGTACCGGCTGCGGCCTGCTGCTCGACATCAACAATGTCTTCGTCTCCGCCACCAATCATGCGACTTCGCCCGAGACCTATCTCGACCGCTTCCCTCTCGGCCTCGTCGGCGAGATCCATCTCGCCGGCCATGCCGAGACAGTGGACGATGCCGGTGCGCCGCTGCTGATCGATGCCCATGACCGGCCGGTCGCCGATCCGGTCTGGGCCCTCTATGAACGCGTCATCGCCCAAGCCGGGCGGCTGCCGACCCTGATCGAATGGGACAATGACGTGCCGGACTGGCCGGTGCTGGCCCGCGAGGCGGCGCTTGCCGAGGCCGCGATGGCGCGGGTCATGCGAGCGAGGGCCGCCTGATGCTCGCGAACACGCAATCCGCGTTCCGGCAGGCGGTGCTCGACCCGGCCGCCGCGCTGCCGCAGGGGCTGGCCGCCCATAATGGCGTGACGCCCAACCGGCGCTTCGCCATCTATCGCGACAATGTCGCGCTCGGCCTCGCTGCGGCGCTGGAGAGCCGCTTTCCGGCTTCGATCGCCATCGTCGGTGCCGACTTCTTCCGGGCCCTCGCCATCCGCTTTGCGCGCGAGCATCCGCCGCGCTCGCCGCTGCTGCTCGATTATGGCGATCAACTGCCGGCCTTCACCGAAGCCTTCGAGCCGGCGCGGGAGGTCGCCTACCTGCCGGATGTGATGCGCCTGGAGATTGCCAGGGCGCAGGCCTATCACGCCGCCGATGCCGAGCCGGCCTCGCCGGCAGCGCTCAAGGGCCTCGATCCTGCTCGTCTGCACGAGGTGCGGGTCGAGATCCATCCGGCGGTGCGCCTCCTGCGCTCGGCCTTTCCGGTGGCGACGATCTGGCAGATGAATGCCGGCGGCGAGGCACGGGAGATCGTGGATTGGTCCGGCGAGGACGTGCTGGTGACCCGCCCCAGGCTCGATGTCGAGGTGCAGATCCTGCCGCCAGGCGGCCATGCCTTCCTGGCCACCCTGCTGACCGGGCACCCCTTGGAGGCGGCGGCAGAGGCCGCTTTCGCCGAAACCCCCGATTTCAATCTGGCCGCCGCCATTGCGGGGCTGGTTGCGGCCGGTATCGCCTGCCGCTTCGAGATCTGAACCTGCCGGAGAGTGTTGCCATGACCCGCACGACATTCGCATCTCCCGACCCGGCAGCGCCGGGATTGGCGGATCGGCTGATCCACCTCTTCACGCTGATCCCGCATTGGCTGATCGCCCTGATCGCCCGCATCGCCTTGTTCCGGGTGTTCTGGTGGTCGGCGCGCACCAAGGTGGCCGACGGCACGCTGTTTTCCCTGTCGGACAGCGCCGTCTATCTCTTCCAGGAGGAATACAAGCTGCCGCTGCTGCCGCCGGAGCTCGCCGCCCATCTGGCCCTGCTGGGCGAAAGCGTGTTCTCCATCCTGGTCATCCTCGGGTTGGCGACGCGGCTCGGCGGCCTCGGCCTGTTCGGCATGGCGCTGGTGATCCAGCTCTTCGTCTATCCCGACCACTACAACGAACACCTGCCCTGGATGGTCTGCGCCCTCTATCTCGCCAAATTCGGTGGCGGCTTCTTCTCCCTCGACGCCCTGATCGCCCGCTGGACCGGCCGCAAGGTTGCGTTCGCCTGAGGCGGGGGGTGCGATGGCTGTGGGGGGGCCGTGGTCTTGTTGGTGCCGCGCTGCCCCTCACCTCTATCCTCTCCCCGCAAGAGCAGGGCGAGGGGACGCAGGCGTTGCGATCGATGCTCAGACTATGCATCTCGCCCGACGGTTGGGCGAGACAGCACGTTTTCGGTGAGGCGTGACCGGCCGAGGTCTCCTCGCGCGTCCTTACGGGGAGAGGATAGAGGTGAGGGGCTGCGCAACCGTCGTGGGCGGGCATGAGCAATCACCGGTCAGCTGTCAGAGACACTCTGCTCAGCCTGCATCCTGCCTGACCTTGGCATAGTGCCGGCTGGCCTTGGCGCGATTGCCGCAGGTGGCCATGTCGCACCAGCGCCGGGTCCCGCTCTTGCTCTCGTCGAGAAAGAGGAAGCGGCATTCGGGATTGGCACAGCGCCGGATGCGGTATCGCGCGGCGGCGGGAATGAGATCGCCGGCCGACCACAGCACCGGGGCGAGCAGATGTGCCGGCGAAGCTGCGAAAGGCCCGACATGCCAGGCATAGCCGTCCGTCGTGCGCACCAGGCGGCTGCGGGTGGGAGCCTGGGCGATGGCCTGGGCGAGAGCGGCGAAGTCGCGCTCCTCGACGGCTTGTTTCTCGGCGATTGCGGCCAGTGCACGATAAAGGGCTTCGCGCAGCCGGATCGCCTCGTCGAAGAGGCGGTCGGCATCATCAGGATGTTCACCGGCCCAGCGGCCGGCCTGTTCGATGCGTTCGCCCGCCTCTCCACCGGTCCGCTTCGTCCAGGCGAGCAGATCCGCCACGCCGTGCAGCCGCTCGACCGGCGTCTCCCGTCCTCGCCAGGAACGGGTATTCGCGAAGGCGATGCACAGGTCATCGCGTACCGGTGAAATCAACGTCATGGCATCCCTGCGAGCCCAGGCCGGTTCCGGCTGGCCGGAACACGGGAACGGCAAGCCTGGAGGAATTCTAACCGCCTTGGGGGTTGACAGTCAACGCGGCTGGTTCGACAATACTAACCATCATGACGGTTATATAGACACCGAACCCACCGCGAGGAGGGCGCCATGGACCGCGACACCAGCGCCGCACTGACAGGAAACGGCCGCGCTTTGGGGGGGACGCCTCCCCGGCAGGCGCAGACCGCGAGTGCCGGGGCTGGCGTCCCGCTCTGGGCGATGCTGGCGGCCCTCTCGGCGGTGGCGGCCATGAGCCAGGCGTTCCGCACCGTCGCAACTCTGTTCGCCGGCGAACTCAAGCTGGAATTTGGGGCCTCCACCCAGGAGATTGGCCTGTTCGCCGGTGCCTTTCATTTGTCCTTCGCGCTGGCGCAGATCCCCATCGGCGTGGCCCTCGACCTGTTCGGACCGCGCCGTACCGTCTGTGCCGCCTTCCTGCTCGCCTGCCTCGGTGCGCTGGTCTCCGCCCTCGCGCCCAATCTGCCCGTACTGATTGCCAGCCAGGTTCTGATCGGCGTCGGTTGCGCGCCGGCCTTCCTCGGTGCCATCGTCTTCGTCACCAACCGCTATCCGGCCAGGCAATTTGCGCGGCTCTCCGGTCTGGTGCTGAGCTTCAGCGGCATCGGCATGTTGATGACCGGCACGCCGCTCGCCTTGGTGGTGGAAACCTGGTCGTGGCGGGCCGGCTTCCTGGCGCTGGCCGCGCTTTCGATCCTCGTTCTCGTCGCCAATGTCCTGCTCGTCCGCGACGAAGCGCCTGCGCCGGGACGTGGCCGCCCAAACCTGTCCGTCGCCTTCGCTGAGATCGGGCCGCTTCTCGCGCAGAGGCATACGCTTGGCATCCTGCTGCTCGGCGGTGTCTCCTATGCGGCCTTCCTCACCTTGCGCGGCCTGTGGGCCGTGCCGATGCTGATGGACCGGCACGGCTTCGGCCTCGTCGTCAGTGGCCACATCATGCTGGCGACCTCGCTCGCAGCCCTGCTCGGCCCGCCCGTTTTCGGCCTGCTCAAGCCCGGCAATCGCGGTCGGCGCTGTTGGATCGTCGCTAGCGCGGCCCTTTACATGGCCGCCTTTGCGGCCCTGGCGGGACAGTCGTCGAGCCTCGTCGATATCGCCGCGGTGGTCCTGCTCGGCTTCATGACCGGCTATTTCATCCTGCAATATGCCGATGTCCGCGCCGCCTATGCCGATGCGGTCGCCGGCCGGGCCTTCGCCGTGTTCAACACCGCCATTTTCCTCGGCGTCGCCGTGATGCAATGGCTGACGGGGCTGGTGGGATCCTTCGCTGCGGCCCGGGATGCCGATCCCTACCTGCCCGTGTTTGCGGTGATCATCGTGCTGTTGGCCGCCGGCATCGCCAGCTTCGTCCTGCTGCCCTGGCCGCGCGGCAAGGGCTGGGAGCGCTGACGCGTCGCACCGGAGCGCTTGCCTCTTCCCCCTTGCGCATCAGGGTCGGAGCGCTCTACTTCAAGGCATGAATTTTGCCAGCGACAATTGGGCTGGAGCCAGCCCCAGGATCATCGAGGCGCTTGCCCGCGGCGCCGATGGTATCGCCCCTGCCTATGGGCAGGATGATCTCACCCGTGAATTGAAGGCACGCCTGGCCGATCTGTTCGGTCGCGAGGTCGGCGTGCTCTTCGCCGCCACCGGCAGTGCCGCCAATTCCCTGGCCCTGAGCGCCCTCAGCCCGCCTTATGGCGCTGTCTATGCCTATGAGGAGGCGCATATCGTCGGCGACGAGGCCGGCGCGCCGGAGTTCTTCACCCAGGGTGCGCGCTTGGTGCCGATCGCCGGCGCCGGGGGCAAGCTGACGCCGGCCGGGCTGGAGGCTACGCTGGCGCGTGGCTCCGGTTCGGGCTCTGCCATTCCAAGGCCTGCCGTGCTGTCGATCACCCAGGCGACGGAAAGCGGCACCGTCTATCGCCGCGGCGAGATCACGGCCCTGACCGAGATCGCCCGGGCACGCGGCCTCAAGGTGCATATGGATGGCGCGCGCTTCGCCAATGCCTTCGCCTTCCTCGCAAAGGCCGATGGCATCAGCCCGGCCGACATCACCTGGAAGGCCGGCGTCGATGCCCTCGCCTTCGGCCTCACCAAGAACGGTGCCCTGATGGCCGAGGCCGTCCTGCTGTTCGAGCCGGAGAAGGCCGCCGAGCTCGAATGGCTGCGCAAGCGCAGCGGCCACGTCGTTTCCAAGGCCTGGCCGATCGCCGCCCAGTTCCTGGCCATGCTGGAGAACGACCACTGGCTCGATCTTGCCCGCCACGCCAATGCGATGGCGACGGCTTTGTCGCAGGGCCTCGTCGCGGCGGGCCACCGGCTCGGCTATGAGACGCAGGCCAACGAAGTCTTCGCCGTCCTGCCGAAAGCGATGATCGCCCAGTTGAGGCAGGCCGGCGCCCGCCTCTATGAATGGCCCGTTCACGGCCTGCCCGCCGACCGCCTGCCCGCCGACGATGCGGACCTGGTACGCCTGGTCACTTCCTTCGCGACGAAAGGGGAAGAGGTGGAGAGGTTCCTGGCGCTAGCGGGGTAGGGAAGCGGCGAGGTGGCATGTCGATCGCAACGGCGAGGCCGTTGCGCAAAAAGCTGACCTTGCAGGAAGTCAAGCTCTGGCAGCAGCTCCGTGCGTTGCGACCCCAGGGGTCCACATCCGCCGCCAGGTTCCGATCGGTCGCTATGTCGCGGATTTTGCCTGTCTGCGTAGACGCCTGGTCGTCGAAGTCGACGGCAACCAGCTTGCAATGCCTGAAGGGCTTGCCCGGGATGGTATCCGCGATGCCTTCCTGGCAGAACGCGGGTTCAAGGTACTGCGCTTTTCGAACCATGACGTCGATCATGCGCTTGCCTCTGTGATCGATACGATCTTCGAGGCATTGCGCGGCCGGTGGGAGGAAGAGGAAGGGTGATCCCGCCCGACCTGATAAGGAGGGTCACCGACACAGCCCTATCGGAGTAAAGCGCCACTATCCTTCCCAGGCTTCGGGGAAGGTGTCGCCGCGGAGCGGTGACGGAAGGGGGAGAGTGGTGCTTCGAAAGCCATGGAATCCCAAGGCCGCGCCACTCTCCCCCACCCGGCCCGGCTGTGCCGGTCCCAGCGCACACAAACTGTGTGCGCGACCTCCCCGAAGTCGGGGAGGGATAGTCGCGCTTTATTTTGTGTGGTCCGCGATAGGCCGCCGCCCTCATTTGTCCTTCAACACCAGCGCGCTGGTCAGGTCGCCGAGGGGCTTCTGCTTGCGGGCGGCCATCGCCGTGTCGCGCACGGTGATGCCGTGCAGGGTCGGCAGCTCGAAGCGGCGCGTGATGAAGCGCAGGATCGAGGTGGTGTCCATCGGCGCATGGTCGACGAAGCCGCGGCGGGCATAGGGCGAGACGATGATCGCCGGGATACGCGAGCCGGGGCCCCAGCGGTCGCCCTTGGGCGGGGCGACGTGGTCCCACAGGCCGCCATTCTCGTCATAGGTGACGACGACGAGCATATGCGGCCATTGCGGGCTCTTCTCGAGATGGGCGATCACATCGGCGATATGGGCATCGCCCGCCTGGATGTCGGCATAGCCCGAATGCTCGTTGAGGTCGCCCTGCGGTTTGTAGAAGGAGACCTGCGGCAGCTTGCCGGCGTCGATCGCCTTGATGAATTCGACGCCCGCCAGGCCGCCGTCGCGCAGATGCTCGGCCCGGGCCGGCGTACCCGGTGCGAAGCTGGCATAATAGTTCAGCGGCTGGTGGTGATATTGGAAGTTCGGGATCGGTGTCTTGTTGCCATGGTCGAGCACGTCCTGCCAGGCACCGCCATACCAGGCCCAGGTCACATGCTTGAGGCTGAGCAGGTCGCCGATGGTCGGCTCGGTCTGCGGCGGCAGCGTCGTCGGCTTGGAAGGATCGGCGAATGCCTTGTCGCCGTCCTTCGCCGGCTCGTTGCCGCTCGGCTGATAGGGCGGCTGCATGGTGTTCACGGCATAGAAATCAGGCGTTAGGTTGCCGTCGCCGGCAAATTTCGGGATGCCGTCCATCGCCGATTTCGGTGAATTGGCGGCCGGTTTGAGCGTCACCCCGTCGGGCTCGACCACGGCGATCGACGGCTTGGCCGGATTGGTGTCGGCATTGGGGTAGTAGGGGGCGCAGGCGCACACCAGCCACTGATGGTTGAAGAAGGAACCGCCGAAGCCGCCCATGAAGAAATTGTCGGCCAGGACATATTTCTGGGCCACCTTCCACATGGCGGTTTTCGAGCCGTCCCACAGGCTGACCGACAGCGCCCCTGAATCGGCATAGGCAACGAATTTGTCGTTGCGCCCGCCATTGATCTGCATCTGATTCTGGTAATAGCGATGCCAGAGGTCACGCGTGATGGTGCCGTAGCCGAGGTTGAAGCCCTTGGGATCGTCGGCGTGGAAGGGGTGGTTGGGCAAATGCTCGGTCTCGGCCTGGGTCACCGGCGGCGTCACGCCCTTGGCGGTCAGGCCCTCCCAGATCGGCGGCAATTCGCGGAAGGGCTTGCCGTCGCGGTCACGCTGGATGCGCGCGGTCGCCGGTGCCTTCGCCACACCATTGGCACCCGGGAAGCTGCCATAGAGATTGTCGAAGCTGCGGTTCTCGGCATAAATCACCACCACGGTGTCGATCAGCTTCAGGTCCTCGGACGCTCCGGGCGTAGGCTTGGCCTTCTGGCCCGAAGTGCTTTCGGCAGCCAGCGCCGATCCGAAGGCACCGATGGAAAGGCTCAACGCATACACGACCGCCGCCGATTTCATGCGCATCTGGGTCTCCTGCCTCGATTTGCTTGTTGCTATCGTCCCCCACAGCCCCTCATCTTAGCCGGGCCGGCTGAAGACGCCACCCCCGATCGCAATGAAGGAATGCAGCCATAAGCTTTCTTTGCAACAGACGTGTGAGGCAATGGGGCGTCGTCGTGGGGCTCGCTTTGCCGGTGCTGGCGATGACCTCGGTCCAGGCCGGCCAGGACGGGTCCCGCGCGATGTCGCGGGTACAGGTGCGCCAGCAGGCGCAGGCGCTCGGTGCTCTCGGCCGCACCCTCTTCTTCGACCCGTCCCTGTCGGGCTCGGGCAAGTTGGCCTGTTCCTCCTGCCACGATCCCGCCCATGCCTTCGGGCCGGTGAACGACCACGCGGTACAACTCGGCGGCGGCGACATGCATCAGCCGGGCATGCGCGCCGTACCTTCGCTGAAATATCTGCAGGTGGTGCCGCCCTTCACCGAGCATTTCTACGATTCCGAGGACGAGGCCGACGAAAGTATCGACAATGGTCCCACGGGCGGCTTGACCTGGGATGGGCGGGTCGATCGCGGTGCGGATCAGGCCAGGATTCCGCTGCTTTCGGATTTCGAGATGGGCAATCGGGATGGGGCGGAAGTGGCCCGCCGCGTGCTCGCCGCCGGTCATGGCAAGGCCGTCGCCGCCATTGCCGGGCCGAAGGCGGCCGGCGACCCGGACCTCGTCTACAAGACGGCCCTGAAGGCGCTCGAGGTGTTCCAGCAGGACTACCGGACCTTCTATCCCTATTCGAGCAAATATGACGCGGTTCTGGCCGGCAAGGCGGAGCTCTCTCCCCAGGAAGCGCGGGGGCTCGACCTGTTCAATGCGGCGGACAAGGGCAACTGCGCTTCCTGCCACATCAGCCAGCGCGGCAATGACGGCACGCCGCCGCAATTCACCGACTACGGCCAGATCGCGCTCGCGGTGCCGCGCAACCCCGACATTCCCGCCAACAAGGATCCCAGCTATCACGACCTGGGGCTGTGCGGCCCGCTGCGCACCGACTTCCTGAAGCGCGAGGATTATTGCGGCCTGTTCCGCACCCCGACCCTGCGCAACGTCGCTTTGCGCAAGACCTTCTTCCACAATGGCGCCATGCATTCCCTGCGCGACGCTGTGCGTTTCTACGTCGAGCGCGAGACCCATCCGGAGCGCTGGTACCCGCGCAAGGCCGATGGCAGTATCGACAAATATGACGATCTGCCCGAGGCAGCGAAGGCGAACATCAACACCGATCCGCCCTTCGACCGCAAGGCCGGCGACGAGCCGGCCCTGACGCCGGCCGAGATCGACGATGTCGTGGTCTTTCTCGGTACGCTGACCGACGGCTACGAGCCGGCAAAATGAAGGCTTGAGCCGAACTGGCAGCCCGGTTCCCGTTTGTTTGCGTCAGCTACCGGCCGACTTTGCCGGCAGCCCGAGCAGGCTCGCGACGGCCTCGGCGCCCTTGCCCGTGGCGGAAACCTCGCCATTGTCCCGGACCTCCAGTCCCGCGCCGTTGGAGAAGCTGAGGGACCAGCCGTCATCGCTGCCGTTGCGGCGTCGATCGGTGAGTTCGATACCGGCCGCGGAAACCAGTGCAATGGCCTTGTCGACGTCCATGGTCGTCACCTCGTGCAAGCTGCCCCGGATCTTTCCCCTAGCCAGTTGGATCGCGAAGGCGAGGCAAGTCAAGGAGAAAGGGCCGGCTCTGGGAGGCTGGGGCGTGCCATGCTACCGCGGCGGCATATCGAGTGTCGAAAGCGTCGGGATTTTCGGCAGGGGCCTATCGCCAGACGCCGATATTCGTGTCATGGCTGCGGCCGTTGCCCCTATCGGGCATGAGGCCTTTCTGCCGTGAGGAATCGATGCTGAAGACCAGCCTTAGTCTCGCTTTTGCCCTTCTGGTGAGCGCCGCCCAGGCCCAGACTCAGGCCCAGGACCCCGCGCCTGCCAAATCGCCGCTGCCCGGCGGGGCTTCCTCCATCCAGGAGAGCTATGAGGACTGGCGGGTGCTCTGCAATGTCGTCAACAATGCCAAGCAATGTGCGGTCCAGCAGGTGCAGAGCGACACCAAGACCGGCCAGCGCGTGCTGGCGGTCGAGCTGAACCCCACGGCCGATGGCGGAACCAGCGGCAATCTCGTGATGCCGTTCGGCCTGCAATTCGATGCTGGCGTGTCCCTCGCCTTGGATGCCGGGACCAGTGGCAAGCCGCTGAACTACAAGACCTGCATCCCGGCCGGCTGCCTGGTGCCGCTGGCGCTCGATGCCAACACCATCACGGCGCTCAAGGCCGGCAAGCAGCTCAAGCTCACGGCCAAGTCGGTCGACGACAGTGTGAAGCCGCTCGTTTTCATGGTCTCGCTCAAGGGCTTCGGCCCGGCCCTCGACCGGGCGGCCGCCATCCTGAAGTGAGATAATATCGACGGCCGCGATGTTTGACCCCCGCGTCATTGCGAGCTCTGCCAATCCGCAGGATTGGCATGGCGAAGCAATCCAGGAGGCATGACCGCCACGGTTTCCAGCTCTGGCTTGCTTCGCTACGCTCGCAATGACGGTACTTGGGCGGTCAAGCGTCAATACCGTTGGTATGACACCAAGTCGCGAGCCGCCCGTCAGACCCAGCCCTGCAATTCGCGCCCGACCACGTGCTCGAGCACGCGCTGGCCCTCGGGGCTGTCGTTCAGGCAGGGCAGATAGGCGAAACGCTCGCCGCCATTGTGCTGGAAGATCTCCTTGTTCTCCTCGCCGAGTTCTTCCAGCGTTTCCAGGCAGTCGGCCACGAAGCCGGGCGCCACGATGGCGAGGCGCTTCACGCCCGATTTGGCCAACCCTTCTACGGTTTCGTCCGTATAGGGCTTGAGCCATTCCTCCTTGCCGAAACGGGACTGGAAGGTGATCTTGAAGCGGTCCTCGCTGAAGCCGAGCGCCTCGCGCAGGAGCCGTCCCGTCTTCATGGCAAAACAGTAATAGGGGTCGCCCTGGATCAGGTAGTTCTTGGGCACGCCGTGGAAGGAGGCGAGCAGCACCTCCGGCTCGAAGTCGAGCTTGGCGAGGGATTGGCGCACGGAGCTGGCAAGGGCTTCGATATAGACGGGGTCGTCATGCCATTGCGGCGCGATGCGCACGGCCGGCTGCCAGCGCAGGGTCATCAGGTGCTCGAAGGCCTTGTCGCAGACCGTGGCGCTGGTCGCCGCCGCATATTGGGGATAGAGCGGCACGATCAGGATACGGTCGCAGCCCTTGGCGCGCAGGGCGTCGATGCGCGAGGCGATGGAGGGATTGCCGTAGCGCATGGCAAAATCCACCGTGAGGCGCGAATCGGCGGCGAAGGTCTCGGCCAGCTTTTCGGTCTGGAGCCGGGTGATGACGAGGAGAGGCGAGGCGTTCTCGGCCTTGTCCCAGATCGAGGCATATTTGGCGCCGCTCTTGCCGGGGCGCGTCGTCAGGATGATGCCGTTGAGCAGCGGCCACCACAACAGGCGCGAGACTTCGATGACCCGCCGGTCGGACAGGAATTCCTTGAGATAGCGCCGCATCGGCCAGTAGGTCGGCGCGTCCGGTGTGCCCAAATTGACCAGGAGAACGCCGATTCTTCCGCTGGCCGCCACGGGATGATCCGCCGGAACGGGAAGGGCGCTTGCGAGGTGAGAAGTCATGCCGGGTCCTTTCCAGGCCTTTCAACAGGCTGGGCGTCCGGCTTGCAACAGATTTGTGCGCCGCGGCGGGCCGGCGCGACGCCATGGCGCTTTTCGATCGGGGAATCGTCAAAATCGCAAAGGCGTGTCTAAACAAGGCCCTGAAGGAAAACAGTAGAGCCGCTGCGATGCGCACTGCTTCGGGAAGCGCATTCCTACGAGCAATTCACTTGCAGGAACCGGCCAGCCCCGCTTATCCTCCCACCATGAGCACCGACGCCATCGAAATCCGTTTGGCTCGCCCGGACGACGCCCACGCCATCGCCGATGTGCATGACGCCGCTTGGCGTTATGCCTATCGTGGCGTGATTCCCGGCCGGGAGCTCGAACGCCTGGTCGAGCGGCGCGGCGCCAAATGGTGGCGCTATGCCATCGACCGCAAGACCCGCATCGTGGTGATGTCCTTTGGCGGCGTGATCGCCGGCTATGCCACCTATGGCCGCAACCGGGCCGTCGGCCTGCCTTATCAAGGCGAGATCTTCGAGCTTTATCTGCGTCCGGAATATCAGGGCATCGGCCTGGGCAAGCGGCTGTTCAACGCGGTGCGCCGCGATCTCAACGGTCACGATGTCAAGGGCATGGTGGTGTGGGCGCTGGCCGACAATGTGCGGGCGTGTGATTTCTACCGGCGCCTCGGCGGCGAATCCGTGGACAGCATGGTGGAGCGCTTCGGCGAGGTGAAGCTGCAGAAGATCGCTTTCGCCTGGGGCGCCTGAACCAGGCCTGGACTTTTCCGCCTCGCTATCTCGTCCTGCCCGCGGTCCGTCGATTTCCGTCATGAGAGTCCGGCGGCCATCGATGAATGGCGCCTTGGTGGTCCTTCCGCTGGCAAGCAGGCCGGCGCGCCAAAGCCTGGCGCGAGCGGCGCATCGGGTCCCCCGCCGCCCGTTACGCATTTGTAATCCTGGTTCTGGCTGCGCTGGCCAATAGAAAATCCAATGTCTAATTCGATGCCTGCCGGGAAGACGAAAGTTCTCGTCTCGTCATTCCGGAGAGGCCAGAGGTCATTCTCGAAATAAACAGATTCGATTTATAGTTTTTAATAATTCTAATTCTAATCTAAAGAGTTTGACGGGAACTTCTCGGTGAGCCTAGAGATCGGGTGTTCAATCATCCCTTGGCTGAAGCCAACCGATAGAGGTTCTGATGAAAGTTTTCCTGCCGCATCGCCGTGCAGCGCTGGCCGGGGCCGTTGCCCTTGCCACCGCCCTGATCGCTGCTCCCCTGGCCGCCCAGGCCGAGGATGCGGGTATCACGGTCTATAATGCGCAGCATGAAAGCCTGACCAAGGCCTGGGCCGAGGCTTTCACCAAGGAGACCGGCATCAAGGTGACGCTGCGCAATGGCGGCGACACCGAGCTCGGCAACCAGCTGGTGCAGGAGGGTGACAAGTCGCCCGCCGACGTCTTCCTCACCGAGAATTCGCCGGCGATGGTGCTGGTCGACAATGCCAAGCTGTTCGCGCCGCTCTCGACCGAGACGCTGGCCGAGGTGCCCGAGGCCTTCAAGCCCTCGCATGGCCGCTGGATCGGCATCGCCGCCCGCACCACCGTGTTCGCCTACAACAAGACCAAGCTGACCGAGGACAAGCTGCCGAAGTCCCTGCTCGACCTGGCTGATCCGGCCTGGAAGGGGCACTGGGGCGCAGCGCCGGCCGGCGCCGATTTCCAGGCCATCGTCAGCGCCTTGCTGGCCCTGAAGGGCGAGGAAGCCACGGCGACCTGGCTCAAGGGCATGAAGGCCAACGTCAAGCCGTTCAAGAAGAATGGCATCGCCATGAAGGGCGTGAATGACGGCGAGGTCGAAGGTGCGATCATCTACCAGTATTACTGGTTCGGCGACCAGGCCAAGACCGGCGAGAATTCCAAGAACGTCGCGCTGCATTATTTCCGCAACCAGGATCCGGGCGCTTTCGTCAGCATCTCGGGCGGTGGCGTGCTCGCTTCCAGCAAGCACAAGAAGGAAGCCGAGGCCTTCGTGAAGTGGATCGCCGGCAAGGGCGGCCAGGAGATCCTCAAGACCGGCACGTCCTTCGAATACGCCGTCGGCAAGGATGCCGCTTCCAACCCCAAGCTGGTGCCCCTGGCCGACCTCAATGCGCCCAAGCTCGATCCGGCCCAGCTCAACTCCAAGAAGGTCTCCGACCTGATGACGGCGGCCGGCCTGCTTTGATAGACTCCGGGTGCGCGGGCGTCTCGCCCGCCTCCTCCTTTCTCGTGGGGCGCAGTGGTTTCAAGAACGGACGGGACGTCCGTGCACCCGGGGAACCCGCTATGGCGCCACCGTCGCAAACCTGACATCATCGCGCCTCCGGCTCTGCGCCGGAGGCCTTCGCATTTCAGGACACCTCGTGTCATCGTCGTCATCCCAGCCCGAAATCGGCAGTCTGCGCGTATCATCCCCCGGCTTCACCGGGCGTGACGCCGTTGCCTTGGCTGCGGTGCTGGTGTCCCTGGTCGCCCTGCTGCCGCTCGGTTTCGTGGTCTTCATCACCGCCCAGACGGGATGGCAGACCGTCTATGAACTGGTGGTGCGCCCGCGGGTCGGCGAATTGCTGGTCAATACCGTCCTGCTCGAGGCCGTCACCATTCCCATCGCCATCGTGCTGGCGGTGGCGCTGGCCTGGCTCACCGAGCGCAGCGACCTGCCGGGCGCACGCCTCTGGTCGTGGCTGGCGGTGGCGCCGCTCGGCGTACCGGCCTTCGTGCATTCCTATGCCTGGATCAGCCTCGTTCCGGGCATGCGCGGCCTGTGGAGCGGTGTGCTCGTCTCGATCATGGCCTATCTGCCCTTCCTCTATCTGCCCGTGGCGGCCCAGATGCGGCGGCTCGACCCGGCGCTCGAGGACGTGGCGGCAAGCCTGGGCCAGTCGCCCTCGCGCGTGTTCTTCCGGGTGATCCTGCCGCAATTGCGGCTGGCGATCTGCGGTGGCTCGCTGCTGGTCGGCCTGCACCTGCTCGCCGAATACGGCCTCTATGCCATGATCGAGTTCGACACTTTCTCGACGGCGATCGTCGACCAGTTCCAGTCGGCCTATAACGGCCCGGCCGCCAACATGTTGGCCGGCGTGCTGGTACTCGCCTGCCTCGTGCTGCTGGGGCTCGAGAACCGGCTGCGCGGCCAGGAGCGCTATGCCCGCGTCGGTTCCGGCGCCGCGCGTCCGGCGGCCCGCGCCCGGCTCGGCCGTGGCACCCTGGTCTGGCTGGCACTGCCGCTCGGCCTCGCGCTCCTGTCGCTCGGCGTGCCGCTGCTGACGCTGGCGCGCTGGCTCTATCTCGGTGGCGCGGCCGCCTGGTCCTCCGATGACATCGGCTCCGCGCTCGGCCAGACGCTCGGCTTGGCCTTGCTCGGCGGAGCCGCCACCACATTGGCCGCCCTGCCGATGGCCTGGCTGTCGGTGCGCGCGCCGGGCCGCCTGCAGAAGGTGCTGGAAGCCTGCCATTATTATGTCGGCTCGCTGCCGGGCGTGGTGGTGGCGCTGGCGCTGGTGACGATCACGGTGCGCGTCGCCCTGCCGCTCTACCAGACCATGACGACCTTGCTGCTCGCCTATGGCCTGATGTTCCTGCCGCGGGCGGTGGTCGGGCTGCGGGCCAGCCTGGCGCAGGCTCCCGTCGAGCTCGAACGGGCCGCGATGGCGCTGGGGCGCCCGCCGCTGAAGGCGATCTGGCAGGTGACCATGCGCCTGTCGGCCCCCGGCGTCGCGGCGAGCATGGCGCTGGTCGCCCTCGGCATTACCACGGAGCTGACCGCGACCCTGATGCTGGCGCCCAACGGCACGGTCACCTTGTCGACGCGGTTCTGGTCACTGACCAACGACATCGACTATGTGGCGGCGGCGCCCTTCGCACTCCTGATGGTGCTGCTGTCGCTGCCTCTCACCCTCCTGCTCCACTACCAGTCCAGGCGATCGATCGGCCAATGAGTTTCCTGAGCATAGACAAGGCCGGCAAGCGCTATGGCGCCATGGTGGCGCTCGATGATGTCAGCCTGGAGGTCGCCTCGGGCAGCCGCACCGCCATCGTCGGCCCCTCCGGATCCGGCAAGACCACGCTGCTCCGGCTGATCGCCGGTTTCGAGGGACCGGATGCTGGCCGCATCGCCCTGAACGGCACCGTCCTGGCGGATGGTCCCGCCATCGTGCCCGCCCATCGGCGCGGCATCGGCTTCGTCACACAGGACGGAGCGCTCTTTCCCCACCTCACCATCGCCGACAATATCGGCTTCGGCCTGGAGCGGGGTGCGACGGGCCGGGACGACCGCATTCGCGCACTGATGCGTACCGTCGATCTCGATCCGCGCTTGCTGGAGCGCCGGCCGCACCAACTTTCCGGTGGGCAGCAGCAACGCGTGGCGCTGGCGCGGGCGCTGGCACGCCAGCCCAAGCTCATGCTGCTGGACGAGCCTTTCTCGGCCCTCGATACCGGCCTGCGCGAGGCAACCCGCAAGGCGGTGGCGGCGCTGCTGCAGGAAGCCGGCGTCACCACCATCCTGGTCACCCACGATCAGACCGAAGCGCTGTCCTTTGCCGACCAGGTCGCCGTGTTGCGCGAGGGCCGGCTGGTACAGGCCGGCGCACCGCACGATCTCTACCGCCGGCCGCGGGACCGCGAGACGGCGCTCTTCCTGGGCGAGGCCATCCTGCTCAAGGGGCAGGCCGGGGTCGGCTGGGTCGATTGCGTGCTCGGGCGCCTCGCGGCCGGGACGCATGGCCAGCGGGGAGACATCGAACTGATGCTGCGCCCCGAGCAGGTCAAGTTCACCCCGAGTGCGGACGAGACCGCGCAGGGCTGCTTTGCCAGCGTGGTGGACGTCGAATTCGGTGGTGCCCTGCGGGCCGTGACGGTGCAGCTGGCCGATGGCAATCGGCTCCGCATCAGCGGAACCGGCCTCGATCTGCCGCCGACCGGCACGCGCGTACGTTTGAGCGTGGCCGGACCGGCCCATGTCTTCGAAGCATAGATCGGTGTTGCCGCGCCGGCTTCCGTTGTGACGCTGCCGTGACGGGATGAGCCGTTTACGGTGTTTCTCGTGAAACCAGCATCATATTCTTGTGATCTTCGGGTTGAAACCCATGCGTGTTCCGCCTAAGGCTGCAGTCTGATCGGGGTCTGGAGGCATCCTGCGCCAGAGCCGGCCCAACCAGGATGTGATCTACGATGCGTATCGAAGCGATCTCGACCGGACGCAATCCGCCGCACGAGGTGAATGTCATTGTCGAAGTTCCCGTCGGTGGCGAGCCCATCAAATATGAGATGGACAAGGATTCCGGCGCGCTCGTGGTCGATCGCTTCCTCTACACGCCGATGCGCTACCCCGGCAATTACGGCTTCGTACCCCACACGCTGTCGGATGACGGCGATCCCATCGACGTCTTGATCGCCAATCAGCGCGGCATCATTCCCGGTGCCGTGATCGCCGTGCGCCCGGTCGGTGTCCTGAAGATGCGTGATGAGTCCGGCGGCGACGAGAAGATCATCGCTGTGCCCGTGCCGCGCCTGACCCGCCGCTACGAGAAGGTGCACAACTACACCGACCTGCCCGAGATCACCCTCAAGCAGATCGAGCACTTCTTCGAGCATTACAAGGACCTCGAGAAGAACAAGTGGGTCAAGGTCGAGGGGTGGGGCGACGCCAAGGAAGCCGAGGCGATGATCCTCGAGGCGATCGAGCGCTACAAGGCCAACAACAAGGGCTGAGCCCAGCCTTTGCATGAAGCGGACGGCGATCGGGCCGTCTTCTCTCCAGCACCTGTCAGTCTTCGGCAGGTGCCGTCACTTCACCGCGCCCATGGTCAGCCCCTGTACCACGAAGCGCTGGCCGAAGAACATCAGCACCAAAGCGGGGATGGTGGAGAGCACCGAGGCGGCAGCCATCTGGCCATATTGCACCTCGAACTGCTGGGCAAAGCGGGCGACGGCCACCGGCACCGTTGCGGTCGCGCGGTCCGTCAATGTCAGCGCGACCGAGAATTCGTTCCACGAGAACACGAAGGCCAGCACGCCCGCTGCAATCAGGCCGGGCGTGGTCAAGGGCAGCAGGATCCTCCAGAAGGCATCGATCTGGCGGCAGCCATCCACGCGGGCCGCATCCTCGAGCTCCTGCGGCAGCTCGCGGAAATAGGCCATCATCATCCAGATCGTCATCGGCAGGTTGAGGGCGATATGGGTCAGCACCAGGGCCGTCAGCGAGCTTGCCAGGCCGATCTGGCGGAAGATCAGGTACCAGGGGCCGACCAGGGTCAGGGTCGGCAGCATGTTGAAGATCAGCGTCCAGCCCAGGAACAGCCGGGAGACCCAGGGCTTCACCTGCAACCGGCTCAGCGCATAGGCGGCAAGCGTGCCGATCACCAGCACCGAGATCGTGGAGCTTGAGGCGACGATGAGGCTGTTGAGGATATTGACAGGAAAGTCCGAGCGCCTGGAATAGAGCACGTCGGCATAGTTGAAGCCGTTCGGCGCGAACAGCCAGCTTCCGCGCAGGATATCGATCTCGTTCTTCAGCGATTGCAGGCCGATCCACAGGAAGGGGGCAATGGTGATGAAAACGCCGAGGGCGATCAGGCCGTAGCCGATGGCGCGGGAATGGCCGCGAAGCTCCAGCATCAGCGTGGCTCCATGGCTTTGCCGGCACGCCGGCTGATCCAGATGAAGCAGAGCAGCGCCAGGATGATCGCCAGCGACAGCATCGAGCCGTAGCCGAGCTGGTTCTCCTGGAAATAGACCTTGTAGAGATGAAGGCTGACGACCTCGGTGGCATTGCCGGGGCCGCCGGAGGTGAGCAGGAACACCTGGTCGAACACCTTGAAGGCCATGATGATGCGAAACAGCGCGGCCACCAGCAGCGGCGGCCAGATCAAGGGCACGATGATACGGGTGACGATGCCCCAATTGCCTGCGCCATCCAGCCTGGCGGCATCGACGATCTCCTTCGAGATGCCCTCGACCGAGGCGAACAGGATGAGGAAGACGAAGGGCGTCCAATGCCAGACGTCGACGATGATCACCGATATCAAGGCGAGGGAGCTCGAACCGAGCCAGTTGATCGGCTGCAGGCCAAGGGCGGTCACGGCCTGATTCAGCACGCCGAAATCGAGATTGTACATCAGCTTCCACATCGAGCCGATGGCCACGGGGGGCATCAGGACGGGCAGGATGAGGGTGGTCCGCACCAGTCCCTTCAGGCCGCTCAATGAAGAGACCAGAATGGCCAATGCCAGCCCGATCAGCATTTCCAGGCAGACGGCCGCCACGGCAAAGACGATGGTGTTGAGCAAGGCTCGCCGGAAGACCTCGTCTCCAGCGAGCTGGCGCAGATTATCCAGGGGCCGGAAGGTCCAGATTTCCCGCGCCTGTTCGAAGCGAATGTCGGCGAACGCCATCGCTATCAGGTTGAGCACGGGATAGATCGTCAAGGCGAGCAGGACCAGCATGGCCGGTCCCAGCATGAACCAGGCGAGGTGGCGGTCGACGAAATCGGGCACGCTTTCCCCTTTCCAGAATGGCGGCGCCTTTCTCATGGCAAGCCGCCTCCTCCCGTCCCCTGTGCGATTGCCGGCGTCATTCCGGCAAGGGTGGCAGCATGCCGGTCTTGCGGCCGTTCTTCTCGAAGAGGGCCTTCATGTCCCGGGCGATCTGGTTGAGGGCGGCGGCCGAACTCATCTCCCCGACCAGGGCCTGGTTGATGCGCAGGCCGACATTGTTGCTGATGGTGGTGCCTTCCGCATAGAAGAAGACTTGGCGGCCATGTTTCAGCGAGTCCTGATAGGCTGCCATCCAGCGAAACTCGGGCCGGTTCCTAAGGTCGGAGGAGAGCACGTCGCCGCGCACCGGAATGCCGCCGGCCTCGGCATAGGCATATTGCGCGCCATAGGTCAGGAACCATTTGGCGAAGGCCACCGCCCCTTTCTTGCCGGCTTCCGAGGCATTGGCGGGCACCGCCAGGATCAGGTTGCCGATGGCGATGCCGGGTTCCGCCTCGGCGCTCGCCTTGGGCAGGATGGCCGCATCGATCTGACCGACCACGGCGGATTTTCGGGGATCGTCGAAATTCGGGAAGGCCGCGACCACGGCATGCCCCTGCATGCCCTTGCCGGTCTGCATGAGCTGGATGACGTCGCCCTGGCCCAGGCTCGCGTAATTGGCGGGGCCGCAATTCCGGCTCACCTCGATGAACTTGTCGAGCGCCGCCTTGGCCTGCGGGCTGTTGATCGTCACGGTGTAGTCGCCATGGGCAGGATCGGCCTCGGCCTTGGCGCCATAGCTGAGCATATAGGCCATCCAGTCATAGAAGATGCCGTTGCCCTTCTCGCCGCGCTGCAGATAGCCATAGGTGGCCGGTGGATTGTGCAGCAGCTTGCAGTCGGCGAGCACCTCATCGAAGGTCGCCGGCGGCTTGAGGCCCTTCTCCTTGAAGATGTCGCTACGATAATAATAGAGCTGGACGTTGCCGTTGGGTGAAAAGCCCATCACCTTGCCCGTGCTGCAATCGGGATATCGCTTCCCTGCGTCCCAGCAATTGCTGTCGCCATAGGTATAGACTTCCTTCGGCCATTTGAAATCGGGGTCTATATCCGTGAATGGCGTCAGGAAGCCGCCTTCATAGAATTCTACCGCCGACAGGCCGTTCATGTTCACCAGGTCGAGCGGGCTGGTGCCGCCATTGCGCACGGCCGATCGGGCTTTTTCGAGCATGCCGTCAAAGGGCGTCACCTCGAGATTGACCACGTTGCCGGTCTGGTCCTCATAGAGCTCGACGACCTTTTCAAAGCCCTTGTACCAGGGCGAGGCATTGATCAGGACCGTGATCGGCGCCTGCTTGCCGACGTCCACGAAGGGGGCCTCGGCCTTTGCCGCGCTTGTGGCTGACATCGACAGGCACAGCACGGCGAGGATGGCGTGTTTGGCATGCCGATGGCTCATTGGAGTTCTCCCTTGTCAGCGCTCCGCCGGGAGCCTGCCGCAAGGCTCTGCCCGTGATCGGAACCGGCCCCGCTTCGGACTGCACGATAGGTACTGCCGTTGAGCTTGGAAAATGATATTGAGTGCACCTATCCATAACTTTCGGGAATGGCATGGACCGCAATCTCAAGGCTTTCCTGGCGGTGGCGCGGGAGGGCAATCTCACGGCGGCAGCCGAAAAGATCGGCCTGTCGCAGCCCGCGCTCACCAAGACCATTCGCCGGCTGGAACTCGAATTCGGCAGCCAGATCTTCCATCGCACCACGCGCGGCATGGAGCTCACGGTTGCCGGCCGGAAATTGCTCGAACGCGCGCGGGCGATCGAAACCCATCATCGGCACGCCCGCGAGGAGATCCGGGCGCTCGGCAAGGGCAGCGTCGAGATGTTCACCATCGCGGCGGGCATGTCCTACCAGATGGCGATCGCCCCGGACCTCGTAAAAAGGCTGAGTCTCGAATTCCCGCAGACGCGCTTCACCCTCGACTACAACTTGGCCGATACGACCTTTCCGCAACTGCTGGAGGGACGGGTGGACCTGCTGCTCGGCATCCTGCGCGGCGAACCGCCGGAGGGCATAGAGACCCGACAATTGTTCAATGTCGAGATGTGCGTCTATTGCTGCAGCGACGATCCGCTGGCGCAATCGGACAGCATCGCCGCCCGCGACCTCAGCGATCGCCGCTGGATCGTCTACAAGCGCGACGGCACCGTGGTCGAACGCCTGAAGACCTATTTCCGCGACAGGCGGCTGCGCTCGCCCGAGATCGTCATGGAAGTGGAGACGCTGGCGGCAAGCTTCCGGATCATCAGCGGGACCTCCTATTTCACCCTGGCGCCGGTGCAGGTCGAGGCTATGGCCAAGGCCGCCGGCCTGAAGAAGCTCCTGTTCGAAGACCCGTTCTGGCGTTTTCCCTCGGGTGCCTGCTTTCGCCGCTCGACCAGCGAGTTTCCGATCCTCGCCCGCTCGCTCGACCTGCTTTCGCAGTTGGTGGACGAGCAGGGAACGCCGGTATGAGTCAGACCAAAGCGCGCTTAAACGGAAACGCTGCTTTGCTCTGGCTCATGAGTTCGGCGCGTCTTTGCGATCCTTGGCGATTCCGCCAAACCGCAGACGCTCCCGGCTTTCGGGCCGTTGCGATATTCCATCAAGTTATGGTGGGGGTAAGTTAATATCATTTTTCGGGCCTGAACCGAGCCGCTAAACCATCCCTACGGCCTTCGCCTCCTGCCAGGACGGCGAGCCAAAAAGTGGGCGGATGGGAGCGAGACCTGATGAGAAAGCCGAATGTCGTGGTCTTCTTCACGGACCAGCAGCGCCACGACACCACGGGTGTGCATGGCAATCCGATGGGTCTGACCCCCCATTTCGACCGGCTCGCCCGGGCAGGGACGCATCTCTACAATTCCTTCACCAGCCAGCCTCTTTGCGGGCCGGCGCGCTCCTCGATGCAGACAGGGCGCTTTGCCACGCAGACCGGCGTATTCCGGAACGGAATTCCCTTGCCCGATGACGCCGTCACCATCGCCAGGGAATTCGCCCGCAACGGCTATGACACCGGCTATATCGGCAAATGGCATCTGGGCGATACCGATCCCGTGCCCAAGCATGAGCGCGGCGGCTATCAGAACTGGCTTGCGGCCAACCTGCTGGAATTCGTGTCCGACGCCTATGATGCGGTGCTGTTCGATACCGAAGACAAGCGCCGCAAACTGCCGGGATACCGGATCGACGCGCTGACCGATGCCGCCATCCGCTATTGCGACGAGCACCAGGACAAGCCCTTCTTCCTGTTCGTTTCCTTCCTGGAGCCGCATCACCAGAACCACGTCGACGACTATCCCCCGCCCGACGGCTACCGGGAGGCCATGGCCGCCAGCCAGTGGACGCCGCCGGATCTCGTCGGCCTGCAAGGGAGCAGTGCCTGGCACCTGAGCGGCTATTACGGCATGGTGAAACGTCTCGACGAGGCCTTCGGCCGGCTCGTCGATGCCCTGAAGAGCCTGGACCTGCTCGATGATACCATCGTGATGTTCACCTCCGACCATGCCTGCCATTTCAAGACGCGCAACAGCGAATATAAGCGCTCCTGCCATGAGAGCGCGATCCGCGTGCCGAGCATGATCACCGGGCCGGGTTTCATGTCGGGCGGCCAGGTACGGGCCCTGTTCAGCACCATCGACGTCGCCCCCACCCTGCTCGATGCCGCCGGCCTCGACATACCCGCCACGATGGAGGGGCGCTCGATCATGCCGGTCATCCGCGACGCCCGGCAGCCCTGGCGGCAGGACGTCCTCATCCAGATCAGCGAGACGGAGACCGGGCGGGCGCTGCGCACGCATCGCTGGAAATATGGCGTGACCTCCGAATACGACCAGGAAGCCCCCCGCTCGGATGTCTACCGCGAAAGCTATCTCTACGACCTCGAGAACGACCCCTACGAGATGGTGAACCTCGTCGGCATGACGGCTTTCCGCGCCATATCGGACGATTTGAAAGCCCGCCTGCTTGCCTGGATCGCCGAGGTCGAGGAGGGGCATGCGCCCGAAATCCTCGACGCGCCCGCCCGGTATTCCCGCCAGTACAGGCTGAAGCCGCAGGATCTGATCGGCTTTGCCGATCCCGAGCGGGACGTCGATCCGATCAAGCCTTGAGGGTGCCGGCTGCGCCTTCCTCCTGCGCCATCACGGCCAGATAGGCTGCCTGCAATTCGGCCAGGACCGAGCGAGCGGGCGCAGGCGTGCCCAGATGCAAGGCCCGCAATTCTTCCATGAAAGCCTCCCACAGCGGCGGGCCGCCCTCCTCCAGCAATTGCGCGCGGATAGACAAGGGGCGCGAGACCGGCGTGTATCGGCGGCCCCAGGCACCCATATGCGCCAGCAGCGGCACCAGCTGGATGGATGGCTCCGTCAGGCTGTAGATCGCCTTCTGCTTATGGCTGGGATCGTCGCGCCGGCTGAGCAGGCCGACCTCGACCAGCCGCTTCAGCCGGTCGGCCAGGATGTTGGAAGCGATCTTCTCCTCCGAATGGGTCAGGAGTTCGCGATAGTGCCGGCGGTTGCCGAACATCACGTCACGGATGACGATCAGGCTCCAGCGGTCGCCCAGCATTTCCAGGGTCAGGTTGATCGGACAGCCCGACCGATAGGCCATGTTCATCGTCGCACTCCCAGGCAGATCCCTCTTGATCGGCCGGCGGGGCGCGATCGAGAAAGGCCTGCAAGATATCAAACAGGGGCAACCCATCTCGATGAGGCCCGCGAATGACCCTCGTCGAGATGGGCAGCCTGGAGCAAGGCTCGTCCGCTCCGGCTCGTGGTTTCCAAGCCAATGCCACGCATGGGCCGGAGTATCCTTGCGCCGCCTCAAAATCACAAACGCTATACCGCTTGCAAAATAGGATCAGTTGAGCTAGAAGGCAACTGCTTGCTTATTGCAACTGGTATGCATGGGAGGAATGACGATGGCCAAGCTGGTCCTGGCGATGTTCACGAGTCTGGATGGTTATATCGAGGGTCCGAACGGCTTCGTCCCGCCGGCGTGGTCGGGCGACCTGGAAACCCACTGGTCCGGCTATGCCCTGGAGCGCGCCGGCCATCTCGTCTATGGCCGCACCAATTTCCTGTTCAACAAGGACTTCTGGAGCCCGGCCGAAACCGATCCCGCCAGTCCTGCCGCCGGCATTCCCCATGCCGCGGTGATGAATCGCCTGCCCAAGACGGTCGTCTCCTCCACTTTGTCGGGTGACCCCGGCTGGAACGCCGCCCTGGCTGGGCCGGATCTCGCCGCCACGATCGGGGCGTTGAAGTCGAGCCTCGAGGGCAAGGACATCTACTGCTTCGGCGGTGCCGGCGTGGCCAACAGCCTCGTCAGCCTCGATCTCGTCGACGAATATCGCCTGATGGTGACGCCGACGATATTCGGGGACGGCAAGCGCCTGTTCGAGCCGGGCCTGCCCCAGCTCGGGCTGGAACTGATCGAGAACCGCCCGCTCGACACCGGCGCCGTGATCCTGCATTACCGCCGCACGCGCTGACGCCCCATGCCATCGAAGGAGACGACAATGTCCCTGGTCCTGCACGCGCATCCCTTTTCCTCCAACTGCCAGAAGGTGCTGATCGCGCTCTATGAGAACGACCTGTCCTTCGAGTTCCGCATGCTGGCCGATCCCGCCAGCATGGCAGCCCTCGAGAGGCTCTGGCCCCTGAAGAAGTTTCCCTTGCTGGAGGATGATGGACATGTGGTGCTGGAGACCAGCATCATCATCGAATATCTGCAGCTCCATCATCCGGGGCCGGTGCGGCTGTTGCCGGATGATCCCGACGCGGCACTCGAAGTCAGGCTGATGGACCGCTTCTTCGACAATTATGTTTCGACCCCCCAGAGCCGGGTGGTCTACAACGCGCTGCGTCCGCCGGAACATCGCGATCCCTATGGCGTGGAGGAGGCCAAGCGCCTGCTCGAAACCGCCTATGGCTGGCTCGAGACCCGGCTGCGAGGCCGGCACTGGGCGGCCGGCGAGGCCTTTTCGATGGCCGATTGCGCGGCGGCACCGTTCCTGTTCTATGCCGACTGGACGCATCCCATCGGCCAGGCCTTCCCGACCGTGAGGGCCTATCGCTCGCGCCTGCTTGCGCGTGCCTCGGTCAAGCGCGCCGTCGACGAGGCCCGCCCCTATCGCAAGCTCTTTCCGCTCGGCGCGCCCGACAGGGATTGAACCGCTTAACCCGCGATCGTCGTCAGATCCACATTGGCGCCGCAGGCCAGCACGCCGACGCGCTCGCCCGGCTTGGGACGGTAGACGCCGCCGACCAGGGCCGCCAGGGCGGTGGCACCGCCAGGCTCGAGGGCGAGGCGGGCATCGGCCCAGGCGCGCTTCTGCGCCTCCACGATGGCGCTGTCGGGCACGGTGACGGCCTCGCCGACATGGCGGCTGGCGACGGCATAGACCTTGGCGCCGCAATTGCGGGCGCCGAGCGAATCCGCCGCCACGCTCTCCACGCCGACATCGACGGGGCCGCCGGCGTCCAGCGCCGCCTTGAGGCATTGCGAGCCTTCCGGCTCCACCGAGACGACCTTGACCCTGCCGGCGAACCAGGCCGCGATGCCGGCGATCAGGCCGCCGCCGCCGGTGGCGACCAGCACGGTGTCGAGCGCGCCGCCGGCCTGCTCCTCCCATTCCAGCCCGAGCGTGCCCTGGCCGGCAATGGTCTCCCAGGCGTCGAAGGCATGCACGGAGAGCGCACCGGTCTGCGCAATATAGCGCTCGCAGGCGGCCAGGGCATCGGCATAGCGTTCGCCGCCGATGTCGAGGTCGGCCCCGCGGGCGCGGATCGCTGCGATCTTGGCCGGGCTGGAGATCACGGGCACGAAGATGCGGGCCTTGTGACCGAGCGCGCGGGCGGCATGGGCAACCGCGATGCCGTGATTGCCGCCCGAGGCAGCGGCGACCCCGGCCGCCGGCACGTCGCGCGACAGCAGGTTGTTGAAGGCGCCGCGCGGCTTGAAGGAGCCGGCATGCTGCAGGAATTCGAGCTTGAGCTGCACGCCATGGTCGAGGCCGAAGGTGCCGGCCTGGGTGTCGAGAAGTGGGGTGCGGCGAATATGGGAGGCGACGCGCTGATAGGCGGCACGAATATCGTTCTGGTCAATCATGATGGATTCCGGCGGAAAAGAAGGCCTGGCTGGCAGGCTGCCTATCTCTCCTTCCTAACCGCAAGTCGTGCCGGTTCCAAGATCGGGTTGCGCTGGAGCGTCGACCTCCGGGCCGACATTCTTGAAACGTCGCGTGTGCAGGAGAGGGATGTCGATCAGGAGGTCGACGCTCCCACGGTCCTCACGGCTTGCGCAGGGCGGCGCCGAGAATGGCACCCGGCCGGCCTGCGGCATTGGCCTGTACCAGGACGGCGAAGCTGTCGGCGCCCGGGGCATTGGTGACGTCCGGTTTCAGCGCCAGCGTGGCGGCATTACCGTCATAGTCGGCGATCTTGCGGAAGCAGCGCACCACGTTGGAATAGGTCACCGTCTTGCCGGTATTCTCGCCGCGCTCGATCTTGACTTCCGCGCTCGTCTCGATGGGAACCACCCAGACTTCGCCCTTGTGGGCGCTCTTGCCCAGCGAAATGCTGTAGGCGCCGTTCTTGCCGGAAATGGCGACGGGAACGCTGAGGACGCTGGGATGGGTGGCGGCCATCTCGATGGCCCGTCGGACTTCTTCCCCATTGGAGCCGACGGCATGCTGCACGCCGTCCACCACGATCTGCGGGGTATAGACGGCCCTGTCGCCGCGCACCTCCGAATAGGCGCGCTGGCGGCGCGTGAAGGTGTTGTCGGCCAGCGTGTCCTTCCAGCCGACATAGTCCCAGTAGTCGACCGGCAGGGACAAGGCGATGACGCTGGGATCGCGGGCGAGCTCGCCCATCATCTTGTCCGCCGGCGGGCAGGACGAGCAGCCCTGGCTGGTGAACAGCTCCACCACGGCACGCGGCTGCGCCATCGCCGGGCCGCTCGCGGCCAGCAACAACAGAGCTGCAACCAGGTTTTGCCGCATCGATCTCGTCCGGGCCTAAAGCGCCTTGCGACCCGGCCGAACCACCGGCAATCGCAAGGGCAAGTTGAAACAGGGCAGGCGAGCAAGGCATATTCTGGTTGAAAGCTGCCTTGCTCCAGTGGGAAACACCCGCAAGCCATAGCCCATCGAAGATGAACGGGCGAGTAACACAGTGGTGAGAAAGCGGCACCTCCGCGATTCGTGAAAGGGTGTGATATCGAGAGATTGCCGTGGCCTCGCCCGGCGTTGCATCCACCGTTTCCGCGGGATGCCGGCCCGCCCTTTCTGGCAAATCCCGCGATGCAATGGCATGGTTGCCGCATGCGGGCGTACAAATTCATTTCCGATCTTACCCAACGGGTCACCGAGCATGACGATTACGCGTTGGCGAGCCATATGGCGTTGTCCCTGCTCACGGCGATGTTTCCCTTCCTGATCTTCGTGGCGTCCCTGGCCGGCGTGCTCGGCACCGCCGACCTCCAGAACGAGATCGTGCGCCTGCTGTTCGAAACCTGGCCGCACGAAGTTTCCGAGCCGATCGCCCGCGAGGTCACCCGCGTGCTGGGCACGGCGCGGCCCGGCCTGCTCACCGTCAGCGCCATCGTGGCGGTGGTGCTGGCCAGCAATGGCGTCGAGGCTATCCGCGTCGGCATCAACCGGGCCTATGGCCTGGTCGAGACGCGGTCCTTCTGGTGGTGCCGGCTGCAGAGCCTGTTCTTCGTGCTGCTGGCCTCGCTCGCTCTGGTTACGCTCGCTCTTTTGGTGGTGCTGTGGCCGGTGATATGGCAGGCAGCCATCAGCTTCACGCCGGTGCTGGCACCGTTGCAGCCGCTGATCGAGATCGCGCGCTACGGCATCACCACCGCGGTGCTCGGCGGCGCCATCATCCTGGTACACCTGTTCCTGGTGGCGAGTCGCCCCTCGCTCGGCGTGATCTGGCCCGGTGTGCTGATCACCATGGGGCTTTGGCTCGCCGGCGGCTACGCCTTCAGCATCTATATCAGCGACTTTGCCGCCTACTCCAAGCTCTATGCAGGCCTGGGCAGCGTCTTCGCGGCGCTGTTCTTCCTGTGGCTGGTGGCGCTGGCCTTCCTGCTCGGGGCAGAGATCAACGCCATCCTGGCCGAGCGGCGCCACAAACGCATTCAGGCCGCATCGTAGTGCATGATGTAGAGCTTACGGGTGGTCTCGTGGATGGTCCACTCGCCCTTCCAGCCCTTCGGCAGGACCAGCGCCTCGCCGGCCCGTACCTCGCGGGTCTGGCCACTGGCGTCATGCAGCGACACCCGCCCCGACACGATATGGCAGGTTTCCGAATTGCGCTCGCGCGAGGCGGTGAAGCGGCCCGGCGTGCATTCCCATACGCCGACTTCCATCAGCCCGTCCTCCGACTTCCACAGGGTTTTGGCCGCCTCGACCTGGCCTTCGCTGAGGGTGGTCGGCTTGGGGCCGAAGGGGCCGAGATCGAGGGTGGTGAGATCGGCGAACGTCTTGCTGTCGATCATGGTCATTCCAATGCAGACACGTTGAAAGAGCTGGAACCGGGGCTTCTCAGCGCCCGGTGATCTTGTTGGCGAAGGTGGCGAGGCGCGAGGTCTGCTGCAGGCCAGCCGCCTCGCGCCGGTCGGCCATGTGATAGAGCTGGTACATCGAATGGATGCCGAGCCAGCGGAAGGGCTCCGGCTCCCATTCCCGCACCGAGCGGTTGACCCAGGGTAGGCGGGTCAGCGGGGTGTCGCGCTCCAGGATCAGGTCGGCGAGGGTACGGCCGGATAGATTGGACGTCGAGACGCCCAGGCCGACATAACCGCCGGCCCAGCCGATGCCGTTCTTGCGATCCAGGCCGACGGTGGTGCACCAGTCGCGCGGTACGCCGAGCACGCCGCACCAGGCATGCTCCATCTTCAGGCCCTTGGTCTGGGGCAGATGGCGCATCAGGATGGCATAGAGCTGCGCGATGGTCTGGTCCTGCGTCTGCCCGCGCACGTCGGTGGCCGAGCCGTAGCGATAGGGCACGCCGCGCCCGCCCATGGCGATGCGGCCCTCGCGGGTGCGCTGGGCATAGCAATAGCCGTGGGTGGCGTCGCCCAACAGCTCATAGCCGTTCCAGCCGATCCGGCTCCACTGCTCCTCGCTGAGCGGCTCGGTCATCAGGATGGCGCTGTTCATCGGGATCCACAGGCGCTCGAAGCCGGGAACGCCGGCGGTGAAGCCCTCCGTCGCCCTGATGATGATCGGCGCGCGCACGGTGCCGCGTTTGGTGGTCACCGCGCCCTTCTCGATCCTGACAACTTCGGTCTGCTCGTAGATGGAAACGCCGAGGCGCTCGACCACGGCGGCGAGGCCCCGCACCAGCTTGGCCGGCTGCACGCGGGCGGTGTCGTGGTGAACCAGGGCGCCCTCGGCATTGTGGATCTCGATGCGCTTGCGCATCTCCTCGCGGCCGATCAGGCTGATGCGCGCATCGGGCACGCTCCAGCCCTTCTCATACTCGTAGGATTGGCGGATGCGGCCGAGCTGGGCCTGGTTGACTGCCACCGTCAGCGTGTCGTTGCGGCGGACATCGGCGTCGATGCCCTCGCGCTCGGTGACGGCGATCACCTCGTTCACCGAACCGTGCATCGCCGCTTCCATGTCGACGACCGCACCGCGCGAGGAGGTCTTCAGATATTTCTCGCGCGACCAGCCAAAGCCCCCCGAGAGCCAGCCGCCATTGCGCCCGGAAGCGCCGAAGCCGGCGAATTCCTTCTCGACCACGACGATGTTGAGGCCGGGATTGGCCTGCTTCAGATAATAGGACGTCCACAGCCCGGTGAAGCCGCCGCCGACGATGCAGACATCGGCGCTGCGGTCGCCCGGCAGCGCCGGGCGATAGCCGGGCACGCCGCCAATATCGGCGTACCAGAACGAGATGTTGCCGTTGACTTTGACGTCCATGATGGGTCTCGCATGAGGAATGGTATGGGGGGCTGGTCTTCAGACCAGCCTGGATGCGCGGCGCTAGATAGAAAAGCGGCGGGTCTGAAGACCCGCCCCCCGATTCAGGTCAGGGTCAGGTCGGCACGCTCGTCGTCGGCCAGCAGCTTGGCATCGCCGCTCGCCCAGGTGAGATCGACCGCTTCGCCGATGGCGAAGGGCCGGCTTTCCAGCGGGGCGCGCACGATGGCGACCGAGCCGTCGGCCAGCACCACCTGGTATTTCGAGCTGGAGCCGAGATAGATCGCCTCGCTCACCTGGCCGGACAGGCTGTTGTGGCCGTCGCGCACACCGGTGTCCGCCGGCGCCAGCCAGAGTTTCTCAGGCCGCAGCAGCATGACCGGCTGCCGGCCGTCGGCGAGCCTGTCCCGCGAAACCACTTTCTGCCCGGCGATGGTGAGGCAGGTCTCGCTGCCGGAGGTCTCCACGGCCCCGCGCAAGGTGGTGGATTCGCCGATGAACTTGCCGACGAACAAGGTGGCCGGCTCGTCATAGAGCTCGCGGCCGGTGCCGACCTGCTCGATGCGGCCGTGGTTGAACACGGCGATGCGGTCCGACAGCACCAGGGCCTCTTCCTGGTCGTGGGTGACGTAGACGAAGGTGGTGCCGAGCTCGCGATGGATGCGCTTGATCTCGAGCTGCAGCCATTCGCGCAGCTTCTTGTCGAGCGCGCCGAGCGGCTCGTCCATCAGGAGGAGCGGCGGGTCGAACACGATGGCGCGGGCCAGCGCCACGCGCTGCTGCTGGCCGCCGGAAAGTTCGCTCGGATAGCGATGGGCGAAATCGGCCATCTTGACCATGTCGAGGGCGCGGCGGACGCGCGCCTCGCGTTCGCCCTTGGGAACGCCGCGCAAGGCGAGGGGGTAGGCGACGTTCTTGCCGACCGTCATGTGCGGGAACAGGGCATAGTGCTGGAAGACCACGCCGATATTGCGCTTGTGCGCCGGCAGGCCGCCAATGTCCTCCCCCCCGACGGCAAGTGCACCGCTGGAGAGCTCTGTAAACCCGGCCACCACGTTGAGCGTGGTCGTCTTGCCCGAACCGCTGGGGCCGAGCAGCGTCATGAACTCACCCGGCTCGATATGGAGGCTGACATCGTCGAGCGCAGTGAAAGAGCCGTAATGCTTGCTGGCATTGCGGATGTCGATGGCGGCGCCGGCCGCGCCCGAGGCGGATGCGGCAGGGGTGGAGATGGCGGCTGCGTTGGACATCTCAGCTCCTCTTCGAACGCGCGCCGAGGAGGAGGCCGGCGGCGATCAGCAATGTCGTGGCAAGGAAGACGATGGTTCCCACCGCGGCGACCGTGGGATCGGCGTCGCGGGTGATGGAGGTGAAGATCTGCACCGGCAGCGTCTTCAGGTAGGGATTGGTGATGAACAGCGCGACGATGATCTCGTCGAACGAGGTCACGAAGGCAAAGAGCAGGCCCGACAGGATGCCGGGGGCGATCAGCGGCAGCGTGATGGTGCGGAAGGTGGTGAAACGGTTGGCACCAAGGCTGGCCGCCGCCTTTTCGAGCCTGACGTCGAACATTTCGAGACTGGCGGAGACGGCGATCAGCACGAAGGGGATCGCCAGCATGGTGTGGGCGATGACGAAGCCGAGATCCGTGCCGACCAGCTTGTAGGTGAGGTAGACCGAATAGATCCCGACCGCCAGCACCACGCCCGGCACCACCATCGGCGTGATCAGCAGGGCGCGCAGGATGCCGCCGCCGGCATGCTTCATGCGGCTGAGGCCGAGGGCGGCGAGCGTGCCGATCAGCGTGGCGATCAGGGCGACGATGGTGGCGATGCGCAGCGAATTGATGAAGCTCGACGACCAGTCCGGATTGGTGAGGAAGTTCTCGTACCACTGCCAGGAAAAGCCCGATGGCGGGAAGGCCAGCGACTTGTTCTGGTTGAACGACATCGGGATGATCACCAGGGTCGGCAGCACCAGCCAGATCGCGACCAGGAGGCAGAAGAGGGCGAGGAAGAGACGCAGCGGTTTCATCGTCAGTTCCTCGAGGCCTGCTTGTGGCGCTGGCGCATCAGGGGCGCGGCAATGGCGAGCAGCAGGAAGGTCGCCACCAGCAGGATCACGCCCATGGCACCGCCGCGGCCCCAGGCCAGCAGGCTCAGCACCTGGTTCTGCACCAGGGTGGAGAGCATGGTGCTGCGCGGTCCGCCGAGCAGAGCCGGGGTGATGTAGAAGCCGAGCGACAGGATGAAGACGATGATGGCGCCGGCGAAGACGCCGGGCAGCGACAGGGGCAGGTAGATCTGCCAGAAGGCCCTGACAGGGTTGGCGCCGAGGCTGCGTGCCGCCTGGATCAGGCGCAAATCGATGCTGCGCATCACCGAATAGAGCGGCAGGATCATGAAGGGCAGCAGCACCTGCGCCATGCCGATGACGACGCCGAGCGGGGTACGGATCAGCTTGATGCCATCGAGGCCGAGCGCCTGGAGGGCCGTGTTGATCACGCCGGAATCCTGCAGCAGCACCACCCAGGCGAGCGTGCGCACCACGCCGCTGACCCAGAAGGGCACCAGCACGCACAGGATCAGCACCAGGCGCCATTTCGGGCCGACCGCCGTCATCAGATAGGCATAGGGATAGGCCGCGATCACGCAGACCAGCGTGACCCAGGCGGCGATGGAGAAGGTGCGCGCCAGCACGGTGAGGTTCGCCGGGGTGGAGAAGAACCAGACATAGTTCTGCAGGCCGAAGCTCGGCTCGGCAAAGCTGCGCACCACCACCGTCAGCAGGGGGTAGCCCATGGCGAGGATCAGCAGCAGCACGGCCGGGACCGTCAGCAGCGACGGATAGGCCGAAAGCGGCCTCAGCCTGCGTTGCCGTGCAATGGCCATGGAGGATTGCATGGTGTCAGTCACGCGCAAAAGCTCCGTTTTGGCGAGGTGGCGGTTGGGACAGACGGGAACCGGAAGTAAGTCTTGCCTCCGAAGCACAGCGACTCACGCTGTACTTCGAGGTCGCGCTGCCCGTCACCCTTACCCTCTCCCCGTAAGAACGGGGCGAGGGAGCACAGGCGTGGCGGTTGATCCTCGGACCTCCCATCTCACCCCGGCGGTCGGGCGAGGTGGCGCGCTATCGGCATAGGATGCTTGTTCGAAGTCCCCCTCGCCCCGTTCTTACGGGGAGAGGGTAAGGGTGAGGGGCGTCGCCGCCCCCGTGGAACCTTCGAACTGCCTACCGGTGCCCGTGGCGCGAGCCGAACTTTCCGCCTCAATTGCCCGCCAGCAGGGAGCCCCATTTCTCGTTCAGGGCCTCGAAGTTCTCGGTCCAGAAGGCCGTGTTGAAGCCATAGCCCTGCTTGACACGCTCGGGGGTGTTGGTGAGGAAGGCCTGCACCTGGGCGTCGACCTGCGGCTTGGACTCGTTGTTGACCGGAGAGTAGGAGGTCTTCTGGGTCAGGGCCTCCTGCGCGCTCTTGCCGAGATAGGCGTTGATCAGCGCATGGGCGGCGGCGGGATCCTTGACGCCGACCGGAATGGTGAGCTGGTCCTTGACCACCAGCCAGTCCTGCCAGACGGGCGTGTATTTGGCACCGTTCTTGACGGCGGTCATGGCGCGGCCGGTCCACATCAGCAGCATGTCGATCTCGCCGGATTCGGCGAGCTGTTGGGATTCGGCGCCGGTCTTCCAGAACACGGTGTCGGGGCCGAGGGCCTTGATCCTGGCGATGGCCGTGTCGATGTCCGCCGGCGTCATCTTGTCCACCGGATGGCCGTCGGCCAGCAGCGCCTGTTCGAGCAGGCCGACCGGCGGGTCACCGCTGCCGTCGATGCCGCGCGTACCCGGGAAGTTCTTGGTGTCGAAGAAGTCCTTCCAGTTCTTGGGCGGATGGTCCTTGAACTTGTCGGTCTTGTACATCAGCACGATGCCGTAATTCATGGCCGGCACGCTGCAGGGGCCGACCTGGCCGGGCGGAATGTGCGAGATGTCGATCTTGGTGAAGTCGAGCTTCTGGAAATATTTGCCGCAATAGGCGAAGGGCGCGAGGTCGCCGGTATCGACGACGTCCCAGGTGACATTGCCCGATTCGATCTGGGCCTGGAGCTTGGCGAGTTCGGTCGGGCCGTCGTTCAGGAGCTTGACGCCGGACTTGTCGGCGAATTCCTTCAGCGCGGCGTTCTGGCCGTCCTGATAGATACCGCCATAGGAGACGAAGGTCAGCGTCTTGTCCTTCAGCGAGCCCTCGGTGATGGTGCCGGCGGGCGGTGCGTTCTGGGCCAGGGCCGACGAGGCCGCCAGCAGGGCGAAGGCAGCGCCGGCCAGGCCGGCACAAAATGCTTTTGCGCAAGATCTTTTGGCAAATGCCGTTGCAGTTGTCATCCCGTTATCCCTCTGAAGACTCGCTTGTTTGTTCGGGCGATCCGGATGCGAGCGAATTCCGGATCACATATTGGTCGAGATCGGCGGCGCCGCTGGTCGGGGGGGAAATGATCCACACCACCTCGGCCGGGGTGTCGCCGATGTTCACCGTCTTGTGCGGCGTCGAGGACGAATATTCGATGCTGTCACCCGCCTCGAGGATGAAGCTCTCCTGGCCGAGCGTCAGCTGCAGGCGTCCGCGCAGCACCAGGAACATTTCGTGGGAATTGCCATGGGTATAGGGCTGGTCGCCCGTGGAGCCGCCGACGTCGAACTCGCCGGAATAGACTTCGAGGTCGCGAAGCGGGCGCCGGGACAGCAAGGTCTTGTGGCAGCCGCCGCTGGCCGGCAAGGCCGGGCGCTCGGAGCGGGAGACGACCTTGTGCGGCAGGGCCTCGCCCTCGTCGAAGAGGTCGGCGACATTGATGCCGAGGGCGTTGGCGATCCCCATCAGCGTGGAGGTGTTGGCGCCGGAAAGCCCGCGTTCGAGCTGGGAGAGGAAGCTGGCCGTGGTGCCGGTGAGATCGCCGAGCTCGCGCAGGGTCAGCCGGCGCGCGGTGCGGAAGGCCTTGACGCGCTGGCCCAAAATGCTGGAACGCCGCGCCTCCAGATTGGGTGCGGCGCCGCTGTCGGCAGTGTGATCGTCGGCACGCTTCATCAGGGCCTCGGCAAGTTCACTTAACAAGTCATAAAGTGAATTGCCGTACTTAACAAGCCATAAAGTGAACTTGGATCCGCGACCCCGGTGGCCCGGTGTGGCCGAAAATCGTTGGGACTCGACTTTTGTCATTGCCGGGCTTGTCCCGGCAATCCAGGGCCGCAGCCTCAACGAACAGCGGTAGCTGGATGCCCGGGACAGGCCCGGGCATGACAAAATTGAGCTTTTCCCGGCCTCTTTGCGATTATTGCGTCAGTCTCTCCAGACCGGCCCGGACCCGTTACCCTTGTCGCCGAACCTGGCGGTCTCTGCCCTCAATTCGCCGTGGCCGGCTGGCCGAGCTTGATAACTTCCGCCTTACCGGGCTCGGTGACGATGTGGTCGAGCGCCGGCGGCTTGTCGCTGTGCAGGAGATCGCTGGTGGGCGCGCCGGTCTTGATGAAGGCCTCGATGTCGGCGGCGACGGCGTCCGGCGCACCCCATTGCACGTTATGGCCGATATCGCTGACCTGCGCCCCGGAAGCCGGCAGGGGAATCACGCCGTAGCGCTTCCAGAAGGCAGGGATGCCCTTGGTCTTGGCTGCCTCGGAGAGGGACTGCTTCAGCCAGGTCTGGTCGGCCTCCAGGAAGATGCTGTCCTGCGTCGCCCAGAGCACCAGCACGGGTACGGAAAGGCTCTTCAGCCGCTCGGTGTTGTCGGTGGCGAGCAGCGCCTTGCTGGCGCCGATCCAGGTGCCGAGCCGCACATTGGCGGTCTCCGGCACATAGGGCTTGAGGAAGGCGGGATCGGCAGCCGGGTCGACCACCCAGTTCTTGGCGATCCAGTCCTCGGCCTTGGGATCGGCCTTCAGCGGGGTGAGCATGTAGAAGCCGGCGGGATATTTCCAGCCCTTGGCCTCCAGCGCCTTCTTCCAGGAGCCTTCCACCGGCTCCTTCAGCACGTAGTCGCGCAGGGCGACATTGTCGACGCCCTTGGTGGAGCTCGCCACCAGCACGGCGCGCTCGACCAGTTCGGGGTGCTCCAGGGCGACTTCCTGGGTGACGAAACTGCCGAGCGAATGGCCGGCCAGCGTCGCCTTGGCGATCTTCTTGGCCTTCATGAAGGCGACGATGTCGCCAGCGAAATCGCTGGTCCGGAAGCATTTTTCCGGTGCGGGCGAACAGGCCGCCCGGGGCGGCATCGAGGTCTGGCCGTGGCCGCGCAGATCCATGGCGAGGATATGCAGGCCGGGGTCGCGCTTGTGCAGCGCCGCCATCGTCGTCGACCAGGAGCGGATATTGTCGGTGAGGCCATGGATGAGCAGTACCGCCGGCCCGTCCTTCGGCCCGGTCTCGACATAGGCCATGGTGATGCCGCCGGGCAGCTTCACCTTGCAGCGCCCGGCCGCCAGGTCCTCGCAGCCCTTTGCTGTCGCCGGCGTGGCCCCCGCAGCGAGGCCGAGGGCCAAGGGTAGCGCGAGCAGGGCTGTCTTGGCGAGACGGATGAAAGGGGTCGGCATGCGCTTCTTCCTCCGGCAGGATTTTGCGCAACTATAGCGCCGGAAGATTGCCGGGCAATTGCCCTGAGGCGACATCCGGCGGCTCCTGGGAGCGCGGACATCCTGTCCGCTCTTCCTTTCCGTACGCTGGGCGTTTCCAAGAGCGGCCGGAGACGTGCTCGCTCCCAGGCAGCAGATCTACGGCCTCACGCCGAAACCGCCGGCACGCCCGTGGCCGGAATCGCCCCGCCCGTCACTACGCCACCTTCTGCCGAAAGCAGGAAGGCGATCAACCGCGCGATCGCTTCCGGCGCTACCCAGGTGCTGGTATCGGCCTTGGGCATGGCGGCGCGGTTCGGCGGCGTGTCGATCACGCCGGGCAGCACGCAATTGGCGGTGATGCCGTCCTTGCGATATTCCTCAGCGATCGCCTCGGTGAGCCGCAGCAGCGCCGCCTTGGAGGCGGCATAGGCGGCCATCCCAGCCGAGGCTTTCTGCCCGGCCAGCGCCGCCACATGCACGATGCGGCCCTGGCGCGCGGCCTGCATCGCCGGCAGCACTGCGGCGCTGATGGCGAGCGCCGTGCGGGCATTGCCGGTAAGCATGGCATCCCATTGCGCAAGCGCCTTGGCGACCGGCGCCATCGCGAAACCGCCCACCGTGTTGGCCAGCCCGCCGACCGCCCCGAACTTAGCGATTGCCCGCGCGACCGCCGCCTCGCAGGCCTCCTGCGAGGTCATGTCCGTCCCGGCGATCGACAGCACCTCGACCCCCGCCGGCAGCGAGGCGACCAGCGCCTCGAGCTTCTCGGCCGAGCGCTCCATCAGGACCAGCGGAGCGCTGCCTCTGGCAAGCTCGCGCACCACCGCGGCCCCGAGATTGCCGGCGGCGCCGGTGACGATGATGGCGGGGGACGAGGACATGGCGAGAACTCCCTGGTTGGCTGGACCGGGAGAGTGTCACGGGTGGGAGCGGGAGGGAAGGGCAATGCGATTTTGTTCGAGTGCCTCGCGCGCCCAGGGAGCCCAGACCTGCGCAGGCGGCAACCATATCCATCCGCTCGTCCCGTCACCGACGATTTCAGCCTCTCCGGTCGTGGCACAGGCTGCCGTCATCAAGCAGATATAGGCGGCGCGTTTCTCATGGTCTCGCTCGGCTTCAACGCGTTGCAACAGATCGGGCGTGCCCCAACCGATTGCACTCATCAACCTGATAAAAGCCCGAGTCTCGATGGCCTTCTCATACATCCAATCGAATTTCTTGCCGCGCGGAATCTGGTTTGCAGCAAAGATCTGATCCGACAGGAGCACGCCCAGGAAGGCATTGGGAAAGGCTTCTACAATCGCCACATCAGGAAACACGGCATTCGCAAACAAGGGGGCGGCGGCCAGATGCCGGATCTGATTTGCAGTTTCATGGGCTGCGCGCTTGAGTTGGAGACCCGTGCCGAAATGGCTTGCGCCGGGTTTGCAGCGCTTCTGGAACAAGCCGCGCGCTAACAGCCGCTCGCAAGTGCGGACAAGTGATTCCGGCGATCCCATAGGCGCCAATGGCCCATCGATTGCAATGACGGAAAAGCCCGCGGCCGGTGGCAGATGCTGTTTGCGCCGTTCCCACTCGGTATGGGTTTTTGTCGCGCCAATCGAGCCCTCTACACTCCAGGCAATGCCCGTCGTGGGGCGGGACTTGGAAAACCCGACGTCGATCCCGAGCAGGTTCACATCGCCGGCGTTCATCAATCAAGCCGCCGCATTAGGGTTGGGACCCGTGACGGATTTGGCGTTCAATTCGCCGGTGAGCATGTCGCCTCCATTCCGCTCGCGAAACTAGCGAGGGGAAGGCGCTTCGGGAAGCCGCAATGGCAGGAAAAACGAGTTGGTGCCCCTAGCCGGAATCGAACCAGCACTCCTTGCGGAATCCGATTTTGAGTCGGACGCGTCTACCAGTTCCGCCATAGGGGCAACGCGGCCGGCACTATAGCGAGGGATGAGGCGGCGTCAATCCGCGATTGCGGGCGTGTTGGAGAGAAGAGACTTTCTTCGGGTGCACGGGCGTCCCGCCCGTTCTTGGGAGCGCCGCGCGTGCTGGCAGAGAAGAACGGGCGAGACGCCCGCGCACCCGGGGTTCACCCGCTCGCCAGGCCGTGGATGTTGCCGTCAGGGTCGCGGAACCAGGCGAGTTCGAGGTCGCCGGTGCGGTGGATGTCGCCGTCCAGCGTGGTGCCGGGGATCTCGTAATGCTCGAAGGCGACGCCCTTGGCCTTGAGTGTTTCGACCAGGCTGATCATGTCGTCGCCTACCACCCAGGTCACGGCGGTGGCGTGGTTGGTGCCGGCATTGGCGGAGGCGTAGACGAGCACGATCGAGGGGCCGGCCTTGTAGGCGATGGCGCTGCCGGCGTGCTCGAAGGCGATCTCCAGCCCCACCAGGTCCTCGTAGAAGCGTCGGGCCGTGGCGAGGTCGCGCACAGGCAAAGTGGCGACGGCGAGCTTTGCTCCCAGCATGGCGGTGCCTCCGGATCGCGCCTCTTGCAGTCCCGCTGCATCGGCCCGCGCCGAGGGCGCCGCCATGCCATGCCATGCGAGATGCGGTCACAAGGATAAGCCCGGCCGAGCGTGTTGGCACGTGCTTTCCTGGCAGATTGTTGCGGGGGCAAGGCATGTTCAGCCACGAGCGTGGCTAGTCTCGCTCCGTGAGCTCGGTGCATCCTTGCGATGGCGGGCGTGGATCAAAGCGGCGAATGCCCTGCAAGGTGAACACGATGTCATCTTGCCGAATCAGCTGCATTTCCGCCGCATTGGCTCCTATCCTCGATGGTTTGCCGCCGCTGCCCGCCAGCGGCGCCTGCAGGCCGTGCCCGCAAGTCCCGGCCGCCCCAGGCCCGCCTCCCTGCCGATGGCAAGGGAAACCAACGGAGATCCCATGCGCCTCGTCCGTTCCCCGCTCGCTTCGGCTGCCTTCGCCGCTTTCGTGACACTGGCGATGTTCGCCTCGCAGCAGGTCCTGGCGGAGGAGGCGGCCAAGCCGGCCGAAGCCTCCGCCGGCGCGGCGGCGGGCGCGACACCACCCTGGCGGATCGGCATCTCCCTGCTGGGCGAGCCCAAACACAAGGAGGCGTTCGACCATTTCGACTACGTCAATCCGGATGCGCCCAAGGGCGGCCAGGTGCGGCTGGCGATCAGTGGCACCTTCGACAATTTCAACATCGCGCTGATGGCGATCAACGGTGTCTCGGTGAAGGGCAACATCGAGGCCGGTGTCACCAATGTCTATCAGAACCTGATGACCTCGGCGCAGGACGAGGCTTCCACCGAATATGGCGAGATCGCCGATGCCGTGCGCTTTCCCTACGATATCTCCTCGGTGACCTTCCGCATCAATCCCAAGGCGCGCTGGAACGACGGCACCAAGCTGACGCCGGAAGACGTGGTGTGGTCCTTCGAGGTGCAGAAGGCCAACAATCTGCAGACCGCGCAATATTATCACGACGTCACCAAGGCCGAGGTCAGCGCGCCCGATCAGGTGACCTTCACCTTCTCCACCAAGGGCAATCGCGAGCTGCCGCAGATCCTCGGCCAGCTCTATGTCATGCCCAAGCATTGGTGGCTGGCCAATGGGCCCGACGGCAAGCCGCGCAACGTCGCCAACACCACGCTCGAGCCGCCGCTCGGTTCCGGCCCCTATCGCCTCAAGAGCTTCGAGGCCGGGCGCGGGGCCGTCTATGAGCGAGTCAAGGACTGGTGGGGCGCCGACCTGCCCACCGCCAAGGGCCACTATAATTTCGACGAGATCCGCTACGACTACTACACCAACACCCAGCAGCTTCCGGAACTGTTCAAGAGCGATTCCTACGACTTCCGCCTGGAGAATATCATTGCCAACTGGATGACGCTCTACAACATCCCGGCGGTGACGGAAGGGCGTATCGTCAAGCAGGACTTCCCGTCCAACACCGTCGGCCGCATGCAGGCCTTCGCCTTCAATCTCAGGCGGCCGAAATTCCAGGATGTCAGGGTGCGCAAGGCCTTCAACCTGGTCTTCGATTTCGAGACGTTGAACCGCACGATCTTCTTCAACCAATACAAGCGCATCGGCTCCTATTTCGCCGGGCTCGACGAACTCTCCTCCAGCGGGCTGCCTGAGGGCCAGGAGCGCGACATCCTCGAAACGGTCAAGGACAAGGTGCCGCCGGAGGTGTTCACCATGCCCTATGCCAATCCGGTCAATGGCAGCGACGAGGTCCAGCGCGCCAATATCCGCGCAGCCATCGGCCTCCTGAAGGAGGCCGGGTGGGAGTTCAAGGACCGCAAGCTCACCAATGTGAAGACTGGCGAGGTGATGAAGGTGGAGATCCTGCTCTCCAGCGATACCTTCACCAGGGTCGCCTTGCCCTATGTCGAAAATCTCAAGCGTATCGGCATCGAGGCCTCGGTGCGGGTGGTCGACGACACGCAGTTCAACCAGCGCGAGAACAATCGCGATTTCGACATGATCCTGTTCGGCGTGGGCCAGACCCAGTCGCCCGGCAATGAGCAACGGGATTATTGGGGCTCTGTCGCCGCCGACAAGCCGACCTCGCGCAACATCATCGGCATCAAGGATCCCGCCGTGGATGCGCTGGCCGAACGCATCGTCTATGCCAAGGATCGGGCCGAACTGGTCGCCGCCACCAAGGCGCTGGACCGGGTGCTGCTCGCCGGAAACTATGTGGTGCCGATGTGGTACAACGATGTATGGCACACTTTGCGCTGGAACCGCTTCGGCCAGCCGGCCGTGCTGCCCACGCAGAGCCCGACCGGCGGTTTCCCCACCGTCTGGTGGTATGACCCGGCCCTGGCCGCCAAGACCGGGGCGGCCAAATAGCCTAGTCATCCCGCGCGCGATGCAGCATGCAATGCTGCTTCGCTGACGCGGGACCGCGCTCCGGGTAAAGGAGCGCTTTTCGTCTTGCGATCCCGGATCTGCGCCGCACCACTGTGTGCTGCAGCGCGTCCGGGATGACGACACCCATAAGGATCCCGCCCATGGCCGAACTCGACCGCCGCACGCTTCTGAAGACCGGCTTCTTCGGCGCAGCCTGTGCGCTGCTGCCGGCGGGCGCCTGGGGGCAGGAGGTCGAGAGCCATGGCCTGTCGACCTTCGGCGACCTGAAATATGGGCCCGACTTCAAGAAATTCGACTATGTGCGCGCCGACGCGCCCAAGGGCGGCGCCTTCTCGCAGCTGGTCTACCAGACCGGCTACAACCAGTCCTTCAACTCTTTCGACAGCCTGCACATCTACGTCCTCAAGGGCACGGGCGCGGTGGGGATGGACGCCACCTTCGCCACGCTGATGGCGCGGGCCGTGGACGAGCCGGATGCGGTGTATGGCTACGCCGCCCAATCGGTGGCCGTCTCAGCCGACAGGCAGACCTATCGCTTCCGCCTGCGCCCCGGCCTCAGCTTCCATGACGGCTCGGCGCTGACGGCGGAGGACTGCGCCTGGTCGTTCAACACATTGAAGGAGAAGGGGCATCCCTTCATCACCGAGCCGCTGCGCTTCTTCAAGGAGGCGGTGGCGGAGGCCCCCGACCTGGTGCGCGTCACGCTGCTGCCCGGGCGCGGGCGCTCGCTGCCCCTGATCGTCGCCGGCCTGCCGATCTTCTCGAAGGCCTGGTGGTCGAGCCGCGATTTCACCAAATCGACGTTGGAAGCCCCGCTCGGCAGCGGGCCCTACAAGGTGGGCAAGGTCGATGTGGGCGAAGCGATCAGCTATGAGCGCGTGGCGAATTGGTGGGGAGAGAGCTTGCCCGCCCAGGTCGGCACCAACAATTTCGACCGCCTGACCTGGTACTATTACCGCGATCCCTCAGTGTCCTTCATCGCCTTCGGCGCCGGCAATTATCGCTTCCGCGAGGAGACGAGCTCCGAGAACTGGGCCAAGGGCTACGACATCCCGCCCGTGCGCGACGGCCGCATCAAGCGCGAGACGGTGCCCGACCACACGCCTTCGGGCGCCCAGGGTTGGTATTTCAACACGCGTCGCGCCAAGTTTTCCGATCCCCGCGTGCGCCAGGCCCTCGGTTTCGTCTTCGATTTCGAATGGGTGAACCGGAATGTGATGTACTCGTCCTACCAGCGCACGGCCTCGATCTTCGAGAATTCGCCGCTGAAGGCCGAGGGCAGGCCCGGGCCGGACGAACTCGCTCTGCTGGAGCCCTATCGCGGCAAGGTGCCCGATGCCGTCTTCGGCGAAGCCCTGCTGCCGCCGGTCTCGGATGGCAGCGGCTTCGACCGCGCCAATCTGCGCATGGCGCTGGGGCTCCTCAAGGAGGCCGGCTGGAGCCTCGACAACCGCGTCCTCAAGAATGCCAAGGGCGAGGCCTTCACCATCGAATTCCTGGAGGAGAGCGATTTCCTCTACAAGATCACGGCCCCGTTCATCCAGAGCCTGGGGCGGCTCGGCATCGCGGCGAGTTTCCGCGCCGTCGACTCCTCGCAATATCAGCGCCGCACCGATGCGTTCGACTATGACATCATCTCTCGCCGTGCCACTTACGGCCTGACCCCGGGCGAAGACATGCGCGGGCCTTTTTCCAGCCGGACGGCCGCCGTGCCGGGCTCGAGCAATATCTCCGGCATCGTCGATCCAGTGCTCGATGCCCTGATCGACGCCATCGCCGCCGCCGACAGCCGGGTCGCGCTCGTCGCGGCGTGCCGCGCCTTCGACCGCGTGCTGCGCGCGGGCTATTACTGGGTGCCGATGTACAACCGCCCGAACCACTGGCTGGCCTATTGGGACGAGTTCGAGCATGGCGACCCGGGCGTGATCTACGACCGCGGCATTCCCGATCTGTGGTGGGCCAAGAAGACGTAGTTTCCAGGGACCGCCGGCTTCCAGCCGGCTCTTCTTGATTCCCAGAGCCGGCTGGAAGCCGGCGGTCCCGGGGAAACGCAAAACGCCGGCCCGTTGCCGGGCCGGCGTCGAAATCCGTCAGAAGCGTCGGACTTACTTCTTGTAGTCGACGCGCTCGGCGATGCGGGCAGACTTGCCGCGGCGATCGCGCAGGTAATAGAGCTTGGCGCGACGGACCTTGCCGCGGCGGACCAGCTTGATGGAATCGATCATCGGCGAGTAGAGCGGGAACACGCGCTCGACACCTTCGCCGTAGGAAATCTTGCGGACGGTGAAGCTCTCCTGCAGGCCGCCGCCGTCGCGGGCGATGCAGACGCCTTCATAGGCCTGAACGCGGGTGCGCTCGCCTTCCTTCACCTTGACGTTCACGATGACCGTGTCGCCGGGCTGAAATTCGGGAATGTCCTTGCCGGCCGAAAGGCGGGCAATTTCTTCCTGCTCGATAGTCTGAATCAGGTTCATGTTCGATCTCCGCGCGTACCCGAAGGACGCATCTTGCTCTTACTTGAAGTGGAGGCGTGCCAATACGCCATTACGGAAGGCGAGTCCACCGAATTCGCACGCTCCGGCAACTGTAGTTGAGCGAGTGTCATGCCTTGAAGGGGGTCTGATCTCGCACGATGGCATTGAGAGTGACGAGG